>CAYRAI010000007.1:0-63486 GCA_964422205.1 uncultured Synergistaceae bacterium | reverse complement strand
CATATCAAGGACTCAGCGATTTTTCGCCGAGTCCTTTTTTAATTATATACGCAATATGTACGCAAATGTTCGATTCTTGTTTTTTCTAAGATACCTCTGATTATATGTACAATCCACGTCATATGCATCCCATGCCTGTGGCTGTAACGTATTGATATACGCCTCTGCCCCGGGCTGTGACTGTATATTTAGCTGCCGGGACATCTAATCAGCGGAAGAGACTTTGACTATGTCTTGCAATAATTGATTTAGTCTGTCTCTTTCTAAGGTTTTTTATAAAATTTCTGTTTTAAAGAGCTGCTTTGCTTCTTCCGTTGTTTTGGAGTTGCCCAGTGACCACATCATTTTTGTTATTAGAGCTTCATATGTCATTTTGCCTGCCGCCAGTGCACCTGCTTTTTGGGCAAGAACTCCTACCTCGTATTTCGACATGTCTGTTCCGTCATATATACACTGTGTGGCTACTACAGTCAGAATGTTGTTTTTTACGGCCTTCTCTGTCATAGCTATAAAATCACTGCCGCGGTAAGGTATGCCTCCGGCTCCGTATCCTTCTATGACTATGCCCTTTATTTTCTTTTCTGACGCATAGCTGATTATATCCGGGTCTGCTCCGGGAAAAAGTTTTATTGTCAGTATCTTTTCTTCCATCTTTGTATTTATAGAAAAATCACCTGCAGGAGGCTCTCCCAGAGGAAAATTGAAGCAAACTTTGCCTTGTATGATTTTTCCTTCATCTTCGCCGTTTATTGTGTGAAATGCGTCAAAGGCCTCTGAGTGCATTTTCTTTGCTTTGTTTCCGCATATTATTCTTCCGTTAAAGACTATGTATACGCCGTGTCTTCCGTATGAGGCTGTTTTTAATGAGTCTAATATATTTTTTTTAGCATCTGTCAGAGGCGATTCTATAGGCACTTGGGAACCTGTCAGTATGACGGGCTTTGACAAATTTCTAAGCATGAGATGCAGAGCCGAGGAGCTGTAAGCCATTGTGTCTGTGCCGTGTGTGATCACAAATCCGTCGTAAGAGCTGTATGACTTCGCTATTGCTTCCGCCATTATGCGCCAGTCGGACGGTATTATATTGCTACTGTCTATGTTCATGATTTCCAAACATGTTATGTCACAAATATTGCTAAGTTCTGGAATCATTTTTACCATTGACTCTCCGTCAATTTGGGGAAGCAGGCCGTTTTCGCCCGGAACGGATGCTATTGTTCCGCCTGTTGATAGCATTAATATTTTCTTCGGCAATGGTAGCACTCCTCTGTTTTTGTATAGGCAATTATCAAAGAGGAGCACCTCGGCTTTTGCCGGATGCTCCTCTTAATTTTTGCTGTGAGACAGCGTGTCAGTGTGAGCGGACTATCTCTTTAATGACCATCAGGCGCGACAGAGTTGAGCGTTCCATTTCTTCTAGCTTCATAGAGATTGAGCGTATCGCCTCTGTGAACGACGGAATCATAACATGTTCGAGAGCATTGACTCTGCGTCTTGTTCTTTCGATTTCGAGCGCCATTGATTTAAGAGCTTTTTCTTCCGCAGCCAGCTTTACAAGCTTGGGCATAAGAGTCAGGAACTGCTCCAAGGCGACATCAAGGCTTCCCGGAGATGTTCCGAGGCCGTAGCTTAACTCTACTGCCTGTTCGGGAAGATGAAATTCAGGTACGCGGACGCTCATTATGTTCCTGAATTCAACATTAACTCTCATATTGCCGCCTGCGTTCATAAGAGTCTGCTCAAGCATTTCGGGCAGCGTCTGAGCTCTGGCAAGCAGGAACCCGGCGTAGCATGAGCCAAGTTCTTTTTCTATGCCCTGCCTAAGTTCCCAAACCGCTTTGGCCTTTGCAAGGAACTCTTTGACGAGCGCGTCCTGCTTGTCTTTGAGCAGTTTGTGTCCCCTCTTGGCTACAACCAGTCTTTTTTTGAGCTTCGAGAGCTCCATGCGGTTGGGGTTGACATTAAGCGCCTTTGCCATCAGAGGTCACCCCTTCCTAAGCGTCGATTTGCGGTAGAGTCTGATCCTCTTGCGCTGCAAAGAGCGGTTTCAGATACTTTTCGATATACTCGTCTCTTACGCGCTTGAGTTCCCTTGTCGGGACGATTGTCAAAAGCTCCCATCCGAGAAGCAGTGTATTTTCTACCGTTCTGTTTTCATACTCTCCCTGACGGACATATTTGTCCTCAAAGAGGTCAGCAAACTTCGCGAATGCCTTGTCTTCTTCGGAAAGAGCGCCCTCGCCGAGGATAACCGCAAGTTCTTTGGCTTCTTTACCGCGCGAGTATGCGGCAAAAAGCTGGTTCATAAGGTCGGCGTGGTCTTCGCGTGTCTTGCCTTTGCCTATTCCCTTGTCCTTAAGACGTGAGAGTGAGGGCATGACATCGACAGGCGGGTATATGCCCTTACGGTGCAGTCCGCGTGCAAGGATTATCTGACCTTCAGTGATGTATCCTGTAAGGTCGGGAATCGGGTGCGTCTTGTCGTCTTCGGGCATTGTAAGTATCGGAAGCTGCGTGATTGAGCCTTCTTTGCCGCGAAGCCTTCCGGCGCGCTCATACATTGTTGCAAGGTCGGTGTAGAGGTATCCGGGATAGCCGCGGCGGCCTGGGACTTCCTTACGGGCTGCGGATATTTCGCGGAGAGCTTCGCAGTAGTTCGTAAGGTCGGTCAATATGACCAGGACGTGCATGCCTTTTTCAAATGCAAGGTACTCGGCGCATGTCAGAGCAAGACGCGGAGTTGATATACGTTCGATTGCAGGGTCGTCGGCCAGGTTGACAAACATGACTGTACGCTCAAGAGCGCCTGTCTTTCTGAAGTCTTCCATGAAGAAGGAGGCTTCTTCAAATGTGATACCCATTGCGGCGAAGACGACGGCAAAATTGGCATGTCCGCTGATAACTGTAGCCTGACGCGCTATCTGAGCCGCCATCTGGTTGTGCGGCATACCGCTTCCCGAGAATATGGGGAGCTTCTGACCACGGACAAGAGGGTTCATTCCGTCTATTGTCGATATGCCTGTCTGTATAAATTCTGACGGGAAGTCGCGTGAGTAGGGGTTCATCGGGTTTCCGTTGACATCGAGGGATGTTTCGGGAATTATTGGTGAACCTCCGTCTATGGGATCTCCGCGTCCGTTGAATATGCGTCCAAGCATGTCTTTGGAGACAGGAAGCTTAAGCACGTCTCCGAGGAAGCGAATCTGAGTCGTGTTTACGTCAATGCCTGTACTTCCTTCATAAACCTGGACGAGAGCCTTGTCTTCAGCTATTTCGAGAACTCTTCCGCGGCGGCGTTCGCCGTTTGAAAGACGTATTTCGGCAAGCTCGTCATAGCTTACGTCTTCAACTTTCTCTACCATCATAAGAGGGCCGGAGAGGTTGGAGATTGTTCTGTATTCTTTAGCCAAGTTCATCAAGCTCACCTCCGGCTGCGCTCAGTTTGCCAAGTTCCGATTTGATTGTGACTTCGAGTTCGTCGAGCTTAGGCAGTTCCGACTCTTCGACATAACGCATACGCGCTATTTGTTCGCGGATAGGAAGCTCTATGACAGAGCGGAGCATTCCGCCGCGCACCAGAACCTGCATTCCGAGATGGTGGAATGTCAGTATGTTTCTGAGCATTTTGAACTGTTTGTCCATGGAAGCGTATGTGTCTATTTCATGGAAGGAGTTCTGGTGAAGGAAGTCTTCACGTATTGACTTGGCAGTTTCGAGAACCATACGCTCTTCTTTTGAGAGGGCATCGATACCGACTAGTCTTACTATTTCCTTTAGCTTGTCTTCATCTTCGAGGATGCTCATAGCCTCTGTTCTTGATGTGCTCCACTCACCGTCGTAGAAGCCATCCCAGTATTCGCCGAGAGTCGGAGCATAGAGGGAGTAGCTCGAGAGCCAGTTAATGGCAGGGAAGTGGCGCTGATATGCAAGTTGTGAGTCAAGTCCCCAGAAGACCTTTGTCACTCGCAGTGTGTTCTGGGTTACAGGTTCGGAGAGGTCTCCTCCCGGAGGTGAAACGGCTCCGATAACAGATACTGCGCCTTCTCTTCTGTCTTTGCCGTAGCATATTGCTCGTCCGGCTCTTTCGTAGAAGGTTGCGAGGCGTGTTCCGAGGTATGCGGGATATCCTTCTTCACCTGGCATTTCCTCAAGGCGTCCAGACATTTCGCGCAGAGCTTCCGCCCAGCGTGATGTGGAGTCGGCCATAAGAGCCACAGAGTAGCCCATGTCGCGGAAGTATTCCGCAATCGTGATGCCTGTGTATATGGAGGCTTCACGTGCGGCAACAGGCATGTTGGATGTGTTGGCTATGAGAAGGGTACGCTTCATAAGAGGCTGTCCCGAACGAGGGTCTTCAAGTTCAGGGAACTCAAGAAGAACGTCCGTCATCTCGTTGCCGCGCTCACCGCAGCCTATGTAGACGACTATTTCCGCATCTGCCCACTTTGCAAGCTGGTGCTGGATAACTGTCTTGCCCGAGCCGAAAGGTCCGGGAACGCATGCAGTACCGCCGCGGGCGATCGGGAAGAATGTGTCGACAACGCGCTGTCCTGTCGTAAGAGGAACTTCCGGCGGGAGGCGTTTAATAACGGGGCGCGGCTTACGGACAGGCCACCTCTGAAGCAGTTTGATCTCGTGATCCGCTCCTTTGGCGTCTGTAACAACGGCAACTGTCTCTTCAACCGTAAATTCACCCGACTGTATTGACTTGATTTTTCCGCTGACTCCGTGAGGAATCATTATTTTGTGGTCGACAAGGACAGTTTCTTTGACGGAACCGATGAAGTCTCCCGGAGTTACTTCAGCTCCGACTTCAACGGATGAGTCAAACTGCCATTTTTTTGACCTGCTTACGGCGGGGACGCTGATTCCTCTTAGGATATAGGGACTATTTGCTGTAGTCTCTATGCTCTCAAGCGGACGCTGAATTCCGTCGAAAAATTCTTCGATAAGTCCCGGGGCAAGCTCAACGCTCAAAGGTTCTCCAGTACTTACGACCGGTTCTCCAGGAGCAAGTCCCGATGTTTCTTCATATACCTGAACTGAAGCAGTATCATCCTTAAGTTCGATAATTTCACCGACAAGTCCTGCCTTACCGACTCGCACAACGTCGAACATGCAGGCTCCGGCCATACCCTTTGCAATTACAAGAGGACCGGAAATTTTTGCGATGAATCCTGCTATGGCATTAGGAGTAGCCACTCACATCGCCTCCATCTTCATCATTTGACTCCAAATATATCCATACCGACAGCGCGTTCAACATTGCGTCTTATTGATGCAAGGCCGACACCCATTGATCCGCTCTGGTTAGGTACGGGAATTATGCACATATCTGTCGCTTCATTTACTTCATCGACAATTTCCTGATTCTCTAAAAAGAGAGACTCTTCAACAAACAGCGCGGCATATCCGCCCCTTGCAAACTTGTTCATTATCTGCCCGATTGAGTCTTTGTTCTCGTCCGTGACAACAACCACGTCCAAGCCTATGGCTTTAAACGGAAGGATGCTGTCATAACTGCCGAGCGCCGCCATCGGGGAATTTTGATTAGACATATCCATGACGCAGCAGCCTCCTCAGTTGTTCCTTGTCGCCTTTGCTGGCCTTTGAGACAAGGAGAACGCGAACATTTTTTACTTCCATCTCTTTAGCCCAGAGGTATGTAGGAATATTTTCCGGGGCAGATGGATTGAATCTGCTTATACCGATTTTTTCAAGATAGAAATCTTCCAAAACTTTTTCAAGAGATAGAATAAGTTCTGAAAAACCGGAGGAAGCATCAAGCGAAGCCAGAACTTTTCCGAAATCCGAGAATTCAAGTGCTCTTGCCCAGCTTTCAAAAGGTTCCGCTATGAGAGAACCCAGTACGGACGTATCAACAGCACCGCCCGCATGGAGAAAGCCCATCGCTTTCGGAGCATCAAAACCAAATCTTTTGAGCCTGAGCAAGGTTCTGATGTTCTCTCCGTCTATTCTTGTACGAATCCATTCTTTGACTCCCGGGATTCCAAGTGACGATGCTTTTTCGAGCATGACTTCAAAAAGTCTCTGATCCAGCATTCTTTCGACTTCAAGGATGTCTTTGCTCTGTTCCCAAACTGATACACACTTTGGGTAGAGAAGATTAAGCCCGAAAGGCAAAAGTCTGTAGTCTTCAGATTCAATGTTTGAAATCATATCGTCAACCGGATATGAACCGAGAGATGTCAGAAGATCCCATCTCTTTTTCCCTCCGCTCCTGACGTTGAACATGCTCTTCATAAGAACCTTCACGTTGTGAAAGTCATAAGGAAGCCGCATTATGTCAACGAGCTCTTTGTCAGGGGTGAAAGTACGAACTTCTTCGTAAATCGCATGCAGATCCGACTCGAGCACTTTATCAAAGTTAAGCTCGCCGGTCTGAGATGTCAGTGCTGAGGCATAAGATGTCTCCCCAAGAATCTTGAGTACTGACGCCGAGTCTTCCGCATCCAACATTCTCTGCAGAGCACCGGCATCAAGAAGGCGATGCTCCATCGCACGTATACGTGCAACAGCGTAACCGTATGCCTCCTGATGGGACATCAGACCACCTCCCTCATTTCGCAGACGGGAACAAACGCTTTACAACGTCAGATTCCTGTTTTTCCTGAGCCATCTGGATAAGCATGTCCCAAGAGCAGTTTATGCTGATTCTGCCGCGTTTCAGAATGAAACCGCCCGCAATATCAGGCTTTTCATCAGACAGGACAAGGTGTGTTCCCTTTTTGGCATTGAATGTGTCAAGCCATGCCTTGCTGAGATACTTTTCATTTGCTGAAACAAGAACTTCTTCGTCCTTTGATGAGACTGCTGATGTGAGAAGTGAGCAGTAAAGAGCTTCGCACTCTTCTTTGCCCATAGCTGCCATCTTTGAAAGAGCTGCCGCATAGACATCGCTTATAAGATCGCGGCTTGACTTGAGCATCATTTTCTTTACGTCAAGATTTGCGACAATCTCTCTGCGGCGGAAAATCTCGGGACGCTCCACATCGAATCTGCTTGTAAAGGACGATTTTATCGCATCGTTTTCTTCTGTTGCCCTCTGTGTAATAAGTTCCGCCTGAGCCTTGGCTTTTGAGATGATTCCGTCAGCCTCGGTCTTGGCGTCGTTTATTATTTTTTCAGTAATCTGGGCCAAAGACATGGTCTTCTCCCCGTTTCTATATTAAAGTTTGATGCCGTTGAGCATCAGAATGCTGACCAGAAGCCCAAAGACTGCGTATGTTTCGCACATGGCCGGAAGGATAACCGCTTTACCAATCTGTTCCGGACGTTTCGAAATCATGAGAATGGACGCTGCGGAAGATTTACCCTGCCATATTGCTGAGTAGAATCCTGAGACTGCTATCGGAAGGCATGCAAAGCATATTCCGAGTCCCTGCCATACGGAGAGAACTACTCCGCCTGCACCGAGAAGTCCGGCCTTCTGAAGCGCGAGAACCGCGACGAGAAGTCCGTAGATACCCTGTGTTCCGGGAAGTGCCAAAAGAACGAGCGCGTAACCGAATTTCTTTGGATCCTCTGTCATAATACCGGCAGCGGCTTCATTAGCAAGGCCGATACCCCAGGCAGAGCCGGATCCGGCAAATCCGACCGCAAGTGCGGCACCAAGAATTACGAGCATTGGACCAAGCTGTTCGGACATTGTTGCAAGCATAGTTTCCATATTGAACATGTACCTCCTCAGTGATTTTATACTAATTTTTAATTGCCTAAGATTTGTGCTGCTGTTATCTCGCAGACGGGTCTTCCGTCAGTTTGGCATACTGCACAGCGTTGCATAGAGGTGTGAAGTCTTTGCCGTTAGCATCGTAAAATTTGCCAAAGAACTCGACGTACTGGAGTCTCAGAGGATGTATGAAAGCTCCGAGAAGGTTTACCATGATACTGAAGGTATGTCCTATGATAAATATCAGTATGGCAAGCAGGATACCGATATAGGGAGTACCAACTACAAGTTTGGCAAGCAGGTTGATAACCATGCCGACTGCCGCGGAACCGAGTCCCAGGGCCAAGAGGCGGCTATAGCTAAGAACGTCCCCAAGGTAGCCAGTTACATTGTAAAGGCTGAGTACGCCGGAGAAGATTTTGCCTGCGATGCTTGTTTTTTCTCTTCCCTGAGTGGCTACAAGGATGAGAGCTCCCAATGCGGCGATTATCTGAGACGGAAGAACTGTGCATGAGGGAAGGGTACCGGAGAGGCTGAGCCCTACAAGCAGAAGTCCTGCCAGAAATATTATCCATCCGCCCTGGTCAGCAAAAGCGGCAAATTTAGCACCTGATTTCCAGTTGCTCCTAAACGCGATGAGAAGTCCGAAGATTATCTGAATAAATCCTAATCCCAGAGATATAAAGAGCAGTGTCATAGGATCATTCATAGGATCTAGGAACTGCATTGCATTTTTGAGCGGTACAAGCGAGGCTAGGAACGGGAAAGCATCCACACTGTCGCCAAACCATGAGCCGGTGAGAGCACCCATGATGACTGAGCAGACCATTCCGACAGTGAGCATTACAAAAAATTTCTTCGTAGTCGATGGGAGCTTGTGTCTCACAAGGAAATAACCGAATACTCCGCTGAGTACGAGGCCGTAGCCGGCATCGCCGAAGCACATTCCCATAAACATGAAGAAGAAAGGAGCCATAAGAGCCGTAGGGTCCACGCCGCCGTATGTCGGTGTGCCGTACATCAGTGTAAGAGGCTCCATGCATGACGAGCCTACACCGTTTTTGAGCAGAGTGGGAACTGTCTCTCCTTCGTCAGGCTCAACCAGCGAATATTCCATCAAGGCCTCGTAAGGGAGCAGAGCTTCTCTGACTTTGCTCTCGGAAGCTTTCGGCATCCAGAAGGACCAGATAAAAACATCCTCAGTCGGAACGCCTGAGACCATTGACTCGGCTCTGTCGCGCAAAATTGTGAGATAGTCGTTGTAATAGCGGGCCATGTAGAGGCCTTCATCCGCGCATGATGTTATTTCCGCGCAAAGAGAGGCTTCTTCCTTTTCGGCGGAAGCTATTGCTGCGCTGAGACGCTCACGCTCTTCCGAAGCCGTGAGAGTAAAATCTTTAGGTACATCGACTCGTCCGGCCATAAGTTCGGCCGCTATCTCCTGGAGTTTGTCGCTTGATTCTTTGGCGCACAGGACGGCAAAAGAGACAGTAGGTTCTTTTTCTCCAGATGGAAGCTGCTGGAATTCGGCAAGGTCGCCTATATCCGATTTCAGTCTTGATGCCATCTCATCGGAAGATGCCTTCGGTACGCTGTATATTGTACCGATTACAGAGCTCGTTCCTGTTGTAAAAAATTCCAGCGGGTATTTTACCGATTCGAGAAGAATTGCCTGAGCCATGAGCCCTTTGAGTCTTGAAAGGTCAGCTCTGCACTCTGTCATTCTTCTTTCTGTATCTCTGAGGGTTGCTACAAAAGATGTGAATTTGTCTTCGTCAACTTTTAATGCAAGCTCAGAAAGTGTTATTTGAGGAATATCTCCCAACATTCTGCCTAAAGAGCTTTCTTTGTTTACTTCAAAAGGCTCGAGAAGTCGGGTGACAAACCTTGCGTCACTGAGCAGTTCCTCAATATGACGCTGCTTTGAGCGCAGGGCGAGTATTGCACCCCCGTCGGGAATAGATCCGGTCTGCGAGATAAATTCGCAGCACCCCAACCCCTGCAGCTTCTCAACAAGCTCATCCGCAACTGATTTATGAACAGCTATGCGCGCCTTACACATTTCGGCAAGAGCCATAAGTCGCCGTCACCTCTCTCACCAGCCAATTTGCTACTTCTTCGGCATTAGCTTTTTTACTGTTGTAAAAAGACTTAGCCTCTTCTTCCCCTTTGAGTAGGATCTCCTTTGCTTTCGCTTCGGCTTCCTTCTCCGCATTGGCAACAGATTCGCGCCACTGTCTGTGGCACTGCTGCCTTGTGCTCTTAATAGACTGCTCCGCATCAGACTGTGCAGCCGCAATCATTTTTGCCGCAGCCGACTTTGCTTCAGTGATTATGTTCTTTGCCAGAGCTTCTTGTTCACGTATCTCCTGAGCTAAATTCTCTGCCAATAAGGTCACCTCCCCTCATAGTTTCATAGCGGAATTACTTTCGCAAATACCTCATAATTCTACACTGATATTTTAATTGCGTCAATTTTCACACATTGGGGTAAATTATATACAATTGAGTCCTTTTCTTTTAGAAATATGCCTCCTGTGGTTAAATAATTATATTTCAGACGTTAATCAAAACTATTTTGGACATACGGTTTTCCAAGGACAGCAATAACATTTTTCCTTATTTTTATAAAAATCTCCACATAAAGCATCTTCCGCCGCCTTATGAATTGCATCTCCGCATAAGAACAATTGCTCCTCGTTATATAGAACTGTTTTTTTTGCGTTTGAACAAGGGCGCAGATAATTTATACCGACGGATATTGATTTAAAGGGCAAGGACATTTCTTGCCTGTATCTGAATATCGCATAAGCGTAAAACGAAAGCTGAGCATCATAATACTCGGAAGGCGCAAATGACTCCGATGTTGTCTTCCAATCCCTTAGATTTATTATATTTTCGTCTTCCCAGAATATATCTGCTGAGCCTACAAGCAAAAGGTCTTTGTCCTGCACTCTGAACGGAGTTTCCCTGAATATTTTTTTATCATTAGTGGAATCGCTTACGAGTTTAGAAAGCAGCAATCCTTCATCTGTTGCCGCATAGCCGAGTAGCAGAGAGCGCAGCTCTTCCGCGGACTTTTTTGAACGGTATTCTTCTCTGAGTTCCAATGGCACTGTACGCATGACTTTCTGATAGCTTTCCGTACCGTGAGACGGCAGAAATTTCATTAAGCTCTCAGCTTTATAATCCCATTTGGAGAGAATTAAGTGTGCAAGAGAACCGAACTCCGAGCCGCTCCCCCTCTCTCCGCTCTTTACTGTCCACTCCATCTCCCGCCCCTGTCTGTAAGCTATTCTGTAAGCGTAGGGACACCATGCGATCATAGAATAGGCAGAAGCGGAGAGCCGAGCAAGCTTTGCAGGAGATACAGTTTTAAGTTCCAGTACTTTCCCCTCTTCTGCCTCTTCTGCTCTTAAATTTGCCATCTCTGATTTTTTTGCGTTTTTATCAATGTAATTTACCGCAAAATTTTCCTGAAGTTTTTCTTTTAAGCTTAATACTTTGCCGAGAAAACTTTCATCGTTAAGAGTCGGAATTTTTTCTCCCTTGGCTGTTTTGGCTGTTCCGCAGAGGAGAAGTTTATCCCTTGTTCTGGTTGCGGCAACATACCATAAGCGCTCTTTTTCCGATTTTTCTGCTTCAGCTTCTCTGTCAGCAAACCATGCCCCCGAAACGGTTTTTTCTTCCGATGGCTCATGGCTGCAAAACGCTTCCGGTATCTTCTGCATCACAACTCCATAGCGTGAAGATATGCCTATGCTCTTTGTTTTTGTCCCGTGAGCCTCCGCACCAGCCACAAGCGTTACGGGATATTCCAACCCCTTTGAGGTGTGTATTGTAAGTACCTTTACAGAATCCTGACTTTCGTCCGTGATGTCCGGTTCTTCCTTGCGCACGGAAGTGTTTACGGCAAAGCTGAGGTAGTCCGCGCAGCCTGCCAGGCTCATTCCCTGGGAGCTTTCATATTCCGCGGCAATGCGGGCCAATGCCGCGATATTGGCGGCAACGCGTTTTCTCTGTTCAGGCTCGAAATAGGCAAGATAGCCTCTGTCCTTTGAGAGAGAGCGTATCATTGAGGACGCTCCCTTTAGTTCTCCTATATTTCTAAGTTCTTTTATTTTTTCATATTGTTTCGGAAATTTTTCTTTCAGCAGCGCAGATAGAGGCAAATCCTTATATTTCTCTTTGCGCTCCGCTGCCTCGGTTAAAAGAGAGGAGAGAGAATCAGCGCTCATATTGCTGAACGGTGATGAGAGCCACCCTGCCAGAAAGAAGGGGTTTTCGGGCTCAGAAGCCAGGGAGACGAGATTGATGATGTCTGTGACCTCGCCGCGCGTATAATATTCCTTTCCTGTGCACAGCACATAGGGAACTGATGCCGCTTCAAATGCTCTCTCTATTATCCGGTATGATGTCCTTGTAGGGACGAGCAGAGCAAAATCTTTCCAGCGAACGGGTCTGAGCGCTTTTGCCTCTTTGTCCCATATATTCATCTTCTCTTCGTGCATTTTTGCCGTACGGACTGCTAGTTCGCAGAACAATCTGTATCTCGCATCGTCAACGAGTTCTTTGCCGCTTTCGGCATCGTTATTTTGAACCGCGATTATCGCTTCAGCGGAGTGGGGCGAGCACTCTTTGTTCCTTTCCTCCATCCAATCGACACCATCGGGGCGGTATAGAGGCTCGTATTTCATAGTTGTGCCCCGTTCCAGCCCATCCTGCCATATTTCAGAAAATATGGTATTGAACTGAACAAGCAGGCTTTCCCTTGTTCTAAAATTTTTATCCAGAGATATGTAGAGGTACTTTCCGTCATCGCAATTTCGCGCCATATCTATATATGACTGAAATATTTTCAGGTCGGCATGGCGGAACCTGTATATCGATTGTTTGAGGTCTCCGACGAGAAAGAGCGTGTTTGAACCCTCGTGCCACAGAGATTTTAGCAGCATGTCCTGAAGCCCGTCAGTGTCTTGAAATTCGTCAACAAGTATGTGTTTGAATCTCTTGCCGTACTCCGCATCTTTTTCAAGCACTTCTTTTGCGCAGCGAATTAAATCATTCATCGAGAGAATGCTCTCTTTTTCCCTTATCCTCTCCCAGCAGTACCAGCCTAGGGCGCACACTCTTCCTGCCATCTGCGTAAGAGTTTTTTCCTCATCAGAAGGGTATGATGCTTTCCTTATGAGCTTTAGATATTCGTCTCTCCAGTCTTTGAGCTTTACACCGATTCTGTCAGATATTGCATCTTTGACTTTGGCAGATATTTTGTTCAAATTTGACAAGGACGAGCAAAGAAGTTCTCGGGCAAATGCTCTCTTAGCGTCCTCATCTGCCGCGGATGAACCGTATGAATCAAATAGGGAGAAGAGTTTCTGTGATGTTTCCTTTTTCTCTGCATCTTTTCTTATATCATCAATAAGCAGTGGGAATAAATCTTTCATCCAAATATCCCATATATCATCAAATATCCAGGAGAGAGACGCTATATCTTCCTCTAAGTTATCACAGGGCCAGTTCCAGAGAGCATCTGCTGAGATGTCTTTGCTTCCGAGCTGCTCAGATGCAGATTTTGCGGCGGAAGAGAGAGTATCGGCACCATAGCAGTTTACAAAATCGACTATTTTTTCGCTGCTGAAAAGTTCCTCGGCACGGCAGAGCCACTCCTCCGAGAGAAGCGGGCGGATGGATTTCAGAGAGAGGGAGCTCAAAGCGTCGCCATAGTCCTTCCACCATATATCCTCCCTCGGAGCCGGCGCTATTGCAGATGATGGGTCAAGGTCGAGCAGAAGTCCGGACTCTCTTATTACTTTCATGCCGAAGGCGTGTATCGTGGATATGGAGGCATCGTCAATGGATTTTATGCTCTTTTCCAAATGTGCAAGCTCTTTCGGGTATTTGTCATGCCACTTTGATATGGTCTGCCTTATTCTGTCACGCATCTCACGGGATGCTTTTTCCGTAAATGTCAGGACAAGGATATCGGTGACGGAGCAGTCCGGGTCATCGGCCAGAAGCCATGCCACACGCTGTGCCAAGGTCTCTGTCTTGCCTGTCCCCGCACCTGCGCTTATGACGGTTAAGGATGCGCGGCTTGTTACTGCCTCAATTTGTTCAGGCAGACCGTATAAGCAGTCATTCCAACTGTTTTCAGATGAAGATGCCTTATTCATTGTCGTTTCCTCCGTCAGCATATTCTTCATTTTCTATATCCGAGAATCTAACCTCACGGCGGCGGCACAGAGTATAGTGTGAACAGAGGGCGCACCTGCTTTTGGCGCCTGATGTATATTTTGCCTTAAATATTCCCTGTTTTACGGAGAGAGCCATGTCTGCCATTGCGTCACGGGCTTTATCTATAATTTCGTCGAGGGGCCTCTGCTTTGTCTTTGTCCTGACAAAATATATCGGAACCATGCTGTCATCAAAGAAGCCGCAGAGTTTGTTGTCGGAGTGTCCGAACCAGCCGAAGCCGAGAGGCTCTATTCCCTCTGTCTCTCTCAGAACATAGGCGTAAGCGGCAAGCTGAAGCTCTTCCTTGTGGTTTACCGACTTGCCAAGCTTATAGTCAAGCACGACAGCTCCGCTGCCGTAATAGTCTATTCTGTCGCACCTGCCGCGGAAAATTGCTCCGTTAAATTCGAAATCTTTAATCTTGTACTCTGTCTTCAGTCCCGTTCTGCCCTTTGCCCTCTCCTCTATAAGATCCTGATGCTCTGCCAAATCTGAGGCTCTGCGCATCAGCAGTGTTTTGTACCGCTCAAGCCTTGCATCAGAGAACAGAGCTGGATAGCAGTTTTTCATAATATCTTCGAAAGATGAAAGTGCGTTGGCATATATGCTTTTTCCGTTTTCTATTCTGGCATTCAAAGATACTTCCCAGAGCTTGTGAAGAAAAGTTCCCGCAAGCCTCGCGTCATAGAGAGACGGAACACTGTAGTCTAGTTTCAGTTTGTTCCTTGCCCAGTAAAGGTAAGGACACTCTATCCATGTATCGAGATCACTGAGATTTATAACGGGAATCTCTTCGGAGTGTGCCATCGTTCCGAATCTCGGCACCGGGCCGCGCTCTTCCATCTCGGCGCAGAGAGACACTTCCGCTTCAGGAAAGATATCATCCTCCCTTGCAGGCAGAACCTTTGAAAGCGGATATTCTATAACGCAGAGTGATTTGTACTCTCTCGGGCTTTTTGACTCAAAAAGCGATTCCGTGAATTGCGAAGCGCCCACCGGTCTGCCGCTCATATCAGTAAGGGAACGGGTGATGATGACTCCTTCCTCGCCTGTAGCTATAATCCTTCGGAATATAGCCTCCTTCTGCTCCCGCTCTTCATGTATATCGGGGACATGTGGCAGAGGTTCTTTATCCTCCGACTCGAAGCTGTTTATCTGTTTTTTGCTCTCATTTCGGAAAAGCGGCGATTCCCTGAGCTTTCCGGGCCATGTATTGTAGTCGATATCGGTCATCACCCAATACTTATGAGATGTTAGTATAGGCGGGATAGAGCAGTAAAGAGTTAATGATTTGCTCTGAGGAAGAGGTATAGGAAGAGTCGCTGTCCTTCCCCAGTCCGATATGTACGAGACTGCGTCCGAACCGGCAAAAGATTGCGATGCCGCCTCCCCTATATCTTTTCTTATATCGTCAAGAGATTCTATTTTCTTTTTAAGCTCTGACATTACGGAGGATAAATCTTTTATAACTCCGTCAAGTGATATCCTGTCTTCTATGCGATCCGCTATAACTGAGGCAATGTTTAGTTTTAAGAGAAAATCATGCCATATTGTCAATATTTCAGACGGAGTACCGCCTTTTGTCAATGAAGAGCAGAGAGTCAGCACTTCTTTAAACACGCTTTTCTCTCTTCCTTTGAGATAGGCAAGCCAGCTCTCCGCGCCTTCGGGAGAAACGCCAAGAGCGTCTGAGACACGAAAGCCATTGCCTCCGAAGAGAGGGTTTGTCATAAGAAATGCTGTGCTTTTTGTATCCCAGCCGGATGTAAACGAATTCCATATCATCCTTGGCAGTTCTCCTGCTATCCCCTCTCCAACAGTCTGGCGAACCTGAACGTTGTATGGTATTTTGTACCGTTCAAGGCTGTTTGCGAGTGAATCCAGAGCATCGGGGCGCAGCAGCACTCCTATATCGCCGTAATTATCCATCTCACCGAGAGAGGAGAGAGTGCTTCGTCCGTGCGTCCATAGAGCAATCTCCCGTGCCAGAGCCGCCAATTCAAGCTCTTTATTGTTTGCCTCAATAAGTGCTGTTTTAACACTCCACTTGGGGCGCTCCGTGTACTCCGCGCCGAGCTGTGTTATAGCGTCGTGAAAATCATCAATGCCGCTCTCGGGAAGTATAAAAGTCATATCCGAGACATTGGAAAGAGCTTTCATAAGTTTAAGCTGGCTTCCTGTAAATGAAAGAAATCCTATGACTATTATTTTTTTTGTCCCGAGAAAGCCTTCCGCTTCGACGTGAGCAAGCAGCGAGCAAAGTAAAGATGCAACCTGCGCGGCATCGGCTATGTCATTTTCTTCGAGATATAAGAGATAGTCTCCGTAAAGCCTTAGCAATACGGCCTCCGGCACGGAGACATCGGGGGATTCTCCGTTGAAAAGAGTTTTTTGCAAATGTTCCGGAGATACATCTTCTATTATGAGTTCCTTAATGCTGTCTCCGACAACTGAGACAAAACCTTTGTGCTTCATTCCCGGCGGCAGATCTCTTCCATTTTCGGAGCACTCTTTAAGGAACAAATCCAGTATGTATTTAATGATGAGATTATGGTCGGGCGGGTCTATGACAGGACGCTCGGTGCCGCACAGCTTTGATGTCTCTCTGTAAAGCTCTCCTACTGTCATTACGGAGGGACGAGCTCCGAAAAATGAGCCGTTTTTTGATATTAACTTGTACATGGGCTCTTTATCCATGGAAGAAGGGACAAGGAAAAGCGCATCGCGGCCAAAATCAGCATAGAGCTTAGAAAGCCTCTCTTCCTTCTCCTTTATGCGATAATAACTTTCGACAGTAAAAGGCATAACGCTCCTCCTCATGATTATTTGAAAAGTATATTTATCTGAAAATTACAGTACATTCCTCTCCGCAGCTCCCATGTAGCCCTTTATGCTCTGCCCTATAAAAAACAGTTCTCGTGAACGAACATCATCGGGCAGGAATTCCAGCTTCTTCATCATGGAATCTCCTCTGAATATGGCTTCACGCGCATCGTCGAAGTTAAAACCGCATGGCAGTGATTTCACAATATCGCGCCATAAAATCATCTGATCTTTTGCAATTGTCAAAAGTTCATGTGCGTTGGGATAAGAACCAGAATGGGGATAGCAAATCATATAGATATCATTTAATGAAAGCAGTTTATCCAGTGACGAAAGCGCCGTGGCACAGTAGAACTTATGAGGCGTTGCCGGCCTCATAAATATATCTCCGTCCGCAAGCTCCGTGCAGCAGCCTCCAGCCTCTCCCGCAAAGAGTATTCTCTTTCCGTTCAAATTGTATATATATGAGCTGTGGTGAGGCGCATGGCCGGGGGTCTCGATAATTTCCAGGGCTTCCTTATCACACATTGATGATACAAACATATCTTCAGGCACGTTTTTCGGCGTTCCGTAAGCGTCGCAAAGAGCGCCCAACGTCTTTCTTGACGCGGCAAAAAGTATCGAAGGGTCTATAAGGTGGCTGACTCCTGAGTTTGGCGCTATGATTTTAACATTCGGAAACGCATCGCAGAACTGCCCAGCTCCTCCGGAATGGTCCAGATGGACATGGGTATACAGAAGGTAATCTATATCCTTTACGCCCAACGCGGCAATATCCGACAAAAGCCCTGGAACCGCGGAAGCTGGCCCAGTCTCTATCAATATTGTTTTGCGCCTCTCACTGTCTTTGATAAGCCAGCCGTTTATAAAAGATTCAAAACCTCCCCGCGCAATGGGAAGGACAATTTTTATAAGGCCGGGCAGAATTTCTTCGGTATTCACAGCGTCACCCTCCTACTCGGAATCCTCTATCGCACCCAGCACTCTGTCGACAAGAGCCTGAAACTCGGGAGAATTTCTGACTCTTGGATATCCCATAGGCACATTAACAGAGACATCTATTTTGCCGTTCTTGAGAACAAGGACTCTTGTACCGAGCCGCAGAGCTTCTCCTACGTCATGTGTAACCATGATAAAAGTCTTGCCTCCGCCTCTGTAAATTCGCACCAGCTCAGACTGGAGGGTTCTTCTTGTAAAGTAGTCAAGAGCGCCGAGAGGCTCATCCAGCAGAATAATTTCAGGGTCTCGGATGAGAGCACGCCCCAGAGCTACACGCTGAGCCATTCCGCCCGAGAGCTGAAAGGGCATCGCGTTTTCATAGCCCGAAAGTCCCAGCATTTCAAGCAGGCTGAGAGCTTTTCTGTGCATAGCTTCATCCCTGCCTTTAGGCAAAAAGGGAAAGAGCACATTGCTTTCAACAGAGAGCCACGGCATGAGCCTGGCTTCCTGGAATACCATACCTGTAGGCAAAGGCGCATCTACAGTACACTCCCTGCCACGAAAATAGATCTTGCCGGAAGTCTGCTCCTCAAGTCCGGCAAGTATCCTAAGCAGTGTGGTCTTGCCTGAGCCGCTTCTGCCCACTATGGCTATGAACTCGCCCTGCTCTATTTCAAGATCTATGCCTGAGAGAGCGTCTACAGCCATATCCTCAAGCTGGTATTTTTTTGTTAAGTTTTCTATCTTCAATCGGTTCATCATTCTATACCCCTTTTGAGATATCTCCTCATAACAAGCAGAAAGCCATAGTCGAGAAAAGCACCCAAAGCGCCTATGACTAATATGCCCATAAGAACCACATCGGAGCGGGATAACTGTTCCGCGTCCAATATCATGTAGCCAAGCCCCGATGATGCCGCGACAAGCTCAGCGGCCACAAGAGAGCGCCAGCTGTAGCCCAGTCCGAGACGCAGGCCTGTCAGCACGGAAGGCACGGCAGAAGGCAGTGTGACATACTTAAAACTCTGCCATCTTGTATAGTCAAAAACTTTTGCTACTTCAAGAAGTTTAGGGTCGCACTCTTTTATTCCCTGAAGAGTGTTCATAAAAACCGGGAAAAAGGTCGCAAGAATAATAAGAATGACCTTGGGAGCTTCACCTATTCCGAACCACAAAATAAGCATCGGAATTACAGACATGGGGGGGATATGGCGCATAAATTCAAGAGTAGGCTCTATCTGAGCCAGAAGACGCGGAAACCAAGCGCACAAAAGAGCCGTAGCGAGAGCAAGAAAGGCAGAGAGGCCAAAGCCCCTTATAATGCGGCTAAGACTTGCCCAGACGTGAGTCTCAAGCTCACCGCTTTTAAAAGACAATATAAAAGCATCGGCGACATCGCCGGGAGAGGGCAGAAGAAATGAATTCCACCAGCCGTGCGACGAACCGTACCACCACAAAAAAACAATAGCAATAGGAACAAGAAACCCTTTGCTCAGAAAGCTTTCTTTTCTCATAGCTCACACTCCCACTTATATTCTACCCTTTTTAGATGAAAGACGCACTGTAATTTGAGCCTATTTCGTGTTAATCTATTTCCTGCATATGTACAAAAAAGAAAGGAGCTGCCTCAATGAGCAAAGCGACATGGAAAGCCGGAACTATGCTCTACCCGGTTCCGCCGGTCATGGTCTCCTGCGGAACTATGGAAAGACCAAATGTTATAACAATAGCATGGACAGGAATAACAAATTCTGACCCTGCGATGACATACATATCAGTCCGTCCCGAACGATATTCATACAATATAATAAAGGCTTCGGGGGAATTTGTGATAAACCTCACGACGGAAGCTCTTATATGGGCGGCCGACTACTGCGGAGTAAAATCAGGCAGAGATACCGATAAATTCGCCCTGCGTTCAATCACAGCGGAACCGTCACCCAACATCACCGCTCCGATGATAAAGGAAAGTCCTCTCTCCATGGAGTGCAGAGTACAGCAGATAATTCCGCTCGGGACTCATGACATGTTCCTATCAAAAATAATATCAGTGAACGTGGACGAAAAACTTATAGACTCAAAGGGAGTAATGCACTTGGAAAAAGCCGGACTTGTGGCTTCAAGCCACGGCAAGTATTTTGCTCTCGGAAGACAAGTCGGCTCGTTCGGATATTCCGTTAAAAAGAAAAAATAGCAATATCGAAAGGAAGTGATTATATGCTCAGATGTGTTCTCTGCGGAAAAGCGCTAAGAGAGTGCTGTGACCTTTTCCATGAAGCAGTAACAGAAGACGGAGAGAGTGTCGTAGTCTGCAATGACTGCGCGATTGCCAACGACCTTGAATTTGAAGCGGAAGAAGAGTCCGAAGACAGATAAGCTTATGCCTTTAACCTCTTACTTCTGCAATGATATATTATTTTTAGATACAGCAAGTTGACAATATTCTCTTTCAATGATATTTATATAGGATACTTACAGCAAAAGGTTGATATAAAATGATTACAGATATAATGCATGACAGAAGAATAGCCCTTGCAGACTGTAATAATTTTTTTGTCTCGTGCGAAAGACGGGTCTCCCCTTCTCTGGATGACAAACCTGTTGTAGTTCTGTCATGCAATGACGGCTGTGTTATATCCCGCTCCAATGAGGTTAAGAAGCTCGGAGTGGCAATGGGCGCGCCATATTTTAAAATCAAAGATCTGCTTTTATACAACAACGTTGTAGTAAGATCGACAAACATGCCTCTCTATCAGGAAATTTCTGCCGCTGTAATGAAACGCATTGCGCTCTATACAGACACTGTCGAAATCTATTCAATAGATGAATCTTTCTTTAACATAGCCATATCTTCTGTAAAAGCACCGGACGAATACTGTGCCGGGATAAGAAAAGACATTTGGAAGAATTGCCGCATACCAGTGTCTATCGGCATAGCCCCTACAAAAACACTGGCTAAACTCGGAACGGAGTATGCTAAAACTCACCCTGAGACAAGAGGCGTATGCTGGGTTGATGCCCAAAGATACGGAGACAGTTCCTTCATGTCACAATTTTCCTGCCGCGATATATGGGGCATAGGGAGAAAAACTGCTGAAAAACTCCGTCTTTACAGAGTAAATGACGCATCCCAATTTATGCGCCTTGATGACATGTGGATTAAAAAAAATTTCGGCATAACTTCCATGTACTGTGCATGGGAACTGAGGGGACATCAGGCCTATTCTCTAAACTCAGAGAGAAGGCCGCCAAAATCAATAATGGTATCACGCTCTTTTGGAGAAGCCATTACTACATTTGAAGACATGCTTGACCCACTGCTCTGCTTTACAGTTTCGGCGGCAAGACAGCTGCGCAAATCGGGACAGGGAGCTTATAAAATATCTGTCTCTATATCAACCAGCAAATTCACCTTGGGAGAACACTACTCAAACGTCAAGGAAATTACCTTCAGCGATCCCAAGACACTGGACAGTGATTTCATCGCTGCTACGCGAAAAGCCTTAAGCGACATTTTTCTTCCCGGATACCTCTACAAAAAGTGCGGAGTCATATTAAGCAATTTTTCAGACACTAAAGAGGGAGTACAGCAGAGCCTCTTTGAAGAGGCAGATGAAGAGAGAAAATTAGCTGCTATGAAGGCTGTGGATAGTGTAAACAAGGAAGGGACAGCCTCTCTGCTTAAGCCGGCGGCTCTCTTCTCGCCTCCTGATACGGAACGTAAGTGGGCACCAAAATCCGAGTTCAGATCGGATAAAAGCAAAAAAGACAGCCCTCTTCCCGACGGGCTTCGCTTTCAGAGCCACGCGGAGGACTGTCTTGAAGGTTGATTACTGTTTTTTCTCCGAATTTAGCTTTTCGTCGCCGCATTCGCGCACATTTCCCACATAATCCCTGCACACCTTGCGCCTGTACCGTACGGCAGGAAGATTTATATTGTAAAAATAGCAGACCATGCGCACGATAATGATAACGGACATAGAGAGGCTCATTGATAAAAGGTGTCCCGTGTGCGGATATATAATCCAGAGAATCACAGCTCCTAAAATCCCGGCCAAAGTGTATATGTCACGCTGAAAAATATCGGGCTTTTTATTGCAGACAATGTCGCGTAAAATTCCACCGCCGACACCTGTTATCGTTGATACAAATATGTAGAGCATGAAGCTATACCCCGACTCTATACCCTTCACACCTGCGGATATTACAAATACAGACAGCCCCAGAGCGTCAAGCAGAACAAAAGGTGTTCCCAGTATAAGCCTCTCTCTGAATATAAGTGCTATAGCAGCAGCGGCAAAAACAGTCACTACCGGAGGATAGCTTGAAAAGAATGCGGGAACACCCAAATCGGCAACAACATCACGAAGCACTCCCCCTCCGAGAGCGCTTATGCAAGCCACACAGCAGACTCCGAAAATATCCATGCGCTCTCGCATAGCCACAACCGAGCCTGATATGGCAAATGCAAATATACCGACAAATTCAAATATTTTAATTAAGGTCTCCATAATGTCCCGCAGTATAGCAAATATTTTATATGAAAGTCAATATCAAAAAAAATATAATTTCTCTATATAGTCTTTAAATAGCAAAATACTGAATAGCAGCGTTTATACATTTAAGACATCACTACTCGGCGAAACAAAAAACTTTCTCAGGACGTCCTTTAGTAGTACTGCGGTTCTCTTCTACCGACTTAATTACTCCTGCCTCATGCAGAGCTTTAAGAAATCTGTTGGCACTGCGCTTCGTAATTGAAAGCACGGCGGAAAGTTGCTGAGCCGTTATGCGCCCATTGTGCTGTTTTGCCACTGCGGCTCGTATTTTCTGCACTGTCAGGGGCGATAATCCTGCCCTCTTGGCAGCTTCAAAATCATGAGGGGATGCCGCTTTTGTAACGACAAGAGCATCTTTATCGCCCAGAGGCCCTATTAACTCGCTATGCTCGTTGATAAGATAGCTCGATCCTGAAGCGCAATGTTCTGACTCACGCTTGGCATTCCCAGCGTTTATCCTGGCTTGGCTGAGAGAATGTCCTATTCCGTAGCCGATATTTATACTGAAATCAAGCATTTTTGATGCCATATGCCCTAGCGGACATAGAGAGAAATTATCGGTCGCCTCGATCAAAGTTTTTTTGTTTGTAAAAGCTTCAAAACCCCACACAGTCCTCTGAAGGACACATTCCATTGAAGATGAGACGTTAAAATCCATAAGAAGTTCGTGCAGTGCCGCAAACTTTCGTTCCATGCCAAAGACTGAAGAAATATCATCCCCGACCGGAGGTATGGCGACATTAATGACAGCGGGCAGATTATTTTCCATCTCCATAATACGAGTCTCTCTTGCCGCCTCTTTTATCACATTGGCCATGTATTCATGAGTCGGGTAAGCAAAGTACACAGGCACTCCCGCTCGCTGAAGGCGCGGCACAAGACTGCTAAATCTTGTTATTGAAAAATCTGTTTTGCCCTCTTTGTAAAGAGTGATGTGTTTCTGATAAACTTCATCCTCTATTGCGTAAAGCTCTTCCTCATTCATTGCATCAACCTTTTCTGCTAAAACATCGGAAAAAGTCACCTTTCTCTCGTTAAAAAGATAATCATATAGGCCGATGCCGAGCAAGTCGATAAAATCTGCGTGAATGCGCGAAAAATCAAGAGAACGATTATGATTCAGAAGCTGAAGGATCAAATGATAAAACCCGGCATCGTCCGTATTAAAAGGCTTGATAACCTTGCCGCTCTCCGGATGTGCCAGTTTTATCGCCCGGGCAGGGTACATTCCGCTTGTCAAAACACCGTTTACATCAGCCGGAATGGAAGAATAAATCTCGCCTATCTCGCTGAAATGCTCATATAAATATACAGAGACATTGTATTCGCTGCCAAGCTCCTTTATTGTGGATTCTACAAACGATCTCAAATAAGAGGTCATAACTATAGCAAGTTTTGTTGTCATCGCACTTTCACCATACTTTCAAAATATTTAAAGAAACGTCTTTATATCACAAATATGCAGCTTGCTGAGCAAAAAATTTTTAGATATCAAGCTGTAATGTCATAAATTCATTTAAAAATTAACATTATTAGCGCAATTTTTCCATCATGAACAGTGAATATTTTACAATCAAAGTTGTTGACGCGCAACCATTTTTCAAATATAATACGTCTAGTCTTTATATAGTCTTTATATTTCTGAGAGACGGAGGTATAGAACATGGAAGATTTTCTGAACCGCGCACAAGAAATCAATCAAGAGACGGTCGACAACAGGCGCTGGATACATCAGAACGCCGAATCAGGGCTTGTACTGCCAAAGACGACAGAGTTCGTAAAAAATTATCTTGAAAAAATAGGTCTTGAACCCGAGCTGATAATAGAATCGGGCGTAACCGCAAACATTGTCGGAGGCAAAAAGGGAAAGACTATCCTTTTGAGAGCCGATATGGATGCACTGCCAATGGAGGAAAACAATGACCTTCCATTTAAGAGCATAACAAATGACGCACACACCTGCGGACATGACATGCACACAGCCATGCTGCTTGCTGCAGCACGCCTGCTGAAAGAGCGCCAGAGCGAGCTGTGCGGAACTGTAAAGCTTATGTTTCAGCCTGCGGAGGAGTGCTTTAAGGGCTCGATGAGCATGATTGAAGCGGGAATACTTGAAAATCCGAAGGTCGACGCAGCCATGGCGATACATGTCATGCTCGACGGGCCTGCTGGAGGAATATGCTTCTGCTCAGGCGGAATGACGTCATCATGCGACGGTTTTAAAATAACGATACAGGGAAAAGCCTCACACGGAGCCATGCCGCACTTGGGCATAGACCCGATAAATGTCGGGCTTCATATTTATCAGGCATTTCAGGGACTTATATCAAGAGAAGTTCCGCCCCTCGTTCCTGCCGTTCTGACAATTGGACAATTCTCCGCCGGAGTCAATAACAATATAATTCCTGACAAAGCTGTTTTGCAGGGCACACTGCGCACATATGACAAAGAGCTCAGAGAAAAGCTGAACCGAAGAATAAGAGAGATAACAACTGGCACAGCTCAGGCAATGGGAGCTTCCGCCGAAATAGAAGTTCTTTCCGCAATACCTGCGGCTGTTATCGATGCGGAGATGCTGTCGGAAATGCTGGGCTACACGGAGCATATGGGCTACGATTTTTACAGGCTTCCGAACTACAAAATAACACCTTCGGATGATTTTGGATTTATTACTGAAAGAGTCCCTTCCGTTTACTTTATGCTCTGTGCAAAGACACAGGGAAATTCCTATCCGCACCACAATCCGGGAGTTGTCTTCAGCGAAGATGTACTGCCCCTCGGAGCCGCGATTCACGCACAGTGCGCATTTAACTGGCTGAAAAATCATTCTTAATTTTGTCTGAGGTTATGCAATGAAGACTATTGCAATGCGCGCATATGAACTTAAAGATGATATCATTGCCGACAGACGGCATCTGCATCGCCGCCCCGAAGTCGGCATGGAGCTTCATGAAACAGTTTCATATGTAATGGGCAGACTTACCGAGATGGGCTATGAGCCTAAAAAGTGCGGAAAGTCGGGAATAACCGCTGTTGTCGGAAACCCGGGAAAAGTTTTCCTGCTAAGAGCTGATATGGACGCACTCCCTATGGACGAAACCAGCGGACTTCCCTTCTCGTCTGAAATTCCCGGCAAAGCTCACACCTGCGGACACGACGCTCACACAGCCATACTTCTCGGTGCAGCAAAAATATTAAAAGAGAATGAAAAAGATTTAAAAGGTACGGTTAAACTCATGTTCCAGCCGGGAGAAGAGATATTTGCAGGCTCGCTTTCAATGATAGAAGACGGTGTGCTTGAAAATCCGAAGGTGGACGCAGCTATGGCAATGCACGTATTTCCCATGTTTCCCTTCGGCACTGTCGGCTACAAAACGGGAGAGATGATGGCATCGGTTGACGGCTTTGAAATAGCGGTAACAGGCAAAGGCTGCCACGGAGCTCAATCTTACAAAGGCGTAGACCCGATAAACATCGCGGTGCATATACACACGGCGCTGCAGGAGCTTATTTCGCGCGAGACAGACTCAAATGAGCAGGCACTTTTAACAATAGGAAGCATACATGCGGGCGAAGCAGCGAATATCATTCCTCAAAGCGCCGTAATGAGAGGAACGATAAGAACATTTTCTGCTTCCGTAAGAGAATTTCTTATAAAGAGGCTCTGCGAAATATCCGAAAGCGTAGCAAAAACTTTCAGAGGAAGCGCAGAAGTTTCGTTTATGTACCAAGTACCTCCATGCATCTGCGACGAAGGCACAACAAAAGAACTCGTATCACACGTAAAAGAGAGGTTGGCAGAGCATGTCTCCCCCACCGAGATACAAAGGCTTCAGGGATCCGAAGACTTTGCTCTGATTGCTCAAAGAGTGCCAAGCACCTACTTCACACTGGGAGCGGATTTCCCCGGCAAAGAGACAATAACGGCTCCGCATCATCCCGGGATACTTTTTAATGAGGATATATTTCCTGTTGGAAGCGCAATATACGCCGAGTGCGCGGTCAAGTGGCTGGAAAGCCATTCTTAATTTTATCGGAGGTGCAGAAAATGAAAGAAGAAAAAATGTTCTACGGATGGAAAATAGTTGTCATTGCCATTATATCGCTTGCCTTAATGTGGACTCTGCCGATCACTTGCTTCAGTCTCTTTCTTAAGCCGGTGTCTTCCGACCTGGGATTTGAACGTTCAGCCTTTGCCCTTTGCGGAAGCATAGTATCCATTACGGCAATGTTTATGTCACCCTTTGTCGGACGCTGGATGGAGCACAAAAATGTTAAAGTTGTAGTCGGTCTCTCTGTTGTCGGTATAGCTGCAGGATTCTTGGGATATTCAATATCGACATCCCTCCCCATGTTCTACGCCTTTGCTCTGCTTATAGGCATATCCATAAACGGAGCGTCCTTAATGGCCTTCAGCATAATAATAAAGAACTGGTTTATAGAAAAACAGGGTCTGGCTATGAGCATAGCTCTTGCAGGCACTGGACTCGGCGGAATGATCATGAGCCCCATCATAAACAAAATGATACTTGAGCACGGATGGCGCTTCGCATACCAAGTTCTTGCAGCTCTTGTCATAGCAGTCGTACTCCCCTTGGTTATAGTCTTTATCCGCAAGAGGCCTCAGGATATGGGACTCAATCCTTACGGATTCGGCAAAGAGCTCAAAGCGGGCAAAGCTCCCGTGGGAGACCTCGGAATGGGAGTCTCCGAATTAAAGTCACATCCTATGTTCTGGATTTACATGGCAAGCATTGCAATGGTAGGCTTCTCGGGAGGGGCAGTCCTTCTTCAGGCCCCTGCCTACATAAGCGACCAGCTTAGCCCCACAAAGGCGGCGGCGGCAGTATCTGCCTACCTCGGCATTGCAATAGCAGGAAAGATAATATTGGGTTCCGTCTATGACGCAAAGGGCTCTAAAGCGGGAATAATGCTCGGCTGTGCGACAATGGTTCTGGCAACTCTCGCTCTTCTCAATGTAAAAGCCGCACCGTTTTATTTGGCATTTATTCTGCTTCACGGATTCGGAACATGCAGCGGAACAGTAACACCCCCCGTACTTACAAGCAGACTATTCGGAGCGAAAAAGTACGGAGAGGTTTACGGCATGACAAACTTCTTCCTTCAGGGCGGAATGGCTCTTGGAAGCCCAACTATAGCGTTCTTCTATGACAAAACAGGAACATATACATATGCATGGTATCTTTGCGCTGCGATAAATATACTGGCAATTATAGGACTGATATATGCAAGCAACACAAGCAGAAAGATGCTTGAATCCCGCTAAACTAGGTACTTTTTGAGCTGCCTGTTGACAATGATGTGTGAAATGGTAAAATAGCTTTCGTGCTGACAGAATGGGGCTGTAGCTCAGCGGGAGAGCACTTCCCTCGCACGGAAGGGGTCGGGCGTTCAAATCGCCTCAGCTCCACCATTTAAAAGCACTGTGATAGCAATAGTTTAGAGCCTCTCGGATTCCGTGCGCCGAGAGGCTCTATTTTTGTCTGCGTGTAAATAGTTATGGCATCGGCTTTCCAACATTTTTTGCATATTCTGCGTTATTTCATGCACAATATTATGAGATCTCTGCGTCCCCGATTATTGATGCCAAGATAATTTTTCTTACACAGCGAATGCGGAAACATACTCTCGCTGCGGCAAAAATTATGAAACGTTATGAGCTAAATGCCCCAGGGGTATATGTCCTGTTTTATTAAGCTGACACACAGATCCATATCTTTGGCTTCCAACGCCTTAACTATCTTTTTATGCTGGTTAAGGGCCGGATTTGTGTCAAATTTGAATAGAGAATCATCAAAGAAGAGCAGGTGTGTTACTACTTTTGACAGCACATGCTCAAGCAGTTCAAAGAGAGTTTTGCTTCCAGCCGCTTCCGCTATTACCAAGTGGAAGTTGTTGTTTGCCGCAATATAAGCGTCTACGTCGCCCTCTTCTGCCGCTTTTTGCTCAAGGATAATCTGCTCCTGCAGTTTGTATATATGAACAGGGGTAACATATTGAACTGCCTTTTTAATGGCAATCTCTTCCAGCACCTGCCGCATCATACTTGTGTCAATAACTTCTTCTTTTGTGGGGGAAACCAGGTGCGCTCCCCAGCCCGGCACGATATTTACGAGTCCGTCATTTGCCAAGCGCCTTATTGCCTCCCTCACAGGGGTTCTGCTTACGTTGAACTCTTTGGCAATCGCCGTCTCCGCCAGCCTTTGGCCTTTTTCTAATTCTTTGGATATAATTTTCTTTCTTATCCCGGAGTAGATACAGTCTACAGCGGTACAGCCCATTGTCTGATAATCCTCACTCAAGTAAAGCCGCCTCCCTATATAAAGATTATGCACTCTGCCTACCGAGGCCTTCGTAATGAGCCGAGGTAAAATACGTACTCTTGATATTATCTAGTAATTATCCCGAGTGTCAATAGATATAAGCCAGACGCTTTATATTAAAAAATATCTGTCTATTTTAAAAACGGTTACAAAAAGCGTAGACTTTTACAGACGGATTTTTACTGTCTTTTTTAAATACATCTTTTTATGATGCGGAAACTTTATATGGTGCAAAATGGAGGCGGCGGCAGCACTGCTCAAAATGTCGAAGTGTCTTCCCAGATAAAGCTCTTGTGATGAGGTATATCCTCCATGTGTATTGACAATGAAATAGAAAGGGTATATAAATAGTGTACTACACGAAGTACATGTACTACACAATCCCTTGTTAGATATATAGGAGGAATAAAAAATGTACGAATTATTTGAACAAAGAAATGTAAAGTCCAAGCAGCTGTTTGATAGAGGAATGAAGGTATTTGTCGAAGGAGCAAACTCACCCTCACGCGGCATAGCATCCTGCAAGCCATACCCCATTTACATTCAGGATGGAAAGGGCGGAAGGGTTTTTGATGCCGACGGAAATTCATATATAGACTTAATGCTTGGTTTCAGCGCAAATATTATGGGCCATGCTCACCCGAAAATTGTCGAGACAGTATCAAGGGCTATACAGGGCGGCTCACATTTCGCATCATGCACAGAGATAGAAGTTAAGTGCGGCGAAAAGTTTCTGAGCATGATAAAGAACGCGGACAAAGTCCGTTTCGGCAATACAGGAACTGAAGCCGTAATGATGGCTGTTCGCCTTGCCCGCGCAGTGACAGGAAAGAAGAAGATTCTCAAGTTTGAAGGCCAATACCATGGCTGGTATGACGGGCTTCTCGCTAATTGCCACGCCCGTCCCGTCGATACAATGGGAGCAAAGAGCGACCCTGTAATGATGGTAGAGGGTTCTGGAATTCCGCATGAGCACATTGAAAATCTTGTGATATGCCCTTGGAATGACCTTGAGATACTGGAAAAAACAGTTAAAACCCACAGACACGAACTTGCAGCAATAATTACAGAACCTATTATGGCTAATGTCGGAGTCATACTTCCCAAGAAGGGATACTTGGAAGGTCTTCAGAGAATCGCCAAGGAAAATGACGTCCTCTTCATTTTGGACGAGGTCGTTACAGGTTTTAGATACGGAAACGGCTGCTACCAGGATATGGCCGGGCTCAATCCCGACATATCGACTTTCGGAAAAGCTCTGGGCGCAGGGCTGCCTGTCTCGGCCATTACAGGAAGAGAAGAGTATATGCAGGAGATGCAGTGGGGAAAGGCACTCAGCTACGGAACTTTCAACTCGGCAAGACTGCAGATGGAAGTCTGCTATGTCAATATGACAGAAATGACAAAGGACAATTTTGCGGGATACAGGCATATCCATGAACTTGGGGAAATGCTTATATCCGGTTCAAGAAAGATTATAAGCGAGCTGGATATACCTGTCATAGTACAGGGACACGGCCCTATGCTCCAGTACTACTTCACCGATAAAGAGGCAATAAATGATGTCAGAGACTACGCTGAATATGCGGATAAGGATAAGTACCACCTCTTCGCAACAAAGCTGCTCTGTAAGGGGCTTTATGTCACCTCATCAAACGGACTGCACCACTGCCCCTGCCTGCAGCATACAAAAGAGAACTTTGCCGAGGCTCTTAATATTGTTGAAGACGCCCTCAAAGAGATGAAGGCGGAAGGCGTATTCTAAGCAGCATCCGCTCATAGATTTTTCTTTAACTGCTTGTCTTCCATAACCCCATAAAAAGATGCCTTCTGTGAATAAATATGATTTTCGCAGAAGGCATCTTCTATATCTGATTTTTGTGTTATAGACCGGTATCAGTTATTGTTTTTAAGCAGTTCCGAAATACTATCGCTATACGCTTTTGTTCTCAGAAAGCCTTCCTCATAGCACTGCTTTACCGTGGCTTTGAAGGCATTCTGTTCCAAACTGAAGAGCTGACGGACGGATATTCCTCCTGGAGTGCTTGTCTCAGCGAGAAACTTTCCTATATTGTCCCTGTCGCTTCCCCAAACTTTAAGGCATCCTTCAATGGTTCCGTACGCCATCTTTGCAGCGTTTTTGTGGTCAATACCCAGAAGCAAAGCCGATTCGACTATCCCTTGGAAGAAGGCATATACAGGAGCGGGGCCTGTCAGAGAAGTGATAGCATTGATTTTATCCTCGCCCAAAGCCACACATGTCCCCATTGCCTCAAACATTTTCATAAGGTCAGCTTTCTGTGTCTCGCTTACCTTTGCGTTAAAGGCCACTCCTACAACTCCGCTGCCAATGCGGCTGGGAGGATTCGGCAATATGCGGGCAACAGGAGCGTTCGGAACATTTTTCTCATATAGAGCCATAGGGATGCCTGAGGATACAGTTACTATTGTTTTGCCGGCAAAATCATATTCGGAAAGAGTTTTCGCCATATCAATGGCATTGTCCGAACGCACGCACATAAATACATAGTCCGATGATGCTACCATCTCTTTTTGAGAATTGCAGACAGAGAGTCCATATTTCTCATGCATGAAGGCTAGACGTTCCTTGCTCACGTCAAACAAAAAAACATCCTCCGCTTTTACCACACCCTGTGTCGTCATATTGCGGCTGAGTATCTCCGCAATCGCACCTGAACCCATGAAGCCTACTTTCATTTAAAACACTCCCCTGTTTTTATATTTGATTTATGTACTATTTAAGTTAGTGATCACGCTGCGCAAAAGATACTTATATAAAACTAAAGAAAAGGAGAGACAAAAGCCTCTCCGTTTTCCGACTTATAATTTTAGTTGTACCGACATTTGCTGCGCCGATTTAGTAAATGTTATTTTTTAGCAAGCTTAGCAGCTTTACGTGCAGCCTGCTCCGGGTCAAGGAAATCTCTTTCAAACTCTTTGACCTTCTTAAAGATTACAGGTGAGAGCAGTGTGAGAGCTACGACATTGACATAGACCGGTACTGCCGACTGAATGTCAAGCACCATCCAAGCTACAGAAGGAACGGTGCCGTGCGAGAAGAAGAACATTGTTGCTCCTAGTCCGAAAAGAGGGCCAGTGCGAGTGATAAATTTGACAATTTTTGTGCGCACTTCGGCCGGTTTGTCTCGGACTAAGTAACCGACGAGAGCTTCAAGGTACGCATACCAACCTGTCGAGGTCGTAAGAGAGAAGATTAATATAAATATTGCAAGAGCGATACCGCCGATTGGACCGAATACCTGGCTTAGAGCCTTTCCAACCGATCCTGCTCCGCCTTCGCCTGTCTGCCAAACACCTGTTATTACAACAGTAAGTCCGGTTATTGTGCAGACGATAATTGTGTCGACAAAAACTTCAAAAGCTCCCCAGAGTCCCTGGCGTGCAGGATGATCAACTTCGGCGGCGGCATGAATAATGGGAGCGCTTCCCCAGCCTGCCTCGTTGCTGTAGACACTTCTTGCGACTCCGACCTGCAGTGTCATCATGACACTGGCTCCGGCAAAGCCTCCGACTGCCGCGGTAGGCTTAAACGCATAATAGAAGATAGACTTAAATGCTTCCATAGTTGCTGGAAGGTCGCTTATAAAGATAAAGAGCGCAACTGCAAAATATGCAGCAACCATAAAAGGAACAGCATTTTCTGCAAACTTGATTATGCGCTTTATACCGCCGAGAATAATGATAAACTGAAGTATTACATATACGACTGAAAATATAATAGCTCCCGAAGGGGAAAGGTTAAAGCCGGCCTGCACAGACTCGGCAACTACGTACGGTCCGGGTGTAAAGTAGAAAGCGGACAACATTGCAATGGAGAAAACAACAGAAAGCCCCTTGCACCACTTCCAGCCTCTCTCTTCGACAAGGCCTTTCTGTATGTAATAGGCGGCGCTTCCGCGCGGAATGCCTGTATTGTCCTTCTGCCTGTATGTCTGAGTAAGGACGATTTCGCTCATCTTCGTTGCCATGCCTACAAAAGCACACATCCACATCCAGAATATGGCTCCAGGTCCGCCTATTGCTATAGCACTTGCGACACCGGCTATATTTCCGTTGCCGACGGTACTTCCGAGAGCGGTGGCAAAGGCGCCGAAGGATGAAACACTGCTTCCGTCATCCTTTTTAGTTTTATCTTTCTTAATAAACAGTGTTCCTATTGTGTTGCGCAAAATATCTCCGAAGCGGCGGAACTGGAAGAAACGCAGGCCTATTGTGAGGTAAAGCCCAAGCACAAGGAACATGATAGCAAAATACTTATTCCACAATATTGTCCATGCCACATATTTAAGCAGATACTCAACTTGTTCTCCAACATTCATTGAAAACGCACCTCCTGATTATTTGCGGATCTTGCAAAACAATAATCGCTATAACTAATAAAGGAGCTGTCCTCCGCACTAAATTACCGTAATAAATCTGCTGCCGGCAATGTTGTGGGAGACATTTACAATAACTACTGTATTTGGGTAACAATGGTATTTGAGGATATTTGCTGCAGGGTATCGGAACTTATCTTTGCCGTTTTATCTGTACAGTGCATAGCTTAAATTGCTGCAAATACATAATATGGCTTTCTTAAATTTATTGGGCATGAGTGGGGAAACCCTACAATTCCATGAGGGCATAAATTCACAAAATCTCATGCCTATTTGTATAAAAACTTATTGTGTAGGGGGTATAACAGGATTTATGCAGTCTTTTAATTTAGGGCTCCCGAATTTTCAACCGATGGGACTGAGTTTAGATATGCCAATCGGTTATATTCGGAAGCCCTGCACAGGCTGCTTTACATAATTGCATATAGAGGCCTAAGAAATTTACAATATGGTGCTTATCTCTCGTCCCTAAGCTTCGCGTTCTTTTCAATCTCAACCTTTTCTTTATAGAAAATGCCGAGCTTGCGCTGCTCTTCGAGAACCCAGTTGTAGAACTCGTCATCTTTGGCAAGCTGCTCGCAGTTGAGAATGCCCTTGCCTGTAAGTTTGCCGTCAGCTATAGCACGGGCAAAGATGCTGCATGTTGTAGCAGTTGTCCATGCCATAGAGGTGTAGCCTGTTTCGGGGATTTCTCTCTGTGCAATTTCAAAGGTGTAGGTAATGCGGTCGTTGCCTTTTAGACCCTTTGTTACTATTCTGAGTATTGACATATCGGCTTCGCCGGGGAGTCTCTCATACTTCTTGCTGAATATATCCATAAGGATATCGCGCGGTACCTGGTTTACCTTACCGAGCTTGCGCTCTTCCTCGTCAAAAAGATCAAGGTCGTTAAGGAAGCGCATCTGGTCGGCAACTCCCGGCCAGCGAACTGTATATGCTGCCATTTCGGGCACATCCTTGAAGCAGCGGAAGAGTCCGCCGAGACCGTCGCTGGTGAAGCACTGGAGATCCTTATAGTCTTCGATCTCAAATGGCATTACTTCGCTGAGAGCGGGAATGCGCTTCGCTTCGCCGCCGCGCACAACTGTCGCAGGCTGGTTAAACTGGTTGATATTGTCATAAAGTGACCATGTTGTGAAGTAGTTAAAGGGTGGACGCGGCTTTACAGGAAGACCGCCGCCAACATAGAGGTACATTTCCTCACATTTGTCCAAATGGTAGTAGCCGCGTCCGGCAAAGAAGCTGCTCATGCCAGGCTCAAAACCTACCATGGAGATTCCGAGACCGCCTGTGCGGAGACCTATCTCATGGTACGCTGCGTCTGATCTGCCGTTCATTGCTGAAACACTGGCTATTTTTTTGCCCAGCTCTATCGCAAGCTTAGTAACTTTGTAGCCGATGCTGCCGGGCATGGCAGCTGTAATGATGTCGCAGTCCTCTGATACCTTGCCGACAAAATCCTTATCAAGTGCGGAGCCCTTTACCACTTCGACGGATGGATATAGTTTCTTGACTTCCTCCAAGTTCTCATCGCTCATATCGAGCACACGTACATCAAAATAAGGAAGCAGGTTGTGAACTACGCAACGACCAACCATACCTGCGCCAATATGAAGTGCCTTTTTCTTTGCTGCCATGTTACTACCTCCTCGTAAATTTTTAACAGCGTCTGCTATCAAATTATTACTACACGTACTACCTGTACTTCATGTTCTACACTTTGTATAATACACACAGTAGTTTTGCTTGTCAAGAGATTTCATTAATCTCTGAAAATTTAATTTCAAGATAAATAAATGAGGCGGCATTTCCGCAGTTCTTCAGAAGGTGATTATGGGAGGGAGCATAGGAAAAAATAGAGTGGATGAAGGGGCTAAAGATTAATTAGATGCTCTTTTAAACTGAAAGATATGAAAATTGATGAGCCGCTGGCATTGGCTTTATGCCGTGCAAAGCTCTCCGGCGAACATCGTCATATAAGCAAAACTACTCCTGAGAGCTTGGTCTTTTTAACACAGGACAAATGCCGTATTCAAAATCAAGTCTGGAAATTTTAACAACAAATAGGATGCAGAGTAACACAGCCATTTAATTGCGGCAATATATAATGGAGAAAGGCAAATTGTAATTATGGCGGCTCTGTAACACGCCATGCTTTCGCAGCTTTAAACGCAGAAACGCCCGCGGCTGGTGCAACGCGGGCGTTTCTGCATTACCAAAGTCTAATATTTTCAGTTTTTGTTGGCTGTCACAACAAGCTTTGCTTTGCCGTTCGACTGTGTGAGAGTCAGAAGCGAACGGTATTCCGGCACTGCTTTTATCTTAGGCTCTTCAGAAGAAATGAATATTCCTACACCTGCGACTTCAGCGTCAAACTGTTTAGCCATAAGAAGCATTCCTGCGGCTGTGCTGCCGCCTCTCATAAAGTCATCGACGATGAGGACACGGCAGCTTCTTTTGAGCTGTCGTGTGCCTATGTACATTGTCTTTACGTCACCGTTGGCCGTAGGATAATGAACACCGACTGCGGAACCGTCACTGGGTCTGTTGCGGAAGCGGCAGACTGCCAGAGGGACTCCCAGAGCATAAGCGGCAAACATAGCTATGGGGATGCCCTTTACCTCGGATGTCATGACGACATCCGGCTCTGTGTGGGTAAACATAGAAGCCATCGCATAGCCCAGAGAGAGAGCCGTTTCGGGATTGAATATCAGGTCACTGTAATAAATCAGCCCGCCGGGGAGGTATCTTTCCGGGTCTGTCAGCTTCTCCGCGATGCTGCTTAATATTTCTGTCCTGTACTCTTCCGTGCACAGAGGTATGAATCTCGCTCCGCCGCTGCGTCCCCTGTCCACCTGCATCTGTCCAAAGCCTTCCGCAGACATTGCAGAATTTATAACTTCGACATCATCGCTTATAACTGTCTTGGATACGTTGAATTTTCCGGCAAGATCTGTTAAGGATACAAGCTTTGAAGGGCAAAGCATAAACTTTGCCGCCAGCCTTACCAGTCTTTCCGTTCTCTGACCTCTCATTTATATCACTCCATTTTAGAAGTTTGGTTTACCCATTCTAAGCTGTTAAATTTACGTTCCAATTCCTCGGCAGCTTCACAGTTTCCGCATACGGCGACAAAGGCGCTCCCGCTTCCGCAAAGCCCCCATGCGAGAGCTCCAACGCCTTCTGAAATTTTTTCAGCTTCTCTGTATTCGCTGTGTTCAGAAAGCAGAACATTGTAAAAATCATTTGGCAAAAGTCCCGCCTGTCTGCCAAATGTCAGTTTGCTGTGTAACTCAGCAGCCTCTCTTTTAAATTTGTCATTAGGGTAATTGTCTCCGCTGTACCCTATTTTTTCTCTGTATCTGTCCAAAGCTGCGTAGGCCTTTGCCGTATTGGATTTCCACTTGGGAAATGCGACTATCCACCGGTATTCCGGGAGAGGAGCAAAAGGGGTCAGTTTTTCCCCTATTCCTTCGGCTGAGGCGACATCGGACTTTCCCGCAAGAAAAGCAACATCCGCTCCGAGCTTTGCGACCGCGCTTGGGTCAGGCTCAAAGTAACGTTCTTTCCTGAGCCAGTTTATTAAGGCCGCAGCATTGCCGCTGCCTGCTCCTATCCCGCTTCCGTCGGGATATTTCTTCTCAAGTTCCATCTCTAGCCAGGGAAGCTTAGAGTTGTTTTTTCTCGCCCACTCGGCGGTCTGAAGAACAATATTGGGGCCTTTTATATCAAGACCTTTTACTCTTAAAAGGTCACTTATATTTTCATCGTTAGATGGCATAATTGTCAACCCCTCTATGGCTTTTTTACGCCAAAAGAGAGAATAAATTTCGTGATATCCGTCTTCACGTTGTGAAAATATGCGCAATGTAAGGTTTATTTTAACGGGACAGTATAATTTTACCGACAATATATTCGCCCCCGATAATAAATACGCCCCGGCCGAAAGCCGGGGCGCAAGTCCTTTTATATTTGTTAAAAAAGTTCTTCCCCGTTATTTTCTAACAATGACAGCTCGACTTCACGGGTAAGTATATCTGCATAGCTGAACGATACTATACTGTCCTGAGCTTCGATATACACTGTAAATAGGCTGGGATATATTTCTCTGATTACGCCCGATTTCTCTTCCATTTTTCGCCTGCCGTTAGAGGCACGGTAAGATATTCTGGCACCTTTGTGCTGACACAAAATTGCTCTTATAGATTCAACCGTATGTGCCATACACTCACCCCCATCCTATAATAGGTATAATTATACTATATATGCCATTAAATATCAAGTAAAATACTTACCTATATTAAGCAATATAGTAAAATGTAATGGGAGAGGTTTTATTTAGTTTTTGTCTATTGTTTTTTTAATAGGATTCTTTTATCTCCTACTCTTCGCGTTACTCCTTTTGTGTCAAAGTGCTCAAGCATCGGAAGTGTATATTTTCTGCTGCTTCCCGTTAAATCTCTTACAGCGGCAAGTGTTATTTCGCCTTCGATATTTTTCAGTATTTCTTTAAAATCTGATTCGGTTTTTGCAAAGAGCATAAATTCACCGCTTAGTATTGTGAGTTCTTTGCGCTCTTTAAGATATGAGAGGATTCGGTTCATCTCTTTGCCGTCGATTTTCAGAGCGGCGGAGGATTCTTCTATCGTGGGCAGGCTGTAGCCGCACTTTTCCGCAAAACTACGCAGAGATGTGACATTGCCCATAAAGCGCGTTTCGTCGAAAGGCTCGAAGTCTATGAGCTTTATTCTGTCGTCATCTATAGCTATCCATTCTTTTCTTGCAAAAAGCTTCATTAATTCTTTTACAAATTTGCTGTCTGTTTCCGATATGGCGCGGCATACTTCTTCCATCCCCATACCTTTTCTCTCTGGGTGAGATTTGTGAAACGCGTCAAGCTCTTTGCATAATTTATCTTTTATTTGCTGCATTTTCTGCAGAGAAACAAGAACAGCTTCTCCGCTTTTGATGACGCCTATCATATCTTTTGATTCAAGGCTTGAGATGTGCCCCAGCAGTTTATGAGAATCAATTTCAGTTAAAATTTTTGCATCATTCTGAGTGAGCACTCCCTTATACTGTATCAGTGCCAATAGTCTGTCTCTGTCAGATATATCTTCCGCAGCAGTATTTAAAAATGTGACAAGGGAGGCCTTTGCCGCTTTGCTTTTTGGTCTTTCCGCAAGGGGAAGAAGCACCCGCCCTCCAGCTACAGTCTTAAGAGGGCTGTATGTTCTGAGTATAAAGTGGCTGTCCCATGCAACTGTTATAGGCTCTTCGGGAAGAAGCTGAGCAATGCAGCCTTCTCCCGGCAGGATTTTATCTCTGTCAAGCAGAGATATTCTTACAACGACATCGGATGTGCCTATGTGAAGCCTAAGTCTCTGCCAGTGTTCAACCGGCTCTGACAATGACGGAAGAACGCTGACAAATACGTCGACACACTCTGTTGGTGCGAAGCATCCCGATGCTGCTATTACGTCGCCGCGCTTCACGTCGTCCAGGGCTGCATTTGAAAGATTCACGGCAACCCTCTGTCCCGCAAACGCATTTTTGACAGATTCCCCGTGAACTTGGACAGAACGTACTTTTGATATTATCTTGGATGGAAGAATTTCCACTTCGTCCCCTTCTTTAAGGACGCCGTTAAAGGCCGTGCCGGTTATTACTGTACCGAATCCGGAGATGTGGAACGCTCTGTCTATGGGAAGAAAAAACGCGCCGTCGCGGCTTCTTTGCTTGGAGGCATCAACCATCTTCTGCAAAGCCGCTTTTAATTCGTCAATCCCCTGTCCTGTTATTGCGGATACATGCATTATTGGGTGTTTTTCGAGGAATGTTCCCGCAATTAGGGAACGGACATCATCTTCCGCAATTTCGAGCATCTCTTCGTCCACTAGGTCGACCTTATTGATAACAGTGATTCCGTTTTTTATTCCGAGCAGTGTCAGAATTTCAAGGTGTTCTTTGGTTTGAGGCATAACGCCGTCATCTGCGGCGACAACAAGCATTACGGCATCTATGCCTGCCGCTCCGGCGACCATCTGCCTTATAAATTTTTCATGTCCGGGGACGTCGACTATGCTTATTGTCTTTCCGGAAGGAAGAACCAGGGGGGCAAATCCCAGCTCTATGGTCATTCCCCGCTTTTTTTCTTCTGAAAGACGATCGCATTCGATACCGGAAAGAGCCCGTACCAGAGCAGTCTTGCCGTGGTCGATATGACCTGCCGTCCCTAGTATAAATGGGTATTCCTGAAAGCTCATGGTTAATTACCTTCCGTCGGGGTCAAGATTTCAGTAAATGATTTAAGTATCCATTTCTCATCGTCGAGTGTCAAAGTTCTCATGTGAAAGAGGAGTCTGTCGTCCGAAGCCCCGGTAACTACTGGCATTGTTGCAAGGCGCAGGTGTTCTGCCAACTTGCCTGTGCTGCCAAGCTCCGGAATTTTAAGCGAGACTGCATAGCCTTTGAGTTCCGACTGAGGAAAAGTTCCTCCTCCCACGGCATCGGTAGTCTCTGCCACTGCAATTGAGACGGAACGCAGTTTTGTCTTTGAAAAGTAGGCTTTCATCCTGCGTGCGAAATTTTGAGCTTTCTTTTTCAGCTCTTCCGGATTTGCAAATACCATAGATATTGTCGGAATCTCGTCTGCTTTGCCCTTCAGATAAAGTCTGAGAGTGGCTTCAAATGCAGCCAAAGTCATTTTGTCGACTCTCAATGCTCGCAGAAGCGGGTACTTTCTAAGTTTGTCTATGATTTCAGCGGAGCCGACAATGGCGCCTATCTGAGGTCCTCCGAGAAGCTTGTCGCCCGAAAATGTCACTATGTCCACTCCCGAATTCAGGCACTCGCTTACTGTAGGATCGCTCGTCAGACCTGCTTTGCTCGTGTCGATGAGCATTCCGCTTCCCAAGTCTTCCATAAATATAATTCCACGTCCGTGAGCGAGAGCGGCAAGTTCCTCTCTGGGAACAGAGGATGTAAACCCTGCGATGCGATAGTTGGAAGGGTGTATTTTAAGGAGCATTCCAGTTTCGTCTGTGAGGGCTGAGCTGTAATCCTTAAGGTGCGTGCGGTTTGTAGTACCTACTTCAACCATTTTTGTGCCTGATAAAGCCATAATGTCCGGTATGCGGAAAGAGCCTCCTATTTCTACAAGCTCTCCGCGCGAAACTATAGCTTCTTTGTCCTTTACAAGAGCACCTAGTGCCAAGATAACCGCCCCTGCATTATTATTTACGACTATTGCCGCTTCAGCCCCGGTAAGACGGCAGAGCAGCCACTCAACGTGGTCGTTTCTGTTTCCCCTTGCGCCTTTTTCCGGCGAGTATTCCAATGTATTGTAGTTTGCCGCTATTTCGTTTACGGCTTTAACAGCGTCGTCTGCCAGCAGTGAACGTCCGAGGTTTGTATGTATGACAACACCAGTCGCATTCACAACTCTTCTGAGAGTCGGCTTTGCCTTCTCCGCTATGCGTTTTTTTGCCTCGCGCGCTATGCTGTCCGTATCAAAAGCGGCATCCGGCTTCGCCTGAATTTTTTCTCTCTGTTCGCGAAGAAGATCGCCTATTATGGCTTTCAGCGCATCGCGCCCTATCTCAGACTCATAGGCCGCAACCCACGGCAGGTTCAGAAGTTTGTCCATGGACGGTATTTTCCGCATGGCGTTTTGAATTTGCTCCTTCAAAAAAAATCCCCCTATCAGAGATATTAATATATGAAATTTATATTACTTAAACAAGTTCTTCCCAAATTATATTTGCAACTCTCATTCCTTTTTTTGTGAGAGTTATTTTTTCACCGTCAAATGTCCAAAGTTCTTTCGGAAAATTATTTAAAACACCAAACACGCAAGACAGCGCGTCCTCACCGTATTTCAAAGCGTAATTTGCCGTGTTTATTCCTTCGAACGTCCTGAGAGCCAAGACAGAGGCCTCTTTTGCGGAAGCTTCGGGTGAGAGCCTCTCTCCGGTGCTTACCGCGCTTGTGCCTTTTGCAAGACAAAGCTCATATTCACGAAGGCTGTTCACATTTTTGTAGCGCCAGCCACGCAAATATCCTGATGCGCTGGGGCCGACACCCAAATAATCACCCTCACGCCAGTAATTAAGATTATGCCTGCTTTCAAAACCAGGTTTTGAAAAGTTGGCCGTTTCATATTGATTATATCCCTTTTGTGCAAGATACCACTGAGCCCAGCGATAAAAAACATATCCATCGCTTAAAAGAGCTCTGTCCATATTTTGCCACGGAGTGTTCTCTTCAAGAGATAGCTGATAAAGGGAGATATGCTTTACACCGGTTTTCACACCGTCTTTCAGTGAACGGGCCCAATTTTGCAGAGTCTGATAAGGGAGACCGAACATTAAGTCTATACTGACTTCAAACCCAGAAGCAAGCGAGGCAGATACAGCTTCATAAGCCTGAGCGGCGCTGTGAAGCCTGCCAAGCATCTCAAGCTCCGCATCGTCAAAGCTCTGCACTCCAAGGCTGACTCTCGTAACGCGCCAATCTCTCCACTCAAGCAGATGCTCCGCTGCCAGAGAATTCGGATTCGCCTCTACAGTGACTTCGGAGTCGGGAAAAAATGTAAAATTATCCTCTACGGATTCTATTAACTTTTTCCACTGAGGGCCGCTGAGCATTGTCGGAGTTCCCCCGCCTATATAGCAAGTTTTAAGAGAGGGTACTCCTATACGCTCTCTCCACCATAAAAATTCCTTTTTAAGCTGTTCAAGCCAAAGTTCCCGCTCGCCTTCAGAGGGAACTTTGCTCTCGAAAGCGCAATAGGGGCACTTGCGTCCGCAGAAAGGCACATGTATGTAAAGTGAGAGCCCCCCATAGGGAGGCTCCAACGGATTTACAGCCGGCAACTTACTTGTCCTCTGCCTTTGTGACATCCATAAACGCAAGGAAGGCCTCCTGCGGTATTGCGACTCTTCCTACCTGTTTCATACGCTTCTTGCCTTCTTTTTGTTTCTCAAGCAGCTTGCGTTTTCTCGTGATGTCTCCTCCGTAGCATTTTGCAAGGACATCCTTTCTCACTGCTTTTATGTTCATTCTGACTATGACTTTCTTTCCTACCGCCGCCTGTACCGGTATTTCAAAAAGCTGTCTTGGTATAAGGTCTTTAAGTTTTCCGACAACAGCGTGTCCTCTGTGATATGCCTGGTCCGCATGGCATATAAAGGAGAACGCGTCAACCGGCTCGTCCTGCATCAGCAAATCAACCTTCACAAGGTTTGACGCTCTGAAGCCTATGTGATCATAGTCAAGAGATGCATAGCCCCTTGTGCATGACTTCAGCCTGTCATGGAAATCAAGTATGAATTCTGCAAGAGGCATGTCGTAAGTAAGCCTGACTCGCTCCGGTGTGATGTAGTCCATGCCTACGTATGTGCCGCGCTTTTCCTGGCACAGCTGCATTGCCGCTCCGACAAAGGCATCGGGCATAAATATTGAAAGTTTTATATAAGGCTCTCTTATTTCTTCTATCCTTACCGGGTCGGGAAAGTCGGAAGGACGGTGCGCCTCAATGACGGAACCGTCCGTAAGAACTATCTGGTAGACAACGTTCGGAGCCGTGGCGACAAGGTCTACGCCAAACTCACGGTTCAGTCTCTCCTTGGAAATTTCCATATGCAGAAGTCCTAGGAATCCACAGCGGAAGCCGAAACCCAGAGCTGCCGAGTTTTCCGGCTCAAAGCTTATGGAAGAATCGTTTATCTGCAGCTTCTCCAGAGCATCGCGCAGCTGGTTAATATCTTCTCTTTCAATAGGGTAATATCCACAGAATACAACAGGCTTGACCTTGCGGTATCCGGGCAGAGGAGATTGAGCAGGCTTGGCTGACTCGGTAATGGTATCTCCGACATGAGCCTCATCTATTGTCTTGACGCTGGCCGCTATATAGCCGACCTCTCCCGGGCCGAGCTCGTCCACTTTAAGCATGTCAGGCTTAAATACTCCGACTTCGTCAAGTTCGTAGTCGCGTCCCGTTGCCATGAAGCGTACTGTTTTTCCTGCGCGCATAGTTCCGTTTACGACGCGCACATAACAAATTACACCTTTGTAATTATCGTACAGAGAGTCGAATATGAGAGCCTGAAGAGGCGCGTCAGGGTCTCCCTCCGGCGATGGAACATCGCGGACAACTCTTTCAAGCACATCCGCCACTCCCTGCCCTGTCTTTGCGCTGACAGCTATGGCATCATGGGCATTGACTCCTATGATGTCCTCAATTTCTTTGATAACTCGGTCTGGCTGAGCGGAAGGCAAATCTATTTTATTTAGGACTGGAATAATTTCCAAATTAAGATCTGTGGCAAGATAGCTGTTTGCGACAGTCTGAGCTTCTACACCCTGAGCTGCGTCCACTACAAGCACAGCCCCTTCGCATGCGGCCAATGAGCGCGAGACTTCGTACGTAAAGTCAACGTGCCCCGGTGTATCTATAAGGTTGAGAATATAATCGCACCCGTCTTTTGCTTTATAGTTCATCCGTACAGGTACGGACTTTATTGTAATTCCGCGCTCACGCTCAAGCTCAAGCATGTCAAGAAGCTGAGCCTTCATATTGCGTTTATCCACTGTTCCAGTCTCCTCAAGCAGTCTGTCCGCCAAAGTCGACTTGCCGTGGTCAACGTGAGCTATAATACTGAAATTCCTTATTTTATCCAATTTCATATAACACACTCCCTCAGTCAGCTCCTTATTTTATCCGATTGAACGCAACTTGTGAAGAAGCATAATCTAAAATCTTGCAGTAAATAAGTGTCAATGCGTATTTTAATGCAGGCTTCAATAATTTTATGGAAAAAGTACAATTTCTCATATTGACTTTTTTTAATTTGAGATATATATTTAACACATCAAGATATTTTGATGTGAGGTGATATTTATTGCTGCTTGATCCGGAAAAGAATTCCAAAGTTTTTAAAGCATTCTGCGATGAGAAACGCCTGACCATTTTGGAGCTTTTAAGAAGCGGTGAGAAATGTGCATGTATTCTCATAGATGCGACCGGAATGGGCCAATCCGCACTCTCATACCATATGAAAATTTTGTGTGAATCAGGGATCGTGGACAGCAGGCAGGAAGGGAAATGGACTCACTACAGAATAAGCGAAAACGGCAGCAAATATGCGATTACGCTGCTTCGGGAAATTACATCAGTCCGAGCATCAGAATAGAAAAAGTTATGATTAATTATTAAAAGTCATCTAAATTTAAGTAAGATGGCTTTTATTTGGGCCAAAACATATCAATTTTTTTTGATATAAGAATAAAATTAAATAAATCAAGAAGGGTTATGAGGACTATGCAAAGTTTGTGGATTTTTTTTCAAGACCAGATACTGGGGATGAAATGGCTTAACAGCCTGGCAGGCACGCTTTTATCTGCCTTGGGGATTGATGTCACAAAGCGCGCTGGAGGCAGCGTTCAGTTTTTCATATATGACACGATAAAAATAACTGTTCTATTGTGTGTTCTGATTTTTGTCATTTCCTACATTCAAAGCTATTTTCCTCCTGAGCGCAGCAAGAAGATAATGGGAAGGTTCAGAGGTATCTGGGCAAATATTATGGCAGCTCTGTTGGGTACTGTCACACCATTCTGCTCATGCTCGTCCATTCCTCTGTTTATTGGATTCACCAGTGCAGGTCTGCCTTTAGGAGTTACTTTCTCATTTCTGATATCCTCTCCTATGGTCGACCTTGGCTCCCTTGTCCTGCTTATGAGTATTTTTGGCACAAAGGTGGCTATAGTCTACGTTCTTGTCGGTCTGGCTGTTGCAGTGGCAGGAGGCACTCTCATCGAAAAGCTGCACATGGAAAATTACGTTGAAGAGTTCATCCTTTCAGCAAGCAGTGTTGATATAGAGTCTCCCGATTTGACAAAAGGAGAGAGAGCCATTTTCGCAAAAGATCAGATGTTCTCCACATTCAGAAAAGTCCTTCCTTATATTCTTGTAGGGGTAGGCATAGGAGCATTCATACACAACTGGATACCGGAAAGTATCGTAGTCTCAGTGCTGGGAAGCAATAACCCATTAGGCGTCATGTTGGCAACAGCTGTGGGAGTTCCTATGTATGCCGATATTTTCGGAACGATACCTATCGCTGAAGCATTGCTCTACAAAGGCGCACAGCTTGGCACTGTTCTCTCTTTTATGATGGCTGTAACGACACTTTCTCTGCCCTCTGTCATTATGCTGCGCAAAGCAGTTAAGCCGAAACTTTTGGCTCTCTTTGTCGCTATATGCACTGTCGGAATAATCGCTGTCGGATATTTGTTTAATATTTTCCAGTCTCAACTGATTTAAAGGAGGCAAGAATATGGTGAAAGATTGCTATCAGGAATCGATTACATCTCCCTTATAAAATGAGGCACTTCTATTTTTAGCGGCTGGGAAAACTATTACTCCGCAAGTGAAGATTCAGCCGTTAAGCTGAGAATCTGCTCTCCCAAGGATACAAGAAACACCTTTTCGCCGTACATCCAGAAGAACTTACGGAGCGGCTGAACAGTACAAGAATCGTCTAAAAACAGCAGATACGGGAAGGGCCGGTACCGTCATCAACGCTGTGATGTACATTGCAATTTTAGTAATAGAGTTTTACATGTTTACTTATGTTTTTAATCAAAATCATATAGGAGGAATTTATCATGTTATTATTCGGAAAAAAGAAAGAAGAAACAAGTCAGTGCTGTTGCGGAGGAAAGTGTGACACGGAGACAATGGAACAAGCACAGGCTGCCAAGTCTGAGGGCGCTTCGGTTAAAGTCCTCGGTTCAGGCTGTGCAAAATGCAATCAGCTTGAAGCTGCGGTAAAAGCGGCATTAGAGCAGCTTGGCATGGATACAGCCATTGACCATATCACTGATTTTGCGCAGATTGCGGCATACGGCGTTATGACTACGCCTGCACTTGTGGTCGACGGCAAAGTAGTATCTTTGGGTAAGGTCTTAAAAACAGATGAAGTTGTAACAATACTGCAAAAGGTAAAGAGCAAGACCGATTGTGCCGCAAAAAAATGAGGCGGCTGCCATGAGCGAGGGGAAAAATCAGGGTATCGGGTTCTTTCAAAAATATTTAACTCTGTGGGTTGCGCTCTGCATGGCTGCCGGCGTGCTCATCGGTAAATTTATTCCTGCCGTTCCGGAATTTTTAAATCAGTTTGAATATGCGAATGTCTCCATACCGGTTGCCATACTTATTTGGATTATGATTTACCCTATGATGATGAAGGTTGATTTTCAGAGTATTAAGGATGCCGGAAGCAGCCCGAAAGGGCTCTTTGTCACGTGGACTGTAAACTGGCTTATAAAGCCAGTTACAATGTATGGCATTGCATCGCTGTTTTTCTATGTTGTGTTTAAAGATATGATAGCACCGGATTTGGCAAAAGAGTATTTAGCTGGGGCTGTTCTTCTGGGAGCGGCCCCATGCACGGCAATGGTGTTTGTATGGAGCACTCTGACTAAGGGCAGTCCAGCTTACACTGTGGTACAGGTTGCAACCAATGATTTGATCATTCTCGTTGCCTTTGTACCTATTGTAAAGTTTCTGCTCGGAGTTTCCGATGTGTCGGTACCGTGGGATACATTGATTCTGTCGGTAATTTTGTTCGTGGTGATTCCTCTTGCAGGAGGAGTCACCACAAGGGTTTGGGTTACGAAAAGTAAGGGAGCATATTATTTTGAAAACAGCTTTGCAGGCAAATTTGATAATGCCACAGAAGTGGGTCTGCTGCTGACATTAATTCTTTTGTTCTCTTTTCAGGGCGATGTAATTTTGAATAATCCATTGCACATTTTACTGATTGCCGTGCCTCTTATACTGCAGACTTTCTTTATCTTTTTCATCGCTTATTTTGCCTGCATGATGCTGAAACTGCCTCACAATATCGCGGCTCCGGCGGGAATGATCGGAGCGTCAAATTTTTTTGAGCTCTCGGTGGCTGTTGCCATAGCACTCTTCGGCACATACTCCCCTGCGGCTCTTGCCACTGTTGTGGGTGTTCTGACAGAAGTTCCGGTCATGCTTATTCTTGTAAAGATAGCGAACGGGACAAAAAGTTCTTTTGATTCATAGCAATATAGTCCGTGCGATAAACAACAGACAAGCGGTAAGATTATCATGTTTTTACACGATACATATTTATAAAAACACATTTAATATCTGTTTATAAGAAACAGAGAGGTGTGATGGACATGAAACTTTTTTCGAAGAAAATAATTGTTACCGCATTCTTGCTGCTGTTGGCGGCGAATTCGTCCTACGCTCAGGACTGGCCGATGTTCAGGGCAAACGGCAACAGAACCGGCTCTATCGGCACAAGTGACTCAAAGACATCATTTACCGGAGCTAAAGACTGGACTGTGAAGCTGCCCGATGCAATACAGTCGTCGCCTGCCATATACGGCACTCTTGCCATTATGGGCTCTAATGACGGCAGTATATATGCCCTCGATATAAGAAACGGAGATATCGTATGGACATTCCACACAGGTAACTGGGTTGCATCATCGCCGGCTGTTGTCGACGGCAAACTTTTTGTCGGAAGCTACGACGGCAAGATGTACTGCATAAATGCCGCTACGGGGCAGATGATATGGAAATTTACGACTCACAGCAGCGTACACTCATCCCCGGCCGTGGCTGACGGTGTTGTCTATTTCGGTTCAAATGACGGATATGTCTACGCCGTCAATATCAAGACAGGCTGGCAGAAGTGGAAGTTTAAGACTGAGCGCGCGGTTCAGGGCTCTCCTGTTGTCGCAGGCGGAGTTGTCTATGTCGGCAACGACGAGGGCAAAATGTTTGCAATCGATGCGGGCACAGGCGCAATGAAGTGGCGCGCGGTGGTCGGAGGAGTCATAAAAGCCGCTCCGGCGGTGGCAGACGGGCATCTGTACTTTACAAGCCAGGACGGAAAGCTCTACTGCGCAAGGATAAAGCACCAGGCCGTAATATGGAAATTTGATTCCAAGGCTCAGATAGAGACATCTCCCCTTGTCCAGAACGGAAAGGTTATCTTCGGAAATATTAAAGGCTGGGTCAACGCTGTTGATGCAAAGACGGGCAGCCTTGTCTGGAATTACAAGGCTAATGAATCCGTCTATTCCTCACCCGCGGGCTTTGCAAACAGAGTATTCTTCGGAACTAACAGCGATGTTCTTGTCTGCCTTGACGACGCCACAGGCGCAGTTGTATGGAGAGCTCCGTTTAAAGCTGATGTAGTCACATCTCCTGCAATCGCAGGAGACAGAATTGTAATAGCAGGCGCTGACGGAAAGGTATGCACTTTAAAGTAACTCTGTCTGTATAAAAAGAGCCCCTTTGGCTAGGGGCTCTTTTTTATTATTTGGGAAAATTTTGCAGCAGACTTTCTAAAGAGTCTCTTTCCCTTATAAGCTCAAGACTTCCGTCTTCTCTTATCAGAACTTCGGCTGGGCGGAGGCGGCAGTTGTAATTTGACGCCATAGAGTATCCGTACGCTCCCGCATCTGAGACAACGACAAGGTCTCCCTCTTTTACTTTTCCTATATCTCTTCCTTTTGCCAAGATATCTCCGCTTTCGCATATATTGCCGACTACTGAAACTTTGCCTTCGTATGCTTCCGCGGATGACTGATTGTGCAGGACGGTAATTTCATGGTAGGAATCGTATATGAGGGGGCGCGCAAGCACGTTGAAGCCTATGTCTGTTCCTACATAGACATTGCCGTAATTTTCTTTTATCGAATGAACTTTGCCAAGCACAGCACCGCACTCAGCCGTAGCATAACGGCCAGGCTCACATTTAAAAATTATTTTCTTGTTGTCATATTTTTCCGTAAATTTATCAAGCAGGGGGAGAAGCAGCTCCCGCAGGAGAGCAAAGTCGAGGCGTTTTTCGCTGCTTTTGTACGGAATGCCGAATCCTCCTCCGAAATCGACAAATTTCAGTCCAGGGAAGTGAGTAAGAACCATTTGAAGTAAATTGCCTGCCGCTTCGACATAAGGTGCCGGGTCAAGAAACAGGGAGCCTATGTGCTGATTTATTCCTACCGCTTCGAGTTCATACTCGGCGAGAATTTCTTTGGCTTCGGGACAGAATTCCGCCTGTATGCCGAATTTTGTCTCATGCCCCGCAGTTACTACTTTGTCGCAGTGTCCCGCACCAAGCCCAGGGTTGAAGCGCATTGCGACTTTTCCGCCTCTGTTGATTTTTCCGAAGGTTTCAAGCTGGGAGAGAGAGTCTACGCTTACAAGTATGCCCTGTTTTGCGGCATAGAGCATTTCATCGGCCGATACGTTATTTCCTATATAGAATATCTCATCGGCTCTGAAACCGGCATTTTGAAGGGTGAATATTTCACCGGGAGACATTGCATCGGCGTAAAGTCCTTCTTCTTTTATTATCTTAAGCAGAGTTAAGTTTGAGTTTGCCTTAGCGGAATAGCTGGGTTTCAGACATCCCTTGAATGAATCTATGAGATCTCTGCATCTCATACGCAATATCTTTTCGTCATACACATAGGTCGGAGTTCCAAACCTTTCCGCTGTCTCCTGCGCTTTTATGTTATCCAAAAAGAACATACTATTCCGCACCTCCCTGCTTTAGGTAAGCTATATTCTTGCAACCTTGGTTTTTACTGCGGCATCAGCGACTGCTTTTGCCACAGCAGGAACGACTCTTGGATCAAGAGCGTTCGGTATTATGTACTGGTTTGAGAGCTCGCTGTCGGAAACAAGTGCCGACAGAGCGGCGGACGCTGCAAGCTTCATATCTTCGTTTATTCTGCGGGCGCGAACATCAAGAGCTCCTTTAAAAATTCCGGGGAAACCAAGGCAGTTATTAACCTGATTTGGGAAATCACTGCGGCCTGTAGCTACTACCGCCGCACCTGCGGCAAGAGCTTCGTCAGGGAATATTTCGGGTGTCGGGTTTGCCATTGCGAATACGATAGCTTTTTCGGCCATTGTCTTAACCATAGTGCCTGTCAAGAGTCCGGGACGCGATACTCCCAAGAAAGCGTCTGCTCCTTTTATGACATCGGCAAGAGTTCCGCGCATTTTATTGGGGTTTGTAACCTTTGAAAGCTCTATCTGAGCGGAGTTTAAGCCTTCTTCACAGCCTGAGCAGAGAGCGCCGTTTATATCGCACATGACAATATCTCTTGCTCCGGCAGATAGGAAGTATCTGGCTATGGAGCTTCCTGCCGCTCCCGCCCCGTTTATTACGAGGCGCGCGTCTTCGAGCTTTTTGCCGACAAGGCGAAGTGCGTTTTTATAAGCGGCAAGAGCAATGACAGCGGTTCCGTGCTGGTCATCGTGGAATACCGGTATATCAAGCCTTTCCTGAAGTCTGCGCTCTATTTCAAAGCAGCGTGGAGCCGATATGTCTTCGAGGTTTATCCCCCCGAAGGAGACGGCTATTCTAGCGACAGTATCGACAAATTCATTGACATCTTTTGTGTCTACAGCAAGAGGAATTGAGTCTATGCCGGCAAATCTCTTGAAGAGGCAGCTTTTTCCCTCCATAACAGGCATAGACGCGGCAGGCCCTATGTCCCCGAGTCCAAGGACAGCACTTCCGTCTGTTATTACCGCAACAAGGTTGTTCTTTATAGTAACATCCCACAGCGCTTCATTGTCACGCTGAATCTCACGGCAAGGCTCAGCTACTCCTGGTGTGTATATCAAAGAGAGATCTTCCATACTTTTAATCTCTCTGCGGCACTCCATATTAAGTTTTCCTTTAAGTTCCCTATGCAGTTTAAGTGACCTTGCAAATATATCTTCCGACATAATAACACCTCATCCGCCGTTGTATTTTAATTATGCTCCGTTATGAAGTTTACCCCCAACAGAGCACACTTTGCAAGGTCGGATATAAAAAAGCAAGTGTCACTGTTAAATTTTTGAGTATACGGTCTTCGCGCTTACTCCGGGGTACATGCCTAGTTTTCCCGATACCGCGCTGATCACGTCGTTGGGGGCATCAAGTATTACGCTGATGATTGAGATGTTGCGCTCTTTATAGGGCAGTCCCATTCTCCCCACAATATATTTGCTGTACTCGTGAAGCAGGGAGTTTATCTTTTCGACAGCATCCGGGTCTTCGACTATTATTCCTATCTGCGCTATTCTTGTCTCCATTTGAACAACCCTTTCCGTAAGTTCGCATGTTTCTTCCTCCATGGGAAGGATACATGCATATTCTTTCTTTCCTAGCCTGAATCTGTGTATGTGAACAGGCACATCAAAAGCCGACTGCAAATTTTTTTCATGCAGCACTTCTGCACTCTCTCCGAAAATAACTTTTTTGTCAGGCATCAGCAGAAGTGCTTTCTGCGATATATCAAGAGCGTGTTCCGGATAATGGGTGTTTATCACAGCTGACATATCGCGCTCTTTGCATAGCATCGAGATGCTTCTCAAAACAAGCATTTGATTTTTAAAATCAAGGTTTGATTCCGGCTCATCAAGCACTAGAAGTGAGGGCTTCGCCGCTACGGCTCTTGCTATCACCGCTAGCTGATATTCCCCCCCGCTGATTCTGCTGCAAAGTTTATCCTTCAAATGAAGTATACCCAAAATATCGAGAGATTCATCAACAATTTTGAAATCCTTCTCTCGCGGCATGGCAAATTCGCCGAGGTGGGGATTTCTTCCGAGCAATGCCAACTCTCCGACAGTATATACAAATGAGGTCTGTTTTGCCTGAGGCACATAACCGACCCTTTTCCAAAAAGCTTTAGCCGCCATATTTCTTATGTCGCATCCGTCTATAAAGGAACTTCCGTCGGTCCAGCGCAAAAGTCCTATCATACACTTCATAAGAGTTGTTTTTCCCGCTCCGTTGGCACCTAGAATCGATAGAATTTCAGGCTCGCTTACCGAAAAGGATATGTTGTTAAACACATCGTTCTTTCCGTCATATGAATAGGAACCGCCCTTGACTTCAAATATCATGCTTTTATACCGCCTGTTCTGCGAAGCAGAGCTATAAAAAAGGGCGCGCCTATGACTGATGTCAATATTGAAGCAGGTATCTCAGACGGCATGGCACAGCGTGCCACGGTGTCAATTACCAGCATAAAGATACCTCCGAATCCGACAGACGCGGGAATGACATATCTGTTGTCATTGCCGAATATCATGCGCGCCATGTGGGGGATGAGCAGCCCTACCCATCCTATAAGCCCGCACATGGAGACGACAGAGGCTGTTATCATTGCCGCCGAGGTTATTACAGCCATTCTTATAACCTTGACCGGTATCCCCAGAGAAAGGGCCTCATCCTCGCTTAATGTCATAGCGTTGAGTTTCCAGCGCAGAAGATATATAGTAAAAGTTCCCGCTATTATGAGGGGCGAGCCTATGGCCAAGGTCTTCTTTGTAGCGGAAGAGAGGCTTCCCATCAGCCAAAATGTGACTGCCGGCAGGACATCCTGAGGGTCTGCCGTAAATTTGACCATGGAGACAAGCGCAGAGAAGAGAGCGCTTACGACCATACCAGCCAAAATTATCATTATGATTGAGGATGAGCCTCTCACCTTACTTACAAAATAGACTATCGCCACGGCAGCCAGCCCTGAAAGAAGTGCAAAAAGCTGGACTGCGGAGGAAGGGAGTCCCAGCAATATGCCCAGAACTGCCCCAAACGAAGCTCCGGTTGCGACTCCCAAAGTATCGGGTGTAGCAAGAGGGTTTGAAAATATTGCCTGAAAAGCTCCGCCCGATACTGCCAGCCCTGCCCCTGCCAAAACGGCAAGAATAACTCTGGGCATTCTTATGTTGAATATCACATCATAGACCGCGGGGGCAGGATTTACGCTCTTAAAGAAAGACGGGAAGAAAACAGCGGCCAACTCCTCCATGCTGACAGAGTAGCGCCCCATGGTCACAGCGGCAGCCGAGAGCAGAATAAGTACGCCTGCTGTCCCCAAAGTCCAAAAGAGATCTTTCTTTTTCTTCGTCATCACCAAAACCGCATGCCGTTTAATTTTTAAACCCTTCGGCAGCCTTAGCACCCGGACTGTACATGCGTTTTATCTGCTCCTTTGTCAGCTCTATTCCGTAAAGTTTGCTGTAATAATCCTTTACCTCTTTTTCTATATTTATATCTTTAAAAAGTTCGGGATATACCTTCTGAGCAAGCCAAAGCAAAGTTACCGGAGTATCAGCACCTGGTGTGTAGCTTCTGTAGGAACCTAACGGCATTTTGTAGATATCTCTTGTTTTTGCCGCTTTTACATTATTCCAGCTCCGCCCGCCGATTTTGCCGCTGTAGATGTCATCCGGCATTGCCGGAGTGAAGTTTGTGATGAAGACAACGTCGGGATTCCAGTTGTATATCTGCTCCATCGTTATCTTGGCATTGGCGTTGTCGACAGTTATCTCCTCGGCCGCATTCTTTGCTCCAACGGCATCGCACCAATACTGCCCGAAGAAATGTTTGCCTGATGTTACGATTTTCTGGTCGTCGTATTGGAAGAGGAAGAGAACTTTTTTTCTCTCGTTCTCTTTGAGATTTTTAACTCTGTTCTGTATCTTGTCATAGGTCTCCCTGCTGTAGGCTGATACCTGCTTCGCCTTTGCGCTCTCTGGGAACATCTCGCTTAAAAGCTCTATCCACTTATCATAAGTTTCCAGCACATCATAGTCCCACTTGCGCGGTGAAATAGCCACAGCGGGAATCCCGGCACCGGCAAACATTTTGGTCCACTCGCCATTGCCGGAAGAATAGAATACAACGTCTGGTTTGAGCTTGATAAGCTCTTCGATGTTTAGATCTTCGCCGGAAGTAAATGATGTATCTGCCTTTAATATTTCCGGGAAGAGTTCCGCAAGCAGTCCTGCCTTTGCCGCGCTCATCGAGGCAGGAGGCATACCGACAATTTTTTCGGCGGAGCCAAGGAACACGCTCAATATGGATGGGAACGGAAATATTCCGGCTACAGCTATTCTATCGATTTTCTTAGGCACTGTAACTTTATTGTCAAGATTATCGACTATTGTAATGGTTTCAGACTGAGGAAGCTTTGCTGTCTCCTCTTTTTTCCCGAAAGAATCTTTGAACAGAAACAGCCCTGTCACAACGAATACCAACAAAATTATGAGTGTTGATGTCTTTTTCATAGCTCCAGCTTCCCTTCTATCCATTTATTGAATGAATATCCTGCTAAAATGGGAATATCCCTGCGGAAGATTCTTCCCGAGTAACCTTCGTGAGGCAAAGCTATAAACTTTGCGCCGCCTCTTTCCGCCGCCGGTTTGTACAGCGGGTCCGCAATAACAGTGCCCCCTCCTGCAAGAATTTTAAATATGTCATCCTCCTCGGACAGTTCAAAATCTGATTTATCGAGAGCGAATGAACCGTTCTCCAAGGCTGATATCACATGAACATTCTTAATGCCGTAATCATATTGCAGAGCGTTTTTTATTGAAGAGGACGCAACAGCCTCCCCTATTATGTATATTGGCTTTTTACAATTGCAGGAAGAGAGAGGGGCTGATATTTCTTCATAGCAGCAGGAAGCTGCTTTTCTGACTTTCTCCGCCAAAGCTGAAGAAAAACCTCTGCCGTAAGGAAGTCCCGCTACATAGGGGGTTCCGTAAATAGATTTCAGAACTTCGGCGAGAGGCAGAGCGCAGGCCGAAAGCACGATATTAACATGAGCAACTCCGGCAGTAGTCATCTCTTCCCACGAGCTGTTCATGGCCCATGTGCTCTGCACCGTAAAACCTTCGTCCTCAAAGAATTTTTTTATAGCCTGAATTCCGCCTGTGACGGAAAAATCCAAAGGAGTCGCCCCAAGAAGGTTTATCACTGGACTTTTTGAAAGAGGCCTCGCTTTGACACTGCGGTGACAGAATCTTTCCGCCACAGACTTGAAAGCCGCCCCCGCACCCAATAAGTATGAATGCATCCCGTTGGTTGCGAAGCCCAAAGCTGGTATGCCTGTTCTTTGCTCGATATCTTTAGCCATACCTGTGAAATCTGTTCCCATCATCATAGGAATCGGAGTACCCGCAATCGCTATAAACCTCGGTTTAAGCTCCAAAGCAGCTTCTGAAATGTCGTCTATGATTTTGCTCTCATCCCCAAGCATAGCTTCTGTTTCTGAAAGAGCCGAGATGTAGACCATAGAGGGCATGTCATACCAGCGCGGCTCATCGTGAGTGTTATAGGTGGAGTTACAGCCCGATGCGTCATGCATGACTGTCATACCGCCCATTTCATAAAGTGCGGAACATACGCCGGAGACATCAGCCGCATATGTAGAGAGAATACTTGCCGTTTGTCTCAAGAGCAGCACCCCCATCCCTTAACCTGAATTATTGATTTTGTATCCTTTTCATTCAGATAAGCGTCACGAATCATTTCGGATATTTTGCAAATTCCGTCAAACCCGTAAAGGCCTCCGCCCTCCAAAATATTTACGAAATGGCTTGTGCCTGTAAAGTACGCCGCTTTCTGTCCTATAGCAAGCATGATGCCGTCTTCCTCAAGAGCCTCTGTGCGCGATATCATGCCCATTTTGGGGTGAAGTGTCGCATAGAGTTTAAGATTGCCGTGATTTTTCTTCAGCCACTCAAAATCTTCCTTTTCTTCCTGTATAAATACATCGGCATAGACGGAGCGGACTTTTATTCCATAACTTAAGAGAAGCCTTGCAAGCCCAAGAGGCCTTGACGTAGCGGTATAGTCTATAGCCACGGGAGTATCTTTAAGCAGTGACGCAGTTTCAGCCATGCTTTCCTCCGCTTTAGCCTTCATATTTTCTATGTCAGGCATATGAAGAGAGAATGTCTCCGCCATAAGCTTCAAACTGTCAATAATTTCACCGCTTCCATAGCTCAAAGGGATGTATATGTAATCCTGTCCGAGGCGTTCTTTAAGAGCTTCGGCAGCAGGATGAGCCGCGGGGGTGTAGACTATGTTTGTCGCAGATTGAGCCATTTTTTGATATTCCGAGTAGCTTTTGCATCCGCATATATCTTTTATAGTGTAATTTCCGCCTCTCAGCATTGTAATAAAATCTGAGCTATCATATGTAGGATAGTTGTTTCCTATTATATTTACGCTTTTTTTGTCTTTTGCCGCTGGTTTCAAAAGTGAGTACAGCTGGCTTCTCATCTTGCTGTCGGGGGATATCCATGTTTTTCTCATTATCGGAGTCATGTAGCAATCTGTGAAGTCCACACATGGAAATTTTTCTCTGAGCTTTGAATAGACAAAATCAAGGTCACATGCCATAAATTTATGTATGCAGCTTGTAAATATGAGAACTGCTTTCGGCATTTTAGGAAGTTTTTTTAATATGTCCTCAGTGCCGTCAATAATGAGAGCTTCCATGTCGCCTTCCAAAACGTTATTCTCACATACAGCTATTGTAGAAAATCTGTCTGACGCATTCATCTCGGCTGCCGTGAGGACAACTCCCCTCAGACACCCCTGAGCGCATACGAATATCTGATGGCTTTCAGGTATCAACATCCCCGTGTGCACTATATTCCACACACCTCTGGCAGGTGTTCCGTATTCCAGCCCGCTTTTGTGCGGAGAGGGAAAGGAGGCATCGCTCATAGGCACAGAAGCTCCGCTCATATCGCCTTCCCGCGGATTTATCATAATCTTACTCCGCAGATAGCAAGCACATTATCTGCCAAAACTCTGTACATCTCAGCAGCCTCACTCTGCGGAAAGGCTTCCAAAACAGTCTTTCTAAGTTCGTCGGCATCCTGCACATAAGTGCTGAAGTCAAGCGAGCCTGCTATTTTGGATTTTAAATCCTCCGCAAGTTCAAGAACTTTCTCCTCTTCGTTTTTTACATTTCTTCTGTTTAAGATAATGCCGCCGAGAGTGGCATAGCCCCGAGATTCAAAATTTCTGACTGCCTCGGCGATATTTGCCGCCGCATGAATAGCCATGTTCTCGCCCGAAGTTATTACAAAAACTTTTTCGGCATAGCCTTCGCGTATAGGCATTGCAAAACCTCCGCACACAACATCGCCCAGGACATCGTATATGACAGCGTCTGGCTTATATATTTCAAAAGCTCTCTTCTCTTTGAGTTTTTCCATTGCAGCTATAATTCCGCGCCCGGCACAGCCCAGCCCCGGAGTTGGACCGCCTGCCTCGACGCATAGAACCCCCTTATATCCTTCGGTGACCATATCCTCAAGCGTCAGGGATGATCCCTTAGTTTTGATAAGGCTCAGCACTGTCGGGATATACAAACCTCCGTGGAGGTTTATCGTAGAATCCGCTTTGGGGTCGCACCCTATCTGCATCACTTTAAGTCCCTTTTCGGCAAATGCCACAGATAAGTTAGAAACAGTAGTTGATTTGCCTATGCCGCCCTTGCCATACACAGCAATCTTGATCATCACGCAATACCCCCCTCTTTGTAATCCCCTCTGTCCACCACAACTTCATAGCCTATGTCGTTCACACACTTGGTCATTCTTGCCACGCTTTCGGAAGCATCGTCGGATGTTCCGATTTTGTTGTCGTAAAGCAAATAATTTTTGCGCAAATCCGAAGGGGATATGTTTGGCATGACGACATTTGCTCCGGCTAGTATGCCCTGCTCCCGTCCGTCGCACTTTACAGTTCCCAAAGCGGTTGTTGCCGGTATCAGAGCATTTGGATGCATCAGTCTGACTATGCTCAGAAGAAAGAGAGTATCTTCCGAAGTTCCGGCTTTGTAATCTCTGAAAGGAGTGTCCTTATGCGGAATAAATGGGCCCATCCCTATCATCTCTGGTTTGAGTTCCTTCATATATATAAGGTCACGAACGATGTCCTCTCTTGTCTGAAAAGGAGAACCTACCATAATGCCGCAGCCTGTCTGAAAACCTATCTCTTTAAGGTAGGCAAGACAGAGCAGCCTGTGGGAAAGGCTCAGTGCAGCAGGGTGCAGCTTTGCATAATGAGCCTCGGTTGCTGTTTCGTGGCGAAGCAGATATCTGTCCGCGCCGGCGCGGAAATATTTCTCATAAGACTCTTTTTCCTTTTCGCCCAGAGAAAGTGTCAAAGCGCAATCTGGGAACTTTGATTTTATATCAGTTATCATTTTTACAAGGATATCATCGGTAAAGTACATATCCTCTCCGCCTTGGAGGACAAAAGTCCTAAATCCTATGGAATATCCGTATTCGCAGCACTCTATTACGTCACTTTCCGAAAGGCGGTATCGTGTAACACATTTGTTGCTTTTTCTTATGCCGCAGTAGTAACAATCATTTCTGCAATAATTTGTAAGCTCTATAAGACCTCTGAAATAAATCTTTTTTCCAAAAACAGATACTGAGACAAAACGCGCCCTCTCTGCCGCATATAGTCTGTCCTCATCTGTATATGCCGATATCAGGGAGAGAAGCTCACACTCAGGTAAAATCCCGTTTTTCTCAAGCAAATCAATACGCTCTCTGTTGTTCATTTTTTCACATCCCATAATAAAAATAAAAACCCTTCGGCTGAATAAGCAGAAGGGTATAAGATAACATTATGAGAGGTTATCCCGTAATATGGACGCCTTCTGACTCCGAACTAATCATCGTCGACTCAGCACGATTATTTAATTTTGGCTTAAAAAACTCGCCGTTAGGAATTACCTTTCGACTCGTTTTATTTACTATCAGAATTTTAACACTTGTACAAAAATACGCAAGGGCAAAAAACATATGACAGCGCAGGTTTTGAAAATCTCGCCCTTAAAGGGCTACATTCCCATATACGCTTTGCGCACCTCGTCCGAATTAAGCAGTTCGAGAGCTGTGCCGGAATGTACTATCGCACCGGTCTGGACAACATAGCCTCTGTCTGATATTTCAAGAGCTTCCTGGACCATCTGTTCAACGAGGAGTATAGTAACGCCGCGCTTTTTTATCTCAACCACAGTTTCGAAAACCTTCTCGACAAGACTGGGCTGAAGTCCGAGAGAAAGTTCATCCAACATTATTAATTTAGGCTTCGACATCAGACCTCTGGCTATGGCGCACATCTGCTGCTCACCGCCGCTCATAGTCTCTGCTGTCTGATTCGTTCTGTCTTTTAGGATAGGAAAGAGATCGTACATCTCTTCGAGCCTTTCGTCTATTATCTGCCTGTCTTTGACTGCAAAAGCTCCTAACTCAAGATTCTCCCTCACTGTGAGCTTTGAAAAGAGATGTCTTCCTTCCGGAACGTAGCAGAGTCCCTTTTTAACTGTATGGGATGCGGAAAGATGGGTAATATCATCTCCCATAAATTTTACCGTTCCGCTTGTTGGATGCATAAGCCCCGATATAGTCCTCATCGTTGTGGATTTGCCCGCTCCGTTGGCGCCAAGAATAGCGACAATTTCACCCTCCGCCACATCTATGGATACTCCGTGAACAACCGGAACCCCGTCATAGGCACAGTGAATATCTCTGACTTCAAGCATTGCCATTGTTATGCCCCCTTTGCCTCATTTAGGCGTTTTGCAAATTTTTCGCCAAAGTAAGCAGTTATGACGGTTTGATCATGAACAACGGAAGAAGGAATATCCTCCGCTATTTTCTTGCCTCCTGCAAGCACCACTATTTTGTCGGCAATCGGCATTATGGCTTCCATTATGTGCTCGACCATTAATATCGTTATTCCTTCGCTTTTAAGGCTTACAATGACATCTACCATCTCCTTTACCTCAGTTGAAGTAAGGCCGGCGACAGCTTCGTCAAGCAACAGAAGTTTCGGTTCCGTGGCAAGAGCACGCGCCACTTCCAGACGCTTTTTATTTCCTATTGTCAGACCGCCTGCCAGCCTGTCCTTATGCTCTTCCAGAAAACAGAGTTTCGCGCACCTTTTTGCAATATCATAAGCTTTGCCGCTGTCACTGTGACGCATATATGCTCCCACAAGAATATTTTCAAATACAGTCATTTCCTTAAGAGGTCTTACAACTTGAAAAGTTCTTGCGACACCGACTTTTGCCATTTTGTATGACGGAAGGCCGGTTACATCAGCTCCGTCGAAGAAAACTTGCCCGCCTGACGGTTTGTAAAGCCCCGCAACACAGTTAAAGAGGGTTGTCTTGCCAGCTCCGTTCGGGCCGATAAGCCCGGCAATAGTACCTCTTTCAACATTGAAGGAGACATCGCTGTTTGCAAGCAGAGAGCCGAATTTCATTGTTAGATTTTTGACTTCAAGCAGAGCCATGACTACTCCACCTCCTCTGCTGATTTTTTGTCTTTTATGAAACTGCGGATTATTCCCATAATACCGAGAGGCTGTTTAATCATAACAATTATGATTATCAGTCCGAATATTATAAGATCCACACCTGCACCAAGGTTTGACAGGTATGCACGGGTATATTCCTGAAGAGGTATCAGCACCAGAGCGCCAAGGAACGGCCCCCAAAAGGTTCCCACTCCGCCAAGAATTGTAATCAGAACAAATTTCATCGACATGTCAAGAGACATAACCATCGGCGGGTCGACGCGATAGTTGTACTGAGCAAAGAAAGATCCGCAGAGAGCGGCCAAAGAGGCAGAAAGCGCCATAGCGGTAAGTTTTACAACAGTGCTGTTAACTCCGAGAGATTCTGCCGTTTCCTGTCCCTCACGCACTGCACGCAGGTAGTATCCCAGTCTGTGATGCTCTATCCACCGGACAATTCCGAAAACCAACAGGAAGATGCCGAGAGCTCCGAGATAGTAGCCATTTTTTGACTCCGACCAGGAAAAGTTCAGCCAGCCTTCCGGCAGTATGGGATAGTCAAGCCCCAAAGCTCCGCCTATCGTGTCCCATATCATAAAGAGCCTGTTGAATATCTCAACTATGGCAAAAGTAGCTATAGCGAAATAGTGTCCCTTGAGTTTAAAGCATGGGTAGCTTATCATGACTGAGACAGCCGCTGCAGCAAGCATTCCTGCAGGAGCTCCGTACCATGGCAGACTTCCGCAATTAACGACTGCCAGAGCCGCACCGTAAGCGCCTATTCCGAAGAAAACAGAGTGACCGAAGGAAGTCTGTCCGCAGTATCCGCTGATAATATTCCAAGACTGAGCCATTGCCGCGTATAGAAGTATCATTGTTGCTACATGGCCGAAGAAAGATCCCCCGATTACTCCCGGAATAAAGGGAAGAGCGAAAGCAGCTGCTATAAACAGATACCAGAGCTTATCTCCTTTTTTCATGTTCATAGCGATCACCATCCAAACAGACCCTTAGGTCTGATAAGTATTACAATAAGATATATTGCGAAGACAGCTACATACTTTACAACTGCAGCTATATAAAAACCGGCGAATGATTCCACAAGACCTATAAGCAAGGCGGCAAGAAGAGCGCCGGGAATGCTGCCGAAACCGCCCAATGCGACAACCACAAAAGCGATTAGGCTGAATAAGCTTCCGACTTCGGGGTGGACAGCAAGATAGGAGGTCATAAGGCCTCCGGCAATCCCAACACATGCTCCCCCTAAACCAAAGACCAGAAGGTATATTTTTTCTGTGTCAATGCCCATAAGCTCGGCGGCTTCTTTGTCCATCGAAGTGGCCTGTATTGCCCAGCCGAGTCTCGTCTTTTTAATGAGCCAGTAGACTATGCCCACTACAGCTAAGGCAAAGACTGCCGTTACAAACTGAGGCAGAGATATTACAGCTCCTCCAATGGTAAAGGTCCTGCCTTCCATAATCGTGCCGGAGAGAAGACGAAAATTAGGTGTGAAACGATTCATGCAGAAATTTTTCAGCAGCATTGAAAGTCCAAATGTTGCCAGCAGCGGTGCCATCGCAGCTTTTCCAAGACTGTTTTTGATTATGACTTTGTAAGTGAAACATCCGAGGAGAAACAAAAAGAAACCGGAAACCGCCCAGGAAAAGAGCGGATCTATGCCCAATATGAATCCCAGCCAGTAACAAATATACATTGCGACCATGAGGAATTCACCGTGAGCAAAATTAATTACGTCCATTACGCCCCATATCATACTCAGTCCCACAGCGACGAGAGCATAGAGCAGCCCGCTTAATATTCCGTCGATTAAGACCTGCAGAAAATTACTCAAGCAAAAACCTCCTTTAAAAACTGCGGGGCCAAGGTGCAGCCCCGCATTCTTTGTTTACGTCAGTTAAAGGAAACTGTTTGTAAGAATATTGTTACTTGCGTTTGTTCCACGGTGTCATAGGAAGAACCGGTTTCGTGTCGTTGAACTTAAGAGGGAATACTGTCCCGTACTTCTGGTCTTTTATCTGAGTAATAACGCTGAGTGCTTTAACATTCTGTCCGTCAGGACCGAACTTTACGCTTCCGCTCAGTGACATGGCTGACGGGAAGGTTTCTGTACGAAGAATTTTTGCCACCTTTTCCGTGTCAAGAGCTCCGGCTTTTTCTATAGCCTGCGCCAGAACTGTGAGCATGACTGCTTCCTGTATCGAGTCGCTGTCAAACGGCTGTTTGCTTCTCGGTGTGTAGAATTTCTTTTCAATCTTTATAGCTTCGGGCATAAACTTAGCTGCTAGTTCCGGTGAGTAGCCCATACCGCCCATAAAGTGGTCTCCGTCTCCGGCAAGTTCTTTCTGGACTGCGGGGTTCTGATAACCAGTGCAGTAGTTTAGGGATATCTTCGGCAGCCAGTTAACCTGCTTCATTGTGCGTACCCACAGTGAGTAGTCTCCGCCGAGAGCCGCGCCGAAAACTGCGTCTGGATTGGCGGCCTTAAGTGTTTGCACTTCGCTGTTAAGGTTTGTTGCTCCGTTGTTAAATGGCACATCGGCTACGAGTTTAAGTCCGGCTTCTTTGGCTGCCTTATGAGCTTCTTCGGCGGCATGCTTTCCAAACTCTGTGTTCTCATATATTACGCCCAGCGTTTTTATTCCGGCCTTTTTCTCCTTGTTAAGGTATTCGATATATTCGACAAATTCCTTTGACTCTATGGCATCCGTCGGAGCATGGCGGAAGAAGTACTTATATCCGCGTTCAGTCAGTGCGGCAGAGCTTGAGCATCCGCACATAAAAATTTTCTTCGCGCGTTCCGCAACTGCGCTTGCCGGTTTTGTTGCGGAGCTGTTATAGCATCCTATTACGGCGAAAACTTTTTCCTGGTTGTACAGACGTTCCGCTTCTGATTTTGCAACATCTGGTTTGCCCTGGTGGTCAGCTTTGACTATTTCAATCTTATAACCGCCGAGAATGCCTTCCTGGGCTGCGAGCGGCGCATTAATATCGGTGTTTTTCTTATTAATCACATCAGCGGCGGCAAGTACGGAATTGACACAGTTCTGTCCTGATACTGCGGCGGGACCGGTCAAAGGAAAGAGGACTCCGATTTTGATAACTTTGTCAGCGGCAAGAGCAGTACTTGATACTGTCATTGCACATAGTGCCAGCATAGCAAAAATTCCGAATCTTTTTGTTAATCGCATTATACATCTACCCCCTGCTAAATTTTTGCACTGATATTTTAAACTCAGTGACAGCAATATTATGAGATAT
>CAYRAI010000006.1:0-64318 GCA_964422205.1 uncultured Synergistaceae bacterium | reverse complement strand
GTCATCTACCCACCAGTCTTCACCTGGTTTAAAAAAGTTACCATATGGACGAGTTGTACGTCCATATTTTGTATCGAGCATAGATCCTTTACCCATTGCAGAGGGTATAAAAACTTTAGAATTAAATTCAGAGAGTTCTTTATCTGTGTTTGCATTGTATGACCAATGATATGTGACTGCATGGCGTATTCTTGACCCGTTTGTGGCATGTGCATCAAGAATCAGTGATGGCTGCCATGTTTTTATTATTTTCATCATCGCTCGGTTTTCAGGCTGTTCTAACTTTGTAAAGTCCCGGTTAAGGTTAAGACCCTGAGCAGTCAGCCTTGAACCGACAAGTCTCGGTTCGGGCTGAGAATCTATTCTATTTTCGCCGAGCATGTCATTACCGTCTAAGTTATGATTGGGGTTGATTATTATGACTACATTTTTCAGTATCTCATCATGTTTACCCTGTGCTATCTCTCTAGCTAGGATAAGAGAGGCTTCTTTACCTTCTATTTCACCTGAATGTATGTTATTGTTGAGATAACATACTACTTTGTCCTTGCCAACTTTTTCGGGGGACGCAGGAGCAGGATTTCCAATTATCATAACTATCATCTGCTTGCCCATAGGCGAATATCCGATATGTTCGACTCTAATCCTTCCATTGCTTTTTGATGCTACCAGTTTACAAAAATCGATAACCTCTTTACTTGATGATGTTCTTGTATAATTTGACTCTTCCGCAGGTGTCTTTAATTCGTCAAGTGATACAGCCTCTGCCATCTGGCCAAAGAAAAGGACTATAAAAGATAATAAAATACAGGATAACTTTTTCATGAATTACTATCTCCTCTCAACCGTCTTATTATCGATATATGTTACGGCGCATACTAGGTGGGACTTACAGCTATTCCTCCTTTTCAATCTTAATAAGCATCACTCCTTTATGCTCTCTGCGTAAATTTTGTGTTCTTGTTTCATAAAGCACGCCTACACTTTTTTCTGCCATTGCTTTGCCGTTTCTTTTGTGTAAAGAGTAAAAATTTCTCTCTTTTTCAACAAAAATTTTCCAAGTTTTATCAACAGCACGAAAAGTAGGACGATAGGGTTCTCCTCTATCATAAGGAACCCTTTGGTTTACAACTGCAAAAGCTGAAAATATTTCGTTATTCACCTTTTGTGTTAGCCACTTGTCGTTATTATGTAATATTGACGAGAGTTCATAAGATCTCTGATAGAGTATCATTCCAATATTTTCTTTAAATATGTTCATTTCTTCTCTTTTATACTTAATTGTTTCATTAAATATAGCTAAATTTTTTTCTTCAGCTTTTAAATATACAATAAACGATTGATGTGTCGCTGCATAAGCATCCTTTATCTTCCTATCCTTTATAGAAGACAACACTTTCTCGTGTACAGACATTAGCGATTGATATTTCAGATTCAAAGAAGGATCATCAAAGGAAAAAGCAGGAGTTACGCACACAAATATATAAAGAAGAAAAAAAAGGTAATATCCAGATATTGTTTTCATAAATAATCTTCTCCTTACTACATTTTTATATTTTATATTTTATTTTTGTGTGTGTAATATATGTCCATACGTTTTTCAAAAGTTTAGCTTATCGCATGCTCTCTTGTATATGTGTATATTTTCGAAAACACTTGTGTTAACAAGTGTTTTTTCTTGCGTTTTGCTTTAAAAAAAAGAAAAAACTTTTTGTGGTTTTGTGATGTATCACACAGACACTAAAATTACCTCTGGCTTCATGGAAATGATCAAAATATAATTTATCAGGCATATAACAGTATTTTTAGTTAATAAAAAACATACGCACCTTTGTCTAGGATTCTATGGAGGAGATGGAGTATAATTTTCTTGTGAAACTGGGTTTTATATAACCTTATTTTTGTGTATGTGTTAACAATCTTGTATTTAGTCTTTTTATTTTGTATACTAAATAAGCATATATATTTGACATCTGAAGAAGGTGCATAATTTTGATACGCTATGATATTTCACATGACAACGACAGTGTAGATTGCAAAATTATAGAAGAGCTTGTTCGTAATTCTAAGATCACATGTAAGCTACTGTCAGAGCGAATCAACATCTCCGTTCCTCGTGTATATGAACGAATAAGAAGGTTAGAAGAAAAAGGGTTAATCAAAAAATACAGTGCAGAAATAGACTTTAAGCAGCTTGGTTATTCTATCCACGCTTTTATCTTGATAAAGACGGATAAATATGTTGGATCTATACGTACGGAATTAAGTGATCTTGATTTTGTGTATGATGTTTGGGTTGTATCAGGAGAATTCCATTACATGTTCGAAGTATATACGAAGAGTATGGACGAACTAAGTGCCCTTGCTGGAAATCTTTATAACAATATAGGAAGAACCCAAACGTTATTTGTAATGGAGCATTGAACATTACCCGCGTAAATTCCAGTATACTGCGATAAATATCATAGGATACGGAACAAATTTCGACGGCAAATCACCGCCCGGCTCAAATTCAACAGCATCATTTCGCATCTTTGGCCGGTTTACACAAAACTCGGAATAGACGGGAGTGCGGACAAACGACACAACATCCTATTATGGTATAGCGTAGAGGCTGTGTCGTTATTTGACGAAAAAATGCGCCCTCATATTGCTATAGGGCGCATTTGAATTGTTTTCGAATAATTTTTTATGTATTGGAAGGAGAGCTGTTACTTTTTTTCTCTCATTTCTCTGACGAGTTCCCTTGCTGTGGGGGTTACAGCCAGGCCTCCGAGTGAGGTTTCGCGCAGTGATGGGGGGATAGATTTTCCGACTCTGCCCATTGCGTCTATCACTTCGTCCGCTGGGATTATGGATTTTATTCCTGCCAAAGCCATGTCGGCCGAGAGAGCTCCTATGGCGGCCAGTGTGCCGTTGCGCTTGATGCAGGGAGCTTCCACAAGCCCACCTACTGGGTCACAGACAAGACCAAGGACAGATTTCAGAGTGAGTGCGACTGCACTGTACACAGCTTCGGCTTCTCCTCCTTCCAGATAGACCAAAGCCCCGCCGCCCATGGCGGCGGCTGCTCCGCATTCGGCTTGGCATCCGCCTTCCGCTCCTGCGAGAGTCGCTCTTGAGGCAATAACTTCTCCTATGGCTCCCGCAACAATCAAGGCATCTGTCAGTTTTTCGTCCGCGTCTTCTTCGCCTTTAAATTTTTTCCACGTAAAAAGCAGTCCCGGCAGAATGCCGCAGCTTCCCGCTGTGGGAGCCGCTACTATTCTTCCCATTGTGGCGTTGTATGCGGCTACATCCATTGCTATGGCGGACGCGCTTAATATAAAGCCTCCGCAGAGAGAGTTGTCCGCGTTGTAATTTCTGAGCAGAGGGCCTGAGGGCTGCACGAGTTTGCAGCGCGCTTTGTTTTCCGTCGCTTCGCGGACGGAGCGTTCCATGTCGGCAAGGCGGGACTTTATGATTTCTCTGATTGCAAAAGGCTCCATTCCGCTGCTTTCCGAGTCAATCATTAAAATTGCATCGTGCAGGACAAGGCCTTTTTCTTCCGCATATATCTCTATCTCTTTTAAAGATCTCATTTAAGCCACCCCCGGAACCGATATTACTCTGACTATACCGGGATGCACAGACTGTATCTGTTCGGGATAGACCGACTCTTCGGCACTGTCAAGTTCAAGCACCATTGTAGCAAGTCCTCCCCTTGCGTCGCGGTGAAGTTTCATCGTAGCTATATTTATATTGTGGAACGAGAGGTATGTCGTGACAGCGCAGACAACTCCCTGAACATCTCTGTTCATTATGATTATTGCCGGAAGGATGCCGCTGAGTTCCATTTGAAAGCCGTCAAGTTCCTGTAGGACAACAGCTCCTCCTCCTATTGACGCTCCGACTGCGTCCATGGTTCGTCCCTCTCCGTCAGATATTACAATCCTTGCGGAATTTGGGTGAGCTCCTTCCACATCCTCGGTATAAAAATTAAATTCCATTCCTGATGCAGAGGCAAGCTCGCGTCCGTCTCTTACATTCGGATCATCGGGAGCACAGCCCATAAGCCCCGCCAAGAGAGCTCTGTCTGTACCGTGCCCTTCGCCTGTCGTTGCAAAGCTTCCTCTCATATATATATCGGCCTTTTTTATCTCTCCGCCCCAGCACATGCGAATCATGCGACCGAGCCTAACTGCTCCCGCCGTGTGGCTTGAAGAAGGTCCTATCATTACAGGCCCTATGATGTTCCATATAGGCATTTTGCAAAGCACCTCCGCTCTCTTTATCTTTATACAATAACTCAGAACCGAGTTACATTCAATAGAGAAGAAGAAAACAAATTACGTATCGTCTCTGTATCTCACCGAATATTTTAAGATTGGCAAAGCAGGTAAACTTTTATACACTCTCTGCGTTTCTGACTATGTTTTCACGGTTCAAATTATCTGACAATACAATCTTTTGTCTTAAAGCTTGACAGATTCAAAATAAAGAGTATCATGCCTCAACATGATATTGAACTTTTAAACCATTAATCCCAGAAAATAGTTCAATTAGCGGTAATTTATGAACCACAGAACTGCAAAACACGGTTTTGTTGTATCGGGAAAGACTAATTATCAGAATATTTTTTAATAAAAATATAATATATTTTATTTTAAAACAAAACATATGGAGGTTTTTATTATGACAGCAACATGCACAGTATGCGACGCATCTCTCAATCTTCCCGAAGGGTGCTGCGAAGGCGAACTTCTTATTTGCGGCGACTGCGGAACTGAACTTGAAGTTATCAGCCTTAGCCCGGTTACGGTTGAAGAAGCTCCTCAGGTTCAGGAGGACTGGGGGGAGTAGTTTTGGCGATGCTCAGAATTCTTTTCACCCGCCTGCGGACGGAAGAGAAGCTTCTTCTCGAAGCGGCCAAGAGAGAGAACATTCCCTGCGAGCTCATGAATATGAGGGATGTGTGGTATGGAGAGACGCCTTTCTGTTCCCGTGAGGATGTCGTGCTTTCACGCTGTGTCTCTCACAATCAGAATGAGGCAGTGGCTCAGATACTTGAGTCTCAGGGAGTAAGGGTTGTAAATCCTTCCTCCGTAATGGCAGTATGCGGAAACAAGCTCACCACGACACTGGTGCTTGAAAGAGCTGGTATTGCTCAGCCCCGTTACAGAACGGCTTTTACAGAAGAGGCTGCTCTTGAGGCTGCGGAGGATTTGGGCTATCCCGTCGTCTGTAAGCCTATAAGCGGAAGCTGGGGACGTCTGCTTGCAAAGATAAACGACAGAGAATCGGCAGAGGCTATATTTGAGCATAAATCGATGCTCGGAGCTATGCACAATACTTTTTATATTCAGGAATTTGTCGATAAGGGAAGCTTTGACGTGCGTGCTTTTGTTGTTGACGGAGAACCTATCTGTGCCATAAGACGCGAAAGCAGCCATTGGATCACAAACACCGCGCGAGGCGGACTTGCCGCTAATCTTCCGCTCGACGATGAAATTTCATCAGTTCTGACTTCCGTCCACTCAGCAATAGGAGGAGAGTTCCTTGCCGTAGACCTTTTCAAGTCTAATGACAGATGGCTTGTTAATGAGGTCAATGACGGAGGAGAGTTCCGCAATTCTATTGAGCCGACGGGAATCGATATTCCTGCCGCAGTTGTGCGTGCATCATGGAGCAAGAGGCCTTAATATGATCAGCTATACGGTTAAAAGCGAAAATTCCAAACGTAATTCAATAAAGTGCAAGCGCGGGATAAAATGCGGTTGCATAACGGGTCGTGGATTTTTGGCTGTCTTGTGATTTAATTTCGGACAGAACCGAATGCACGCCCGCTGCTTATAGCAAGCGGGTTTTTTTTTGCGAAAAGATAAAAAGGAGAATCTCTCATGACAAATCAGGTAAATGTAACTATATGGGGAGCTACTGGCTTTGCCGGAGGCGAGCTTCTGCGGATACTGGCAAGGCATCCCTTTATGAAGGTCGCAGGGTGTATTTCCAGAAGCAGAGCAGGCACACCTGTAGGAGCAGTTCATCCCCATCTGCGCCACGTATACGGCGATATGAATTTTATCTCGCCCGAGGACGGAGCAGATGTCCGCGCTGACTTGAGCTTCTTGGCTCTTCCCCACAGAGCTTCGGCTGAGGAAGCCAAGCGCCGCCTTGAAGCGGAACAGAAGGTTGTAGACCTTTCGGCGGATTTCAGACTTCACGACGCGGATAATTATAAAAGATGGTACGGAGTAGAGCATCCATGCTCCGAGCTTCTCGGGGAGGCTGTCTACGGACTGCCTGAGCTCCACAGAGCGGAGATGGCATCAGCCAGGCTCATTTCCGGAGTCGGATGTAATGCCACAGCATCGATAACAGCCCTTCTGCCTTTTGCCAGAGCGGGTCTTATAGCGGATGCGCGAATCGAATGCCGTGTAGGTTCCTCCGAGGGAGGGGCTGGCGGAGACGAGGGCAGCATGCACTCTCTTCGCAGCAGAACACTGAGAGTTGTATCCCCGTTTGCCCACAGGCACATGTCGGAGCTGATACAGGAGCTTCACGTGCCTGAGGAGAGTATCACAATGGGCATCACGGCAGTGGAGCTTGTCAGAGGGATTCAGTGTCTGGCACATATCAGGCTGAATAAGAAGGTCAGAGAAGCAGATATTTGGAAGCTTTACAGGGCTTCATGGAGCGGAGAACCTTTTGTCTCCTATACTCCTGCACGGCCCGCTCATTTTCGCATTCCAGACCCAAGGTTTGTCATAGGAAGCAACAGGGTTCTGACAGGCTTCGCTCTTGCGGAGGACGGAGAGCGAGTGATAGCGGCCTCAGCCATTGACAACCTTATGAAGGGAGCCGCGGGCTCTGCCGTACAGAGCGCTAATATTATGTTCGGAATCGACGAGAGTGCCGGGCTTGAAATGATGCCTCTTTATCCCGCATAGAACGGGCAGATTGGGAGTGATTGATATGATAGGAGTTGTAAAGATAGGCGGAGCAGCGGGAAACAGTATAGAACCTCTTATGAAGGAGCTTGCAGCTCGTGCCGCAGGCGGTGAGAGGTGGATTTTGGTTCATGGCGCAAGCGGTGTAATGGATGCTCTCTGCGCAGAGCGCGGAGTCGAAATAAAGATGGTTACAAGCCCCAGCGGCTACAGAAGCCGTTTTGTCGGAGAGAAAGAGCGGGCTTTGTTTGAAGAGGCGGCCATGTCATACGGAAGAAGGATAAAGGATTGTCTTTCATCTTTCGGAGCATCAGCAATCCAGGCCGCCCCGTCTCTCACAAGACATGCTTCGGCAAAGCGCAAGGATGTCATAAGGGAGTGCAGCGGAGGACGAACAAGGATACTGCGCGGCAACTACAGCGGCACTGTCACGGCTGTTGACGGAGAGAAGATATTTAATATGCAGAGTGAAGGGTGCATTCCCATACTTCCTCCTCTTGCATGGGACTCTGAATCCGGACTCTCGCTGAACATTGACGGAGACCGCTTGGCAGCCTCTGCCGCGGGAGCCGTTAAGGCTGATGTGATGATAATTCTTTCAAATGTCCCTGGACTTATGAAGAATATAGAAGATTCGAGCTCTCTTATCAGAAATGGGCATCTCGGCGAGTGGGATATCCTCGAACACTACGCCAAGGGCAATATGAAGCGCAAGCTTGTCGCATGCCGTGAGGGACTTGAACTCGGAGTTCCTAAGGTTTTTCTCTCTGACGGAAGGGCTGAATCTCCTATAGAGCAGGCTATGGCGGGTAACGGAACATGTCTGGTTCGTTAAGTTCACTCTACGGAGGACGAGGCATAGCTATTGCAAGAGGTGATGGGAGCAGAGTATTTGACTCTTGCGGCAATGAATATCTGGATTTCTTCAACGGGCATGGAGCCGCTCTTTTCGGCCATTCAAACGAAACTCTAATCAGAGCTCTAAAGGATGCCTCTGAGGGAGTGTGGAGCTGCGGAGCCGGCTTTGAGTCTTCCGTAAGAGAGGAGCTCGCGGACGAGCTTGCATCCCTCATAGGAGGAGGCAGGGTATTCTTCACAAACAGCGGAACCGAGGCTATAGAGGCGGCGTTGAAGCTCGCGGCCGTCCTGCGCCCCGGCAGGAAAAGGATTCTCGCATGCCGCAGAGCCTTTCACGGAAGAAGCTGCGGCGCTCTCTCTGTAACATTCAACCCCAAATACAGAGCTCCCTTTGCTTCTCTCATTCCTCACGCCGAACACCTTAACCCGGAAGCTCTGGCAGAGCATATAGACAACGATACTTTTGCCGTATTTGTCGAGCCTGTGCAGGGAGAGGGGGGCGTATTCCCCATTGAGCCGGAAGTCGGACGCGCAATATCCGAAGCCTGCCGAGCAAACGGAGCTATTCTGATTGCGGACGAGGTTCAGACGGGTCTTGGAAGGTGCGGAGCTCCTCTTGCCGCTCCTCTTGCCGGACTTGACCCTGATATAACATGTGTGGCTAAGGGTCTTGCGGGAGGACTGCCTGCCGGGGCTGTATTATGGAAGAAGGAGCTTGGAGATTTTCCGCCCCACAGCCACGGCTCCACCTACGGAGGCAATGAGCTGGTCTGTTCAGTGGCCCTTGCCGCAATGAAGCTTCTGAAGGACGAAAATTTTTCAAAGAAGGCTCTGAATCTCGGAGAGCTTCTGCGTTCGGAAATTAGAAAAATAGAGAGTCCGCACATCAAAGACGTAAGAGGCATGGGTCTCCTTAACGGCATTGAGCTCGACATTCCCTCTTTAGATGTAGTGAAGGCACTTCAGGCCGCGGGGCTTCTCTCTTTAGCCGCAGGGCCGCGTGTGCTTCGTTTTCTCCCCTCCTTTGCGGCATCGGAAGAGGATATCAGGCTCGGTGCGAAGAAGCTGGCTGAAACTTTAAACGGTAACGCGATATGAGGATGCCCGACTCAGCCTGCCTTCTGGCAGACCTTGTCGCAGTGCCGAGCCCCACGGGACATGAGGAGGATGCGGCACGCCTCCTTGCCGACAGAATGCCCCACTTCGGATGGGAAAGCGCTCATCTGGACGGTATGGGGAGCGTCATTGCCTACAGAGGCAGAGGCGACAAGGAGCTTGTGCTTTTAAGCCACATAGACACAGTGCCAGGCGGGCCGAAATTTAGTATGGATCAAGATGTCATAGTGGGACGAGGTTCTGTAGATGCAAAAGGTCCTTGCTGCGCCATGGCTGTCGCGGGAGGTGCTGCTGCCCTGCCCGAGGGGTGGAGAATCACTTTTGTCGGAGCTGTCGGAGAGGAGATAGACTCGCGCGGAGCGCGCTTCCGCATGCCTCTGCACGAACCCGCCGCTCTTGTCATAGGCGAGCCCACGGGAAGTTCCGGAGTGGCTCTCTCCTACAGAGGCAGAGTTCTCTTCTGCTTCACAGCGGAGGATAACGGAGCACACCGCTCAGGCAGCCCGGGCCCTATGACTGACGCTGTAAGGGCGGCATCTTCTATGACAGATATAGTTTCAAACATGGGCAAAGGCTATTCCATAGCCGTTATGGATATGGAAGGACATGAAGCCGGTACAAGATTCGCTAAGATAACGATGGACTTTCGCCTGCCCCTTGACGCACTGCAGGAAGAAGTGGAGCTTGTAATAAATGAGACTGCGGCCGCATTTGGAGTTAAAGCAGAAATTATCGAGTACGTGCCTCCGCACGGAGTTCCAAAGACAGACCCTGTAATCCGCGCTTTCAGAACGGCTATAAGAGACGTTACGGGAGAGCCGCCGAGGCTTCTCGCAAAGCAGGGTACATGCGATTTGAATGTTCTCTCACCGTGGGGATGCTGCATGGGAGCTTTCGGCCCGGGGGATTCAAAGTATGACCACACATCGAATGAGCAGATAGAAATTGCCGAATATTTAAGAGGAATAGAGGTTCTTAAGAGAGCTATTCCGAGAATTATGACATCGCTCTAGCCTCTTTTGCAAAAATATCCGCACGGCCCTAAGCTGTGCGGATATTTTTATATTTTGTTATCTGTTGAGGTACTTATCCCAGTCGCTGTTGAAGCTCTCTATTCCCTTAGCTGTAAGAGGGTGGTTAAAGAGCATTTTCAATACTTTGAAGGGAACAGTGGCGAAGTCCGCTCCCGCTTTCGCGCACTGCAGTACGTGAGCCGGATGTCTCAGGCTTGCCGCTATGATTTTGGTCTTTGTCTCATAATTTCGGAATATGGACGCTATGTCCCGTACAAGAGCCATTCCGTCCTCTCCTATGTCATCCAGCCTTCCGACAAAGGGGCTCACATAGGAAGCGCCCGCAGCCGCGGCTAAAATCGCCTGGTTGGCGGAAAATACTAAAGTGACATTGGTCTTTATTCCCAGAGAGGAGAGTTCCCTTACTGCTCCGAGGCCGTCTGGGCATATAGGAACTTTTACCACAACATTGGGGTCTATCGCTGCTATGACCTTGGCTTCATCGACAAGCTTATTTTTTTCAAGCGATATGGCCTCGGCGCTTACAGGGCCTCTTACTATATCGGCTATCTCCTTTATGCGAGTGTGAAAATCGACAGAGCCCTCTCTTGAAACAAGAGTGGGGTTTGTTGTGACTCCCGCTATGACGCCCCATGAGGAGGCCTCTCTTACTTCTTCGATATTCGCAGTATCAAGAAAAAATTTCATTTAATCACCGTCCGACAATATTTCAGTTCGCTGCTTCGGTACGCAGCTCTCTTTCTTCATGCTCTCTCTTCTGCCTGTCCATCTCAGCCACCTCTTTGCTCAAGGTAAAGCTCAGAATGACCCTAAGAAGAACTATTACGGAGAGGACAATCACACCCTGCAGATTCGGATTGCTTATAGTGCCTATTATGTCGGCCGCCATAAGAAATTGAAGCCCCAGCATGAGAGTTCCTTCAAACGAGAGGCGCAGACGTATCAGAGAGTCCTTATCGTCATCGCATATTCCCTTATGAGCCCTTATTATAAGCCTTGCAAGGCGAAAACATGCCATAATAACTCCCGACAATATTATAACTATGCTGATATACTCTATAGCTTCCCGTGCTAATGCCGAAAATATGTGCAGCATAAAAAGGGTCCTCCCTTAAGTACAAGCGGCAAAAGTTATCTGTCAAGAAGTTTTTCTGTCATAGCCAGCTTTGCCGATACACAGAATATCTTCATCGCTAGAGCAAGCTCCTCGGCGGATGGGAAGCTCGGAGCTATGCGTATGTAGGAGTCGTCCGGGTCTTTGTGGTACGGGTGTGTAGCTCCCGCTCCCGTGAGTGTGACCCCCGCTTCTTTGCACAGAGCGACGATTCTCTTAGCGCAGTTTTTCTCCGCTATGTATGTGATAAAGTAGCCTCCGTCCGGCTTAACCCATGAGCCTACAGCCGGTTCCGAGAGTTCTTCGTCAAGGGTGTTTAATACCGCATCGAAGCGCGGACGCAGTATCGCTGCATGTTTTTCCATAATTTCCAATATGCCGTTGTAGTCTTTAAAGAATCTCACATGGCGCAGCATGTTCATCTTGTCATAGCCAATGGCCTGGCTGCCCATCTGTTTTAATGTGAAAGCTATATTTGCCTTTGATGCTGCGAAGAAGCCTACTCCCGCTCCCGGGAATGTGATCTTTGACGTAGAGCCGAACATATAAGCCCTGTCGGGATTGCCGGCTTTTTTGCATTCGTCGAGGAGGTTGAGGAGAGGCACGTCCTTATAGACTTTATGCACTGCATAGGCGTTGTCCCAGAATACGCGGAAGTCCCCGGCCTTTGTCTTCATCGAGGCTATACGGCGCACTGCTTCGTCGGAATAAACTCCGCCAAGCGGGTTTGTGTACTTAGGCACGCACCACATGCCCTTTATCGTCTCGTCGGAAGCGACAAGCTTCTCTATCATATCCATATCCGGACCCCACTCTGTGAGAGGGACGTTTATCATCTCTATGCCGAGAAATTCGCATATACTGAAGTGGCGGTCATAGCCCGGAACCGGGCATATAAATTTTATTTTTTCATACTTGCCCCATGGCTTTTCGGAACCGACCACACCTGTCAGCATGGCGCGGGCAAGGCAGTCATACATAAATGTCAAAGAGGTGGATCCTACGACAATTATCTCGTCCGCAGCTACTCCCATATATTCCGAGAACAATTTTTTTGCGTCGCTTATGCCTGAAAGTTCACCGTAGTTGCGGCAGTCTGTGCCGTCATCGGCACGGCAGTCGCTTGATGAATTTAATACATCCAGCATAGGCATTGATATGGCGAGCTGCTCTGCTCCGGGCTTTCCCCTCGCCATATTGAGCTTAAGGCCTTTTGATTTATAGTCCTCATACTTCGCCGTGAGCTTAGACTTCTCGCAAAGCAGCGCTTCTCTGTCCATCTGTGAATATTTCATCGCCGTCAACACCTCTGCATTCAATAATATTTGAGATAAATTTATATGTATTTTACATCTTTGCCAAGAGTATCTTTGCGCGCAGTGAGATAAACGGCGGCAGAATCTCTTCCGCCGCCGTTTTGCTTAAGCTATATTATGGGATAAGCGTCAGGGTCATACTGCTCCTGAAGTCCTATGTCAACCATTGTCTCTCTCATGTACTTGCTTGGCAGGAAGTCTTTCGCCACCTGCGGGAAGAGTATGTAGCTCAATATATCTTCCGGCTGTGTGGCATAGATTCCTATCTCTTTGCGCGCCGCTTCAATTTCCGGAGCTATTTTCTCTCCGGGGCGGCATGTGATGGGAACCTCATCGCCAAGAACCTTCTTCTGTATCTCCGGGTCAACGGGGGCCGGTGTCTTGCCGTAGTAGCCGCGGAAGTACTGATATACTTCCTTCGGGACCATCTTCCAGCGCTCGCCCGCTATTACATTCATTGCGGCCTGAGTTCCGACTATCTGGCTTGTCGGTGTGACAAGAGGCGGATATCCCATCTCTTTGCGCACGCGCGGAACTTCTTCCATAACCTGCTGGAACTTATCAAGGCATCCGCCCTCTTTGAGCTGGCTCTGAAGGTTGGAATACATGCCTCCCGGTATCTGGTAGAGCAGGATGTTGATGTTGACTCCGCTCACTCCCATGATAATATCGCTGTACTTATTTTTAAGATTTTCATAGTGGTTCGCGACAGGCAGGAGCTTTTCGAGAGAAAGCCCTGTATCAAGAGGCCCGCCCTTAAGAGCCGCTACTATAGCCTCCGTAGCAGGCTGGCTTGTCCCCATTGCGAAGGGGGAAATCGCGCAGTCCACAACGTCAGCACCGGCTTCGAGAGCGGCCATGTAGGACATTGCCGCCATTCCGCTCGTGTAGTGGCTGTGAATCTGAACCGGAAGATTCACTTTGGACTTTATAGCCTTTACAAGTGACGAAGCGGCAACTGGAGAGAGGAGTCCCGCCATATCCTTAATGCAAATTGAGTCCGCTCCCATGTCGGCCATATCCTTCGCCTGTTTCGCGAAGAGGTCAAGAGTGTGGACGGGAGATATTGTGTAGGAGATTGTCATCTGAAGCTCTCCGCCCTCTTTTTTGACTGCCTCAGCAGCTATTGACATGTTACGGAGGTCATTGAGAGCGTCAAAGACTCTCACTATGTCTATGCCGTTGCCGATAGCGCGCTTTACAAATTCACGCACAACTTCGTCGGAATAGTGTCTGTAGCCGACAATATTCTGTCCGCGCATAAGCATCTGGGTCTTTGTGTTCTTCAGGCGTTTCTTTATCTGTCTGAGTCTCTCCCATGGGTCTTCATTGAGAAAGCGCATCGCAGAGTCGAAAGTTGCTCCGCCCCACATCTCTATAGAATGGTATCCGACCTCATCCATGGCCTCGCATATCGGCAGCATGTCATCAGTGCGAAGTCTTGTCGCCATTATCGACTGATGAGCATCGCGGAAGGCTGTCTCCATGATTCCGACACGCGGTTTGGGTTTCTGCTCCTTTTTGACAGGGGCAGCTTCTTTAATTTCTATCGACGGAGCTTTCTCCTTGGCGGCCTTAACTTCGGTCTGAGGAATGTTTATAATCTGCTCCGCCTTATCGGATTTGACGCTCTCATTCACCACGGTAACTTTTGTGGCAATGACTCGTCCCATGCTGTCCTTTATCTCTTGCTTTACTTCTTTTGACATTTAAAACTAATCCTCCATTTTCATAGCGGCCATGTGGCTGTAGTAGCGCCAGCGGGCCTTTATGTCTTTCTCTTCTTCAGCAAGGAGTTCCGCCGCTTTTTCCGGCTGCTGTGATGCCAAGCTCTTGTAGCGCGCTTCGTTGTAGACGTAGTCTTTAAGCGGGAGCGTAGGCTCTTTGCAGTCTATTGTAAGCGGGTTTTTGCCTTCTTTGGCAAGGTCGGGGTTGTAGCGCATGAGCATCCAGTGGCCTGACTCTACTGCTTTTTTCTGCTGGTCAAGGCCTTTGACCATGTCTATGCCGTGTGCTATGCAGTGGCTGTAGGCTATGATGAGGGACGGGCCGTTGTAGGCTTCGGCTTCTTTGAATACTTTGACTGTGTGAGCGTCGTTCGCCCCAAGAGCTACTCTGCCTACATAGACGTTGCCGTAGCTCATTGCCATGAGAGCAAGGTCTTTTTTGCCCATTTTCTTGCCCGCCGCGGCGAATTTGGCTACCGCGCCTCTCGGCGTTGATTTTGACATCTGTCCGCCTGTGTTGGAGTAGACTTCTGTGTCGAGGACAAGGATGTTTATGTTTTTGCCGGATGCTATTACGTGGTCAAGTCCGCCGTAGCCGATGTCGTATGCCCATCCGTCTCCTCCGACGCACCATACGCTCTTTTTGACGAGGCAGTCGGCCAGAGAGGCCATTTCTTCCGCTTCTTCGGTGCATATGTGGTGTTCGAGGATGTGTTTGAGGTCTTCTACTTTTTCCTGTACTTTCTTTATTTCTTCTTCGGTGTTCTGAGGCGCGTCAAGTATTGCTTTGACTATGTCTTCTCCGAGGACCGGTTCCATTCTCTGGAGGAGTTCCGCCGCATACTGGGCATGTTTGTCTATTGTGAGTCTGAATCCGAGTCCGAATTCCGCCGCGTCTTCAAAGAGTGAGTTGCTCCATGCCGGGCCTCTGCCTTCTTCGTTTACAGCCCACGGTGTTGTGGGAAGGTTGCCTCCGTATATGGAGCTGCAGCCTGTCGCGTTGGCTATCATTGCTCTGTCTCCAAAGAGTGAGGAGAGGAGTTTGAGGTACGGTGTCTCTCCGCATCCGGCGCATGCTCCGGAGAATTCAAAGAGGGGACGGAGGAGCTGTACGTCTTTGACTGTGGAGGTGTTGAGTTTGTTTCTGTCTGCTTCCGGGATTTCAAGGAAGAAGTTCCAGTTGTCGCGCTCGGGCAGACGGACTTCCATCTGGTTTACCATTGTAAGAGGTCTCTTGTCCGTGCCTTCTTTGGCTTTGACAGGGCAGTTGTGAGCACAGAGTCCGCAGCCTGTGCAGTCTTCGGGCGCTATCTGTACAGTGTATTTGGAGCCTTCAAAGTTTTTCCATTTGGCGTCGGCGGATTTGAATGTTTCGGGTGCGTCTGCCAGAAGTTCTGGGTCATATACTTTGGCGCGTATTGCGGCATGGGGACATACAAGGGAGCATTTGCCGCACTGGATGCATAGTGCCGGGTCCCATGAGGGTATGTCTATTGCTATGTTGCGTTTTTCGTACTGTGTGGTTCCGCTTGGGAATGTGCCGTCTTCGCTCATGGCTGATACTGGGAGGCTGTCTCCTTCGAGTATCATCATTGGGCCGAGTATGTCTTTGACGAATTCCGGCGCATCGTCGGCTACGGGAGGCAGTATGTCAAATGTGCTTGTGGCTTCGGCCGGCACTGTTACCTGGTAGAGGTTGGCAAGTGTCGCGTCTACTGCGGCTATGTTTTTGTCTACTATTGCCTGTCCTTTTCTTGTGTAGCTTTTGACGATTGATTCTTTGATGGCGGCTATGGCTGTCTCTTTTTCAAGAACTCCGCTGATTGCGAAGAAGCAGGTCTGCATGATTGTGTTGGTGCGGCCGCCCATGCCTGTCTCTTTGGCTATTTTGACTGCGTCTATTGTGTAGAATTTGAGTTTTTTGTCTATTATGTGTTTCTGTGTCGTCAAGGGGAGTTTATCCCAGACTTCTTCGGGGCCGAAGGGGCTGTTGAGGAGGAATGTGCCGCCCTGCGCCGCACCCTTGAGTACGTCGAGTTTTTCGAGGAAGCTGTATACGTGGCAGGCTACGAAGTTGGCTTTGTTTATCATGTAGCTTGCGAGTATGGGGTTGGGGCCGAATCTCAGGTGGCTTACTGTTATGCCTCCGGATTTTTTGGAGTCGTAGCTGTAGTAGCCCTGAGCGTAGAGTTCTGTCTCTCCGCCTATTATTTTTATTGAGTTTTTGTTTGCTCCGACTGTTCCGTCTGAGCCGAGTCCGTAGAAGAGGCAGCGGACTGTCTTGGGGTCTTCTGTGTCAAATGACGGATCGTATTCGAGGCTTGAGAAGTTGAGGTCGTCTTCTATGCCTATTGTGAAGCTGTCTTTGGGCATGGCTTTTTTGAGTTCATCAAAGACTGCTTTGACCATTGCCGGGGTGAAGTCTTTGGAGGAGAGGCCGTAGCGTCCGCCGACTACTGTCACATCTGTGCCGGAGAGGGCTTCTTTTACGTCGGCGCAGAGGGGTTCGCTTATGGATGTGGGTTCTTTGCAGCGGTCGAGAACTGCTATGCTTCTGACTGTAGCGGGAAGAGCGCGGAGGAATCTGGATATGTCAAAGGGTCTGAAGAGGCGTACTACGAGTACTCCTATTTTTTCTCCGGCCGCCATGAGTTTTTCTGCAGCTTCTCTTGCCACTGCGGAGCCTGAGCCCATTATTACTATTACACGTTCGGCATCGTCGCAGCCGTAGTAGTCGAAGAGGTGGTACTGTCTGCCTATCTGTTTTGCGAATTTGTCCATGGCTTTCTGGGTGATGTCGGGAACTGCCGCAAAGTATGAAGAGCAGGCTTCCCTTGCCTGGAAGTATACGTCGGGGTTCTGTGCCGTTCCGCGTATGCAGGGCATGTCGGGGCTGAGTCTGTTCCAGCGGTGGTTTCTGACTGCCTCGTCGTCTATGAGAGCTTTCATGTCGTCATAGGATATTTCTTCGACTTTCATTTCTTCGTGGCTTGTTCTGAATCCGTCGAAGAAGTGGAGTACGGGGACGCGGCTTTCAAGTGTGCTCATCTGAGCTATCAAGGCCATGTCCATTACTTCCTGCACTGTGGATGAGCAGAGCATTGACCAGCCTGTGGAGCGAACAGCCATTACGTCGGAGTGGTCTCCGAATATGGATAGCGCATGGGTGGCAAGGCTTCTGGCCGTTACGTGCATTACTGTGCTTGTGAGTTCTCCAGCTATTTTGTACATATTGGGAATCATGAGGAGAAGACCCTGTGATGCTGTGAAGGTTGTGCCGAGCGCTCCTGCCTGCAGCGCGCCGTGATACGCACCGGATGCTCCGCCTTCGCTCTGCATTTCCTCAACCAGCGGAACTGTGCCCCAGATATTGGTGCGTCCTTCCGCAGTCCACTGATCCGACCATTCGCCCATCGGTGATGAGGGCGTGATTGGGTAGATTGCTATGACTTCATTTACTGCATGTGCCACATGTGCTGCCGCTTCGTTGCCGTCCAAGGTTACCATCTTGCGTGTCATCGCATAATACCTCCTCAAGGATTCACCGACATTTAGCCGGATTTGTTGTTTTTTGTAAGTCGTTTTTCATTATCTCACACTCAGGATAAAATATATAGCTTTTTTAAAATGTCATAATAAATAGAATATTTTTATTTATATCACACTATATACCATTATGCCATAGATTTTCAACGATGGCACTCTCAGCATAAGCTGCTAAATTTGTTCATAACACCAAAATTTATTTACATTTTGGCAATACTGTACCTCATGGATAATATACGTCATCACTTTTTCTTCACTCGCACGCTGCCTTACGGATACAAAGCAAGAGACATTTCGTCGTTAAACGAATGCCCTTCTGCCTCGGCAATGCAGAAGATTATACCATTTAAAAATACGTAATCGTCCAATATAATAAAAATATATTTATGCTTTTCGATGCATGGGAAGGGTTTTAAATGTTATGCGCGCTTCGTGCGGACAGCCGACGAAGCGCACATTTAAAATGTATATTAGATGACCTGCTCTGTTTTTGTCTCTCTATTTAAGAGCCCAGACAGTGTCAATGAGAGTACCGTCTCTGTATTCGACGTGAGCCGCAGCCTTTTCTCTGTTGAATTCAATAGGCTTCGGAACTCCTGTCAAGGACTCAGCCTCCGCTTTAAGCTTACCTATGTCGTATATGGGAAGCCCGGCTTTGCCTACAGACTCAATAAGATCCTCTCTCCTAGGGTTAATGCAGATGCCTCTGTCCGTAACTATGGCGTCCACACTCTCGCCAGGCGTTGTTATTGTTGTTACTTTCGACTTGATTCCCGGAACTCCCGCTCTGAAAAGAGGAAGAACAACTATAGAAAGCTTGGCTCCGGCGGCAGTGTCTTGATGTCCTCCCGATGCGCCCCTTAAAACTCCGTCGTTGCCGGTAAGCACGTTAACGTTAAAGTCCGTATCCACTTCGAGAGCCGAAAGTATCACACAGTCAAGATTGTGAACGACACAGCCTCCGTTGAAGGGGTTGGCGTACCATGACGCGTCTATCTCTATGTGAGAGGGGTTTTCCGTTATAGACTTTGTGACGACAGAATCAAAACTCTGAACGTCAAACAGAGTTTTAAAGAGTCCCTGACGGAGCATGTCTGCCATATAGCCCCCGACTCCGCCTATTCCGAAGCCTCCGACTATCCCCTTCTCTTTCATATATTTTTCAAGATATACAGCGGCGGCTAGGCTCGCGCCTCCGACACCCATCTGGAAGGAAAATCCCGGAGTTACTATTCCGGCAGCCTTCATAAGAAGGAAAGTGTCTCTCGCAATTTTGAGGTCTACGGGATTTTTGGTTATGCGGGCAGCTCCGCTTGCTATCTTTGCAGGGTCTCCCAGGCTCTCTGTCACAACTATGTGGTCGACAAGATACTGAGGTATGGAAATGCGCGGAGCAAGAGGATATTCAACAAGGTTGTCGGTAATAGCTACGGTGCACTTGGCGTTTCTCGCATCCGTAATCGCATATCCGAGAGAACCGCAGGCAGAAGGCCCGGAGCTCCCGGTTATGTTGCCCATTGCATCGCATGAGGGGGCGGCGAGAAAAGCTACGTCTATGGATATAGAACCTTCTTCGATGGCTCTGGCTCTGCCTCCGTGGCTTCTTATCACAACGGGGATGTCAAACTCGCCGCTTGAAAGCAGTTTGCCGAGCTTGCCGCGGACTCCCGATGTGTAAAGTTTTGTGATAAGTCCGCTTCTTATATAGTCGGCTATGCAGTCGTGAGCGTCGGGAATAGAGCTCGGAGCAAAGGTAAGATTTTTGAACCCCATTGCGGAAAGCTCCGCAAGCACCATGGGAATGACAGAGTCGCCGTTTCTTAGGTGGTGGTGAAAAGATATTGTCATTCCGTCCTGAAGTCCGCTCTTTTCCACAGCTTCTCTCAAGGACTTGCGAACCTTGCCCGACGACAGAGGCGCACAGCGCATCTCCGGGCGGATGGAGCAGCCCGCATGAGGGATATCAAACATAGCAAAGGGAGATTCGTAGGGTTTAAAGCTTCCCACTCCCGGGATGTCTGTAAGTACGCGTCTTCCGAGAGAATTCAGCACAGTATTCATATAGAAGCGCCCCTTTCCGCGCCGCATGCCTCTGCAAGAGAGACCAAATGGCGCGCTCTTGTGACAACGGGAGCATCAACCATCTTTCCGTCTACGGCAATAACGCCTTTGCCCTCTTTCTCTGCCTTTTCGGCGGCTTCGACAATTCTGCAGGCTTTGCGCAGCTCTTTTTCATCAGGCATGAATGCACTGTTGATAATCTCGCACTGATCGGGACTTATGGCAGCTTTGCCGGTGAAACCGAGCCCTATTATGCGCTTGGTCTCTTCAAACAATCCCTCTTTGTCATTGATGTCGCCCCATATTGTGTCATAGGCTTCAATTCCGGCGGCGTGTGCCGCAACGGAGACGCGGCTTCTCGCATAAAAGAGCTCCGCACCTTCTTTTGTCTTTCTCACTCCCATATCGGCGGTAAGATCCTGTCCGCCAAGGGTAAGGGCCTTAACTCTCGGAGATGCTGATGCCATAAGGAAAGCATTTTCAATTCCTACGGCTGTCTCTATCATCGCATGTATCTTCACTTTTCCGTGAGCCATTCCGTGACGCTCTTCTATCTCCGTAATAAGCCTGTCTGCAAGCAGAACATCCTTAGGGCCGTCGCATTTCGGAATGCGAACTGCGTAGGGCGCTTCGGGAATTATCTCCTCAAGATCATCTTTAAAAAATTTTGTGTCGGCTCCGTTTACTCTTACCGTCACTACAAGGTTTTTAAAATCATAGTCTCTGAGAAACCATCCGACCATTCTTCTTGCTGAATCCTTCTCACTGAGAGCGACCGCATCTTCGAGGTCAAGAAGGATACCATCTGCGTCAAATATAGGGGCATGCTGAATCTTTCCCGGAGAATCTCCGGGTATGTATAGCATCGAACGGCAAATATTCATCTTTACAGCTCCACCGCGGCTCTGAAAAGAGCTGCTTCAAGACGCGCCTTTATTGTCACAGCCAAGGCTCCCTGATCCTGAATCAGGACATCGGCACACAGGACGGAATTTTTCTGCAGTATTCTTTTTACGAGAGAATCTGTTCTCTCTTCAAACAATACTTTGTTTGCGCCCCTGTAATCAAGATTATATTTATCCGAAGGGGCAATAGTTACAATGCAGTCAGAGGACTCCAATGTCCCCGCACTTGCGGTACGAAATAATTGCAACCCTATTCATCACCTTTCCTGATAGAGATAGGAAAATCTCTGTTAAGGCGAGAGTCCTTCGCATCCGCCCTTCCTGCGGACAGCGGATGAATCAGACACTTCACACTCTCTCTTTTACAAACCTGACTCTATGCTGCTTTTGCCTTTTTCTTCTTGTTCCAATCGCTTACAAATGGCCACACGACAGAGAATATCGTTAGGAAAAAGAGCACCCAGCATATCGCGGAGCGGAATAGAATGGAGATATCTCCGCCTGAAAGCATCATGGACTGTCTGAAAGACTGCTCCATCGAGACTCCGACAACGACAGCCAAAATCAAAGGAGACGTAGGCACTTTATACTTCTTCATGAAGTAACCGATAAGACCGAATATGACTAAAAGGACAAAATCCAAAGTACTGAAGTTTATCGTATATACACCGATAAGAGCCATAGCGACTATGACAGGATAGAGTATCTTGGTAGGCACAGCCAAAACTCTTACAAGAAGACTGGCAAGAGGTATATTTATAAAAGCGCAGATAATATTTCCTATAAACATACTTGCTATAACTGTCCATGCTATATCTGCATGCTGCTGGAAAAGAAGGGGCCCGGGCTGAAGTCCCAAAATCATAAGAGCTCCAAGCATAACAGCCGTTGTTCCAGACCCGGGAACACCCAAAGTCATCATAGGAATAAGGGCTCCCACGGAACAGGCATTGTTTGAAGCTTCGGGAGCGGCAAGTCCGACTATCTCGCCTTTGCCGAAATTCTCCGGATTCTTTGAAAGCTGCTTTTCATTGTTGTAAGCCATAAGAGCCGCTATGGTAGCTCCTGCTCCCGGAAGCACTCCTACAAAAAAGCCGACAGGAGTCTGGCGAATCATAGGCCACCAGCAGCGCTTAAACTGCTCCATCGATACCCATATACGTCCGAACTTGCTCTGAACCTTCACTCCGAGGTCGGACTTAATGTGCTCCATATTGTGGAATACTTCGCCCAGACCATATACTCCGATAATGACTATTACGAAATCAATTCCCGTCTGAAGCGCGGGGATTCCGAAAGTAAACCTGATAGCGCCCGACTGCGGGTCGATTCCGACTGTGGCAATCATAAGTCCCAAAGACATTGAAAGCAAACCTTTGAGCATCGCTTCCTTTGATATAGCCGCTGTGGCTGCAAGAGCAAAACACATAAGCATAAAATATTCTGGGGGGCCGAATTTGAGAGCGAACCTGGCGACGGGAACTGCTATGACGACAAATGCTATAGTAGCTATAAGCCCGCCTATAAAAGAAGCTATTGCCGATATTGCAAGAGCGGCTTCACCTTCGCCGTTAAGGCACATGGGGTATCCGTCAAAGCATGACGCGACAGCGGCTCCGTCTCCCGGAACATTCAACAGAATTGAGCTTCTGGAGCCCCCGAACATTGCTCCGTAATATATGGCGCACATAGTCACAAGAGCTGTGTCCGGAGCCATAGTAAACGTGAGGGGCATCAAAAGTGCGATTCCCGTAGTAGGGCCAAGGCCGGGAAGCATTCCCAAAACAGTACCCAGAGCCGAGCCCGCCAAAACCCACATAATATTTAGAGGAGTTAAAGCACTGGCGAATCCTGACATTAAAAGCTGTAAAGTTTCCATCCGGACATCCCCCTATGGAAGAGTAATCATAAATATTTTTTCAAATATGTACCAGACACCGGACGAAAAGAGAACCGAGACCAGCACATTCATCTTCCAGCCGCCGAGACCGTTGACCAAAAAGAGCATCGCTCCGAGAAAGAGCGGCGTTGCAAGAAGAAAACCAATTCTTTCCAAAATAAGGGCATATATCAGACATGAGGCGATAAGACCTGCAATAAGCACCCAATACCCGGGATCGGCACTCTTATTTTTCTTTACATATGATTTATTCTTTGAAGCTTTAACAAGAAGCAGAAGTGCAAAAATTATAGAGAGAACTCCAACAACAAGCGGAAAATATTTAGGTGCCATGGGATTGCCTATCGCGGCATCGGGGAGATTCCACGCTGCTATAGTATAAACAGTCCCGAATAAAGCTGAGAATAAACCGACTACCATTTCTGGATTCACAAGCCTTCACCATCCCTCTTATTAATGATACGGCAGGAAATCCTGCCGTATCATCTTCCAAGCGCTGAATTTTTATAATCTTACTTCTTAAGGAAACCTATTTCTCCAAGCAGAACCTTATACTCTTCGTTCGTCTTGTCAAGGAACTTTGTGAAGTCGGCTGCGTTCATATACTCTGATTCCCATCCGTTCTTTGTGCAGACATCTTTCCATGCCTTTGTGCCGCTCATCTTCTTGAGGGCGTCAGCCATGTAGTCGCGCTCGGCATTGCCCATTCCCGGTGTTCCGAAAAGCCCGCGCCAGTTGATAAACACTGTGTTTATGCCGGCTTCTTTAAGTGTCGGAACCTTTGAAAGCACGCCGGTCTTAATTCTCTTGGGCGAGCTGACTGCAAGAACCTTAATGTCTCCGGCTTCAAATGCTCCGACCGTCTCCGCCATACCTGTCGAAAGAAGATCTATGTGTCCGCCCATAAGCGAAGCCATGCTTCCCTCCTGGAGTGAGATATAGGGGATTTCCTTAAGATTCTTCACGCCTGCAGCCTTAGCAGCCTGCAGGAACTGGAGGTGGTCCATACTTCCGGCCGAGCTTGTGCCGCCTACCTTTACACTCTTGGGGTCTTTTTTCAAGGCATCCATAACGTCCTTAATTGTATTGAACTTTGAGTTCTTGGGAACGGCATAAGCTCCGAAGTCATTAATAAGCATTGCGATAGGTGTCAGGTTCTTATATCCCAGCTCCGTCTGACCGCTCAGGTTAATAAGAAGAATCGGGGGTGAATAGACTGTTATTGTGTAGGGATTATTCTTTTTCTTCTGCATATAGGCAAGGTTTACCGCACCGCCGCCGCCGGGCTTATTTGTGACAGGCATAGGCTGTGTAATAATTTTTTCCTCTGCCAGAACTTTTCCGACCATTCTTATCGTTGTGTCCCAGCCGCCGCCGGCTCCGGCGGGAGCAAGAAATTCAAAGGGCCTTGACGGATAAGATGCCGCACTTGCGGCACATGCAAAAACTGTGATAATAAAAGCGGAAAGAGCTAATAATGTTGTACGTTTCATGTTGACTATTCCTCCCTGTGATTTTATTATGCCAAACTACACCTTACAAAACTGCAAAACTGCAAAACTGCAAAACTGCAAAACGGGTAAATAGTAAATAATGAAATTATGACAGATAAAACCCATACTTCAAAATCCGGCCGGGATTTTAATGTATCCATGTATCCATGGATACATTTTATGTGTATAATAATAGCCGTTAGGGAAATTATGTCAAGGGATTTCTAATACGAAGTTTTTGTTCCCAGGATAAAAAATGAAAATTGTGATACCATTAACTGGTTTAGAGCACTGAAAGAGGAGTGGAGAAAATATGACTGTCAAATTGGACGAAGGGCTTGACGCGGTGCAGACCAGCCCACTCAGAACAGAGGTCGCAAATCTCCTTAGAAAACACATACTTAACGGAGACATTCAAAGCGGGGAACGGCTTATCGAAGTTGAGATAGCGCAGCAGCTCGGAGTAAGCCGCATGCCGGTAAGAGAGGCTCTGCGCGTTCTGGAAAGCGAAGGGCTGATAAAGCAAATTCCGCGAAAAGGAATAGTCGTATCCGAGTACACTGAGGAGGACATCATAGAGTACTACACAATAAGAGAAGCTCTTGAAATCTGCGCCATAAAAATCGTAATAGACAAAATCACAAAAGAAGAGATTGACGAGCTTAAAATGTACTGCAGCAGCGCGGTCAAAGCCCATAAGGAAAACGACACGGACAAAGTCTGCTTTTGGACATCAAAATTTAACGAAAGAATTTACGACTCCTGCGGAATGCCGCGCCTCAAAGAGCAAATACGCTCCACGCAAAAATACCTGCGAACTTTCAGAATGGTCTCCTTCAGAGAGCCGAGCCGTACGGAAAAAGCTCTGGCGGAACACCTTGAAATCATACAGCTTGTAGAAAGCAAAAACATCGAAGGAGCGGTCAAAGCAACCTCCGCCCACCTAAAAGACGCAAGAGAGGCATACCTTTCCCTGTGGAAAAGAACAAAGGGCAAAATGTAAAAATGCCGTAGAAAATATCCCCCGCCTGTTTTCTGCAGGACGGGGGATATTTTCTATATTCCATGGATGAAAGCTATTTTTCGTTTTCATGCCTCATTATTATTTCAAGCACTCCGCCTGCCACCGCCAAGGCTTTGTCTGTTATTGTGAAGCAGTGTGCAGCTTCTCCCCTTGGGTCTACGTCACCTATCTTTGTTCCTTTTTGTACGGGGACACTGGGATGTATCATCCCTCTTAAAATTCCATCGAGCTTTGAAAGCACGGGGATATCTCCAACAAAGGCGACAACATCACCCTCTGAGACAGAGTCCCCTATAACCCTATCAGTCGTCACAAATCCAGCACAGGGCGAGTAGAGAACTCTTTCAGTGGTGTAGCCGCGTACCATCCCAGGTATTCCGGTGTTGGGTATCGCGGAGCCGGATGTGATGACACGCCCCAATGTATGTCCCCGCTTTGTCTCTATAACGGCATGGACATCGTCGGGCGCGGCAAAGCCGGGGCCTATTCCTATAACAAGAGGTGCCATATCTTTTCTCGTCCCGAGATTACGCTTCGCCATTATCGCGTCCACAAGCACATCAGGATGCAGCTTTCTTATAGATGCACCTTCGGGGTCAACCAATACGGCGGCATCTTTTCCGCTCATCTGTAAAAATTCATCCGTGGACTTGATGAGGACGGCGCGCATATCCTCTATGGTTATCTCGCCGTCAAAGACACTTGAAGCTGCAGAGACAGCTCTGCGCACCATGCTTGGCTTCTCAGCCTCAAGAGAGAGAACTTTACAGCCTACCTTCCAGAGCCTATAAATAATCCCCGTAGCCAAGTCGCCGCCGCCTCTGACAATAGCGAGTTTCCTGTCCCCCATACAGATCACCGCTTCCGAGTAAAATTTTACTAAAGCCTGCTTACTTTAACCTCATCTATTGTATATTCTATTATTCCGCACATGATTTTTATATCGCGGAAGTACCTATATAAAAAAAGAAATGCCGTACATCATGGTAAAAGTTCGGCATTTCTTTACAGATACTAACTTTCAAAAAGTTATAATACACACACTGGCAAGCTTGCCTCATATTCAAGCCTAGTCCGTGACGTTTTCTTCTTCTCTTTCGGGGATGTATTTCATTTTTGCCTGTAAGATTCTGTGGTTTTGTACTTCTGTGGCTGTTATGTCCCATGGGCCGTACATAATTGTCTGTCCCTGCCTTGGGAAGTTTCCGGAGAGTTCCAGCATCATTCCGGCCAGGGTGTCGACTTCTTCAAATGCCGCATCGAACGGATAGTTCAGACATTCTGATAGGTCTTCGAGGTTTACCTGACCCTGAGCCACATATACTCCTTCGGACTCCTGAGTTATGTCGGGGGTCTCTGTGTCGTATTCATCCTGTATGTCTCCGACTATTTCTTCGATAAGGTCTTCAAGGGTTACAAGTCCTGCCATTCCGCCGTACTCGTCGACAACTATGGCTATGTGCTTTTTGGAGCGTTTCATCATGTCGAGGGCTTCGTCCGTTTTCATAGTCTCAGGAACGAAGAGGGGCTTTCTCATGACTTTAAGTATAGGTATCTCTCTGTTGCCGGCAGCAAGAGGTGCAAGCAGGTCTTTTGCATAGAGCACTCCTATTACGTCGTCAAGGTCCTCTTTAAAGACCGGTATGCGGGAATGTCCGCTCTCTACGAATATTTTTACGGCTTCTTCCGCAGTGCCTTCTTCGTCTATTGCATATACGTCTATTCTGGGAGCCATGACTTCAGAGACACGTGTCTCTTCAAATGCTATGACACCGTGTATCATCTTGCGTTCGTCCTCTTCAAGAGCGCCTGCCGCGCTTCCTTCCGCAACTATGTGGTCTATTTCCTCACGTGATATGAGAGAGCTGAAGGAGACAAGGTTGAGACCTGTAATTCTGCCGACAAGCTTCAGTATGACAGTAAGAAAAGCAGTGAGAGGTGTCATGATAAAGCTCAGGAACATCATAAACGGCAGACTGAAGAGAAGCACATTCTCTTTTTTTGCTATTGCGACGTTTTTGGGAAGAATTTCGCAGAATACAACTATAAGCACTGTCATTACAGCTACTGCCAAGGCAGGACCGACAGCGCCGAAGAGGGTTATGCTCACGGATGTTGCAACAGCGCTTGCCCCGATGTTTACGAGGTTGTTGCCTATCAGAGTCACATTTATGGCTTGGGCCGTGTTGTCTACCAGCCATTGAAACCCTTTTTTACGATGGGGGTATTCATCGGATAAAGCTAATAATTTGCCTTTACCTGCTGCCGTAATAGATGTCTCAGTCGCGCTGAAGTAGACTGAGAAAAGGAGCAATACGGCCAGCAGGATAATACTGCCTGCGATGTCGGAACTCACCAACAATCATCCTCCTTGGATGTTTAAAACAAGTTTGGAGTTATTATAACACAGAGGCGGTGAACAATAACAATAGGGCTATCGGTAAAATGTCAAGATGTGCAGAGCTAATTTAGTTTCACCCAGCCTTTTTCTTCGGGTTTTGAGGTGTTGCCTTCGTAGCCTTTGTTGGTATCGGACGTGAACCAGCTTGGGTCATTTTTAAAACTGTTATAGGAGCCGCCTTTATAGAGCCCGTTGGTTACCATGTAGACAGAACCGTCCCCATATATTATGTAGGCGTAAGAGCCCGGCTTTATGAGAAGTGATGATGCGCTTGCATTACCGGCTGCATATGTAATTTTAAAGTCCGACTTGTCCCCCTGTATATTATCTGCTCCTAGGGCTTTGAGAATCTCCCATATTTTATTTGCATTGAGTTTCGGATTTTCTGCCAGAATTTCGTTTACGTCCTTGAGCAATTGCGCCATCAGAGCGGCTTTGTCTGCCGCACTTCCGGATGTCAGTGTTTCTTTATCCTTCAATGTGTACGCATAGCGGCTGTCTTCGGCGGAGAGTGTGTGGAAGGAACATATTACGACATTATGTCCCAAAGGGTCGGAAGAGAGGGTATATGTACCTTTTTTCGGACATGCAGCATGTTCGTCCTCTATTATTTTGTCTATGCTTACGGGGTTGTGTTCCGCTTTGTAGACATCATAAAGTCTGGATATCTGTTTTCTGTTGGCAAGGCACACTGTTGCCTCACTTTTGTCTATCGCGGAGGAAGAGGACAAAAGCATCATTCCAGCAAGTATTCCTACTATTATTATGACTATTAAAAGCTCAACCAATGTGAACGCGCTTCGGCGCATATCACTCACCCCATAAGTTTCTTTATGATGTAACTACCAAGAAACCTTCCCTTGATACTAAACCTTTGTGAATCTTGAGTCAATTTTTTTAAATACTAACGTTTGTATTCCGCTCTGTCTTTCTCATCCATTATCTTGTAATAATTTTCTATTTCCGCAAGTATGTATCTGCGTTTTTCTTTTTCCGTCAGCCCTTCGGGGAGGTTCTTCGGGTCTATGGGATCTCCGAATGTGACTGTGACTTTGCGCGGCCTCGGGAACTTCATTGTCCGCGAGAATGCTCTGTAGGTTCCGCCTACCCATGTGGGGATTATGGGAGTTCCTGTCTTCATTGCGAGTATTGCGACACCGCCTTCAAGTGGCTGGAGGTTCCCGTCCTCAGTGCGGTGTCCTTCGGGACAGATGAACACGTCGTGTCCGTCGCTCAGAAAGCCTATGACCATTTTTAAAAGAGCGGCAGAGCTGTTTTTATTTTCGGGGGTAACGGGAACAGCCCCCATTGCACGCAGAAAAGCTCCGAAGAGAGGGAAGGAGAATAGTTTGTCCCACGCGACAAATCTTAAGCGTCTCGGATACACCGATACCCCCACTACAGGAGGGTCAAGATAGCTTGCGTGGTTCGGAGCGAATATGACTGTGCCGTCTTTGCATATTTTATCTTTTCCTGATACAGTTAGGCGGTGATAGAGAGTAAAATATATGGCAACGAGAATGCGCGTTATGTTGTAAAGCATTATAGATTCCCCCTGTGCTTTGTTTTCCATTAAAGAATACCCCACATGAGGCGGTGTTGACAAGCACAATAGGGTGATTTTGCATCAAGAGTTTATTAATTTTTCTGCGGGAGTGGAACGGCTATGTTAGCTTTTATGGGGAGAACAGCCAAAGACTTATGTCTTGGATGTATGGCGCTTGCGCCTCTTGCTCTTTTTACCTTTGTCTTTTACTACCTTGTCATCTTTTTTGAGAGGATAGGCGCTCTCATATTCGGAATGACAAACTCTGTGTGGACTTCTTACGCCATAGGATTCGCTCTCATATTTATTCTTGCATATACGGGGCGTAAGCTGCGCAGAAAAGAACGCTGGCTGCTGAATATAGTCGAGCAGGGCATTGGTAAGATACCATTTGTAGGAGGGTGGTACATTACCATCCGCGACATGATTCAGACCTTTACATCGGGAAGCGGTGCCAAGGGCTACATGGGCACGGCAAAAGTTCCATGTGCCACGGGATATATAATAGGATTTGTCACAAATAAGAATACGGAAGAGGATGGCACCGTAACTGTAACGATTTTTGTACCGACATCTCCGAACCCGACAACGGGGCTTGTCTTTTTCTTTCCCGAAAAAGATGTCGAGTACATTGATATGACACCTGAAAAAGCTTTTTCCAAGATAATATCTCTCGGGATGAAGTAGCAGAAGTCTTATCATTTTTTCCGAATAATTTTTTTTAAATTGCTTCAAATGTATCTGCAAACAGAAAATTAAAGTGTATAATGTCTAACATGTCTTTTGCATAATACGGGCCAAGCCCGAACCATAAATCAGGGAGGTTTTACGAAAATGGAACAGATTCGTACACTTGACGCACTACTCGAATACGGCAAAGAAGTCGGCCCCAAGAAGATAAGCGTTGCATGCGCCGAAGACGCCGAAGTTCTCGAAGCTGTAGAAAATGCGCGCAAGGCCGGCATAGCTACAGCCTACCTTGTCGGAAACGCCGATAAGATCAAAGAAGTCGCAGACAAGCTTGGCGTGGATCTCGCCAATTATGACATCGTGGACGAGCGCGGCGGAGAAGCGGCTGCGGCTCTTACTGCGGTTGAGCTTGTATCGTCGGGCAAGGCTCAGATAGTTATGAAGGGTATGGTCGCAACAGCCAACTTCCTCCGCGGTGTGCTCAACAAGGAAAAGGGACTTCGCTCAGGCAAGACTCTTTCACACGTCTACATTCACCAGATTAAAGGCTACGACAGAATTTTCTTCATTTCAGACCCGGCATTCAATATGTATCCCGAACTCAAGGTCAAAGTTGATATCATAAAGAACGTCGTCGAACTCGCCCACGCTTTCGGAGTAGCATGCCCGAAGGTTGCGGCTCTTGCCGCGGTTGAAGTAGTCAACCCCGACATGCCCCCGACAATGGACGCTGCAATTCTTACACAGATGAACCGCCGCGGACAGATTAAGGGCTGCCTCATCGACGGACCTTTGGCACTGGACAATGCAGTATCTCCCGAATCGGCGCACCACAAGGGCATTAAGTCCGACGTGGCAGGTTATGCCGATATCCTCCACGTTCCCACAATCGAGTCGGGCAATATGCTTGCCAAAGCAATTGTTTACTTCTCAGAGAACAAGACAGCGGGCATAGTTCTCGGAGCAAAGGCTCCTATCGTGCTTACAAGCCGCGCAGACTCAGCCGAAGCTAAGCTCCTTTCAATAGCATCCGCCTGCGCACTGGCTGCACACCAGGGTAAGTAGAAAAAACCGTAAAGGGCGGGCGCACACCCGCCCTTTTTAAATAGAACCAATGGACAGAGTTTTAGACTCAGAGCTGTATATATTGGAAGGGACATACGGTGACAGGGAAGTTCACCTCTGCCGTTGCATGCCGAAACACCCGAATGGCATAAATGTCATACTGCTTCACGGAGTACACAGCAGTGCAAACCTTTCCTACCACAACAAATTCAGATACCTTGCCGAAATTCTGACTGAGAAAGGGCTTACTCCGTGGCTTGTTGAGACCAGCAGGAGGATTCGTAACAGGCAGGAACTTAAGGACAATATCACTGCATGGATAAAAGGGGCTTTTAAAGAAAAAACTTTCATGCAGGAGCAGGAAGATGTCTTTATTGCTGTGCGAAAAGTTCTGGAAGAAGCAAAGGGTGAATCTCTCTGGCTCTGGGGATTTTCACTTGGCGGCATAATTGCCCTTTCCGCCGCAGCAGGCGGCATTGTGCGCGAAGGGATTTCTCCGGTATTTGACAGGCTCATTCTAAGCGGAACTGGACTTATTTCATACCCTCAGGTAGAGGAGAATATGATGAAGCTTCCTATACTCTCGACTTTGAGGACAGCGATTTCACCTGAAATTCTGCTGCAGACTGCGGCGGGAAAAGTCATTGCCTTCCGCGGAGATAGAGATGAAATATTTTCCAAAGAAAGCTGCCTTGACCTCTTAAAAAGGATAAACATTCCCGACAGAGACAAATTTTTTCACGTCATAGACAGGGCGGACCACTCTCTGCGTACAAGAGACGGAGCTGCCGATCCCTCCATAATGGATGAAATGTTGGACTTTTTGCTGAATATTCGATAGTTCCTCTGTGTTACAATGTATCTCAGCAAATGTATTCGTGCTATGGAGGTCTTGTATGTCCGGCATTTACAACCACGATATCACAGTAATCACAAATAAAGTTCACAACATAACCTATACAACCCTTATCCTTTCGATTGCAGGCTGTCTCTTTTTGCTTGCGCTCCTATCTTTTCCTTATACATTATGCGCTTCAGAGGTAGACTACAGGGAGCTTCAGGAAGAACCTCTCGACACAGCCTTCCGCAAACTGACAACAACAGGCGGAATTGAATGGGAAGATGAGGAGGAGCTGATTGTAGGAGGTGCTCCGGATATAATAAAAGGCATGACATGGCCCCTTAAATCCTGCAAGATAGGCGGACTTTTCAACAGAAGCCGTTCCAACGGAAGAAGGCGGCACAAGGGAGTTGATCTCCTGGCTCCTAAGGGAGCACCGATATATGCCGCTCTCGGCGGAATAGTCGAAGTCGTATCAAACGGAGGCAGTGGCTTCAGCGGATATGGAAAAGTCATAATCATAAATCACGGAGACAAGCTCTGGACTCTATATTCCCACTGCAGTACCATGGGGGTAAAGGTTGGGCAGAGAGTGAAGCAGGGAGATAAAATAGCTACAGTAGGAAGAACGGGGCGAGCAACCGCAAACCACCTGCACTTTGAAGTTAGAAACTCAAGAGGAGCGGCACTCGACCCGATGAAGCACCTGCCAAAATCAGGCGCTATTTTGGATAAATAAAATTTTCAAAAACTGATCAACAAAACTTTTAACAAAGAAGCCCATAAACAGGTCATAACAATCTATCACCGATTACTTCTTAAACTCGGGGAAAACCTCCGTCACTCTATCCAATATACCGTTCATCGCCGCCGCTGCTATTCCATAATTAGTTATCGGAACACCGTCAGCCTGAGCCTTTATGAGCCGCGACATAAGCTGCTTTCTTGTAAACATACATCCGCCGCAGTGCAGTATGAGAGCATACTGCTTTAAATCCTTCGGGAAATCGAGCCCCGCCGCGATATCAACGGTGAGTCCCTGCCCAACCTTTTCTCTTAGCCAGCGCGGCAGTTTCTCCCTTCCTATATCCTCCGTCAGAGGCGCATGGGTACAGGCCTCGGCAACAAGAACTTTATCGCTCTCTTTGAGAGTCTCTATCGCACGAGCTCCGTCTGCGAATGTTTTAAGGTCTCCCTTGCTCCGCGCCATGATAATGGAGAAAGATGTCAGAGGAATATCACTGTCAATAATGGCATTGACCTTGGCAAATACCTGAGAGTCCGTTATAACGAGGTCAGGCTTTCCGTTTAGAGCTTCCAGGATTTCTGGAAGCATATCCGTGGTCACGGTAAGAGCAAGCCCCCTGTTGTCAAGAATATCTCTTATAACCTGGACCTGCGGCAGAATAAGGCGTCCCTTAGGAGCCTGTATATCCTGAGGAGCAACCAATACAACCTTTGCCCCGGGGAATATTATGTCCCCCACGAGCGTCGGAGCTTCAAAATCTGTTGGGGCGGCATTCACTATCGCTGAGAGCAAGTCGGGGCGGCAGGACTTGTCCAAGGCCGATACCGGCACAAATTTTATCCCCAAAGACTCCTCCAATTTGTCTTTTAAATATCCGAAAGAGCCGCATGGCGTTCTGTCTATCCTGTTTAATACTCCGACGACCGGTATATTATGTGACTCAAGCTCCCTAAGCCACTGCCTCTCAAGGGATATGTCCGATGCCATATCCGCAGGGATAACAAGCAGAGCCAAGTCTGTTCTGTCCATCATCTCACGCGACCTTGCAATGCGAAGCTCCCCAAGCTCACCGACATCGTCAAGTCCTGCAGTGTCGATAACGGCTACAGGCCCCAGAGGAAGAAGTTCCATGCTCTTTATAACAGGATCGGTCGTTGTTCCGGCATATTCCGAGACAAGCGCCGTCTCCTGTCCCGTGACAAGATTGATGAGGCTTGACTTGCCTGCGTTTCTTCTTCCGTAAAATCCGATATGAAGTCTGCCTGAGCGCGGTGTTTCCTGCAAATCCATACTATCACCCCTTATAGATAGAAAAATGGCGCTTTCCGGCAGGAGTCTGTCCCGCCGGAAAGCTTTTTGTCTATTTCTTTATCAGAGAATTAATGTCTATCTCCCTGCGCTGAAGTCCGTTTTCTATCATAAACTTTTGCGTGCGGGCAAGTTCGGCTATGTCGCTTTTGCGAATCTCCGGCGAGAAATCATACCATGGAAACATCTTTTCCACTCCGTCCATGGGAAGTCCTGTCTCGGTCTGAGTCATTTCCTTCGCCTTCTTCTCATTCTTTGCTATCCAAGCAATTGTCTTTTTGTGCGAATTCATGAATGTCGATATCACATTAGGATACTTTTTCATATATTTCTCTGTTGTCGCTATTACTATCGTAGCATCGACCAGACCTTCGCCGTTTTTGAGCATCTTAGAGCCGCCCGAGAGAGCTTTGTACGCCGCAGGGCCTGCCAACAGAGCGGCTTCGACTCCGCCGTTGGCAAGAGCGTTCGCTCCAGATGCAAGGTCCATGTGAACAAACTCGACATCCTTCATGGTCATTCCCTCTTTGGCAAGAGCCGCGGCAAGGAGCTGATGCAGTATTGTTCCCTTGGGGCCCGCAACGCGCTTTCCTTTAAGGTCCTTAACGCTTTTAATATCGGCATTCTTCACAACTATCATAAAAGCTTTCGGAGCGCGCGAATATATTCCAACGATTTTAAGGTCAAGCCCCTCGGATGCGGCAAGAATTGCGGAAGTAGAACCTAGGCAGCTTGCTATTCCTATTTCATCGGCTGCAAGAGCGGCTGTCTGTTTCGGCCCCTCTGTAAGCTCAGGGAAAGAAAGCTCCACTCCGGGGAAAGCCCCTTCAAAAACTTTATTGTACTTTTCAACTATCGAAGGCACGTTAAGAGGTGCTTTGACATAAGTGATACCGAGCTTTGCCGGCATTTCCGAAGCAAAAGCTCCTGCCGCGCTCATAAGAAACGCCAAGACAAGCGATGCGAATATTTTCTTTTTCATAAAAAACGCTCCCTTTTATTTTAAAAATAAAAACTACTTCTTGGACATTGCCGCTTTTACTGTCACTGACGGAATTTTGCCTAGCTGTCCCGTCAGAGCGCTTATTTCATCGGAACTTCCGTCAAGAATTACCGATATAACATTGAGTCCCCGCTCTCTGTAAGGAATACCCATTCTGCCGACAATAAGCTTGCCAAACCTGTGAAGAACCTCATTGACCTCCCGCGAAGAAGAGACATCCTCAACAATAACAGCAGCTACTCCTATTCTGCTCTCTTCCACAAACAACACTCCCCTGCAACAAAAAAACCTCCCGCACTGCGGAAGGCTCTGAATATACGACAAACACTCTCGGATATCCCCTCCCCGGACACGGACTCTCCATGTATACGGATAGATATTCATCAATTTTGATTCCAAAATCCGTCCGGCCGGAATACCGACATGAAGGATTGTGAAATCATTTTAGATTACCGGCTAATTATATCCCCGACACCATAAATTGTACAGAAGGAAATTTTGTAGTCTACCCTTAATCATAGGGCAAAAAAGCGAAGCACAGCAGAAAGAAATACCCATCTCGTCTGAGCCTCGCCTTTTTTGTTTGCGCAAAATAACATATAGTGATAAGACCTGCTCTCTATTGCAGATTAGCTTCTCAGGACCGATCCGAGAGCAGGCCTTTTATAGAAAGATGCCCTTACTCTGCATCCATCCTGCTCTCCGCCAGGTAGACACGCCCCTCTTTCATTACAAAGGCACAGTCTCTGAGAGCATCCGGGTCTTTGAGCAGATTCCGCCCCCATGCTGCTATATCTGCCGATTTGCCAGGTTCTATGCTGCCTGTGATGTCGTCTATCTCACATATCTCGGCATTGACTTTTGTAGCTGCATGAAGAATTCTAAACGGGTCCATGCCATTTGAGAGCCACGCGTTGTATTCCCAGCCTGACTCATGGTTATTGTGAACAGTCACTAAGTCCGTTCCATAGCCGAGCTTTATTTTGCTGTTGATGATAGTCTCTCTTCCCTTCTGCAGACGCACCTGATAAAGTTCAAGCTTTCTTCTGAAGAAGGCATCCTTTTTTGCGATACTTTCCGGATCCGGGTGTATTACATCCTCATAAGGACAGAATGTCGGGACAAGATAAGTGTCCGTATCCTCAAACATCTTTGCAGTCTCTTTATCCATCAGTGAGCCGTGTTCCATGCCTGTTATTCCGAATCCGATAAGCTTCTGCATAAGCTCCGGTGCATATACGTGAGCAGTGGAGGATATTTTTACCTCTTTTGCCGTATCAAATATGGCTTTGAGCTCGGCATCGTTAAGCTGAATATCCTCCGGACTGTCATTAGGGGATGCAAAACCGCCTGTCGCCATTATTTTTAAGAAGTCGTATCCCATCTTTTTCTCTCTGCGCACGACTCCGGTAAAGAAATCTGCTCCGTTTCCCATTGCTGGGTAGATACTTGCCATGTAATCCGATAGATATGGATTTTTCCTCAGCACCTGAGTCATATCGCCGTGACTTCCTGGCGTGCATATTACATGAGAAGAGACGACCATTCGTGAGCCGTATATGTGCCCCTCTTCAATAGCGCGCTTCACGTCAAGCTCATAAGCCTCTCTCGCCCAGCCTAGGGTGCGTATGGTTGTAAATCCGCCGAGAAGCGTCCTGCGCGCGCATTCCGCCGTGGCAATGGCTCTGTATCCGTCTGAGTTAAAGACTGTATCCGACGCATAGACATCTTTCCAGTAAAAATATTGGGGATGCACGTGGGCATCAATCATCCCAGGAGTTACTGTCAGATCCGAAAGGTCTATAATTTCGGTATTCTCGGGGCATGGGAGATTATGGCCGACTTCTTTTATAAGTTTTCCCTCGATGAGAATTTCCGCATTCTCATGCAGTTTCGGCTTAATTCCGTCATAGAGTTTGCCGCATTTAATTTTTTTAAATGTCTTTGTCATATGAAAATTCCTCCCGATTTTATCTTGCGGAAGCGTTCTCTTCACGCGGGAAAATATTGCTGAAAAGAACGAGAGCGATTATGGCAAGCGGCGCCGCAATGATTATGCCGTTAAGCCCCATTGGTCTTTTAAGGATGATATCCCATATAAGTATCGCCGCACCGCCGGTCAGGACAGATGCCATTCCTCCCGCCTGACTAATCTTACGGTAAAAGAATACTCCGAAAAGGGGAATTGTTACAGCCGCTCCGTACATTGAATATGAATACATCTGCATCGCAAGAACTTCGGGAAGATAGACAGCCATGATGTAAGAGAAGATTCCTACTCCGACTATTGCCGTTCTGGTTCCCTTTATAAGCTGTTTGTCCGTCATGTCGGGCTTAAAATACTTCTGAACTATATCTATCATAATATTTGTAGCCGCGGAGAGAATAAAAGAGTCGCCGGTCGTAACGATAAAAGCGACGCAGGCGCAGAGCAGGGGCGCACCGCAGATGAACGGCATGTAATTGACAGCCATTCGCAGAATAACGGTTTCTCCGTTAATTCCGGGCATAAGTTTAATGGCGCAGAGACAGAAGCTGATGACGAGAAACATTACCGTGGACATAGCGACAAAAAGCATCTTGGCAGATTTCTTCGCCTCTGCCTCGCTCTTGGCGCAGGCGTAGCGCTGGAGCTGGTTCTGGTCTCCTAGATAGAGCAGGAATACAGGAAGGATGTATCCTATCATCTGAATCAGAGACATGCCTCCCGTGATACTAGCCTGTGCAGGAGTGAGAGCCTCATAAGCGCTTGAATATCCGTCCGAAGCTCCAAGCACAAAGAAAAGTCCGAACCCCATACCGATAAATATCATAACCGTGCTCAAAAAGTCTGTCCACGCCACAGAATTCATGCCGGACGTGACTGCAAGCAGAACCATAATTACTGCGGCTATTATAGTTGAGTATGTCTGGTCAAAGCCTGTGATTATATTTACGATATAAGCAGCCCCAGTGAAGCTGTATGAGACTATGCCGGTATAAGCAAGCAGAATGCATATAGAGGCAATGAGGCTCGTTTTGCGTCCATAGTGCTGTTCGAGTATCTCAGGAACAGTGTACTTAGCCATACTCCTTATCTTCGGGGCGAACTTTATAAGAGCCAAAGCCCCGAGCGGAGCGCCGCTGAAGAAGAGTATGCCGGCCCACGGTCCTGACTTATATATGAAACTCGCACTGCCTATTACAGTACCTCCTCCAAACCACGTAGCAAGAAGAGTTCCTACAAGCACTATTAAAGGCAGCTGTCTGCCTGCGAGAAGGAAGCCGTCCTTATCTTCCTTTACCCTTTTTCCAACAACACCGCCGACAATGACCATAATTAAAAGATAAATTACTATTGCAATAGCGTACTCGGGACCTGCAAGAGCCTGATTCATAACAATACCTCCCAGTCAATTTGATAGTAATTTTTTAAATAAAAGTCGTAAGCTAAAAAACTATTCCGGCCGGTGTCTTAATTATTTTTCCTTCTTTAAAGACCCATGACGGGTTATAGAGCACTGATATGTTGTTCGTAGGATCTTCTTCAAATACTGTCATGTCCGCGTATTTTCCCGCTTCTATGCTTCCCGCAAGCGTTTCAAGTGAGCAGAGGCGCGCTCCGTTTATTGTGAGGACTTTAACCGCCTCCGCAAAGGAGACTCCAGCTTTTGACAGAAACACTGCCTCTTCCGCAATGTTCCCGTGGTTTGTGTCCGTGCCGGCCGCCATCTCTATTCCGAGCTCCGCTGCGCGCTTTATCACAGAGAGGTAGTTGTCGTAAGCTCCTCCCGCTTTTTCTCTCATAAAGTCTGAGTTTGTTTCGCAGTCTCTTATCGCTCTTTGAATACCGCTTGTCAGTACGAGCACGGTTTTATGCTCTTTCATTAGCAGAAGCTGTTCTTCTGTGAGGAAACAGCCGTGCTCTATTGCGTCCACTCCGGCCTCTATCGCCCATGTGGCCGCATCTCCTCCGTGAGTGTGAGCACCAACCTTTTTGCCCGCCGTGTGAGCTTCATAAATTATTGTATCTATCTCTTTTTTCGTCATTTCCGGAGTTACCGTGCCGGTAAAATGGGAAGTTGCTCCGCCGCTTACGAATATCTTGATGTAGTCTACTCCTGAACGCAGCTGACGTCTGACTCCTTTCATAACTTCGGCTTCGCCGTCCGCTTCCTCACCCATAAACCACATGTGCCCGCCTGTTCTCATAATGCCGGGGCCCGCCGCCAGCATGCGCGGACCCGGTATGAGACCTTCTTCGATGCCTCTTTTGACGGAGAAATCCACGTAATCTTTCTCCCCGGCATCTCTCAATGTCGTGACACCCGACAATATGGCTTTTCTTGCATTTTTCGCCGCCACAAGAGCCTGATATCCGGCCGCTTCGCCTATCTGCTTCACCTCGTCCCCCACGTCAAAGCAGAGGTGTGTGTGTGAATCGGCAAACCCCGGAAGGACAAAGCAATTTGACATATCCTCATCCACGGGAGAGTTGTCCGCTTCGGATACTGAGACAATTTTTCCCTTTTCGACAGTAATATCAACATTCTCCAGAAATTTTCCGAGAGATGTGTCGAAAAGATGACCGCATCGCACTTTCATATACCATTCCTCCTCAATACAAAAAGGGCAAGAGCCCAATGGTTCTGTTGGGTTCTTGCCCTTGCATATGAGAAGAGGCTGTCTTCTCTAAAGGACAAATCAGCAGATTTGATACGAAATGTATTCTATAGTTTAGATAATATCTTATTTGCCAATATAATTCAAGTAGCTTTTTTCAGCTTCTATGATGGCGGCTATTATGGTTTTCTTTCCTTTTGAAAAATATCTTGCTTCAAACTCTCTTATGCCTTCGCCTATGCCGTTGTTTTTTATATTTTTGCCTGCGAATACCGAGACCAGAAACTTTGATGTCACGTCTGTAAGAAAGGTCGACGACACATCGATTATCTCCCACGTATCGGGGTCAACTTCAAGACCGACTCCGAAGTGACGGTACATTTCGTAGCCTGCCGTGCCGCTTGGGAATTGAGCGTAGCCTCCGAAGAGCAGTGTTTTTTTCCTGTCTGTCAAGAATACCTCTCCTTTCGATTACGAGCATTTTTATATAATGTGCCACCTTCTGAAAAGAAGCGCGGAGCATATAAAGAGAGCCGCGGCGCAGAGAGCCAGAACAACGCTTCTGCCTCCCTTAAACAGCATGTTTTGGCTTCCGTCAAAAGGTATGCCTTCCGCAGCGGCAAGAGACTTTATGTTGAGCATGTGAATTACCGGTATGCCCAGGCTGAGGGTGCGCCCAATTACTCCGTCTCCGCCTTTTCCGCTTATGATAAGTCCGGGCGGAAGGCGGAGAATATCTTCACTGTTTCCCATGTTCGCGTGGGAACCTCCGATATTTATCACAACTTTCGGCTCTTCCTTTTTGATAAGAGACATTTTCCAGTTTATCATATCTTCAAGTGATTTTCCGACTATTATGGGAACTTTCTCACTTTTGGCGATCTCTTTCATTATTTTTATTCCCTCTTCGCTTATGCCTCCGCCTGTTTCCCAGTCTCCTCCGTATGTGAAGTATGACGGCTTTGTGTGAAGCAGTCCTTTTTCTCTTAAGATGCGCGCCTTGTCGGGCCACATTGAGCCCGGAACATTAGCCCCATAGGTAGATGATCCCAATGAGAGCACCATTGTCACATTCGCGCCTCTTGCTTCCAAGGCCTTTACGACATTAAGAATCATACCGGGAAATGAGGAGGATGAGAGAAGGAGCACTTTGTCGCCCCTTTTTATATCGAGCTTTCCGAGCCATCTGTATGTGAGTATCGCAAATCTTGGGTCGGAAGCGCTTCTCTTTGCTGGAAGAGAGCCCAAGGTGGTGCTTAAAACACTCCACTCAACTCCGATGAGCCCCGTCTTGTTGGGATCTGTGACAGTATCTCCCCGTCCGCTGCGAAGCTCATTCTCCCAAAGAAGATTTTGCGCCATTCTGACGGACTTCCAAAGAGAACGCTCTTCCGCGCTCATGCCAAGCCCTCCAAAAATCCAAAGAGCGGTCATAGCAGCGGCAAGCACGGACAATATCACTCTATTCCGTATCTTTATAAATTTCATAGTTTTGCGGTATTCTTCAAATTGATTTAAGTCAGACATTTAGATAATCTCCGCATAAAGTGTCATTATAAGTTCCGAAGCAAAGGCGGCTGTAACAGCAGTTATAAAAAGCGAAGATAATGTCTCGACAGCTCCCTGCCTCTGCATGTCACATGCTATGAGGCCTGGGATAACCCATCCGAGCCACATGGGGTCGGGAGAGAAGTGTCCAGTAGCAGCACGCAGTACCAGGGCTATAAGCATTGCTGAGCCTATGCGGTTTCGTCCGTACCACCCGAAGTACTTTACCGCCTGAGTAAGTATCGCCCATACAGCAAAGGAGAGAGCTATGCCCACTGCTATCCTTATCGGATCATAGAGTATGAGAGCCATTACTCCGGGGGCGATGAGCCCTCCCGAGGCAAAGCCCGTTCTGTTTTCCCATATCATTGAGAATAATATTCCCAAAGCTAATGTGAGTGTGATGTTGTCAGTCATTAAAATATTAATCCTTCTTCAAGAGAGAGTTTGAGAATAAGTGGAAGTCCGCTTACTGTGTTGCCGCAGCCGAAGCAGAAGCCCTCCTGCGATATAAAGCGTGCAAGTGCCTCCGGCTCTTTGAAATTTTTATAATATTGCCTCATCCCTCCGAATGGCGGCTTGTCTCCTATTATCGCAATGGAGCGCCAATTTCTGAGCAGAAAGGGCTTAAACGCGCCTAATCTGTCGCTTCTGTCGCTCCTGTGGTTATATATGACACATGTCTCGCTTTCACTTACACCGAGCGAGGCAAAGTATTCTTCCGTACTTTGGATATCGTTGACAGAGAAGGCGAAGGCAAGACTTCCGTTTCCGACTTTTATAACCTGCGAGTCAGCTATGTCAGGCTGGAGTGATAATACTGCCTCCATGCACTTTTCAGCGTCAAGCCCGAATAAAGAGAGAGCTTTTATTGCAAGAGAGGCGTTTATTGCACTGGGCATGGCCAGGTTCTCAAGTGGGAGAGCGGGAATTAGAGTGATCTCCTTTTCTTCCGCAAGAGCTTTGACATAGTATCTTTGCGCTATATCATCAGGAAGAACCACCTTGCCGTTTTTCGGCAATGCCGCGGAAAGAGAGTTAAATACGGACTCTTCGCTGCACCCCCAAAGTTCTTCATGGTCAAGGCGTGTGTTTGTCAAAATTGTGACATGCGGCATGAGGTACATGGGGCAGACGTGCTGAAGATGGGGAGATACGGCGCTGTTTTCGGAGACAACAGCCTCCGTGCTTTGCGGAAGCTGTGAAAGCCACCATTTAAGCTCCTCCACATGGGCTCCTGCATGCCTTGCTATTATGTGCGAACCAATGTTTGAAAGCTCGCGCGGCACAACTCCCGTGAGCCTTGTCCTGCACTCAAGGCCGCACGAAACCAGAGCGCGGTGCAGCATACGCACGACAGTGCTTTTGCCCCTGCTTCCTGTAACGGCTATTCGTATTTTGGCACTTTGTAATTTTCTCAAACACATCACCCTAATACTATTATCACATATTTTATAAAATAACCCAAAAAAGAATCCGCCCAGGGCTCTCTGCCGTGAGCGGATTCTCTGTCTTTATAAGGATTTACTAGAAGCCTACGGGAACACCTAAGCGGCGGCTGTCCGCTCCGCCGTTCATGATTCCCTTGGCGCGGTCAAAGAGTATGCCCTGAGCTGTGCCTATGTGGCTGCCCTCAAGCACATAGCCCTTCATTCCGAGAATAGCCAGTGTTGTATCCTTGTTGCGCCCTTCTTCAAAGAGGAGTTTTGTTCCGCTCTGGTTGTGGAAGCGGCCCATTTCGATAGCTTCGTCCATCTGCATGCCGAAGTCTATCGTGTTCATGATTATCTGGGCTACTGTCGTTATTATCTTTGTGGCTCCTGCCGCTCCTATGCTCATGAAGGGCTTGCCCTGAGCATCCAAAACTATTGTCGGGCTCATTGAGGACAAGGGGCGTTTGCCGGGTTCGGGAGCGTTGACGCTTGCCGGATTCTGTGAGAAGTCGTCCATTTCGTCATTGAGAAGGAATCCGAACTCGGGAACCATTACTTTTGATCCGCAGAAGTAGTTTATCGTATTTGTCGATGTTACGATGTTGCCCTTCTGGTCTACGACCGAGAAGCTGCTTGTTGACTGGCGCTCATTGCCGAGTCCGGCTATGTAGGCGCTCTTCTGAGCTTTTTCAAACTTCCAAGGGTCGCCGGCTTCGACTTTATCGGCTACTTTCTTTGTGTCTATCTTCGCGGCGAGTGTCTTGGCATAGGCTTTTGACTGAAGTCCGGCAAGGGGAACCTTTACGAAAGCTGTGTCTGCCATGTATTTTGTTCTGTCGGCAAATACGAGCTTTGTGGCTTCGGCAAGTGTCTGGACAAACATAGGTGTGTTATGTCCCATTGCTTTGACGTCAAAGTTCTCCATTATATTTAGAAGCTGAACAACATGAGCTCCGCCGCTTGACGATGGGGGCATTGAGAATATCTCATATCCTCTGTATGTTCCCTTAATAGGTGTCAGTGCGAACATTTTGTAATTTTTGAGGTCGGCTTTGGTCATATTGCCGCCGCTTTTGTTTACTGCAGCAACTATTGCGTCAGCCACTTCGCCTTCGTAGAATACGGACTCGCCTTTTTCACCTATGAGACGGAAGAGCTTTCCGAGAGCAGGCTGCTTCAGTACCTGTCCGCCCTCGAGTGGGAGACCGTCTTTGAAGAAGGGTATCGGGGTGTTTTCGTTGTACTTGCCGAGAAGTTCAAAGTTGTCTACGATAATGGAGTTCTGCATCGGAGCAAGGACAAATCCCTCTTCCGCAAGACGTATCGCGGGAGCGGCCACGTCTTTGAATTTCATCGTTCCGTAGTGGTCGAGAGCGTACATCATGCCTTTCAGCCAGCCTGGAACTCCGACAGATTTGCCTCCGTCTATTGACTCTTTGGCTTTCTTGGAAGCTTCGCTTGCATACATATCTTTTGTCGATGACGCTGGAGCGGTCTCGCGGTAGTCAAGGCAGACTGTTTCGCCGGTCTTGCTGTCGCGTATGGTCATGAAACCGCCTCCGCCTATGCCTGACGCGTTAAATTCAACGACGTTCAGTGCCAAAGCGGTCGCAACTGCGGCATCAATGGCGTTGCCGCCCTTCTGCATGATTTCGACTCCGGCTTTTGAAGCGAGTTCATTGGCGGCAGATACCATGCCGTGCTTTGCATAAACCTCGTCCGGCTTGACTGCCGCCATGGAAGCTGCTGCAAATGCCGCGATCAGAATGATGGAAATGATTACGCTCAAAACTTTTTTCATTACTTTCTCCCCCTCTATTTTGTATTTATCGGCTTTGCCGATATAAGGACTCAAATTTAATAAATATAATAATCTAAAATATTTAATAAAGACACAGTATTGCAAAAATTTTAAAATATTGCCTATCGGAGCAGGGATTCAAAGCCCGCGGAGAAATTACTCTCAGCGGGCTTTGAAAATAGTTGAAAAATCTTGTTTTAGAATCCTGCCGGCATACCTGTTCCTGTACGCTGGTCGGCTGCGGCATCCATCTGATTCTTTTCGTGATCAAATATGATGCCCTGGCATACTCCGTGATATGTCTCGCCGAGGTTGAGCTTGTAGCCCTTCTTGGTGAGTGAGTCTATTACGGTTTTGCCTGCTGTTGCTTCGAGGATTGTCTCTCCGTCCATGTCGTTCCAGATTCTCGGAGCTTCGATGGCCTGTGACATTGTCATTTTGTGGTCTATTACGTTTGAGATGACCTGCGCCACAACAGTCAGAATCATTCTTGAACCTGATGCTCCGAGTGTCATGAATGAACGTCCCTGGGGGTCAAGCATGACTGTCGGGCTCATCGAAGAGAGGGGACGCTTGCCCGGTTCGGGAGCATTGACGCTCTCTGGGTTCGAGGAGAAGTCGTCCATCTGGTTGTTGACGAATATCTGGTAGTCGGGGAGCATTATTTTGCATCCGAACCAGTAGTTGATTGTGTTTGTAGCTGCCACGATGTTGCCTTCCTTATCGACTGTGGAGAAGTGTGTCGTCGAGAAGTGTTCGGGGCCTGTGTCGCCTATGTGTGATACCTTTTTGTTTGTCTTGTCAAACTTCCAGGGATCTCCAGGCTTTCCGAGTTCGGGAAGCTTTGACGCAGGGTCATAGTTCTTTGTCATTGTCTTGGCATACTCTTTTGACGTGATGCCTTCAAGGGGAACGCTTACGAAGTCTGTGTCAGCCATGTACTTGTCTCTGTCGGCGAATACCATTCTCTCTGCCTTGCCCCACATGTCCATAAGTTCGGGCGATCCGGCTTTTTTCTTGCTGATGTCATAGTTCTCCATGAAGTTGAGAAGCTGAATGACATGAGCACCGCCGCTTGAAGGGGGAGCCGATGAGTAGATTTTGTATCCGCGGTACGAACCTTCGACAGGTTTTCTTACTATGACTTTGTAATTGGCAAGGTCTTTCATTGTCATGTTGCCGCCGGACGCGTTTACTGCTTTTACGAGAGCCTCACCGATGGGGCCGCTGTAAAATGCTTTTTTGCCGTCTTTGGCAAGAAGTCTGAAGGCTTTGGCAAGTCCGGGGTGTTTTACGACAGTACCGGCCTCGCGGGGAAGCCCATCAACAAAGTAAGGAACGTTTTTGCCTTCGTTGTTGAAGTTGTAGAGGTCTTCGTAATGTGAACCCTGAAGAGTTCCTGTCTGTCCCTCTGTCCAGACATATCCTTCCTCGGCAAGTTTGATAGCAGGTGCCGCTACTTCGCCGAAGGACATTGTGCCGTACTTTTCAAGGATGAAGAACCATCCTGCAAGATAACCCGGAACCCCGGCCGCTCTTCCTCCGCGTGCCGACCAATGCTCTTTCTTTGCCTGTTCCGATGCGTACATATCCTTGCGTGCCGATGCGGGGGCCGTTTCGCGGAAGTCTATGAATACGACTTCGCCTGTCTTTGCAAAACGAACTGTCGCAAATCCGCCGCCGCCCATTCCTATGTTGTACGGTTCTACGACATTAAGGGCAAGAGCTGTCGCTACGGCAGCGTCAATGGCGTTGCCGCCCTTTTTCATTATCTCAAGGCCTGCTTTTGATGCAAGCTCATGAGCTGCAGATACCATACCGTTTTTCGCATAGACATCATGCGGTTTGTTGGGGACTGTCGGGACTGTCGCAGCAAATGCCGAAAAGGCAAATAGCAGAACTGACAGAAGCGCGATGAAAAATTTGGACGAATAATTCCGTGTTCTTTGTGACACCGTGACTCCTCCTTGATTATATTTAACACAGGCAGAGCTTCTTACTTGTACAGAAAACTCCGCCCATATTCACATAAGGTAAAAAGTACAGTCGCTGTTTGGTTATTTAGCTTTTCCAAGCCATGGGCCGATTCCGTCGTCTTTTATCTGTTCGTATGATGGAATATTTTCTATTACAACATCTTTGCCGTCTTTTACCATGCCGAGCATGTCTATTGCCTTTTTGGAGGCTGTTACGTGACGGGCTGTTCTAAGCTCTATCGGCTGGTCTCCTTCATAAGGAATGAAGAGAAGTCCCATTTTGGAGGCCTTGCTGTAGGCTTTGTCTTTGCCTGTCATGACAAGAGCTTCGTCAGTTTTTGAGCGCAGACGTCCCTGTGAGGGGTTGCCCGACTCCATAAGCAGAGGCATAAGACCGGGAACGGCATCTCCCCACTCTCTGTGGCTCAGTCCGCGCAGGTTTACGGGAGAAGGCTCAAGGCGCATCGGGATTCCCGATTCTTCAAGGTCCATACAGACCATAGCCGCTAGTTCCATAGCGTTCTCGTGAGCGACCATCGCATTTACGACCGGGTACTCGGGCGACGCTTCGTGAAGGTCGAAAGCCAGATCAACCTTTTCCTTTTTGAGGAGCTCAACTACGGCAAGACCTGCCAACTGTGTGATTCCGTCGTGCCTGTCTCCTGGATAGGCTCTGTTCATGTTGCTTCTTGAGCTTCCGTCGAGCTTCTGCTTTGAGGGCTGGTGAATATAGATATCCGGATCGGGCCACTGGTCGATGGGGTTTGTGGCTCGTGAGCCGAATTTAAAAATTCTTTCCCCGCCGTCCGGCTGCTTGATCGTAAAGTGCTGAGGAGCTGCGTCCTGGGGCGAGTTGTGAGTTCTTGCCGACATATTGCCGAAAGGCATAAGAATCAAGCGTCCCTTGTCAACCTTTGCACGCTCGAGATATATTACCGCTGCCATTGTTCCCGAGGGTTCGTTGGCGTGGACTCCGCCCATGATAAATACCGTTCCGCCGGGCTCTTTGCCGTTCTGGATGTATATGGGCGAATCCATATTGCTTCCTTTAAGAGCAGGCTCCCACTCCGAGAGCATGTGGTGCTCAAAACCCGGAGCCGGCACCAATACTTCCGGCTTGTGCATGCCTATGAAAGATATCGCCGTGTACCAGCATATCGCCGCAGAGACGAGGCATAGCGCGATAGCTGTGTTTTTTGTTCCTTTAACTCTGTATTCCATTTCGCTCCCCTCCTACTTCAGCATCAGGAGGCGAAGCACCATCGGTATAAGAACCATGGCGGCCGTGACCTGTTTCCAGAATGAACGTTCGCGGAACATGCAGCGAAGGACAAATATCATGACCAAAAGCAGTAGAGCGCGATAAATAAGTGTCATTTGCATGTCCTCCTTAGAATAGGAACTTTGCGATAGAACCGCTCATCAAAATTACCGCGATTCCCCAAAGAGCTAAGATAACTCCCGGTATAAGGCATAGCTTAAGGACTTTAAAATAGTTATCCTCGCCTACGACCTGGGCCGCGAATATGCCGGCAAGAGCTGTGGGAGGCATGAGGTCTCCGAGAGAAGCTATAAGGCTCAAAGCCGAAGCCACTATTACCGAGTTGAACTTAAGAAGTGCAAGCAGGAAAGGAACTCCCAGCACCGAAGCGGAACCGAAGGATGATACGGCTCCGAAGAGAGGCATGGAGGTCGCTATTCCGACATAGAGCACCCATGAAGGAAGGCTCAAAGCCGATACGACGATAAAGCCCTGCACTCCGATAAGAGTCATTACCTGAATGAACATTCCGACTCCCATTAGGATTCCGAGCACGGGAAGAGCGTCGTCAAGAGCTTCTGTCAGAGTGTCAACAAAGTTCCATTTAGCGCCGGAGAGGAAGCCTGTCATTGCTGAGAGGAAGAATATAAGGGGCATTCCGAGTCCCGGCCATACTCCGGCAAGGAACTGGTCGGATGCAAACAGCACCACAAGCGAGAATACAGGCAGAGCGAGTCTGAAGGTGAGTGGCTGCTTTGCCATTTTCTGAAGCTGAATTTCAAGCTGCTCCTCATCGGAGAAATGGCGTATCTGAGGATATATCATTGTAAGAGCGTAAAGTATCGCAAGAGGTATCGTGCATATCAAAAGCGGAATGGCAAATCCGACAAAGGGAATGTCTACACCTGCGCAGATTATCATAGCCGGGATACTGACGGGAGGAGCTATCATTCCAAGCAAAGCTCCCATTGAGACTACCGCCGCAGTGCGTATCTTTGTCATGCCGAGAGTCATAAGAACAGGCGATACAAGGGCTCCCGTCGTAAGAACGGCCGCAGTTGACGAGCCTGTTATCATGCCGGGAAGCATTATTATAAACATTATGCCGAGGCTCAGGAGCGCCGGGAACTTCTTAAATTTGCGTATCATCCATGCAGAAAGAGAGTCCAGCAGACCTATCTTCAGCACGACTTTCATGTACATCATGGCAGTCGCTATAACAAGAATCGTGTTGATATAGCCGAACTCGCCCTCTATAAAATGGCGGAGAGGGAAACCCTCTCCCGCCGCAACGGCTCCCAGTATCGCGGACATAGCCATGGCCACCGATATCGGAAGATTCCACACAAAAGCTCCGAATGCGAAGCTCCCTATCATAAGGAGGGTATAAAAACCCTCCGGCCAGAACCAGTCCATCTTTCTACTTCGTTACGCCCCAGGAGGCGAGTACAGTCTTCAGGGGTTCCTTTGTAGTGTTTACGCTTGTGGCTGTGTAGACTTTGGCCTTCTTTGCTTTGACGAGTCCGTCGAAGAGCTTGTCTTTGTTTGCTCCGTCAACAAGAATGAGAGCATCTCCCTTGGGGACTGCCGCAGAAATGAAGTAGTCTGAAAGAGTTCCTCTGCGTCCCTCTCCGCCGACATGCATCATAAGAATCTTCATGCCCTTCTTTTCGGCAGCCTTGCAGAGATCAAGAGCGCGTTTTACTTCGTCTTCCTTATTAATGCCTGCCGCGCCCAAGCCTTTTGAGCTTCCGCCTACGACAGCGATAAGAACCTTCTGTGAGGTTAGGGCATCCGCCTTCATAACGGCATCAAAATCAGCACCTATTTTAAGGGACTTGAGAATAACTCTGACCATCATACCGTCCGAGCTCTGGCCGACGGACGTAACCGCAACATCGGCAGCCATCGCGCATGCGCTTGTGGCAAAAAGGACAAACATTGCAAGTACAAGTGCTTTTAACTTCATAAAAAAGACCTCCCTAAAATTCTTGGATTGCGGATATTATCCGCACCTTGTATTGAATAGTCTATTCAATAACAGGAGGTCAGTCTATATTTTCTCTCTTTATTCTCTTTGGTACGTACAAGTGACTGAATATTTTAAGAAATTCTACAGTAGACGTTCTTCGGACGCCCGCTTTTGCCGTCCTCAAAGTCGCTCTTTCTTTGAAGCTGCCCCTTCTTGACGAGATATTCCAAATATCTATGTACGGTGGGATAGGCCAGCCCCGACAGCTCCGATGCTTCGCCAGCGGAAAGGCGCATCCTGCCGTCTGTGAAAAGAGAGTGAACCCTTCTCGCAGTCTCTTCGGAAAGTCCTTTGTTCCTCTCGCTGCTGTTAGTGTCCGCCCTGTATCGCGCAAGCTCCGCGTGCAGAGATATGCGGGACGAAAAATCGGCGAACCTCACAGGTTTTGAGACAAAATCATCAGCCCCGGCAAGGCGCATTGCAGATGCGACATCCGGATTCTCCTCCACGGTAAGAGCAAGAAGAACGACAGACTGAGATATCTGACGGCACGCCCTCACCACATCCAGCCCGCTCATAAGCGGCATGTGATAGTCAACAAGAAGTATGTCTACTGAGTTGTCCTTTACCCAGCCTATGGCTTTTCCCGGGTCGTCCGTAATAAGAATAGCCCAACCTAAAGAGTCAGCCATGGCCTTCAGTGTGTAGAGGATATTTTCATCATCGTCCACTATTCCCAAAGTAAAATTCACTGCGTCTCTCCTCTCTTAACAGGGATTGTTATCTCGCAGAGCACTCCTCCGCTCTTTAAATCCTCATGCCTTATTGTCCCCCCGCTGTCCGATACGACATTGCGGACAAAGGGGAGCCCCAGCCCCGATGAGCCCCACGACGAGGCACTGTCCTTCTGGGGAGGCAGAAACCCCGGGCCGTTGTCTTCCACTGATATAACGGCACAGTCAGAGCCGCCCGCTGCCTTCAGAAATATTTTGGGGGATTTTACGTCAATTACCGCATGATGAGCGTTGTCAAGAAGATTGACAAGGGCGCGTGAAAATCTTATTAAGTTGACAACTATAACCCTCTCTCCGACTCCGTCCTCTACAGCGACTTCGACATCGCTTCCCCAGCTCAAAGGCCGAACCTGAGCCATAGTATACTTTATAAGCTCCGAAACGGTCGTCTCATGCACAGACTTCGGAGACCTTATTTCGGATATCATCATATTCATCTTTTCCGCCACAAGAGTTATCGTCACAGCGTGCTTCGCCGTCGCCTCGTCCTTTGACATGGCCATTATATCAGCAAGCCCCAGCACTGTTGTGAGCGGCCTTTTCAGGTCGTGAACAAGATACTGCATCTCCTGATATAGCCTGGCAGTAGTCTGCTCCTGCCTGAGCTTGTTAAGCTCGCGTTCGCGCAGCCTGAGGACACGAAGCTGAGCTATGCGCTTTTCATAGCCTATAAACAGCTCCGTAAGAATAAGGGCAATACACAAATTAAACGCAAAAGACATGCCGCAGATTGTATTCAGCAGATAGTCCTTATCCATCATTACCGTTGTCGTCTTGATTACAAGGCTGAGCTCACCCCGTCCGAAACCATAGTCTGTGAGCAGAGGTATGAGGTCAAGCCACTGTATCGAAAAAACCAGCAGAGACTGAATTATCATCTTGTAGACAAAATTTGTTATGTCGCGCGAAATATACTGCAGGACAAAGACCGACAAAAGAGTCAGAAACGCAGGCACTCCAAAATGAGGCACAGACGGAAGGTGAAAGAAGCTCACTATAAAATAGCAAAGAGGTATTGCGGCAAGAGGCAGGAGCCATTCAATCTTTTTCATTCCGCTCCTCTCGGCAAGACCGTCAGAGAGCATGAACCAACCGCTGTAAAGAAGTATGGCTCTCACTGCGTTATTCACTATAAGCCAGAAGGCCGTGATGATGATATAGCCGCCTTCAAACTTATCCACTGCCTTGTCAAAAGCTTCGTACACGGGGATGAGGGATGCCTGAAAAAACTGACTGGCAATCCAGAGTATGAGAATAAAAGCTCCCAAGACTATTTTATTAACTGCGGCATTTTTTGCGCCGCTTAGATTATTCTCGCTCTTTCTCAAAAAAATTCACCTTTCCGCACAGAAATACGGCAAAAAACACTTTTTTGCCTAACAGACAAAAGCTCATCTCAGATTTTACACCATATAGGCAGCACTTATCACTGTCCGCACAATTGCTTTTTCGGCAGCTATTTTGTAAAAGGTCAGATACGGCAAAAGGATAAGAACAGTTTAAATTAAGATACGATGTATACATCTACATATATAATTAAATATTTTTATTTAAATATAATATACAATTTCATGTTTTATGCCGAAAAAGCCACTGCATATTTAGTTTAATTTTAATAAAGCAATTTTCACAAATGGTATGTTCAGAATAGCCTGCATGGTGGTATAATTTTTTCTCGTAAAGGTCTTTTTGTTTAACAGCATGAAGACAAAATTTATTGAAAGAGCGGTGTTTTATATGAAGAAACTCGCAGCACTGGTTTTATTCACGGTATTATTTTCATTCGCGGCAGCACCTGTATTTGCAGCTCCGGCACCCAAAGCCGGATGGCCTCAGCAGCTTAAGTTTATGGCAGGACCTCCCGGCGGCAACTGGTTCGCACTCGGAAGCGCATTCTCCGATATGTGGAGCAAAAATGTAATTCAGACAACAAGCAGCTCCGGCGGCGGCGTATCAAATATCCTCAACACAAATGTTAAAAAAGGTGACTTCGGCTTCTCCGTAACATCGCTCCTCGGCGCGGCAGTCAAGGGGGAGCAGGACTTCCTCGGACGTCCTACTGCAAACTCCGTCATCATGGCCAACCTTTATACGCAGTACACATATTTTGTAATGAACAAAGATTTTGCAGAAAAACATAAGATTAAGAAAGTCGGCGATATCTTTGACAAGAAGATTCCCGTTCGCATGGCTACGCTCAAGCCGGGAACAGCTTCCGAATTTGTCGTAAAGACGCTCTTCCTTAAAGGCTACGGCATCACATACAAGGATATAAAGAAGATGGGCGGCTCTATGGAATTCGCGTCATACGAAGGCGGAGCAGACCTTTTGGCTGACGGACATATAGACCTCTTCATATTCTCGGTAGGCAAAGTTGCATCCATCGTTATGAACATTGAAAGCAAAGCCAAGATTACGATTCTTCCCGTTGAAGACAGCGCACTTAAGGCTCTTGCAGACGCATACGGCACAGTCACTCTTACTGTCGCCCCAGGAATATACAAGAGCGTAACAAAGCCTGTCAAAACAGTTGGAGACTACACTTGCATTGTTATCCGCAAGGATCTTCCGGAAGATCTCGTATATGAACTCTGCAAGTCCCTATGGAGCAACAAGGCAACACTTGCAAAGGCAGTCAAGGACATAGCAGAACTTAATCCCAAGACAGCCGTCCCGTCAAACGTTCCGACACATCCCGGTGCCGTTAAATTCTGGAAAGAAGCTAAATAACATTTAAATCAGCTCCGCCCCAAAGAGCGCGTCACCTTTGGGGCGGTATTAAAAAGCTGAATATATTTCAGCCCGGGAGTGTGACTTATATGAGAAAATTAAGCGGCATCAGCTACAAAATTATGTACGTATACATTTTAATAATAGGTTTATTCCACCTCTATACTTCTGTGTTCGGCGCTTATGAAGCCTATCTGCAGAAAAATATTCATCTTGGTCTGGTTCTTCCTCTGGCCTTTATACTTTTTCCAGTATCAAAAAAAGCACCAGCCGACAGAGTGCCTTTTTACGATTGGATTCTGGGCGCCATGGCAACTCTGCCATCGCTCTATGTCATACTTAATTATGAAGATATCACTTTGAGAATAGTTCAGGTAGACCCTGTAACTCAAGCTCAGTTTATCCTTGGAGCGATGCTCTTCATTCTGCTGATGGAAGGGACAAGGCGCGTAGTCGGACTGCCTCTCACAATAATAGCCTGCCTCTTTACAAGCTATATGTACTTCGGCGACAAGCTCCCCGGCGTCATGGAAGGCTTATCTTTCCCCCTCTCCGAAGTTATCGAACAAATATACCTGACAGACGAAGGCATATTCTCAATGCCTCTCGGAGTCTCGTCCACACTTGTTGCGGCGTTTCTCATATTCGGAGGCTTCCTTGAGAAGTGCGGAACAGGCGCATACTTTATGGAAGTGGCTCAGGCTTTCACGGGCACAGCTCCGGGAGGCCCTGCCAATATCGCCGTTATGAGCTCCTGCCTATTTGGATCTATTTCCGGCTCAGCCGTCGCCAATGTCTACGGAACCGGAACCTTCACCATCCCTCTTATGAAAAAAATCGGCTATCCTGCCCACTTCGCGGGAGCAGTAGAAGCTGTCGCAAGCTCCGGCGGACAGATAATGCCCCCTGTCATGGGTGCGGGAGCATTTCTTATGGCATCATTCTTGGGCATCCCCTTTGTTCAGGTTATGATAGCTGCTGTTACACCCGCCATTCTTTACTATGCCGCCGTCTTTCTTATGATTCGCCTTGAGGCTTTGAAGTGCGGACTGCGCGGCCTCAGCAAAGACGAACTTCCCAAGAAGTCCGACGTCTTGAAAAAACTATACCTCTTTGCCCCGATTATCGCGCTCGTCTACTTCCTCCTCGCAGGCTATACCCCGATGCGCGCGGCAGTAATAGGAGTCGGAGTGGCATGGCTCTCATCCCTTCCAAAGAAAGAGACAAGGATGGGGCCCAAAGCGGTAGCAGACGCCATATACGGAGGATGCAAGAGCATCACACTCGTATGCGTAGCATGTGCATCCGCAGGTACGGTTCTTGGCTCTGTGGCTCTTACCGGTATCGGAGTAAAACTCGTAGGGTTTGTCCTCGCCTTTTCTCACGGCATTCCCATCATAGCCCTCTTCCTCGTTATGATAGTATCCCTGATTCTCGGGATGGGGCTTCCAACAACGGGCGCTTATATCCTTGCCGCAGCTCTCGGAGTTCCCATACTTACGACATTGGGATTCGCTCCTCTTGCGGCTCATATGTTTGTCTTCTACTATGCCATAATTTCCAACATAACGCCGCCTGTCGCCCTTGCCGCATACGCGGCCAGCTCCATTGCGGGATCGGATCCTAACAAAACAGGATTTACGGCATGCAAGCTGGGATTCCTTGCATTTGTAACCCCATTTGCATTCTGCTACGACCCCGGCATACTGCTGCAGCTTGACATAATCGGAAATATATACGGAATAACAGCATGTATCGCGGCATGTTTAGGCTTCGGCTTCGCCCTCATGGGCTATCTCAACAGACCCCTTGCCATGTACGAGAGAGTAATATTTGTGATACTCGCAGTAGCGGCACTGGCACCCAACCAGATAGCCACAATAGTGGGATTTGTCGGAACGATTGCGGCCACTGTAATATTCTCAAAGGCAAAAAGAAACAAAGCAGCCGCAGCATAAAATCAAACTTTCAAGTTAAGCAAAAAGAGACACGAGGAGCAAATCCCCTCATGTCTCTTTTTTTCTTCAAATATGAAACAAAGCACCGCCTTCGGACGCACGGCAAATTTATCTTAATTAAATCCTATCATTACTCCGGCTATTACAAAGACAGAACCGCAGAGGAAGAGAACTCCCTGAAACTTTATCTGCCACTTTGCCCATGTAGCCCAGTCTATGTGGGCCGCTCCGATACATGCCATGAGGCAGCCCGATGTCGGGACTATGAGGTTTGTAAAGCCGTCTCCGAGCTGGAAGGCAAGAACGGCAACCTGACGCGTGATGCCGGCGATGTCCGCAAGAGGCGCCATTAAGGGCATTGTGAGAGCAGCCTGCCCCGAGCCCGAGACTACAAAGAAGTTAAATACGGACTGGAAGAGATACATAATCCACGCGGAAAATGCCGGGGAGAGGTCGGAAATCAGAAGCCCCATATTGTGAAGAACTGTGTTTAAAACAGTGGCATTGGTCGGGGAGTCTCCTCCGAGAACAAGTATGATGCCCTTCGCCATTCCTACAACCATCGCGGCTCCCAAAAGGTCTGACGCTCCGCTGCGGAAAGAGGATGCTATGTCGTTCACCTTCATGTCTCCGAGCTTAAATACCACTCCGATAATTCCGCCTGCAAGCCCCATAATGAAGAACTGAGTCGCTATTTCGGGAATGTAGTAGCCTTTTTCCGTAACGCCCCAGATTATCCATACAACTGCAGCCGCAACTGTGAGAATTACCAGTGCATGGCCGGCGGCGAATGTCTCTTCGGAATCCTCCGAACTTCTCAGCTCGTCACGGAAAAATTTATCGGAATCGCGCACAGGCGAAAGCTCAGGAGTCTTTCTTATTCTGCTCCCGTACCACATCGTGTAGACTATGCCCAAAACAGTGAAAAACGCCCACATAAACATACGGAAACCCGCGCCCGAAAGCACCGGTATCTGTGATATTCCCTGAGCGATTGCAACGCTGAAGGGGTTCATCCATGACGTAGCAAAGCCTATCTGAGTGGCGCAGTAAGTTATCATGACAGCTACGATGGAGTCATAGCCTAGAGCTATCACGACTGGGACTACTATGAGGACAAAAGGTATTGCCTCCTCGCCCATCCCGAAGACTGCGCCTCCTAAAGAGAAGAGCACAAAGAGTATCGGTATTATGAGCTTGTCCATGCCTTTGCTCTTCTTTATCATCCTCTTAATGCCGCACTCAATGGCGTGAGTTCGCAGCACAATGCCAAACGCTCCTCCGACTATGAGTATGAATATCATAACTCCGACAGCGGAACCCCACTTGTCTCCCGCAACCATGCCTTCAAAGGCGTAGTTCAGGAATCCAACCTCTCCGTAAGGCTCAAAGAGCTTGATTCCGTCCTTCATGGGGACACCGGCATCGTCAAGCTTATACTTAAAAGACTCCGGTATGAGCACAGTGCGGCTCTTTTCCGTACTTCCCATCATGTACTTGATCTCTTTGGTATCAAACTGCCCGACCGGGACAGTCCATGTGAGAAGCGCCGCACAAATTACAACAAAAAAGATAATGATATATGTATCCGGAACCCAACGTGTTTTATTCTGTTTTGTCTGTGCCATAATTATTCCTCCTTAAATCAAAACAATAAGTACACTAAAACAACCCACATTCTTTTAACTTGGATTTCACCTCTTTTGCCTGCTTTAAAAAAGATAAAAGCAGTTTTCACTTGACTTCTATCTCCCTAAGAACCTATTATATAACGCACAATATCACAAGGCATTCAATAACACAATATCTATTTTTGTTCATACAGACAAAATTTCACAATTGGGACGGAGGATAAAAATGTTTACTCTAATCAAAAACGCCAAGATATACGCGCCGGAATTTATAGGGATAAAATCTCTTTTAATCTGCGGCGAGAAAATAACATGGATGGGAGAAACATTTCCCTGTGAAGAGACTCTCCCGGGACTTAAAATTATAGACGCAGAGGGAATGGCCCTCATTCCGGGGATAGTTGACGGACATGTCCACATTACAGGAGGCGGCGGAGAGGGCGGTGCTGCTACCCGCACTCCTGAACTTCTGCTCTCTGACATGGTGAAGGGCGGAGTGACGACAGTAATAGGGCTGACAGGCACGGACGATGTGACAAGAAGCACAGGTGCTCTCATAGCGAAAGCAAACGGACTGACAGAGGAAGGAGTCACGGCATTTGCCATGACAGGCTCGTACCAGCTGCCCATAAAGCCGATATGCGGCGGCATAAGAGAGGATATAGTATTAATAGACAGAATTATAGGAGTTGGAGAGATAGCAATATCAGACCACCGCTCATCCCAGCCGACATTTGATGAATTTATGCAAGTCGCTTCCGCCGCGCGGGTCGGAGGAATGCTCTCAGGCAAATGCGGCCTTGTCAACGTCCACTTGGGAGACGGCAAAAGAGGGCTTGAATACCTCTTCCGCGCCGCAGAGACGGAGCTTCCCATATCTCAATTCATCCCGACACACATGAACAGAAACCCGTGGCTCTTTGAAGACGCGCGCAAATATGCAAAAATGGGCGGATACGTGGACTTCACCAGCAGCACGACACCCATCTTCCTCGAAGAGGGAGAGGTCAAATGCAGCAAAGCGATAAAAACACTGCTCGACGACGGAATCCCCGCCTCCCATATCTCCTTAAGCTCTGACGGACAGGGCTCAATGCCGATGTTTGACGAAACGGGCAATTACACTGGAATCACAATCGGACGGGTAACATCTGTGCATGAGGAATTTACCGACACAGTCCTCAAAGAGGGAGTCTCCATGGAAGACGCGGTAAGGACGGTCAGCACCACCACAGCCGACCACTGCAAACTGCGCGGCAAAGGACACATAAAAGAGGGATTTGACGCAGACATCTTGCTGCTGGACAAAGACAGCCTTGAGATAAAATACGTCTTCGCGCGCGGCAGAATGATGATGGAAGACAAAAAAATTCTTGCTAAAGGAACTTTTGAATAAGAGATTCCAAAAGTTGCCTAGCTCCTATGGCAGGTAAAGTTTATCCAAAAGAACAATATTTCATACTCATAAGCAGATCCGAGAGGCTATATATTATACCCTAAAAGGTATAATATTTTCTCTAGCTCTAATAACAGCACCCTATAGGGTATAACCGTGACAACAGCACAAGCATATTTTAAGCCCGTTCCTTCTTATAGGAACGGGCTTGTTTGCTAAACTAAGGCTATTCTGTATCTCTTCTCGGGGCGGCCGACTTTTCGGTATGCGTACTCGACAACGAGGCGTTCGCTCATCATGAGAAATTCCAAATAGCGGCGCGCAGTGGAGCGGGAAAGTCCCAGTCTGTCTCCTATTTCCTGAGCGGAAAATGTGTCGGGATTCTCGCGAAGAAATTGCTCAATGTCGTTGAGGCACTTAAGCTGAAGTCCTTTTGGGATAGCCCTGTTGTTCGCCCAGGACGGATCTCTTGCCTTCATCGAGACGAGTGTATCTAAATCTTCCTGCTGCCAAGGTCTTGTTCTGCCTGTGAGGCTGTGGTGGTAAACCTGATAATTTCTAAGCGCCAGTTTTAGGCGTTCAAAAGAAAATGGCTTTATCAAAAATTCGAAGACTCCTTGGCAGAGAGCGTTGCGGACAAGCTCAGGATCTTCGCCCGAAGATGCGATGATATAGTCTGTGCGTGGAAACTCTTTTCTGAGTTCGTCCAAACCTTCAATGGCGCTGAAGTCCCTAAGGTAAAGGTCAAGCAGGACAAGATCCGCTTGAAAGAAACGTATTGCTTCAAACAATTTGGGACCTGTCGAGACACACTTTACGACGGAGTAGGAATGTTCTTCCGCTATCAGATCAGAGTATAGTTTTTGAAGCAGCGGATCCGCTTCAGCGATCAACACTTTTAGAATACGCAACATATCCACCCCTTTTATAGCTATAAGGGACAAAGAATACCGGCACCGAAATCTGTAAATGTATATGCAGAAGGAAAGCAGCAATAATATGCTGTATTTTCTCTTCCCCTTTCCAAATTCGGGAGGCCTTTCCGTTTCCGGAGAGACCCATTGGTCTATCTCCTTAGAGATTCCGCTCCTTAGGAGGTTCGACTCGGGGCTGATACTAAATCCACTTATAACTTAGTATAACAAACATGGTGCAGTAGTCAATAATCCGCAACATTAAGCTAAGTATTTTGCTTAAGGGAGAGGCCCGCCCCACCAGCGAGGCATGCCGAACGAGTAGCCCACAGTGAAATCTCCGCCCTGGTCATAGACCAGCACCAGCTTGCCTGCGAAGTTATTCATTGGTACTGTAAGGGAAATTCCCGCTTCCCACCAGCTGTCCTGATTCTTCCAATCCCTCATAACCTGGCCGTACCTGCCGAAAACTTCCATATCGACTCCGCCCCACCATGATTTTATTGCTATTCTGCCTGTGCCTAAGTGGAGCCAATAAGCCTGGTCTCCCACCAGAGGATTTTTGGCCAAGCTGTAAAGTTCTTCGTTATTCCCCAGAACCGCCGCATAAGCAGGGTCATTGATATTTCCGGTTTTAAGTCCAGCGGAGAATACCATCTTCCATTTTTCCCATATGGGGAGGTGGGTCTGGATGAATGTCCTTGTCTGGAGAGTCTCGCCAATCGGCAGCCACATGTCTGAGTTTAAGGAGACACCCCTTGAAGGAATTAAAGGGTCGTCCAAAGTATTTACGTTCAAGCTCAGGTACGGGCCGTCGTTTGTATCCCCTCCGCCTATTTTTTCAATGGCATAGCCTAAGCCCATGCGGAAATGGCGGTTAAACTCCTTGTACCATGCTATTCTTGCGGAGTGCCTTTCAAATTCGGCATCGGACGCGTTGCGCGGAGCATAGCCCTCCTCACGAGATGAGAGAACAAGCCCAAACTGGGAGTTATTTGCATCTAGAGGAGTAAAGTAACGCCCCATGATGCCCCATCTGTTGCCTATTCTGTACTCCAGAGAACCGACGTCTCCGTCCATCATAATATCCCTGACTTGAGCCGATACGGAAAGCCAGCTGTCGGCATTTATATTTCCGACATATCCGTCAAGCCCGAACTCTACCTTCGCCGGCCGTTCTATGGAGAAGACGACTGCCACTTTATTTGTAGCAAGCTGAACTGCTTTGCCTTCAACCGAATTAAAGTCATCTCTCGCCGAAAGCTCCTTCACTGCCGAAGCGATAAGCTTCATATCAAGCGGATTGCCTATCCAGTCATCGTACTTTTGGTAAAGCTTTTCTGCAACGCCTTTCGGCACTCCGTCAAAACGCAGCTCTTCGACAATGTCATGTTCCGGCACATATTCGCTGCTGTGAACTGACTGAGCGTAATTCATCCTGTGTCTGTCAATAAGGGAGTGCAGCTCACTTACATGAGCCTGAGCGGCCGCTCTTCCCCTGTCTATTATCTCGTCGTAGCCGTCCCCGTCCAAAACGCCGAACTCGCTGACATTGGGAGACAACACAAGATCTGCTTCTTTCATGTTGTCTATAACCTGCTGTCTCATAAGAATTTCAAGAGTCTGAGCAGCCACTTCGAGTACTGAACGCAGTTCCGCCTTATCCTTGCGGAGTTCCTTGGGAGAGAGGTTTACAGCAACTATAGGATGTCCGGGGAAGATTTTTTTAGCCTCTATTACAGGAAGATTGGCCTTTATTCCTCCGTCTATAAGGAGTCTACCGTTCATCTCCCACGGTTCGAATATCCCAGGAATAGAGAGTGAGGCACGCATGGCAGAAGCTAAGTTACCATCTCTCATAACTACTGTTTCTCCGTTTTCAAGGTCGGTAGCTATAGCGGCAAACGGAATCGGAAGCCTGTCAAAATCCGTAACATTTACCTGAGATGTCGCCTCGCTCAAAAAGTTATAGAGATCTTTTGTCTTCAGTATTCCGAGTCTCGTCCTAATGGTTTTATTTTTCTTGTCTATGTAGGCGCTCAGCATCGAGTTGTCACTTCTCGGCGGCTTGTTGTTCCCTACATCAGAAAAAGAGCGTCCGGAACGGTTGGATATTATCTCCATAAGGTTGACATTGTTCAGAATTTCCTTCATCTCTGCGGCTGTATAGCCGGATGCGTAAAAGCCTCCCATAATCGAACCCATGCTGGTGCCTACAATAGCCGCTATCGGGATATTCTCCCGCTCCAACACTTCAAGCACTCCTATGTGAGAAAGTCCCTTAGTGCCTCCCCCCGACAGTACAAGGACAATGCCTTCCTTATGAGGAAAGCCCCACTGCCTGTTGTGGTCGGCCGGAGACGGAGCGTAGAGAGCCTCGTCCGCAAAAAGCGCGGAAGCGAAAGACAAACACAGTATTGTTATAAGTGAAATCAGAAGCGTCTTTCTTGATAAAAATGTCAACATTTCACTCCCCCTGCCAATATTGACACATGATTATTTAATAATACTACAATCATAGTTTTTTTATTGTTTCAATCCACTTTTCAAAATGTTTGCATTCACCCAAAATGGCGTCAATACCGATTTTCTTTGATAATAATGCGCCGTATCTTACCTTAGGATAGTGCGGGATAAGCATTTCAAGCCTTTTGTATGGAGCTGTGCGAACGGAGTTGTTAATATGTTCCGGCGATTTAGCCTCATCTCTTATTTTTTGAATCTTTGCCGCTGTCGCCTCATCCGTTACTGCCAAGAAAACTTTGGGCGTTGAAAAAAGAATCCCTTCAAACTCGTGCAGCATAAAATGAAAGATGCAGTTTGCTTCCCCTATATCGCGGTTAACCGCGGATTCGATCATTTCTGTTCTCTTGTAAATATCAGATTCGTCACAGAGGATATTAGGTGTATTTTCCGGCATGCCGTAATAATCAAACATAGTTGTGACATATTCATTCTTATGCTGTCTGCAAAGCTTTGTGAGCTCGCTCTTTATTTTATTGTAATCACTGACACCGCCGCGGTGCTTTGCAGAAGCGGTTCTCTTTGTACTGCATACTATAGGAGTAACATATATCATAAAATTCACAAAATATGGTGTCAATATCTCGTTTACGAAGGCTTCTTCCGTCTGTCCCTCACAATATATGTAGACATTCTTCATTGTGAGAGCCTGCCTCCCAAAATATTTTTCTTCCAAAGGTCGCCCAGAGCATAGTCACTGTTGAGCCACGTGTCCAATTTTTCAACATCAAGGCGTTTAAATACAGAGCCTTCTTCGCTGTGGTCTGCAACAATGACGTCTTCCGCATCAAATTCACTGAGAAGCTCTACAGACTGAGTGGATATCACTATCTGTTTTTCGTAAGGCAGCTGCTTTGCCATCTCGGAAAATATTGTGACAGCATAGGGATGAAGCCCAAGTTCTGGCTCGTCAATAATAATAGCGGCCGGCTGAAGTTCATGGGGCTGCAGCAGAAGTACGGCAAGGCATATAAATCTCAGTGTGCCGTCTGAGAATTGCGAAGCGTTAAAAATGTCTTCACATCCCTTTTGCTGCCATCTCAGAATAATTTGCTCTCTGTTAGATTCCTGAGGCTCAAGCACAAAATCCTTAAAGTACGGAGCTATCAGCTGTATTGTACTAACAATTTCATCATAGCTTTTTACGTAATTATGCTTCAGGCGGTGGAGAAAAGCTGCCAGATTTCCGCCGTCGCTCATCAAAACAAGATTATTTGATATATTGTGCTCCTGTTTTACCCTTGAGTTCCGCCCTGTGTCATGAAAGTGATACACACGCCAGTTTTGTTTGGCGAGAATAGGTTTTATATATTCATCGAGCTTATTTCTAGAGCCAGCCTGCCACATTGATTCACTGTGTCCCCTTGAGATATTGCTCTCATTTTCATAATTGCCGTGATAAGCGAAATACTCTTTTTTAAAGATGATTCTGTTATCATCCGTAGGTATCAGGTTAAAACCATATGAATTTTTGCCGAAAAAGACTTCTGCGGCTATCTCTTCCGTAATTTTTCTGCCGTTGTAGAAAAGTGAATTTAATCCGTTCTGTCCCACTGCCACTTGAAGATTCTTCGCCAAAATATCCTGCAGGAGCGCAAAAATCGATATAAAATTTGATTTTCCAGCTCCGTTGCTTCCGATAATTACATTTGTTTTTTTAAGCTCTATACTGCAATGTTTTATCGATTTATATCCGGAAATATCAATCCTGCTTAGCTGATCAAGAGACTGGGCCATCTGCGCTCCTCCGTTCATAAGTTATTTCTTTCATTCTATCATGAATCCTCTTAGCTTTTATACGTCTTATACATATTGTTTCAATATGTTTTTTGACACGTGCAGGAGCAAACTTTATAATCGGTACTGTTCTTTCGGAATGGGGATAAAACTTATGGACGAGACAAGCACGGCACGTGGCTTTTTTAACGGAATAAAGGCGGGAACGCCGATAGCCATAGGCTACCTGCCCTCCGCTCTGGCTTTGGGCATACTTGCACGCAATGCAGGGCTCACAGCATGGGAGAGCATCTTCATGTCAGCTATTGTCTTCGCAGGGGCAAGCCAATTCGTCGCCCTTAACCTATACATTCTGGGAGCTTCCGCCGCGGAAATAGTAACAGCGGTGGGAGTGCTCAACCTTCGAATGGCTATGATGTCCTCCGCCCTTTCAAAACGCTTTGCACCTGGCATAGGAGCTCTCAAAAAAAGCTGGCTCTGCTTTGAAATAACGGATGAGAGCTTCAGTGTAGCGGCAATGAGACCGGAAAAACACCTCTCGTTTGAATTTGAAGCGGGACTAAACCTGCCGGGCCACTTTACTTGGATTTTTGGAACTCTTTTGGGATACATTGGAACTGCGATACTCCCCTCAACTGTTCAGGACAGCATGGGAATAGCCATATACGCCCTATTCATCGGACTGCTCATCCCTTCTGTGCGCAATGACGGCAAAGCTCTCACTGTAACGGCAATAGCAATGGCGGCAAGCGCATACATCAAATGGGTGCCATGCTTCGCATCCATGAACAGAGGAATAGCGATAATACTTTCGGCAGGAATCGCTGCTCTGTTCGGAGCAGTGGTATTCCGCCCCGTGAGAGGAAAAAAATCATGACAAAAATTATGATACTCTCCATATTAATGATGCTCGTAACAGCGCCGTCAAGAATACTGCCAGCCTTCTTCCTAGGAGAGAGACAACTGCCTCCCTTTGCAGAATCCTTCCTTAAATACATACCTTACGCGATACTCGGCGCTCTAATATTCCCCGACATCCTTACTGCAACGGGAGACAAAACAAGCTCTGCAGCAGGCGCAATAACAGCCCTGCTCCTCTCGCTCTGCGGGAAAAACATCCTAATCGTGCTGACAGGAGCCATCTTAGCATCATACGCGGTGCGCCACATCATGATGTAGCCTAAGTGATAAATTTTATATTGTGAAAATGTGAAACGGCATTACGCCAAGGCTCTCAGACGCACAAACAAACGCGCCAAACAGCGGCAAGCAGAGGCGTAACGTCGTTTATCAATTTCACACGGCATTGGAAGCTCAAACAAACACTAACACGAAGCAAACTTTACAAACGTCCGACACAAACAACAAACTCAAGACCCTTAGCAGCGAACATTGTGAAAGTGAGAAACGGTGTTAC
>CAYRAI010000005.1:0-64774 GCA_964422205.1 uncultured Synergistaceae bacterium | reverse complement strand
TAAGTTCTTCCGAGACAGTACAGGCTATTCTGACGTAATTTCCGCAGTGCGGCCCGAAGGAATCTCCTGGAATAGTGACAACCTTCGCCTCTTTGAGCATTTTAACGGCAAAATCTTCGCCGCTCATGCCAGTGTCGGTTACATCTAAGAATAGGTAAAAGCTTCCGCCGGGACGTGAACACTTTATGCCAGGAAGTTTCGAGAAAAATTCATAGCCTCTAGTTACTCTGTTCCTGAATATTGCCGATATTCTTTCAGCTTCGCAGTCACAGTTATTAAGGGCATACTCCGCGGCCTTCTGTACCATTGTGTTGACGCTTAATGTCTGCACGACAGCGACATTTTGCATTGTTTTAAGCAATGCGCTGTCTGCCATTGCATAGCCTATTCTCCATCCTGTCATGGCATAACTCTTAGATAGCCCCCCTATTGTCACAGTTCTCTCCTTCATATCTGGAAGGGAGGCGAAGGGAGTATGAGGAACAAAGTAGGAGAAGCCTTCGTAAAGTTCGTCGGATATTACAAGAAGGTCGTGTCTCTTTACTGCCGATGCTATCTCCAGCAGCACATTCTTCGGAAAGACCGCTCCCGTAGGATTGCAGGGGGAGTTTATGATTACCGCCTTTGTATTAGGGGTAATCAGTGATTCCAGACGCTTGGGATTCGGTACAAAACCCTCTTCAAAAGTGCTCATACAGTAAATCGGCACACCGCCTGCCTGAAGCACCTGCTGTTCATAGAATGTAAAGAACGGCTCGGGTATTATGACCTCATCGCCGCGCTCGAGCGTAACCTGAAAAACAAGAGATGAAGCCTGACTGCCTCCGACTGTGACAAATATCTCGTCAGCTCCGTACATCAGACCGTATTTACGCTTCCAATAATCAGATACGGCTTTGCGCAAGTCGGCAAGTCCCATGCCCGGAGCGTAGTGAGTTTCGCCCCTATTGGCACTCTGTGCCAGAGATTCGCATATCGCCTCCGGAGTGGGAATATCAGGTTCTCCGAGAGTGAGGTCAATCGCTCCTTCGACAGACGAGGCAAGAGCCGCCATTCTCATCATCGATGACGGAGTTATATTTTTGTACCGCTCCGAGATAAAGCGCTTCAAGATTCTACTGCTCCGCTCCGTTTTTCCGTGCCGCACGTGCCTCTCTCATCACGGTTTTTTTAGCGTGGGGATCACCGCAGGATGGGACGATGCAGAAAAATTCGAGAGGCTCGTCCCCCGTGTTGCGGTAAACATGCTTCATGTTTCCGGGCACTCTTGTCCAATATCCTTTTTTCATCTTATAAGGCTCGCCTTCGACAACAACAATGCCGTCTCCCGAAAGGGTAAACATGAGGTGATCCCACTCGTGCGAGTGTTCGGGTATTGTCTCATGGGCGGGAAGTATGAAGTGGCGCATAACATAGTCGTCCCAGAAACGGCCCGGGCCGTATAGCGTTCTCTTTTGAATGTTAGGGGCCAGAGCGGAAGCGTTCTGCATAGGCAGCTCATATATGCTTCCAAAGTTTTTTTCTTCACAGTTTGACATTGTTATATCCTCCTCTTATATGAATAGACAGATATCCTTAACAGCACAAGATATTCTCTTGCCAAAAAACCTCTCTGCCTTACGGCAGAGAGGAAAATAATTTTTATTTTATTTTTGGGGGCGAATAATGATGATATATCGCCCTCCCCGTCAATATTTACTTCGTTGCTTTCAGGCCCGCAAGAATCTTTTCGGGTTTGGCCGGTATGGATGTTATGCGCACGCCGCAAGCGTCATGTATCGCATTGCATACTGCAACGTGAGGTGCGGAAAGCGGCATTTCACCCGTTCCCGAAGCACCGAACGGCCCGAGTGGACGCGGTGTCTCAACATGTACAAGCTTTATGTCATCAGGGATATCCTTAATGTAGGGGAAGCCCATAGTCACAAAGTTGTTGTACTTGCTTTCGTCAAGGAAGTCCTCTGTAAGAGCAAGACCTATTCCCTGAGCTACACCGCCTATCTGCTGACCGTCTACAACAAGATAGTTGTTTATTACGCCCACATCTCCTACGAGTACGAACTTCTCGCAGTGAGCCTTGCCTGTTTCAAGATTTACGGAAACCATGGCGAGGTTGACTGCAAACATATGGAAGCCAAAAGGTTTTCCGAGTCCTGTGTCCTTGTCATTGCCCGAGCAAACTTCCGTGCTTCCGTCGGCATTCTGGACCATAGCCTGTGTGTATCCTTCATAAAATGTCGGAATTTCTTCAGCTATCATTTCATCGTATGTGCGGTATGTGCCGTCTTCTTTGCGCATAGCGTCAAGAAGCTTTTTGCAGCTGTCCACTATGGCGTTTCCGACCATTACCTGTGAACGGCTTGCCGCGGCAGCCCCGCTGTTGGGGGCTTTAGCCGTGTCGCTCAGTACAAGCTTAATCTGAGAGGGATGAAGTCCCAGCGGTTTTAACGCTTCGTGCGCGGTGCCGACACAGCCTATGTCCGCACCCTGTCCGTGGTCTTCCCATGTGTTGTAGATTGTGACGCCCTCTTTTGTCAGTTCAACATTGCTTGCAGCTTCGTCCGCTCCGTCGTCGTTCGAGTTGTAGATGCTGACTGATACTCCAACACCAAACTTAAACTTGTCATTGCTCTTCTCCGCCGCTTCTTTTTTCATTTCTTCGTAGTATGGGCGGGCTTTCTTCATCATCTCCGGCAGGGGGAATACTTCCGGAGCGTAGCCTGATGGGAATACTCCCTTGGGATCTGTTGTGAATGGCTTCCACTCAAGGAGGTTCATCTCACGGAAGTCAAACGGGTCAATGCCGCACTTATTTGCAAGCATGTCCATAGCTGTTTCGCATCCCCAATATGTCTGAGGCGCTCCGTACGCGCGGAAGGCGGCGCTCCAGCGATGGTTGCTCCAGCATGTGTAGCCTACTGCTCTCATATTCTCATAAGCATAGGGTGAGAAGAAGAACTGCCCGCCCTTGTTGGTGAGGTCGTTTGCGGATTCGCTGTAAGGTCCATGGTCTACCCAGTATGTCTGGTCGAGGCCTACGAGTTTGCCGTTCTTGTCCGCTGCCGCCTTTATGTGCATAAGGAAGGGCGAACGCTTCGGTGTACGGACATTGTGCTCCTTCATGTTCACTCTCATATAGACCGGACGCTGACATGCTATCAGTGCCAAGGCGAGGTAAGGTTCGTTTGTGGGAGCAACCTTATATCCGAAAGAGGCACCCATGTTGTTCTGAATAACTCTTATCTTTGATGGGGCGACTCCTACTCCGCGCGCTATCATCATCTGATGGCGGTAGACGCAGCAGGACTTTGACGCTATTGTTAGAAGTCCGTTCTCGTCGTAGTATGCGTATCCGCAGTCTGCTTCAAGCACCATGTGTGGCTGACGTGAGCTCAGAAGCTCCACATCAACCGAGTATGGTGCTTTTTCAATGTCCTCTTTGGGGTCTTTGCCTTTAATAAAGGAACGCTTGTTCCATGCGTTTGGCATTCCGTCATAGCCTTCAAATTCATCATAAACCTTGACTGCGTCCGCTGCCTTTGCCTGATATATGTCAAGAAGTTCAGGCAGAGCCTCGTAGTCTACTTTGATTTTCTGGGATGCAGCACGAGCATGTTCCTCCGTGTCGGCGCATACAATGGCTATTACCTCGCCCCACTGGCGTATTTTGTCTCCCTCTTCTACCATTATGCGGCGATCCCATCCATCCGTAAGGGCAGACGCACATCCCACTTGACCTCTGATTCGGTTTGTTCCCTTGTTCGCTTTAGCATCTTTGTATGTTACAACTTTGAATACCCCTTCGCACTTCTCCGCTTCGCTTGTGTCAATCTTGTTGACCTTTGCGTGGCGTACTCCGTCAAGTGAGTACGGATATGCGAATAGGAATTCTTCGGGAAGCTTTACTCTGTCATCATCGCCGAAGTCCCATGTTCCGGTTGCCTTATATACTGCATTGGGACGGGGATATTTTGAATTCCACACCGAGTCGCCCGGCTTGTACATCTTTGCCAAGTCCTCAATATGCTCCTCACCGCGCATTATGGCGGCTGCTTTCATTACAGCGTCAACAATCTGAACATAACCTGTGCAGCGGCACGCCATCCAATTCTTTGCAAACCAGTCGCGCGCCTCTTCTCTCGTCGGGTTGGGATTTGAGTCAAGCAGTGCTTTGGTACATACAACAAAACCTGGCGTGCAGAATCCGCACTGAATAGCGCCGGTAACAATAAACGCCCACTGTATTGCGTGAAGGCTGTCAGGCGTACCTATACCTTCAACCGTAACAATCTCAGAAAATTCGGGTACATTCTTCCAGCGTGTTATACATCCGCGGACAACCTTGCCGTTAAGAATAACATTGCATACCCCACACTGACCGCAGTCACATCCTCGTTTTGTGCCTGTCAGCTTCAACTGGTCTCTGATCACCGTAAGAAGTGTCGTTTCAGGCTTGGCTATAACCCTGCGCGGCACCCCGTTAATTGTCATATTCTTTACATGGTACATTGATTCTGCCATTGCAAAACATCCCCTTTCTCTTCTCGTCATCATGATGACAGCAATACCGCTCCCCTGTCTTGGATTCCGGATTCAGCGAAAAGGAAAGATACAGAGCTACACTCGCACAACTGCGGCATAATCCTGTCCCCTTTCCAAGCTGAGCACTGTGAGTACTCCGGGAGGTTTTCGCGTTTCCGCGAAAGCCCTTGCAGCTTCGAATTTGGTTCGAAACTGACAGGTCCTGTGCCTTAGAATCATCCTTAGGCTGCAGACTCGGGGTTTTGCAACTAAGTTGCAAATTGTAGTAAATTTTCTATACAAATCATACATTTTTGAAAATACTTCCGCAAGTTATTGTTTATATAAAGAATTTAAAGTTTTCTTTTGTAACAAATATGCACATTAAAGTTTTTAATCTATGTTCAAAAAAAGAGCCTCCTGCGAGTCAATTCATCTCGCAGGAGGCTCTTTTAATTATTCTATAAAGTTTGTTCCGTACTCTAATATATCCTGTTTACGGTAAAATTATTGTCCTCAAGTTCTTCTATTACACGCTTAATGTGCTCGTGCCCGTTTGTCTCGACAGTGACTTCAAGCACCACTTTGTTTGAATACCTGTCTATGGCCTTGAACTGGTTGTGCTGAAGCTCTATAACATTCGCCATACTGCTTGCCAAGATCTGAGCCACTTTCACAAGCTGCCCCGGTTTGTCGGGCAGTTCCACACTAAAACACATAATCCTTCCTCTGCTTATAAGCCCTTGGTTTATTATCGAAGATATTGTTACAACATCGATATTGCCTCCGCTCATAAGACAGACGATTTTTTTGCCCTTGGCCGCTCGCTTCTTAACACCGGCAAGAGGCACAACTCCCGCTGTCTCGGCTATAAGCTTGTGCTTTTCGAGAACGACAAGCACCGCGTCCATAATATCCTTCTCTGTGACAGTGATAATCTCATCCACATACTTTCTGGTAAGGGCATAAGTCAGGTCTCCAGGCTGGCGCACGGCAACACCTTCGGCGCTCGTCTTTATAGAGGAAAGCCTTGTTATGCACTTTTCGTCAAGAGATATCTTCATTGCCATAGCTCCTATCGGTGAAACTCCTATGACCTTTATATCGGGGCGTACAGACTTCACCGCCATAGCTATGCCGCTTATAAGCCCTCCCCCGCCGATAGGAACAAGTATCTCGTCCACATCTTCAAGCTCGCTGAGTATCTCGAGCCCGATTGTTCCCTGTCCGCATATGACATCGTAATCGTCAAATGGATGGACAAAAGTATAATTGTTCTCGGCGGCAAGTTCCTGCGCCTTCGAGTAAGCGTCATCATAGACATCTCCGTGGATAACGACATCCGCACCGTAAGCCTTAGTCGCATTGACCTTCAGAAGGGGCGTAACATTAGGCATAACGATAGTCGCCTTTATGCCGCGCCTCTGAGCGGAGAAAGCGACACCCTGTGCATGATTTCCAGCAGAAGAACAGATAACTCCCTTTGCGGCCTCTTCGTCGCTCAGATTGAAAATCTTATTGTACGCGCCCCTGATTTTAAAAGAGCCGGTAACCTGCAAATTTTCCGGCTTTATGTAGATATCACAGCCATACTCGGTGCTGTAAAAATCACTGCGTATAAGCGAAGTCTGTTTAATGACACCATTTAAATTATCAAGCGCCCTCTGCACATTCTTATAATTTTCCTCATCTGTAAGAGCAATATACTTCCTGACAGCCTCATCATTCATAAAAACAGCCCCTCCTTAAATATAAACATGGTATTCGGGCAAAGATACATTCCAAATTTATCAGCCGAAAACGTAAACGAATGATATAGTATAGCGCGTCAAGGACAGATACGTAAGATGTTTTTTATGCTGCTCTAAGCACATACTCATAAATATGCATTATGCACAAAGCTTATTAAAAGCATCGATGGTGTTTTGTGCTCTATCTACAGTGACACTCCTTAAATAAATAGATAATATGTATATGTTTTTATATCCTTTTGTCCGACAAGGAGAAGAATTATGACTTCAGTTTTTACACTCGGTATAGATGTCGGCGGAACGAATACGGATGCAGCTTTATTTGATGCAGTATCTCAATCCGTAATATCTTCCGCAAAGACAAGAACTTTGCACTGCGACTATAAAAAATCTATAGACAAAGTTCTGTCTATTCTCTTGGAAAACAATAAAAATATCTGTGAGAACATATTATCGTGCAATGTATCAACCACACTGTCTACAAATGCGATACTGGAACATAAAGGTTCTCCCGTAAATATGGTATTGATAGGGTTTGAAAAATATCCTCACATTACAGAAGATATAAAAAAAATCATATCTCCGAAATCAATACTATATATCAAAGGAGGACATACGTCGTGGGGGCGCGAAAGAGAAATTCTTGACGTGCGCGCCTTGGAAGCTTTTGCCTTGGCACATAGGGGAGAGCTCTTTGCCGTATCGGCCATGTATTCACCGCGAAACCCGGAACACGAAATTGCCGCTAAAAACATGCTTGAAAAAATCGGGGTTCACTCTGTCACATGCGGTTATGAACTTGCCCATGCGAAGCTCAATTCCGTGAAAAGAAGTGTTACCGCCTACCTTAACGCATCTTTAATTCCTCTTACTGAAAGGCTGATAGAAGACACTGCATCAGCAGTAAGAAATCACGGAGTAACATCTTCCATTATGTTTATAAGAAGCGACGGTTCTCTCGTATCTTCAGAATGGTGCAGGCAATTCCCTATAGAGACCATATTTTCGGGCCCTGCCGCAAGCATAAAGGGTGCGGCGCGTCTTGCAGACAGGCACAGCACTGCATCCATGACGGTCATAGACATGGGAGGCACTTCTACCGATTTCGGAACCATCATAAATGGAAAAGCCGTGTTCTCGGACAAAGGCGCTTCAATAGCTTCATACAACACTATGATACCGTCGCTTGAGATACAATCTATAGCACTCGGCGGAGACAGTATTGTACAAATTGACTCACTTGGGCTCATCTCTGTAGGGCCGGAGCGTGTCTTGCCTATATGCAGGCTTTGCGAAGACAATTTGTACAGTCGCGGCTTGGTAGAGGAGAGAATCAGAAAAATTGAAGAAAATTATTGTGAGCTCATGTTTGTGGTTCCGTCTCTGTCGGCTGAGCCAAAGTCTGAAACAGACAAAGATATATACGAGAAAGCTCTTAAATACCCCCACACAAAAAACGAGCTCATTGAATATATTACATTTGCTCATCCGGAAATTTCATCCGCAGAAAGTCACGTTAAAGAACTCTTAATGAGTAACCTCCTAACTATATCTTCATGCACCCCTACGGATTCTCTGAATGTGATCGGAGTGACGAAGGTGGGCTGTCCCGAGCTGTCAAAGACGGCTCTGAGCGCTTGGGCAGCACGTCTTGATACATCACCTCATGATTTAGCAGAGATTATCAACTTAAAAACATGTGAATCGCTGAATGCGGAATTTGTAAAAATTAATAAAAAGCATAAAACGGAAATGTCGGTGTACGTCGGAAATCCTTCAAGGCACTTCGCACCTAGGGAATCTATAGCAGGAGAAATTCTCATACCGCGTGACGGCGGTGTTGCGGGAGCTATTGGGGCCGCGGTAAGTTCTCTTGAGCTTGAATGCACCATATTAGCGGCTCACTCCTTCAGTAATGAGACATACACAGCATTTCTCCCCGATTCCGCTGTTTCTGATGAGAGTCTGGAGAAGTGCCTGAAAATGGCTGAAGCAAAAATTATTCCTTACCTGCAAAGTCAGGCAAAAAAAATGGGCGCCGATAAAATAACTGTTTCCATAAGAAAAGAGTTCACATATATCGGCAAAAATAACGAAAAGGATCATATATTGAGTGTGCTTCTTATTTGCTCCGCAAAATCATACTGATACGCAGCTTCACGCCCTTTATGCATATTGCATAAAAAATCACCCTGTAAACAAAAATTTTTATATATTGCAAACAATGACTATTCTGTATTTTTAAACTATTATCTCAGTAAATAGTAGAGCGAGACAAAAAACAACAGAACTATATTCGGCAATATCATCTACCGGAGGCGTTTAATAATGGAAAATATTTTAAGAGACAAGATTACGGAAATTCTCCGCGGCACATGCCTGCCCAAGATGTGTGATGTACTTAATGAATCCAACAATATAGCAAAGTCGATTAAGATCACGCCTTCCTCCTTTATGAAAAAGTACGATGTCTCTTCTGAACTTGAATACAAAAAAAGGTGTGTCAAAGAGGGGCGCATTATGTACCACGCCCACATAGGAATGAATACATGGGGAGAAACTGCCTCCGCATTAAACGAAGTCTACAAATTCGCGGAGGCTAATTCTTTCCGCCTTGACCGTGCCGGAATATGTCTGGACAGAAGGATGTCCCTGCCGCTCAGTATGAGAAAATCCGTACCCCAAGAAAGCGGCCCTTACCTTGAAACAGAAGCGGACTGGATGCAGGTCGGACAAAGTGCGCCGATACAGCCCCACATGGGAGATTTTATTATTGGTTTCCCCGCATCTACCGAAAATGCCGTAGCCGCACTTAAAGCAGGGGTTACAACAGTTGGAAACCTTTCACAATTTTTTGCTCACGAGGCTCCGATGTGGAAAAGGCGCGACATTACAACGATAGAAACAGTAAAGGCAATAGGCATTATGGGTTGTCTGCGCGACAAAGGGACCTTAATGCATTCATACCTTGACGACGGTTTTGGAGCTTTATTCCTGGACTGCAGTACAAGTGCCGCATGGGCATATCTTGAAAAGTACATAGTAGAAGACCTTCTTGGAGCAAAACTCGCTCACTGTGTAGGCGGGCTGGTATCTGACCCGATAAAACGCTCAGGCTGGATTTTCGCACTTGATGAGATACACGGGCATGATTGTGTCGGGTCAATGTTTTACGGAGATACGATATCGTCAAATATGGATCCTGAAAAAAACCGCTCTTTAACTGCAGAATACCTTATGTGGGACATAATGACACAGATAGAGTGCCCAACGGGACACGCCCTTCTCCCCGTACCTTTTACGGAAGCACAGAGGGCCCCTTCCCTTGACGAAATATGCGAAGTGCAGCTATGGGGACGAGAAATAGAAAAAATCGCAAGAAGGATGCATCCGCACTTTGATTTTACTGAGCCCAGAAAATTTGCTTCCTTAATCTGCGCCAGGGGCAAAGAAGTTTTCAATAATGCGATTGAATATTTTGCAGACTGCGGAGTAAATATCAAAGATGCCGTTGAAATGCTTTATCTTCTTAAGTGCATAGGACCCAGAGCCTTTGAGGACGCTTTCAATCCTTCTGCAAAAGACGAAATCAGTACCAATAAAGAAACAAAGCCAATTCCGAATGATATTTTTACAAAGACGCTTGATCAAGTGAAAATTTGGGCTCCTTTTTACAAAAGCAAAGAAGTTACAGACAAGCTCTCTGGACGCAGAGTGCTTACAGCCTCAACAGATGTACACGAACATGGGCTTCTTCTTATCAATAAACTGCTGCAGCAGGCGGGGTGCCATGTTGTAACAATCGGAGCTGAACGCAACCCTGATGAGGTTATCCTTGAGGCAGCCTCTTCAAATGCAGAAGCTCTATTCATAAGCACCCATAACGGAATGGCTCTTGAGTATGCGCGAAATCTCATGGATGAGATGGAAGAGCAGAACTTTAATGTCCCTGTCTGCATGGGCGGCGTTCTAAACCAGAACACCGAAGAAGGGACAGTGCCCGTTGATGTAAGTTCACTTCTTGAAGATATGGGCATAGCCATTGTAACAGATTTATCTATGCTTCCTAAACGCGCAGCAAAATTATTTTCAAACTGATTCTATTAAAACATTAAAAGAGACGGAGTGGTAGGTCATGTTTAAAAAAGGAATGAATCACTACTTTTCAGGCATATCGGCTGTATTTGCGGCTATTTTGCTTCTAACTGCGGTACAGTGCGCCGACGCAGCCCCAGTCGTGCTGAAATTTGCTGGACAAAATCCACCGGATCACTTTGCGACAGAATCAATGAGACAGATAGCTAAAGAAGTAAAGCAGAAAACCAATGGCAGAGTTGAGATTAAAGTCTATCCGGCAAATCAGCTAGGAGACTACTCGCTTGTCTATGAAGAGCTTATCCGCGGAACAATAGAAATGGCGTGTATATCTTTCCCGAGTCAGTTTGACAACAGAATGGACCTAATATACGTTCAGGGATATACAAGCAGCTACGAACAGGTAGCCAAAGTCTACAATCCGAACGGTTGGTTCTTCAAGAAAATGGATGAATTTAACTCAAGGCTCGGAGTCAAACTTCTGGGAATGTACCTTGAAGGAATGGTCGGAACATGCACAGTTAAAGAGATGAAAAATCCTCTTGACCCCAAGAAGGACAAGGGCATTCTGCTTCGCATACCCAATATGGACGTATTCAAGACAGCCCTTGAAGGAGCAAAGTTCAGAACGATATCCATACCTTTTGCTGATGTCTACCAATCCCTTCAGACAGGTGTCTGTGACGGTGATACAGGCTATTCCATCGTAGCAGCCTACACAGCCCTCAGTGATGTAATAAAGCATTGGTACAATTTTAACAAGAATACAGAGTGCCTTGGGATTATGATAAGCAACAAGACATGGGAGAAGCTGACACCTGAAGACAGAAAAATTCTTCAGGCAGCTGTAAGCAAACAGGCGGCTCTCAGCATAACCAACGCAAAAGCAAACGACCGCAAATATCTTGAGCTTATGAAGAAGAAGGGCATAAAAGTTCATATGTATACGACAGAAGAACTCCAGCCTATGATGGACGCTTTTGCAGCCACGTGGAGCCAGCTTGATGAAAGCAAAGGCAAGGGGCTCATGGATGAATTTAAGAAAGAGATGAAGAAAATTTCTCAGGAAGTAGCAAAAGAAAAGAAGAAAAAATAATAGCAAAAAAATAACATTAAATTTTCGCAGACCTCCGCATTGGCGCAAAGCAATTAGCGTCAATGCGGAGGTTCTCTCTTATCTGCAAAATCAGAGTCTAGAAGATAAAAATTCAGACATTGCAGCGCCTGGCAGATGTTTTTCGCTCTTAAAGACGAGTTTATATTTTAAATAAAAGCATCCACGTTATTTCAGATATCTCTCTGTTAAACATGCAGCAAAGCAATAAAAGATTGTTGCATTTTCTACTTCATAGGATATAATATTTTAGACTTTATAATAGGCGTAACAAACTAAAAAGCCTAAGCGTGCTGAGGAAGTTATTCATTTTATCTTCTTTTCTGCCAATATAAGGTAAAATTTGCATTGAGGAGAGATTGAGAATGACTACACGAAGAGAGCAGGCTGAGCTCATGCGGAAGCGGATAATAGAAGTCGGGGAAGAGCTTATACGCAAAAAAGGATATGAGTCAATTCATATTTCAGATATCGCTCACGAATGCAAAATGTCTGCCGGTAATTTCTATCACTATTTCTCGTCGATAAAGGACCTTATTGAGACAATAGATGACATTAAATTTTATGAATCGTTCAGTTCACTGCACGCACAGCCCAATAAACCAGTCCTTTCACGCATAGACTCCTATTTTTCCGACTGGATTAATTTGACGCTTTCTTACTATAATTCGCAATACATGTACCACTGGACAAGACACTATACACTTAACCCCACACCTGAATCATCACAAAACCGCATAACACTAATTGCCAAACACATTGCCAGTATATTGAAAACCGGTATAAGAGACGGAGAACTTATGGAAGATGTACCTGTTGAACAAATTTCATACAGTATAGCCTTTGCGATATTTGGGTGTTCCGCCCACTTCGGAGTTACGGCCGACGAAGACTTTATACGCTCTTGGCGAGAGTATTTCAGCGCAACATATGTAAAAAATGCCATTGCACCTTACATAGTTAGATAGCAATTTTCTCTTATAACCTATTTCATACACCTCAGTAAAGCGACAGAATAAAAACGGCATTTATAAAAACAGCTGAATTAAGCCTATACTTAAAAACAGAGCATGATCGGATTGCGCCGATGTAGCTCTGTTTTTTACGCTATGTTTATGAAATACAGCACACACAACATGTTAGTACAAAATATGATTCATTTGCGTCACTCTTAAATTGTCTGATATTAATTGAAAATTGACACTAAGCCTGCTGCCTTGCGCTTGCAATTGCTCTGTCAATATCTTTTTTACTGCAGTCTGCCTCGAAAAACACCTTTACATGCTCTTCAGGCATTTGCGGTGTCATAAGAGAGACTGCAATCATCAGAACAAAGGAGAGCAGCGTTCCAGGCACAAATGAATGCACTATATTTGATAGGCCGGCAAAATACCAGATTACAGACAATATGGATCCGCCTATCATAGCTGTCAGACAACCTTGCGTGGTTGACCGCCTCCAGTAAATCCCCAAAAGAAGAGGCGCGGTAAAAGCAGCTCCCATAACACCTGCAGACATTGTAGATAGCGCCCAAACAAAGTCCAAAGGATATAAGGAACCTATACCTATAAGCAAGAGCACTATACCAGTTACAATACGTGACAGCTTTACTGATTTTTCAGGGGCTACCGGTTTTCCTGTTGCTATTGAGCGATAGTCCTCATAGATATCTTTAGCAACAGATGCGGACGATGTTAAAACAAGTGCTGCAACGGTAGAGAAACCTGCTGCAAGAGCACCACAGAGAAAAATTCCGGCTACAATTGTACCGCCAAAGTCATTTGCTACGGTTGGAGCTATCAAATCGATATTTGTGAACCCTTTTCCCTTATAAAGATAGAGAGCCCCCATACCAATAATTGCCGTTCCGACCCAATAAATGATTTGCCAAACTGTAGATATGCGCATTACTGCGCCAACAGTTCTGTTATCTTTAAGAGCCAAGAATTTTGTGGTGAGCTGAGGCTGACCAAAGGCAATAAAGGCCCATACGCCCGCGTAACTGAACAGTGTACCCCATGTCAAGCCTCCGGTTAAAGTTGCTTGCTTAGGATGCTCCTCAATGATATAGCTGACTATAGGCGTAATGCCGCCGGTGTGCAATAAGACTGCAGCTGCCGTAACGACAACAGCCAAAGTTATCGTCAGCCCCTGAATTACATCAACTGTTGCAGCTCCCCAGTAACCGCTTGTAACAAGATACGCAAAGGAGACTATAACAATGACAACTACAGAAAACTGATATGGTATACCCGCAATTGATGTCATTGCATCCCCAATGCCCTTTACACAGGACATCGCATATGGAATCATCATAAGAGCTATTATCGAGGCACAAATCAGTCTAATTTTATTGGAGCGATAGCGAACAGCCATAAACCCTGAAAGAGAAACAGCGTCAACTCGTTCAGATATCGCCCTCATTTTGGGAGCAAAAAGGACAAAAATTACAAACCCTGTCAGCAAAATATTTAAAAAGCTCTCCATGGCAGAGTAACCAAGACCGTAAAGGTAATACAGAGGAGGTCCTCCGATAATAGCAGCCGTGCTGTAATAGGCAGCGCTATAAGAAATAGCTGTCGAGATAGGACCAATCTCTCTTCCACCTATCCAGTAGTCAGAGCTGTTTTTAACTTTGCGGCTCATGTAAAGTCCAACACATACAAGCAGCATCATATAGCAAAGTGCCATTCCTATTTGAATCCAACTAATTTTCACAAGTTATCTATCCCTTCTGAGCAAACATCTTTTAACAATGCTTTTTATTCGCTTTTATTGTTAAAGGAGTAATAGTAGTCAGACTGTTTCTTCCACCAACCGGAGTGCAGCAAAATCTCTATGGCAATTGGCACTCCAATAATTCCAAGAAAATAGAAAAAGGTTATACTTGAAGGTATTCCAAAGATTTCCATCGCAGACTCTCCTTTCATAAAATCTATATTCTGCGTATACATTGTCAAATTACGGCTAAAGTGCAGTAAAAACAACAGCCGCGTATATCTCGTCTAAAATAGCGTTGGACCTGAAACTTCCTCTGCCAAAGAGTTCAGAGCTCTTTCAATTAACTTTTTACGCATCCGTTCTTGTTCATCCATAGGAAGAGTTATATCACTGCAGGGATTTGTAATAGCAACACCTGTGACTATGCGATTACTGCCGGTGACTTTTGCAACAGGAGTCATATTTGTTATGTGTGCCGTTGGTATTCCTGATTTTTCCAGCTCTTTTACCATCGTTGCACCGCAACGTGTACAGCTTCCTCAAGTGGAGACGTAAATCGCGGCATCAACATGATTTTTCTTAAGTACCTCTGCAATCTCCTCTCCCATGCGGCGAGCATCCTTCAGTGCTGTCAGATTACCGGTAGTGCTGTATAGAAACGGCTCAAGCTCACCAAAAGCACCCTCTCTGAGGGCTTCTTTTACTGTCTTTAACGGAACCAAAACCTCTGGGTCTGCATTCACAAAATCAGTGCTGAAACCGCCGTGTACACTGTAAAATTCTCCCGGAAGCAGCGCGTTAAGTTTATCCGTGGAGTAAGCTTTCCAAATTGATGCCGTTCCTGACGGCATATGGTCAGGATTTCCTGTGGGCACCATTCCTCCGCTGGTAATGAGTGCAATTTTGCTTTTATGAATATCGCACACTGCAGGAGCTGGCGCTACAGCATCATGAATCTCTATCTTATATTCTGTCGAATAGGGATTTCCAGCAATCTTAGCCAGCAGCATTTCTATTGCACGTTCGGATGCGGTCTTATCGGTAAAGACTTCTTTGCGAATTCCGTGTCCGAAGTACCCATCGGCCTCAGCCCACAGGATTTCTTCACCTGCAAGCAGCTTGTTGGCCAGTCTCGCCATACACTGTATATCATCACGCATCCTGGCAGCACTTTTATGCCCCTTTATAATGTATATTTCTGGATTTTCACGATATGCATCAAGGCCCGGGTTCTCTTCATTCATGCTGGTTATTGCCGGCACGCCATAGTTTTCGCTGACAAACTTACATAAAGCACCACAGCTCATACCGTAACGGCCTGATTGAAAAGCCGGCCCAGCCACGAACATATCAAATTTTTTGTCATCCAAAAATCCCTTAATGCGAGCAAGCGCCTCTTCTTGATTGCTGTTCATAAAATTATCCCCACACACAAGAGTATGAGTAATAACAGCGTTATTTAAGGCTTGGCTTAGTACTATTCCAGGTCCTGCCGGACCGGTCAGTATAGCAGGCTCAAAATCTGCCTGTCCTTCGCCTCCCACCCCCGCAAAGAACTGGTTTACAAATAAGATTACCTGTTTCATAGTTAGCTCCCCTTCTCCGCTCACTTAAAACTCTCTGACACTCTTTGTCAGGAAACCTGTTGTATTGCCGCCATCTGCAATCATGTACATATTGACAATCAAAGAACCATCCGGTCTAAGGCTTGGGCCATATTCGCTGTGAACAGGCCATGAACCGTAAAAATAATCCCTTACAGTAGACTGAATATCACCTATCACCAAATCCATAGGAGGCAATTCATATATAGCGCCTGTATCTCCGCCCGAAATAATTGCATCTCCCTTTGAATCCTGCATCATTTTCCCACCGTGCTCTGCCATAATGCCGACCGTTTTTACTCCACAATCTTCAAGTTCCGAAAGCTGGTAGAAGAAATCAACGTCTGCGTTGCTGCCTCCAACCCATTCAGAAACTACAGCTCCGTCAAGTTTCAACGAAGAAGCCAAGCGGCCACTAGTATTTTTGACACGCAGCTTCATATTGTTGGAAACATCAGTTGGATACAATATGACTCCGACAAAATTAATCGTTTTTCCATGTTCCTTGTACAGCTGCTTTAGAGTTGGGTCATTTTGAAAACCGTAAGCTGAAGTCGTTTGCCCCATCATTCCAAACTGAGACGCCCTAGCCCCATCAAGCACTTCATTTGGGTGCATAAATATCGGCAGCATATTATGGCTGTCCGCTCCATAAATCATATCGTTGCAGTTATTTGCATATTGGTTATATACACTCATGAAATAGCCGACACGCGGAAGTCCCTTTTTTTCGGCTTCAGCGGCACCTGATTCCAATTCATAAGACTCCCAGTCGTCAGGTGTCTGTCCCTTCAGTGACTTTGCCACATATTCAGCTAACAGATGGGCGGCAAGCCGGTATTCAGTTTCAACTCTTATAGAAAGGTCAAGATCTTTTTCATTTGTGCGTTCCGCATATACAACCAAATTTATAAGCTTAGCGTAAACGCTGTGCTCGGCAGCCGGACCTGACATATCTACCATGCCGTCAACCATATTGCTGTACTTACCGCAGCAAATAACACTCATATCTTTTAGAGCATAGGCAACGCCGTCTCCAGCACTCTCCATTGGGCCAGTATAGCCAGGAAACACAGCACGTCCGTCCGGACGGAAGCGAGGTTCAACAGCGGCTTTTGCCGGCACAAGACGGGCACTGTCTCCGGGGCGCACCACATACAGTTCAATGTTTTTGAGCTTACCGTCTGGGTTGATACTGGCAATTGCCTCCTCCTTATTGACCGTAAGAATTCCGTCTCGAAAAACTGTCCTTTCTCCGAAAAGAATGTCCTTAACATGAAAATTACCTATCTCAAGCTTCTTCATCGACTCACTCTCTTTCTCATGCGTTATAAGTGAAGAATCTAAAAATACTAAATTATTCATTGAATATTTTAGTATTTTTTCACTGAATGGATTCTATGATAATTACGGTGTATTGTAAATAGGCAGCAGTGGGCCTGCTTTTGTAGGTTTATATTAGGAAATACAAAAAATGGAGTACGGATACATAAGAATATAATAAAAATTTGTTAAATTTAAATCTAAATAAAATTGGTCAATCAAAAAAAATAAAATATTCTAATGACTAATCTAAACCGCTTTATATGTCTATATTTTATTCAAAATGCAATATGTATTTTTTATAAATTTGTCATTTTGACAAATGAATTGCTCTGGTTTTAAGCGTACTCCGGAGGATGAGCAAAATCACATTCATTATAATAATCAGCATTATTACTTATTTTAGTATTTTGGTTTGAGTGAGGTTCTTTGTGTATCTTAATTACATATTTGAAACGGTACTCAGAATATGACAGGAAAGTAATAATGCATTGCTGCCATAGAGCAAAGGCTTGCCAGACTCTCTGCGCACATGGCATAACAGCACAAACATTGTAGTAAACGGCAAGAGCGGATAGGCCCAGCCCTTCTACAATGCAAAATTAATATCCCGGATTCCTGATGATTACCGGGTCCGGGATATTTGATGCTTACACTACGCCCAACGTGCTAAAATAATTTCTTCAATAAAAACAGCCCCTGAGCAGGGCTATCTGCTCGGGGGCTGTTTTTTGAGAATTATAAACACGCTATCTTCCGCTTCTTCTTTTTTTTGATACCAGAGCATAGAAGGAAACTGATATCAATAGCACCAAACCGTCAACAAACCTTGTCCAAAATCCAGACCAGCCGGAACTTACTATGCCTGCTTCGATTATGCCCATTATGACGGAGCCTATCAGCGTCCCCCATATTGTCCCCGTACCACCATAGACAGATGTGCCGCCTATGAATACCGAGGCAAAGACGAGAAGCAGATAGCCGTCTCCCTGAGTCGGCCACCAGTTAGCCATTTCAGAAGTCGCTAGTATTCCCGAGAAAGCTGCTGCAAATCCCAGAAAAGCGAATACAGCCACTCTGGAACGTTCTACAGAGAGTCCCATCATCTTGGCTACTTCCCTGTTATCTCCTATAAAGCGCAGGCTGTCTCCCCAAGAGGTTCTGTGGTAGATAAGGGATGCCGCCGCTGCAAATAGCAGAGCCCATATTGACTGCAGTGGGATTGTATTGAAAAGACGGCCCGTGAATAGTGCTGCAGATGCAGATTCTCTGAGAAATGCCAGAGGAATAGCTGTACCGTCCGAGAGCAGCATTACGCAGCCGCGCCACAGAAAGTCAAAACCTATTGTGGCCACAATTGCGGGAACTCCAGTGGCTGTTATAACTATGCCGTTAAGTATGCCTATAACTGTGCCTGCCGCAAGGCCGGCGGCAAGCCCAAAGGCAAAAGAAGCGGTATGAGTACTTACATAGGCGAAGACAAAACCTGACATGGCCATATTTGAAGCAAACGAAAGGTCCATCTCGCCTGTTATTACTACCAATGTCATGCCTACGGCCACTATCGTTATAAAGGGGACTGTGGACATGAATGAAATGTATATATCGGGGGAGAGAAAGGCTTCTGGCGCAAGTACTACAAAGAATGACCATAGACAAAACAGGACTGATGTTATTAGGAGCTGGTTCTTATTTTTTGAGATGAAGCTCATAGACTAGCCTCCCTGAGTTTCTTGAAGAGTGAGTCAAGAGTGAGCTCATTTTTGTTCCACTCGCCAAAAACTTTTCCGTGAGATAGGATGACAAATCTATCAGCAAGATTCCACGCATGGTCTATGCTGTGAGTTATTATTATGGCTGAGCGTCCCTCCGCTTTTACCTCTCTTACAAAGTTAAGCACACGCTCCACTTCGTTAACAGCAAGGGCTGTGGTAGGTTCATCAAGTATGAGGACCTTGGCGTGAAAATACATGGACCGTCCTATTGCCAAGCCTTGACGCTCTCCTCCCGAGAGGCTCACTGCAGGAGTATCGGGAGAGATACCGACTCCTGAGAGCCCGATGTCCTCTATTATGCTCTTTGCTATGATCCGTTCTCTCTCTGCGTCAATCAGGCCAAGTTTATTTTTAAGATGCCTTCCCACAAAAAGATTTCTCCAAAGAGGCTGAGAATCTCCCAAAGCTCTGTCCTGATAGACTGTCTCAATACCGGCTTTTCTTGCCGCAGCCACTGTAAATCTATTTTTTTTGAAAGGCACACCGTCAAATATGACGCTCCCCGAGTCGGGAGCGTAAAGTCCAGACATAATTTTAATAAGAGTGGACTTTCCCGCGCCGTTGTCGCCAAGGAGAGCCACTATCTCCGCACTCTTCAGGCAAAAGTCCACACCCCTGAGGGCGTGGACGCTGCCGAAAGATTTGCGGATGTCACGCATTTCAAGAATGAGGGACATCAGAAGCTCATATACTAGCGAATTGCTTTGTTGGCAAGGGGGGCAACTTTATCGATATTCTGCTTTGTTACAAAGCCGCCTGCAGTATCAACATATATGCCTCCGAAATTTCCGCGTTTGTTGAGTACAATCTGAGTAACAGCAAGATAGCCCATCATATAAGGCTGCCCCTCGGAAACAAGATTTACGTAGCCGCTTTTGATAGCTTCGGCTGTAGCAGGTGAAAGGCTGAAGCCTGCTATGCCGAAAGCGCCCGGTTTAATGTTTGCGCCTCTTAAGGCATTGCCTGCCTGAGCTGTAAGAGCGCCGTGGTCAATGACGACGAGTTTGCAGTCTTTATGTGACGTGAGGTAGCCTGTCAGGATTGGAGCTCCAAGTGTAGCTTCTTTGTTGGCTTCGGGCGATATTTCAAGGTAATCGGCTTTGAGTCCTGCCTTGTTGAAAACATCAAGCATGGCTTTGGCTCTTAGTCCGCGTCCCGGAATGCTCTTTAAGCCCCATACGAGAACTTTGTCTCCCTTTTTGAGGTTAAAATGTGAAAGGCACTTCTCCGCCATCATCTTACCCTGACCATAGTTGTCAACGCCGATATATGAGTAGCCCTTGGACTGGAATTTTTCAAACGTCTTGGGAAGCGGTGTATCGACACAGGCAACCATTATGCCGGACGCGAAAGCTTTCTCTATAAGAGGGCCATAGGCGTTGTCACCGGGAGCTCCGATTACGACCATTCCGTCCGGCTTGGAGGCAAGTCCCTGTTTAAACTGAGTTATCATCTTTTCGGCATTCCAGTCGGAGTAGACAAATTTAATTTCAACTCCGAGATCCTTTGCCGCGGTTGCTGCTCCGTTCTGAAGCACTGTGCTGTATGTCTCGCCCGGGCTTCCGCCGGCATCAAACCAAATCTTTAATTTTTCTCCCGCGGAGGCGCTACCCGCAAGCAGAGCAACAAGCATAACAGCAGCCATAAAACGTCTTAACATTACAAAACACTCCTTTTTCTTATTTAGGAAACACAGCAAACTTCAGTGAGGCGCGAATACCTTTCTCAGTTCAAAGACAGCACGGCGCAGAACGGCAGCACAAAAGACGCGGCCTACATTTTGGCACAGATACAGAAAATATCTTTGCTCTAAAAATTGCGCAATGTGTAAGAAAAACTGTTAATTGCAGAGAATAAGGGTGGAGTTATTCCTAAAAGGACAGAAAATTAACTTGAAGGAAGCGCTCTGTGCTCACCATCTGCAAAGAAATGTATTCCATACATTATGTATATGCCTCACAAATGAGCGAACATAGCACTGCCTCCTTTCTTTGGGACTTACAATTTGGAGATTATACATCCACACGCATATATGCGCAACAGCATAATAAAAACATCTCAGAGAGAATATCCTGTATTTTACACTATCTCTGAGGCATTATGACCAAAGATAAGAACAGCCGCCCTTTTTGGGCGGCTGTAATTTTATTCTGTTATGCTCTTACTTCGCGAACGCCGCTCTGATCTTTTCCACTGCGTCGTCTATCTGTTCGTATGTAATGACAATGGGGGGCGCGAAGCGGATTGTGCGCTCGTGTGTCTCTTTTGCAAGGACTCCTGCCGCGATGCACTTCTTGACATAGGCTGCTGCCGGGACTTTGAACTCTACTCCGATAAGGAGGCCCTTGCCGCGGACTTCGATGATTTCATCGCAGTCGATTTCGCGGAGCTTCTTCATGAAGTATTCGCCCTTTTCTTCGGCAAGTTTAGGGTAATTGTCTCTGACAAGGATCTCCATCGCCTTTACTGCGACTGCGCATCCGAGGGGGTTTCCTCCGAATGTTGAGCCGTGTGTGCCTGGTGTGAAGACTCCGAGGATGTCTTTGTTGGCAGCTATTGCGGAGACAGGCATGATTCCGCCGCCGAGCGCCTTGCCCATTACAAAGATGTCAGGCTCGACATTTTCAAAGTTGCAGGCGAACATTCTTCCCGTACGTGCAAATCCTGTCTGGACTTCGTCGGCTATGAAGAGGATGTTGTGCTTCGTGCATATTTCGCGAACCTTTGTGAGGTAGCCTTCGGGAGGAACTATTATTCCGGCTTCGCCCTGGATGGGTTCTGCGAGAAATGCGACTGTGTTGGGTGTTATGGCTGCTTCGAGGGCTTCCGCATTGCCGTATTCTATAATTTTAAAGCCGGGGCAGTAGGGGCCGTAGTTAATTCTGGCATCGGGGTCTGTGGAGAAGCTGATTATGGCTATTGTACGGCCGTGGAAGTTGTTTTCGCAGACGATTATTTCCTGTTTGCCGTTCTCGACACCCTTTACTTCGGCACCCCAGCGGCGAGCTGTCTTCAAAGCTGTTTCAACAGCTTCGGCGCCCGTGTTCATCGGAAGCACCATCTCTTTGCCTGTAAGTTTGCAGAGGCTCTCATAGAAATCACAGAGCACTGCGTTATGAAACGCGCGTGAGGTGAGAGTGACCTTGTCAAGCTGCTCTTTAGCGGCCGCTACGATCTCAGGGTGCAGGTGTCCGAAATTATGAGCAGAGTACGCGGAAAGCATGTCATAGTATTCGCGTCCTTCGGGGTCTCTTACTACAACTCCGTCCGCCTCGACTATTACAACGTCTTTTGGGTGATAGTTATGTGCGCCGAGTTCGTTGGTCTTGTCGATGATTTGCTCTGTTGAAAGCATGGAATCCTCTCCTTATTTTGTTTTAATAATGAACTTTGAAATTATATATGTTCATTTATGGTTTCTTTATAAGGATAGTTTACCATGATTCTTTCTGCTTGAAAATAGCTTCAGCAAAGATTTTACGTATTTTTAGGGAGATTATTCTTTATCTTATTTCACCGTCTTAAAACAAACTATAAAAGTATACAAGTTTATTTTTACAGAGTAAAAGAAACTCCCCCCGCCAAGCAGATTACGCGCTTTAGGCGGAGGGAGTTTCTTAATTTATTGTGACTCTAGCAGACTGGCTTTGTCCAGCCGAACTTGTCTTCTGCGCTGCCCCACTGTATGCCGGTAAGTGTATCGTACAGCTTTTTGGCCATTGGGCCTGTCTTATAGTCATTGATTATGAATTTTTCATCACCATAAGCCAGCTCCCCTATCGGAGAAAGGACTGCGGCAGTACCGCAGCACCAGCACTCCTCAAGTTTGCCCGCTTTCATCGCTGCCTTGAGTTCGTCAACGCTTATCTGGCGTTCTTCGACAGGCACGTTCCAGGATTTCAGTATTTCTATAAGTGACTTTCTTGTAATTCCGGCAAGGACTGAGCCGCTTAATGCGGGGGTAACGACTTTGCCGTCTATTTTGAACATGACGTTCATGCCGCCGCCCTCTTCAATATATTTCTTTTCTATCGCGTCGAGCCAAAGCACCTGAGCGTAGCCCAAGGATGCCGCTTTTTCGCCAGCGCGCAGAGAGCCTGCGTAGTTTCCTCCGCACTTTGCAAAGCCCGTGCCGCCTCTGACCGCTCTCACGTCATTTGTCTCTATGAGCATTTTGACTGGGTTAATGCCTTCCTTGAAGTATGAGCCGACAGGGCACATTATTATGCAGAATACACAGTTATGGGGTGTATGAATGCCAAGCTGTTCGTCTGAAGCAAATAGGAACGGTCTTATATAAAGAGATGTGAAGGGCTCTTTAGGAACCCAGTCCTGCTCAACTTCAACGAGCTTCATCAGAGCTTCCATAAAAAATTCTTCGTCAATCTGCGGGAGGCACATGCGCTCTGCGGAGATGTTCATACGCTTTATATTCTCTTCGGGGCGGAAGAGCTGAATTTTGCCCTCCGATGTTCTGTAGGCTTTCATGCCCTCAAAAATTTCGGGAGCATAATGAAAGACTACGGAGGCAGGCGATATACTGAACGGCGCGAAGGGGACTATGCGTGGGTCATACCAGCCTTTTTCGCTGTTGTAGTCCATTAGGAACATATGGTCTGTAAAAACTTTTCCGAACCCTACATTGCTCACGTCGCACTTAGGCTTGGGGTTTGCGTTCTTTTCAATTCTTATTTTTTCCATTGTCTTTGCACCTCTCTGTATATAGTTGTCATTTGCATTCTGCTGTTACAGATTGTCAATGAATATTGATAGCTGATTATATAGCATATGAGAGATATGCACCATAAGCCGGATTCACACAAATATAAGCAAAAAAAGGGTAAAATAAGAATATGACATGTATGGAGGAAAATCGCCCCATATACTATAATGTAAATAGTGTAAAAACGTAAAATTCACAGAAGTTTGCAATTTATAGAGAGGAAGAGAGACTATGGCTTACGCACCTAAACACATATTTAGGGAATATGACATAAGAGGCATTGCAGAAAGCGAGCTTAACGACAGTACTGTTTTCCTTATCGGACAGGCTTACGGAACATGGCTTATGGAGCGCGGGGTTTCTAAGGCGACTCTCGGCGGAGACGCGCGCCTTTCCACTAAACGCATAAGGGCGACAATGGCGGCAGGCTTGATGAAAGCCGGGGTCAGCGTTATCGATATCGGACTTTCATCCACTCCAACATTTTATTGGAGCCTCTATAAGTTTGACGTAAATGGCGGAGTTATGGTCACGGGAAGCCACAATCCCAAGGAGTTCAACGGACTTAAAGTCGCGTTTGAAAAGTCAACTCTTTGGGGAGACGATATCCTTGAGATATCCAGAATAATCGAGCAGGACAGAATGATCGAGGCAGAAGTACCCGGAACGCTGAGCTTCGCCGACATCACAGCGGAATATATTGACATGCTCACTTCAAAGATAACTCTGGGAGCGCGCCGTCCAAAGATTGTGTGTGATTCAGGCAACGGAACGGGAGGGCTTTACGCACCCGAATTTCTGCGCCGCATAGGATGCGATGTGGCAGAACTTTTCAGCGAACCCGACGGAACTTTCCCCAACCACCATCCCGACCCTACAAAGAGAGAAAATCTGCCCAAGCTGATAGAAAAAGTTCTTGAGACTGGAGCTGATTTGGGAGTCGGCTTCGACGGAGACTCCGACAGAATAGGAGTTGTGGACGACAAGGGCGAAGTTATCTGGGGAGACAGGCTTATGGCTCTCTACTGGAGAGAAATTCTTCCCAAACACCCAGGCGCTGTGGCAATCTGCGAAGTAAAAAGCTCCATGGCTCTGCCTGAGGAAGTGGAGAAGATGGGAGGACGCCCCATATGGTGGAACTCCGGACACTCTCTTGTAAAAGCCAAAATGAGAGAGGAAAACGCACTCTTCTCCGGGGAGGTATCTGGACACATGTTCTTTGCCGATGAGTTTTTCGGCTTTGACGATGCTTTTTATGCCGCCGGCAGGCTTTGCCGCATAATCTCAAATACTGACAAGAAACTTTCTGAGCTTATGAGCACTATTCCGCTCTACCCATCTACGATAGAGACGCGTTTTGACTGCCCAGATGACGTAAAGTTTGACGTTGTAGAGAAAGTAAAGCAAAAAGCTCTTGAAGAAGGGCTGAAATCCGTTACCGTAGACGGGATAAGAATAATATACGAGAACGGGTGGGGGCTCGTAAGAGTTTCCAACACTCAGCCGGTGCTCGTGGCGCGCTGCGAGGGACGCACAAAGGAAGCTCTTGATTTTATATGCTCCGATATGAAGAGGCGCCTTAAAGAAGCGGGCAGTCCCGACTTTGAATGGGGCTACTAGAAAGACACGGCAGGCATGGCGGGGCAAAATACCCGCCTTTTAACAATATAAAGTACGAAAAGTACAAGGAGGAAAACTACAATGCAGTGCTCAAGAGAAATTGACGAGATGGTATGTGTGGCAAAGGGAGCCAAGCACGGTCCCGCGCCGATTCCCGAAGAGGGCAAGTGGGTTGAGTCCAAGCAGATAGGGGATATTTCCGCTTTTACTCACGGTGTGGGCTGGTGCGCACCGCAGCAGGGAGCATGCAAGCTCACCCTCAACGTAAAAGAAGGAATCATCCAGGAAGCTCTCGTGGAAGTCATCGGATGCTCGGGAATGACACACTCCGCCGCAATGGCTGCGGAGATTCTCCCCGGAAAGACTCTGCTTGAGGCTCTTAACACAGACCTCGTCTGCGATGCCATAAACACGGCTATGAGAGAGCTCTTCCTTCAGATAGCATACGGCAGAAGCCAGAGCGCGTTTTCCGAAAACGGTCTGCCTGTCGGAGCGGGACTTGAGGACTTGGGCAAAGGACTTCGCTCACAGATAGGAACAATGTACGGCTCTCTTCCCAAAGGACCGCGCTATCTCGAAATGGCGGAAGGCTACATTATGGAGCTCGGACTTGACGAGAATAATGAAATCATTGGTTACAAGTATGTTCAGATAGGCAAAATGATGGAAGCGATACGCAAAGGTGTCGATCCCAAAGAAGCGCTTGAAAAGAACACAGGAACCTACGGCAGATTCGCCGAGGCAAAGACATTTATCGACCCGCGCAAACAGTAGGAGGGGTAAAATTATGGCAGTTTTTGAAGGATACGAACGCAGGATAGCGCAGATAGAGCCCTTCCTCAAAGAGAACGGCTTTGATTGTCTTGAGGACGCAAAAGCTCTCTGCCAGTCAAAAGGGATAGATGTTGAATCCATAGTCAAAGGAGTCCAGACAATAGCTTTTGAAAACGCTGTCTGGGCATATACTCTCGGAGCGGCCCTGGCTATAAAATCAGGAGTAAAGACGGCTGCCGAAGCCGCGGAAAAAATCGGGGTAGGCCTGCAGACATTCTGCATTCCAGGCTCTGTAGCAGACCAGAGAAAAGTAGGATTGGGACACGGAAACCTGGCAGCAATGCTCCTGCGCGAAGAGACAAAATGCTTCTGCTTCCTTGCCGGACATGAGTCTTTCGCGGCGGCTGAAGGCGCGATAGGCATAGCACGAACAGCCAATAAAGTTCGCAAAGAACCTCTGCGCGTCATATTAAACGGACTCGGCAAAGACGCGGCATATATAATCTCACGCATAAACGGATTCACTTTTGTGGAGACAAAATATGACTACTACACGGGAGAGCTGAAAGTAACGGAAGAGCGCGCTTTCTCCGACGGAGAAAAGTCAAAAGTTCGCTGCTACGGTTCTGACGACGTTTGCGAGGGAGTAGCCATTATGGTTAAAGAGGGAGTCGATGTCTCCATAACAGGAAATTCAACAAACCCCACACGCTTCCAGCACCCAGTGGCAGGCACATATAAAAAATGGGCTATTGAAAACGGACGCAAATACTTCTCGGTAGCATCGGGCGGAGGCACAGGACGTACGCTGCATCCGGATAATATGGGTGCAGGTCCGGCCAGCTACGGAATGACTGACACTATGGGACGAATGCACAGTGATGCTCAGTTTGCAGGATCTTCCTCCGTTCCGGCTCACGTTGAAATGATGGGACTTATAGGAATGGGCAACAATCCTATGGTCGGAGCCTCGGTAGCGGTTGCGGTAGCAGTCGAAGAAGCATTGAGCAGATAAAACGTTAACAAAAATTTGCGGCGCGGATATATTCCCGCCGCAAATTTTTTAAATTGTTTTATCTAATAAAAAATAACTATTACTAAACAGAGGCTTATAACATGAAAAATATAATAACAGCCCTAATCTTCATCCTCTTATCATCGCCGGCATTTGCAAACGAAAAAGAAATAAATATTGCGCTCTGGGAGCTGCCCTTTAACGTGCCTGCAATGTATGCCGCGTCAAATAATATCTACACAGAGGCTTTTAAAGGCAAATATAAAGTTAATTACATAAAACTTCCGTCCGGGCCCAAGCTGATCCAAGCCATGGCATCGGGAAGGCTTGACATAGCGGAAGGAATAGGTGCCGCCGCAGCAACAGCTGCTCAGGCAAACGGAGCAAAAATAACAATTATAGGCGCTAACAGCAGGTCTCCCAAGGCATTTGCGGTAATGACAAACAACCCATCAATAAAGAGTACAAAAGACCTCAAAGGCAAAAAAACAGCAGGTACAAGAGGCTCTGTCGTACACCAGTTATTCTGTGAACTGCTGGAAGAAAACAATATGCAAGAATCTGACGTGGAGTTTTTTCCAATGCAGGTATCCGCGGCGGCTTCGGCTCTTCTGGCTCATAGAGTCGATGCAGCCCTCTTGGTGGGGACAGAAATAACGAGAGCGAAAAACGGAGGAGCCACAGTTTTGTCTGACGGAACGGGATATATAAGCGGACTAAGTCTTATCGTGGCAAGAAACGAATTTTTGGAAGAGAATCCGGATATAGTCAGAAAGTATCTTGAAATTAGAAATAATATTGTTAGCGAGATAAAAACCAATCCATCTAACTATGCAGAACTCATACAAAAAAAGACATCTATTCCGCTTAAGGAGATAACGCATCTGATGGAGCTCTATGATTTTTCAGCTAGATTAACAGAAAAAGACATTGTGGACTTAAAGAAAACATTTAATTATCTAAAAAAACAAGATTTAGTTAAAGTGCAATCGTTGAACTACGCCATAATCCGCATTCAAAATCTCAGCAAATAGCATAGAAAATCAGTGTAAAGGCCTGCTTCACCGCTTTACAATTAATAAATCAACGGTTATAATTTGAAACACATTGACTAATATACCCTTATAAACACATCTAAATTGATAATAACAAGGAAGGAATGATTCTGTTGGCCAAAGCAAAAAAAGAAGTAGGCGAAACAAAGGAACCTGGAACAAAAAGAATCCGCAGAAGCCCTGAAATTCTTATGAAAGAGCTTGACGTTAAAATGAAGAGGCTGGAAGAGAGAATTTATAAGAAAAATAAGGAAGCTGTCCACCATATCGGTACTGCCATTCTTAAAAGAGCCAAATTTGATTTTACAAACTTCTCAAAAGAAGATTTAGATGAAATCATAAACAATACACCCAAAGGCGTTGAGCTTGTACGCGATATAATCACAAAAGCACATCAGAGTTAGCATATAATAAAACAAAGTCCGCTGTGAAGCGGACTTTGTTTTATTATTTAACAGATTATTACAAATTTTCCATTACAGGACGGTGACGTATATCCAAAATATCAATCATTACTCTGTCTACCGTCTTCATCCCATCCTTAGTTACCCTGCCTATATTTTCAACAGTTTCTTCTATCGAAGCTCCAAATACTCCCTGAGGGACTCCGAGCTCCTGCCCTGACATAGCCCACTGAGCCGCGCAGTAAGCCTCTGACGCAGCGGCACTGACTTTAAGAGCACAGCTCTCTTTGGCCCCGTCGCAGAGCATGCCAGCCAAGTTCGCAAGAAGCAGGCTCATTGCCGTAGATATTTCTTTGATGCCTCCGCCCATTGTATATGTGAGACCAGCCGCCGCACCGGCACCAGCCGCCACAGAACAGCCGCATACCGGAGAGAGACGTCCCATGCTTCTCTTTACAAAGCTTGTAGCTATGTGGCTGACTGCTACGGCCTCCGCAATCTCTCTGTCGTTTCTGCCGAGATGTCTGCCAAGTATGGCTGCAGGAAGAATGGCTGCTATGCCGTGATTGCCGCTTCCCGCACTGCTCATGACAGGCATAAGTATCCCAGACATACGGGCATCAGCCGCGGCTGCACAAGTGCTGCGTATACGCATTGATATGTCGTAAGTTCCGTTCTTTTCGGCCATATCGCGCAGTGTAAGACCGAATTTGCTGCTTTGGACGCATGCTCCGCACACGCTGCAGTCTGCCTTTGCGGTAAAACCGCCGTCGGCAACAGCCATATTCATGCGTACCCCTTCAAGGATAAATGCTTCGTCTTCGTCGTCCATTTCCTTCACCATTTCAAGTGCGCTTTCAAGAGTTGAGGGAAAACCATCGTCTCCGTAGCCGCCTGCTGATGACTTAGCGCGTTCTGTTTCAAAAACAGTTGTTCCGTCAACTATGACCTTTGCAATGTTGGAGTGGTTTTCTTCCACAAGACATACAGATTTGTGTTCGGGAGTGAATACCGATGCCAAAACATATACTCCGCTTCTGTCCGGATCACAGTATATTGTGACTCTTTCATCCTTAACCCAGTGTTCGGCTCTCTCGACATCGGATTTTGTGCTGTTTTTCAGAACTTCCAGCCCTAAAGACGCTTTGCCGCAGATGGCTCCCAAAGCGGCGGCTATCGCATTGCCGCGTGCGCCGTTTGTCCCCGGAATGCCCACAGCCATACCGTTTTTGTATATGCTGGAGCTGACCGTCACTCTTACGGAAGCCACATCTTCCCTGTCGCTGAGTTCATCGCAGGCACGGGCGACAGCAAGTGCGACTGCCCCCGGCTCTGTACAGCCTAAGGCCGGTTTTACTTCTTTGCGTAAAAAATCTTTTAATTTCATGTAAGAACACCCCTGTCAGACGAATAGCATGCAAATTCTCATAAACTCTTTATAAATAATATCACAACAGGCTGCAGCACATAAAGTTGTAATTACATAATTGTTTTTAACAGTGAAAAATTTTTTGCAGAAATATAAAAAAGCGGAGCAAAGCTCCGCTTTTTTATGTTTCGTTTTTGCTGATAGAGATATATCCGTCTTAAAGTTTTTAAGCCTTAGCAGGTTCAGCCGACATCAGCTCAAGACATCCGTCCATGAGCTCGTTTATAAGGTCTTTTACTTTGACTACAGATTTAACTCTGCCTACGTTGGTACCGCAGAAGAAGAGACCGTTTTCCCAGTCTCCTTTGTACGCTCCGATAAGAGCGTTTGCTATGCAGAAAGTCTCGTGCTGCATTTTGCATATGCAATGAGAGAGGCATCCGGCCGTGCACGAAACTTTCTCAAGCATACCGGAGAGATAGCGCTCGACAAAAGGATTTTTTATCGCTCTGCCAGGCAGTCCGCAAGGGCTTTTTATTATAACAACATCAGACTCTTCCGCATCGACATAGGCCTGCTTGAAGCGGTCGGAGGAATCCCCTTCCTCGGTGGCAGCAAACCTCGTGCCCATTTGGACACCGCTTGCGCCCATGGCGAAAGCGTCCATTATGTCGGAGCTGTCCCATATTCCTCCCGCGGATATCACCGGGATATCAAGTTCGTTTTCTTTAAGATAAGCTGCCAGCGCGGGAACAACCTCAGAGAGAGCCAAAGATGCGTCCATTGCCTGCTCCGCGTCGCGCGCGCCGAGATGCCCGCCCGCACTGTTCGGAGTCTCCACGACAAAAGCATCGGGGAGTCTGTTGTAGCGTTTTTTCCACTTTCCTATTATGAGGTTAGCTGCTTTTACGCTGCTCACAATTGGAACAAGCGCGGTATCGGGATAACCTTCTGTCAGTTCGGGCAGATGCAGAGGCAGTCCCGCGCCCGATATTATTATGTCTGCTCCGCCTTCGCATGAGGAACGAACCAGCGAATCGTAGTCACTCAGGGCACACATACAGTTGACGGCAATAATTCCGTCATTTGAAGCAGCCTTGGCTTCCTTTATGGCTTTTTTAAGCATAACTATATTCTGCGAGAACAGTTTCCTGTAATCGTAGTCATCTGATGCAACAGCAAGCCCAACAGAGGCTATCGTTCCTATGCCGCCTGCCGCTGCGACAGCTCCTGCCAGCCTTGGACCGGAAATCATTATTCCCATTCCGCCTTGAATAATCGGGCAGCGCGCTTCATATTTTCCAATACGCAGTGACGGTACTTTAATTTCACACATTGACATGACCTCAGATCTATCAACTCAGCTTATTAAATAACATAGGCGGAGTTTTGGAATAGTGGATATATTATTCCATTTTTATATTTTTAGCAACAGTAAACATACAGCTATTTGGCTAATATATTTGTGCATCTTAAATTTTCTAAGCATAAAAATATTTTTATTTTGTTTTTTGAAGATTTAACAGAGAAGCCTTTTTTTAAAAAAAGATATAAAAAAGCTCCGTCCGAAAACGGACGGAGCTTTTTTATAATTGGCATAGGTTCTTATATTATCAGCTTGGAACCACCTTTTGCCGCAGCCGCATCAAGCTGGTTTAAGACATTGGCTCCGGCAACCTCTATTTTGGGTTTTTTTGCCGCTTCTTCACGGGCATATTCCTGGAGCTTCTTTTCGTAATCAGCCATTGATTTCTTTATTCCCTCAACGTCACCTTTTATCCACTGAAGGATACCGTCAGTGATGGTCTGGTACATTTCATCTTTGGGAGCGGAGGGAATTACTCCAAGCTCAAGAAGCATGCTGTACTCTTCTTTTACTGACTCAAGGATGTCTTCTTCCGTGAGAATACCCTTCTTATAGAGAACTCTGTAGACTATGTTAGACTTAGTCTTGCTGTTTTCATCATTTGCCGAAAGCGACTCCACACGGGAAAGAAGCATAGTTATAATTTCTTCGAGACTTACCTGCATAGGTGATACCATTTATCTATTCCTCCCTGTTTTTAATTTCCGGAAGATATTTTAGCACATAGCCGCCCTTATAAGTCAGGTGATTTTATGCTGATTTATCTTTTACTCAAAAATACCTATTGTTTTTATTAACCCCTGGTACTAAAGTATCTGAACTTTTGACTATGGAGGGATAATTTTATGGATACGAAACATCATTTTAAATTTTATATGAAGAAAATATATATCGGAGCTCTCAGCGAATTCCCGACTTTTATTATGTCCAGCGCCGGAGTTCTGATATATGTTCTGGGTGTTTTGGGTTTCACTCTCCCCTACCACTTCCCCGACGCAGGGCTGATGGGCATAGCCATACTCCTCAAATATACTATGGGCTTCTCTCCGTCAGTGGTAACTCTTGTCGCAAACGTAGGTCTGCTGCTATGGGGAGGAAGACAGCTCTCAAAGCGTTTTGTGATATGGACTGTGTATAATGTATTTCTTATGTCTTTCCTGCTCGAATTTTTGAAGGGTGTACAGATGCCGCACATAAGCGACATGTTTCTGGTAGCTGTAGCAGGGGGACTTATTAAGGGAATAGGGCTGGGACTTATCTTCCGCACAGGCGCAAGTTCGGGGGGCCTTGACGTCATCATAGCCGTAATGAGAAGACGCTTCGGCATAGAGGTAGGCAGATACAGCTTTTACTGCAACATGCTGATACTTGCCTCATCAATAACCACGGTCGGCATAGAAAAAGTTCTCTTCGGGATAGTGGCAAGCTACACAGTAGGTCATACAATGGACAATGTAATCTCCTCTTTCGACAGGAGAAAGCTGATATTTGTAATAGGCAGCGACACAGAGGGAATAACCCACTACATATTTGAGAATCTTAACAGAGGAGCTACCATTCTCGACAGCAGGGGCGGATACTCGAAGCACGAGACATCTACAATAATGTGCCTTTTAACACCGCGTCAAACAATGGAGCTTAAACTGCACATAGCAAAATTTCATCCGCGCTCCTTTATGGTAATAACAGATGCTTCCGAGGTTCTTGGCAAGGGTTTTAAGAAATGGAAGAACGCCTAAAAATTTAAAATACCCTATATTTACACATGCACCGTCTGTGCCGCCTTAAAGGCGGCACTATTTATATTTTCTCATTTTTCTTTCATCGGAAATTTTGTAAAAAGTGATGTATAATCTCACGCAGATTTTCAGCCGAATAACATAAATCTATAATGAGGTGCTTGTTGTGACTAATGAGAGAAAATTTCGTCTGCTGTTCAAAAAATTGAAGTTTCTGATCATGAGCGAGTTCTCAACCTTTCTATTAAATACCGCAGGTGTTTTTATATTCACTGTAGGCTTTGTGGGCTTTACCCTGCCCTACAACTTTCCCGATCTCGGCATCATAGGCATAGCCATTATACTCAAATACTCTTTCGGCATAGCACCTTCCATGACGAACCTCGTAGGCAACATAGGACTTCTGCTCTGGGGAGGCAGAGAACTTTCCAAACGCTTTGTCGCTTGGTCAATATATAATATTCTCCTTCTCTCATTCTTCCTGGAAGCTCTCAATGACGTTCCGTTCCCAGTTATAAATGACATGTTCCTTGTAGCTATAGCTGGAGGCATTATAAAGGGCATAGGAGTAGGAATGATATTCAAAACAGGCACTACTGCCGGAGGCCTCGACATTGTAATTTCCGTCCTGAGAAAGAGACGCGGCATTGAAGTAGGAAAGTACAGCTTTTATCTGAACGCCGGAATAATCATGGCATCTTACAGCTTTATTGGTCTTGAAAGAGTGCTTTTCGGGTTCATAGGCGCCTATGTCTTCGGGCAGACAATGGACAGCATGCTCTCATCCTTTGACAAAAGACGTCTTGTCTTCGTAGTCAGTGCAAGAACAAAAGAAGCGGTCAACTACATATCTGAGGAACTGCACAGAGGAAGCACGATAATGCACGGTGAGGGCGGCTACACAGGCGAGGAGCGCGAGACGATAATGACGCTCCTGACACCGCGCCAGTGCATGGATTTAAAAAGACACCTGGCACACACTCAGCCCAAAGCTTTCATGGTGATAACAGAAGCATCGGAAGTCCTAGGCAAGGGCTTCAAACACTGGAAGAACATATAATCCTGCAAACCTGTTATTTTCAAAAGTATTTCCACGAAAATGGCGCCGCGGATATGCGACGCTATTTTTTCTGCTTGCGTAAAATCAATTTTAGATATATCTTCTATATCGTACACTGACTTTTAAAACTTGGGGTGTTTTTCATGACGACAGAACGTAAGACAAGATATTTCATGAAAAAAGCATATATTATGGCGCACGCAGAGCTTTCTACCTTTATAATGTCAACTGTAGGCTGTCTGCTGTTTGCCATAGGAGTAGTATGTTTTACTCTGCCATATAAATTTCCCGACATAGGAGCTATCGGAATAGTTGTTCTTCTAAAATACGCCTTCGGCTTTTCCCCGTCTGTTACAAACCTTGTAATAAATGCCGGTCTAATATTGTGGGGCTGCAGAGAGCTCTCAAAGCGATTTGTCCTTTGGAGCATATACAATATTTTTATGCTTTCCTTCATGCTCGGCGCTCTCACCTCTTTTGACTTTCCCCACATAGGGGATATGTTCCTGGTCGCTGTCGCAGGCGGTATTCTAAAAGGCGTTGGGCTCGGAATGATATTCAGGACGGGCACATCGTCTGGAGGAACGGATATTATTGTGGCAGTGCTCCGGAAACGCTTTGGAGTGGAAGTCGGACGCTACGGATTCTACCTTAATATCATGATACTCATTGCATCGATGGGAATAGTCGGACTTGAAAAGGTTCTTTTCGGCTTTGTCGCATGCTTCATTATAGGAATTGCGACAGACAATGTAATATCATCTTTTGACAAACGCAGACTGGTATTTATAGTATCGGACAATACATGCGAGATTGTAGACTACATTTCCGAGGAGCTTCCCCGCGGCTCAACCGTCCTTTACGGAGAGGGCGGATACACTCACGAACAGAAGAATACTATTATGTGCCTGCTCTCCGCAAGACAGGCAATGGATCTTAAGCGTTACCTGGCTCAGCACCATCCGCGTGCTTTTATGGTTGTCACAGAAGCGTCGGAAGTATTGGGGAACGGCTTCAAGCATTGGAAAAATATCTGATATGAAAAATCAATGTCACTTGGAATATATAATGTGCAAAGTTTCCAACTCTGCAATATAATAGAGGCACTAAGCGGACAGGAGGCTTTCTAATGGCAAATCAGAACTGGAGCCCTGAAGAGTACAGAACCAAAGCATATTTTGTACATGAACTCGGACTGCCTGTAATAGAACTTTTAGCTCCGAAAGAGGGAGAAAAAATTCTTGATCTCGGATGCGGTACAGGCACTCTCACTAAAGAGCTGGCAAACAGGGGCTGCGAAACGGTAGGCATCGACGAAAGCCCGGACATGGTCGCTGCCGCGCGTGAGATTGGCGTTGATGCCAGAGTTCATGACGCGGAACATTTACACTTGGATGAGACATTCGACGCAGTAATGAGCAATGCCGCCCTCCACTGGATGGCAGACCAGTATGCCGTTGTTCGTGGTGTATGGAAAGTGCTAAGGCCCGGAGGCCGTTTTGCCGCCGAGTGCGGAGGCGAAGGCTGTATCAGAATTATCAGAGAAGGAATGAAGATTGCTCTTATCAAACGCGGTCTTGACTACAAGGCGCGCAATCCGTGGAAATACCCAGAACTCGGAGCTTATTCTAAAATACTCGAAAACCAGGGATTTAAAGTGAGCTACATAGCAAGAATAGACAGACCTACCCCCCTGCCCAACGGTCTGCGCAACTGGCTGGAAGTATTTGCAAACAGCCACACTCAGGGCTTTTCGCAGGAAGAAAGAGAATCTTTCTTTACCGAAGTTGAAAATTACTGTCGTCCAATGCTCTATACTGAAGAAAACGGATGGCTTGCCGACTATGTGCGTCTGCGTTTCTTAGCGTACAAACCACAAAACGCATAAACAAGGGCTATGCCCTCTTAAGCGAAAGCTTCGGTGTCAAAAGCCGCAGCTTTCGCTTTTTCTGTAATATACATTTATGTTAACGGCGATATTATTTCTTTATTGTATTCATTATATTTTAAGCTTGTTCGCCTATTGAGTGAAAGGTGTCACAATGGTATTCTATACATAAGTTTAACGGCAGGAGGTATTGTGTATGACAGACATCATTATCTGTGTTGGCAGTTCATGTCACATTAAGGGAGCTAAACTTGTCGTAAAAAGAATGGACGAGCTTATCAAGGAAAAAAATCTGGACGCAGAGATAAAATTAAGCGGGTCTTTCTGTATGGGAGAATGTATTAATGACGGAGTGTCTGTCAAAGTAAACGGGAAAATATTTTTTGTAAATCCCGGGGAGGAAGAAACTTTTTTAAACGATAAAGTACTTTCGGAGGCTGCGGAATGAAATATATCAATGTTGCAAAGGCAAACTGCAAAAACTGCTACAAATGCCTTAAAGTCTGTCCCGTCAAATCCATTAAATACAGCGATAATCATGTAACAGTTCTTGAGAACGCATGTATTCTCTGCGGAAGATGCATACGCAATTGTCCTCAGAAAGCAAAATCTTTGGTCAATGACATCTCCCACATAAAATCTCTGCTTGCGGACAAACCGTGCAAAACAGTAGCCGCATTGGCTCCGTCATACATATCCTCTTTCGGAAAAGAGAATAGATATAAAATTGTGACTGCCTTAAAAATGCTTGGCTTTGACGGAGTTGAGGAGACATCTGTCGGAGCTCACGCCGTCACACACGAATATGCTCGCATATTAAAAGAGGGAAAAGCTGACAATTTAATCACAACATGTTGCCCTTCTACAATATTTCTTGTGCAGAAATATTTTCCCGAACTGGTTCAATATCTGGCTCCGGTAATTTCCCCTATGGAAGCTCACGGTCAGATGGTACGCAAAAAATGGGGCGAAGATACTTCCGTAATTTTTATAGGCCCGTGCATTTCAAAAATAGAAGAGGCAAAGCAGGCGGAGCGCAAATATATAAGCGGCGTAGTCACATTTAAACAGCTTACTGAATGGTTCAAAGAAAATAACATTAACATCACCAAGCTTGAGGAGGGCGCCTTCGGCAACGGGGAGACGACTTCTGCCATATATCCAATTTTTGAAGGCATTCTCAAAGATGTCAGATATCATCTCGGTAAAGACTCTGACGTTGAAGAAAACTACACATTTATGAGCATTCAGGGAGCCAAAGACCTGATAGAGTTTTTGCAGGAGATGAAAGCCGGCAAGATACACAAATGTTTTGTGGAAACAAGCACCTGCTACGGAAGCTGCATCAACGGCCCGGAAAGGCCTGACTCGGACTATCACCCTATAAGCCTGAGCCTGAATCTGCAAAGATATGTATCATCAATAGGCAAAGCCGAAGAACCTGACATAGACGGTCTTGACCTCACATGGAACATAACCCCGACACCTCTGGTGGAAAACATCCCGGACGAAAAAACTATCAGAAGCATATTGACCCAGATAGGCAAGCCTACTCCCGAGCAGGAACTGAACTGCGGGAGCTGCGGCTACAGGACATGCAGAGAAAAAGCGATAGCCGTCTATCAGAAAAAAGCCGAACTGTATATGTGCCTGCCTTATATGAACCAGATTTCCGAAACTCTGGCAAACGTTACACTCTCGGTAAGTCCGGACTATATAATAGCAGTCGACTCGGAGCTAAAGATAAGAGAGTGCAACTTGGCTGCGCAAAAGCTTTTTGACCTTCCGCGCGCCGAAATCGTGGGCAGACGCATAGATGACTTCCTTGACCCTATAGATTTTGCACTATCAATAGGAGACCAAGCAAACATTCCTCAGCATAAGGTTGAATATGCAAAGAGGGGAATAATAGTAAATCAGACAATTATATATATCAAGGAACAGGAAATTGCCGTAGCATTTCTTCAGGATATAACCCACGCGGAGCACGAGACTAATTCGCTCAACAAGATGAAGCTTGAGACTATGGAAATGGCTCAGAACGTTATAGACAAGCAGATGACAGTCGCTCAGGAGATAGCAAGTCTTCTCGGCGAAACTACGGCGGAGACAAAAGTTACTCTTACAAAGCTGAAAGAGCTGATTATCTACGAGGGAAAAGAGTCAGATGAAAAATCTATGCGTTGAAGCGTGTTACGGAAGTTTAAACAAAAAGAACGAAGAGCTGTGCGGGGACAGAGTACAAATAGTTAAGTCTCCCGAAAACACGCTTCTTGTTCTCTCAGATGGTCTTGGAAGCGGAGTTAAGGCGAATATACTCTCAACACTTACTTCAAAAATAATATCTACAATGATAAGCAGAGGCGCATCCATTGAGGACACTGTGGAGACCATAGCCCAAACTCTTCCTGTATGCAAAGTTCGCGGACTTGCCTACTCCACTTTCATGATACTGCAGATAGCAAAGGACGGGAGCGGCTACCTTGTCGAATATGACAATCCGCCATGTATTTATATAAGAGACGGCAAAGAGACCCCTTTTGACTATAACGAAAAGACCATAGCCGGCAAACCTGTCAGAGAGAGCCGCTTTAAAGCCGCTAGCGGAGACACATTTGTAATAGTAAGCGACGGAGTTACTCAAGCGGGAATGGGAGAGACTTTGAGCTTCGGCTGGGGCTGGGAGGCTGTATCTGAATATATAGCAAAACTCGGCAAAACGGACCTGACTCCACCGCGCCTTATAAGAAATGTCCTGGGTGTCTGCAAAGATCTCTACCTTGGCAAACCGGGAGACGACACGACAGTTTCTGTCATGAGACTTATGATCCCCCAGCCTGTGGCGATTTTCTCCGGACCGCCTAAAAACAAAGAGGACGATGCCCGTATCGTCAATGATTTTATGTCCGCGCCGGGGATACACATAGTCAGCGGCGGAACAACCTCCGAAGTGCTTGCTCGTGAGACAGGTGTGTCGATAGAGGTTGACATGGACTACTGCGACTCTGACCTCCCTCCCATAGCGTCAATTAAGGGAATAGACCTTGCGACAGAGGGAGTGCTCACTATGAGGCGAGTCCTTGAAATACTTGACATGTATGAAAAGGATCCATCCTCTCAGGAAATGCTTGATATTTTGGATACTAAGGACGGAGCCTCTATGCTTGCAAAGATATTAATAGAGAAATGCACTGACCTTAAACTATTCATAGGCAGGGCGATAAACCCCGCTCACAGAATGTCGGACTTCCCTATGGAGCTGAGAGTTAAAAGCCACATTCTTGACGACTTAGCCGCAAGCATGGAGAGGCTCGGAAGAAATGCTGAAAAGACATACTACTAGAGGCAGAAAGTAAAATTTTTTTAAAATATTCTCCCAAACCTCAGTTTTTCTGCTATCATCGTGTGGATACGAAAGAGGATGTTTATATGACAGAAAACAACGTAGCCTCACAGCTTGACAATAAATTTGACCTTGGCCGCTTCCGTTTGATATCCGTGACAGGCGGAGGCGGTAAAACTTCGCTTGTATTTGCTCTTGGCAGATATTTTGCGACTAATGAGCGTGTTGTCATAACAACAACAACTAAAATGTACAAGCCAGATGAAGATGAGAACATCTCTTTGATAACGGCACCTGCGGAGCTTTGTGCCCAAAGAATAAGCACGGCTGGCTCTCCCTCTCTTAACGTTGCCGCAAAAGAGATATCCGAAGATAAGATTATAGGCTTCACTCCGGATGAGATAGAATTTTTGTCGGCAAACAGCCGCGCAGAGAGAATTATAACGGAAGCAGACGGTTCGCGCGGCATGTCTCTTAAGGCCTACGAATCATGGGAACCGCCGGTGCCGCCCTCTACAGACTGCCAGATAGTCGTTCTGGGAGCAGATGTGCTGTGCGACCCTCTCACCCCTCATAACACATTCAGGTTTGACATATTAAATCAGAGATACTCAATTTGCAGAGGCGAAAAAATTTCCGCCGCAAATCTGGCCGCTATACTGTCAAGCGGCTCCGAATACCTCCGCAATTCACCAAAAAACGCTTACAGGATACTTTTTATAAACAAGGCGGAACTGCTCTCCGATGAAGAGAGGGAGCACTTTGTACTGGGCTTAAAAGAGCGTCTGAATGGCTATGACGAAGTAGCTGCAGGCTCTCTGCAGACAGGATATATCTGGCGGCATTAGAGGAATATGTCATGAGATCTATTGTGCTTGCAGCCGGACTATCATCAAGAATGGGCAAACAGAAGCTTCTGCTGCCTTTTGAAGGCAGATGTGTGCTTGAGCATGTCATAGAAAATATGACAGAAGCCGGGCTTGTGCCTATACACGCGGTACTCTCAGACGAAGTGAACAAAGCTCTCACTCTCTCCTCAGATAATGTATTGGTGCTTATAAACGAACACCCCGAGCAAGGTCAGTCCAGCTCTCTTGCCATAGCGTTAGAGTCCATCCCCGACGGAGAAGATTTCTGCATAATGCTTGGAGACCTGCCTCTTGTAAAAGCCGAGGCGGCTGAATCTCTCTGCAGAAAATTTTTACAGATGCCGGAAAATAAGAGCGTACTCGCACCCAGCAGAGATGGCATCTTCGGTCATCCTATTTTCTACCGTTCAGTTTGGAGAGATCGCTTCAGGCTTGCATCTGGAGATGTGGGCGGGAAAAAAATACTTATGAAATATGAATGTGAGATTATGCGTACAAAAGTCTCTGACGAACATTTTAAAGACATAGACACACCGGAGGAATACAGAAACCTCCTGAGAACATAGCCGCCGAAGAGCTTTTTCTTTCTTATAATTTTAAATGCTTTCGGCTTTTATTAAAACCTGCATATACAATTACAATTTCAACAGCCGCATTCTGCCTCTCGTTACCTATGTTCTCCGCTGAGGTTCCTGATTAAAGAGAGGAATAACGTTTTTTCTCTGTCTTTATGTATAACTTTAAACTCCCTGTATATCCTGCGTACATTGCTGAACGGCGCAAAATTTACAGTGCACTCGGTTTCAAACGAACCGCATGAATCAGATGCCTTTTTTACAAGCTCCACAAACTCGCTGCGGCAATATTCATCCACCGACTCAAAAACATTTGACGGCAGAGAATATATATCTTCAAAGTTCATATCCATCTCTTTATAGTATCTGTCATTGGCGGTAAGGAATGAGAGGGACGAGCCTTCAAGCTCATAAACGGCAAGAGCTCCGACAAAACCTCTGAACAGAGTATTGAAGCGTGAATTAGGATCCCAAACTTCGGCAGGCTCTATGAAAGAAAACAGAGTATCCGAGCTGTGAGGCATGACTTCGCTCTGCGTCTTCAGCAAAAGAGCTTCAAAAGAATCTTGCGGCATGGGCTTTGCATAATAATACCCCTGTCCGCGGCGGCAGCCAATAGCACGGAGAAATGTGGACTGTTCCTTAGTCTTAATCCCCTCCGCAATTACCGGTATTCTCATCCATTTTGAGAGACCAACTACAAAATTAATAATATTCACGGTACTTTTTTTATCGAGTCCGGCATTCTGTATGAAGCGCATATCAAGCTTCAGCACATCTATCGGCAATTCATTCAGCATGTTGAGAGAAGAATATCCTGAACCGAAATCATCCATGCCAACAACGAAACCTAGTTCTTTCAGCTTGGAAACAGTGGCTATCATCTGCTCTGCATTTTCTGTGTAGGCACTTTCTGTTATTTCAAGTTCGAGAAGCTCCGGAGCTATGTCATATTTTTTAACAAGCCCGTCAAGCATTTCGCAAAGAAGGGTATTGTATATATCCACACGCGATATGTTAACAGAGATAGGAATGGGATTATGTCCCAAATCAATCCACCTCCGTATCTGCTTACAAGCTTCCTCCCACATATAGTAATCCAGTGAAGTTATAAATCCGTTTTTTTCAAAGAGTGGAATAAATTTGTCTGGAGGGATAATGCCTCTTTCCGGGTGAACCCATCTTACAAGAGCCTCTGCTCCTATCGTTTTTTCCGTAGCCAAATCGAACTTAGGCTGATAATAAGCTACGAACTGACCTGAAAGCAGAGCGTTGTTCATTTCATTTGTGATTCTCTGCTCTTCAAGAATTTGATTTCGCAGTGATTCATCGTAAAACCCCAAGTATTTGTTAAACTTACCCTTTATGTTTTTTATGGCCAGATTCGCTCTGTCACACATTACATTGATGGTGAGAGTTTTGTCGTCTATCTCGTAAACGCCGTAACGAAGCACAATACGGCAGTTAATGCCGCACGTCCTGTTGTTTATGATAGAGGCGTTTTTCTCCACAAGCTTTTGAGAGTAGTCATTCTGCCTTACTATACATATTGCAAAATTATCGGAATGCAGCCTGCCGGCCACTCCTCCGAAAGACTCGGCGGCTTCGTTCATAGCGGAGGCTAAAGATATCAGCAGAGCATCTCCCTCAGTCTCACCGAAAAGATCATTGATAAGTTTAAACTGCTCTATATTTACGCATACAATGTCATAATCATTCTCACTGCTTGAATTTATCAGTTCTGCCGCTTTTAAGTAAAAGGTGGACTTATTCAAAAGACCTGTAAGAAAATCTCTTTCTGCCGTGTTGCGCAAGGCAGCCGTATCACGAAGCTGGAGAATATTGGCAAGCCTCTGCCTTATCGAGAAATAGTTGTACGGCTTGGGTATAAAGTCAGCCGCACCCAGCTCAAGAGAGGTCATCTCGCTCTTTCCATCATCGCTCTGAGTCATGACAATAATTGGAATGGACGATAAGCCCTTAATTTTTTTTACCTCTTTAAGAAAAGTAAAACCATCCATTTTAGGCATTACAAGATCAAGGAGAACAGCAGAGATTTCGTTTTTCTCAGAGCACATAATATCTAAAGCCGCTTTTCCGTCCTCGGCTTCAATAATATGATACATGTCCTCCAGAAATTCTCTTAAAATCTCTCTGTTTACTATATTGTCTTCGACAATAAGTATTTTTGCTTTTTTCACACTGTACCTCCTTGGAGCAGATAAATAAATCAGCAGTTTAGAATTTTCAAACTCCGCGTACCACTAAAAACTGAACATGCCGTCAGGCTCGGAATACATATCATTGTGACATTAGAATTCCATGTTCATTATATCACCAGTACAAAAGTTATAAAACATGTAGGATTAATATCTATATTCCAAAATACCCATAATATATTGATTTTTATTATCGACTTTTGTCTCCGATGCACCAGAATTATTTTCAGATATTTCGGACTTTGACAGTCTCTTTAAATTCGCACTGGATTTTTAGGCAAAAACGCAATATAATACTCAAAGTAAATTTTTGCAACCGATTGCAAAGAATATCTTTATACTAATTTTTCGGAGGTGCACCATGGCAAAAAAACAGCTTATCTACGGAATAGACGACCGTCCGCCGACACCGATACTTATTCTCGCCGGAGCGCAGCACGTTCTGACACTTTTCGGAGCAACGACACTTGTCCCGCTTATATGCGGCCCCGCAATGGGAATGACTACGGAACAAATAGGAGCTTTCATAGGCTGTGTATACTTCTCAATGGGGATAGCCACTCTTATTCAGACTCATCCGAAACTCGGATCGGGACTTCCTATTGTTCAGGGTTCAAGCTTCAGCTTTATTCCTCCGATAATGACCATTATCGGAGCGTACAAAGCTATGGGGCCTGATGTTGTTATGCAGTATATCGGAGGTTCTCTTGTGGTAGGAGGACTTGTGCTTTCGATGCTCGGCTACAGCAAGCTCATAGGACGCATAAGAAAAATTATCACTCCGGTTGTAATAGGCCCTACAATAATGGCGATAGGATTTACCCTGGCACCTACGGCCATCCAGTTTAACGCCGCAAATTACTGGCCGATATCTCTGCTCGTGGTAGCAATGGTTTTCTTCTTCAGCCTTGTAAGCAAGAACAAGTACTGCAATATTTTCGCCGTACTCGGTTCTATAACGATCGCTTATCTGATATGCCTTCTGCTCTCCGTTATGGGAATTTTTGCGGAAGGACACGCCGCATTTATAAATCTTCAGGGAGTAATAGACGCACCGTGGATACGCTACAACCTTGTAATGCCGTGGGGCATGCCCAAGGTTTCGGGGCTTGCTCTCGGGGCTATTGCTGCAGGATTCTTCTGCGTCATGATAGAGTCCATAGGCGACTACCATAACTGCTCATTCGCGGCCGGAATCGATGACCCGACGCCAGGACAGATAAACAGAGGTATAGGAGCGGAAGGAATATGCTGCGCAATATCAGGATGCCTCGGCTCTGTTGGAACGACATCATACACTGAGAATATAGGGCTGATAGGGCTCACAGGAGTGGCAAGCCGCCACGTCGTCAGAGCGGGTGCGGTTATACTCATAATACTTTCGCTTATCGGCAAGCTCGGAGCTCTCATTGCCACAATGCCTTCCCCCGTTATAGGCGGAGCTTATATCACCCTCTTCGGAACAATCGGAGCTCTTGGAATTCAGAATCTTATGCGCGCTGACATGGGAAGCCAGAGAAACATTCTTATCGTAGGCTTCGCATTTCTGATGGCTCTGGGACTTCCCGGCTGGGTCGAGACAAACCAGGCTATATTTACAAATACCTTTGGCAGCACATTCGGAGGAATGCTTTGGGCTGTTATGAAGACTCCGATGGCTGTAGCGGGAATACTCTCCGCTGTCTGCGACAGCCTCATCCCGGGAACAGATGCCGAGCGCGGCATTAGACCTGCAAGATAGACAAAAATTTTACAACTTTCCGCAAAGAGGCGCCTGCATTAAGCATGCGTCTCTTTGTCGTATTTAATATTCTCACTATTTGCAATCAAACTTATCCGCCGCTATTTGCTTGACATAGCTCACCTCTCAGTGTATCCTCACTTGCATTATCCCAAAAAAGGGAAAGCGAGTGATCTTATGTCGAACGACCGAAACGTGTCAGTCAGAACTTTTTATTCCTCCAAAATAGTATCATCACAGGCAACGGCCACACTGAGAAGATCCCCTCGACCTCGACCGTATAATTAATCCTGCCTTAAAGCGGACTCACAGAGCCGCTTCTCTGCCGCACAACATTACTTAGGAAAACAAAAATATAAAAAGACTGTTAACGACAGGTTGGACTGTATGCCCAATCTTATCGTTCTATGTCGGCTCATGGCTGCCGCTTTATGCGGAGCGCCTGTGCCGCTGTTGTCTTTTTCACCACTTTGAAGGGGACTGATTTTATGACAAAGGATATTATAGGAATTGTGGGATTCGGACACTTGGGAACGTCTATAGCAATGTCTTTGCTGAACAGAGGATTTCCGAAGGAGTGCCTTATGATTTCCTGCAGGGGCAGCAAAGCAACACTGGAAAGAGCGGAGAAATTTGGGCTGACAGGGACTCTTAGTGATACAAAAAATCTAATGGCAAAAGCGGATATCATCATTCTGGCGGCAAAACCGCAGGATGTAAGCACCATATACACAAATAAAATTAAAGACGGGGCTCTGGTTATGTCGTTTATGGCCGCTCTGCCGTATGATTCCTTAAAAAAAATGTTTGACTGCGAAGTGTGCAGAGTCATGTGCAGCGGCCCTGAGACTATTACCTCCGGAAACGGGGCTTCTGTCCTCTGGCCCCAAAACACGAGAGCCGATCAGGTGCTTGAATGCGCCGGGATAAAAAGGTTTCCCATATCGCTTGAGGAGGAGATTGACGCTTTTACTGTAGGAATATGCGTACCTCCTATACTTATGAATATAACCGTTGAGAAGGGAGAAGTAAAAAGCGCGCTCGGTGCTGCGGCAAAGCGATATCCGGTAATGGATAAACTTACGCCTTGGATAGAGACTGCTCTCGGTGCGGGAGAGAGTGATGACAATAAGGCATGCCTTGAAAATGTCTGTACAAAGGGCGGAATATCTGAAGCAATGGTGAAGAGTCTTATGTCCGGAGAGAGCTTTGCACTGTCGCTTAAGAGAGGACTTGAGCGCTGCTCTCAAATATGCGAAGAGATACAGAAGAAAATTTGTAAAAATGCGGCGTGATTTGCGCTATAATTTCTTCTGAGGTGATAAATTATGAAACCGATAATAGGCATTCCGACATTACCGTTCCGCGCTTCCTACTCCGATACAGAGCTTGCCGCTTTAGACGGCAAGGAGCTGGGATATTACTGGCTGCTTTCGCGCCTTACAGAGAAGATATGCGCATCTGTGAGCAGAGCCGGAGGAGTCCCTTTGCTGCTGAGAGCAACAAATGATGCTGAGGAAATATCTGCAGAGGCAGAACGGCTGGATGGTTTTGTCTTTACCGGAGGAAGCGATATCACTCCATCTCTTTACGGAGAGGAAAATCACGGCAGCATTTCTCCCGACACGGAAAGGGATATGTTTGAATTTTCCCTTATGAAAGAAGCTCTGCCGAAAAATAAACCAATGCTCGGAATATGCCGCGGCTGTCAGCTTATGAATGTTGTACTAGGAGGAACTATTTACCAGCACCTTCCCGACGTTAATCCGGAATGGAGCCTCCATGAGCGCCCCGACGTGATGAAAGGCTATGTGCATGAAGCGGATGTCGTCCTGCCCGAGGCTCTTAGCCTGGATAAAAAAATCACTGTTAAAGTCAATTCCATGCACCATCAGGCCATTGATAAATTAGCCCCGTCACTTACCGCAGCCGCTTACTCTGGGGGGCTTACAGAGGCAGTCGCTCTTTTGAGCCATAAATATTTTGTGGGAGTGCAGTGGCATCCGGAATGTCTTTCTGAGGACGATGAGATTCAGGCGGGAATTTTCTCTGCTTTGGTAAAAGCTTCAGCCTGATACGCATAAACATTTTCAGCAGCCCGAGAGGTAACCGCTTAAATGCGATCTTCTTTCGGGCTGTTTTTTTGCCCATTAAAAAATAAAAAAGGGAAATATGAATGTTACGTGATTGTGACATAGTCATTTCCCGTCTCTGTATTATAATTGAAAAGTTACGGGAATATCTTTACAAAGAGAGATACGTGCTTTTACTTTTAAAGGGTATGTATTTCGAAGAGACGGGAGAAATTATATGAACAGCAAAACCACTGCAAAAAACAGGTTGATTATTTTAGCGGTTTTGACCGCACTCGCTGCAATATACCTGGTACCTCTCGGAGGCTACCCTCTGCTTGAACCTGACGAAGGCAGATACGCCGAAATTCCGCGAGAAATGCTCGAAAGCGGCAACTTTATCACTCCTATGCTCAACTATGTTCAATATTTTGAAAAACCCGCTATGCTCTATTGGATGAATGCAGCAAGTTTTGCGGCTTTCGGACAGAATGAATTTGCGGCACGTTTCGCTTCCGCAGTCTGCGCACTCTTGGGTGCAGCTGTTACAGGCGCGCTTGCCTCCCTCATATTCGGCAGCGGTGCGGGCATTCTGGCCTCGGTAATGACTGCTCTATCACTTCTCTACTTTGCTATAGGCACAATAAACATAACAGACATGCCTATGTCTTTCTTCCTCACTCTGACAATGGCTTCGTTTTATGTGGGTCATATAAAAAGAGAAAAAAAATGGTATCTGCTCTTTTACGCCTCAATGGCTCTGGGGCTTCTGACTAAAGGACTTATAGCCATCGTCCTGCCAGGCGGAATTATTTTCTGGTATATCATTTTTACCCGCAAGTGGAAGCTTTTTATAGAGGCTCTCTACATACCGGGAATTATACTTTTCTTTGCCATCTCAGTACCGTGGTTTTATATGGTATGCAAGGCGAACCCAGACTTTTTTCACTTTTTCTTCATACAGGAGCACTTTCTGCGCTATGCGACAAAGATGCACAACAGATATGAGCCATTCTGGTTCTTCCTGCCTATGATACCTGCCGGACTTATGCCTTGGACACCATTGTTCTTATCCCTATTCTCAAAAGAGAGCATTGTGAGGTCACCCGAAAACTCCGCCCAAAAAGACGCTGTTATATATCTTCTGCTCTGGTTCGGAGTTATTCTCCTATTCTTCTCGCTATCAGATTCAAAGCTCATTCCTTACATCACCCCATGTATGCCGCCGCTCGCCATTCTTATGACGGGAGACATATGCCGCATGGTGAAGCGCGAGAAGTGGCACGGAGGGGTTCTTTGGTGGATGCTTGGAATATCTTCTGTATTTTCTGTCGCTCTGATCGCATATCCCTTTATAGGAGATGAGATATCCGTATACGACGCATTGCCAATAGCATCTAAAGCGGTGCTAGGGCTGATGCTTGCCCCCATATATCCCCTCATCTTTACAACGCACGGCAGAAGAAGATTCAGAGAAATCGTAATTGTGTTCTGCATATCGGCCCTCTTCTTTATAGCCGGCATACAGGGAATTTATAAAATCTTGGGAGAACGCCGCTCTATGAAGGATGTCTCCGCCGCAATAAACGCCGAGTGGCAGCAGGGCGAAACAGTGGCGGCATACGGAGAAATTTTGCAAGGAATTCCATTTTATACAAAAAAACGTGTTATGCTTATCGGAGCGACGGGAGAGCTTGAATTCGGCTCTAAGCACAAAGAGGGCGAAGGCTGGTTTCCCAATAATGAAGAGTTCCTCAAAGAATGGAAATCAGGCAGCAGAAAATTTGTACTGGCGATAGAAAAAGATAGAGTGCAAGATCTCTTTCCGGACGGAAACACATACGAGACAAAGAGATGCGACGTAGGAGATTACTTGGTATTATTTAACAGGGAGGCATCGAAATGAGAACAGAATTTCTTCCTTTTGCAAAACCATCAGTAAGCGAGGAGGCTATAGCGGACGCAGCCGACTCCATACGTACAGGCTGGCTTGCAATGGGCCCCAAAACAGTGAGATTCGAAAAGAATTTTGCATCATACACGGGATCTAAATGGGCTTTATCGGTCAATTCGGCTACTGCCGGGCTTCACACGGTCATATCAGCGCTCGGCATAGGAGAGGGAGACGAGGTAATAACAACTCCCATGACATTTGCTTCCACCGTAAACACAATAATTTTGACAGGAGCAAAGCCAATACTTGCCGACATTGACAGAAACACTCTGAACATAAACCCGGAAAATATAGAGAAACTTATAACACCGGCCACAAAAGCAATAATTCCTGTTCACTTCGCGGGGATGCCCTGCGACATGGACAGGATAGAAGCCATAGCGGCAAAGCACGGACTTTACATCATAGAGGATGCGGCTCACGCTCTCGGAGCTTCCTATAAGGGAAGAAAAATAGGAGCTGACAGAGGTACGGGACACGCTGCTGTATTCAGCTTCCATCCCACAAAGAACATTACCACTGGCGAAGGCGGAATGATATGCACGGAAGATGACGCAATCGCCGAATATGCCTCGGTTTTCAGACAGAACGGCATGTCAAAAGGGGCATGGAATCGCTATGCAGCCAAAGGCGATTCAAACTACGACATATTTTTCCCCGGTCTTAAATACACTATGACTGACATTCAGTCCGCAATAGGGGACTCACAGCTCAAAGAGCTTCCTTCCTTCAACAAAAGACGCTCCGAAATCGTCTCATTCTATATGGAGGAACTTGCCGATGTAAAAGGACTCATACTTCCGAAGCCTGCTCCATACGACCACGTACACAGTTGGCACATATTCACACCTTTCATAGATATCGACGGACTGGGCATGACGAGAAACGAATTCATGTCCGCCATGAAGGAGCGCAACATAGGAACCGCACTGCACTATCAGGCGATACACCTCTTCACCTGCTTCGGAGAGATAACCGGACTGTCGCGCGGCTCCCTGCCGGAAGCCGAATACGTCTCTGACAGAATTGTTTCACTGCCTCTCTTCCCCGCTATGACGGACGAAGACGCACGGGATGTTGTCTGCGCTATTAAAGAAATCTGCTTCGAGGCGGCAAGATAATGACTCCCGAGATATCTATAGTAATACCGGTATATAACGAGGAGGAGGCTCTCTATCCTCTTTTCAGCGAACTCTACCCTGTTATGAAGGGGATGAACCGCTCTTTTGAGATCCTCTTCGTCAATGACGGAAGCAGAGACGGAAGCCTTGGGATTCTTTACGATTTTTATAAGAATTATCCGGAAGTCAGAGTTATAGACCTTAACGGAAACTTCGGACAGCACATGGCAATAATGGCAGGCTTTGAAAAGGTACGCGGGAAGATAACGATAACACTTGACGCAGACTTGCAGAACCCTCCGGACGAGATACCTGGCATAGTGGCGAAGATGGACGAGGGACACGACGTAGTAGGCACATACAGAGTCGGACGCCAAGACCCCATCTTCAGAAAAGTTGCGTCAAAAATAGTGAACAAGCTGACTAACAGAATAGCAAAGCTTGATATAAAAGATTACGGCTGCATGCTCCGCGGCTATGACAGAAGAATTATAGACATAATTAATTTCAGCAAAGAATCCACTACTTTTATCCCGGCCCTCGGGCAGAAGTTCGCGGCATCTCCCGTGGAAATAGCGGTGGCTCACAGAGAACGCGAGCTCGGAACTTCAAAATACGGACTTTTTCAGCTTATACGCCTAAATTTTGACCTTATGACAAGCTTCTCTCTAATTCCGCTTCAAATGGTCACTATGGCAGGCATGGCGGTATCCGCACTTTCATTCCTGCTGGTCTGCTACATGCTCATCCGCAGACTCATACTCGGCCCAGAAGTCGAAGGAGTATTCACCCTGATGGCCATACAGTTCCTGCTTACCGGCATCACTCTTTTCAGCCTGGGCATAACGGGAGAGTACCTAGGCAGAGTCTACAGAGAGGTCAGCAGAAGACCGAGATACGCCATAAGAGAAATTCTGGAGCACAAAGATGAGTAAGCGCCCGGCGATCGTTCTCTTTGCATACAGCGAAGTCGGAAGCGTCTGCCTTGAAGAGCTTCTAAAGGACGGAGCAAATGTTGCCGCAGTCTACACTCATGAAGATGACCCCAATGAAGAGATATGGTTTCGCTCTGTCAGAAATATAGCTGACGAAAATAATATCCCTGTAAGAATGCCTTCAAAAATTACGGAATCTGATATTGCGGAAATACGCAGCTTCAGTCCCGAACTTATATTCTCGTTCTACTACAGAGCTATGATACCCAAAGAAGTACTCGATATTCCACGCCTCGGCTCATACAACATTCACGGAGCTCTGCTGCCAAAATACAGAGGGCGGGCATGTGTGAACTGGGCTGTCATAAACGGCGAAAGCAAGACGGGCGCGACTCTGCATGTCATGACAGAATTTGCAGATAAAGGCGCCATAGCCGCCCAGAAATCAGTACCCATACTTTTTGAGGATACTGCTCACGACGTATTTTTAAAAATTGCCGAAGTATCGCGCCAAATTATAAAAGAACAGCTCCCATCTCTTGAAGCCGGCAGAGCGATTCTGACGGAGCAGGACGAGTCGCAGGCTACAAAGTTCGGCAGACGCAGACCCGAAGACGGAAGAATAGACTGGAACAAGAGCGCCGTTGAGATATACAATCTCGTAAGAGGTGTCACACATCCCTTCCCGGGAGCATTTGCCGAGATAGAAGGCAAAAAAACTTTTATATGGAAAGCGCGTCCTATAGAGGGAAGAGCCGTGCCCGGCGAAATCGTGACGAGAAAACCCCTGACAATAGGGACAAAAGAGGGACTTATCGAAATATTAAGGCTCCAGCCCGAAGGCGAGCCTGAAAGGGATGCATAGAATGAAAATACTTATAACAGGCATTAACGGATTTATCGGAACACACCTTACAGAAGCGATAATATCAAGGACAGACTGGCAGATACAGGGATTTGACATAGCGTCGGACAACCTTGCTCCGTTTGAAAATGCCGCCAATTTCTCCTTTAAAAAGGGTGATATATTCAAAGACATGGATTGGCTTGAGGAACAGGTCAAGGAGTCGGACATTGTAATCCCCTTGGCGGGAATAGCAAAGCCCGCATACTATCTGGAAAAACCGGTCTGGACATTTGAGCTGGATTTTGAACAGAACCTTAAAATGGTTCGACTCTGCGCAAAATATAAAAAGAGAATAATATTCCCCTCAACATCCGAAGTCTATGGCATGAGCAGCGAAGAAGTCCTGAAGGAAGATGAAAGCCCTCTCATAACAGGCCCAATAGCTAAAATGCGCTGGATATACAGCTGCAGCAAGCAGATGATGGACAGGATGATATTTGCCTACGGTCAGGAAGAGGGTCTTGAGTTTACACTATTCCGCCCCTTCAACTGGGTCGGCCCGAGACTTGACACATTCAAAGACGCCAAAGAACACAAAGCGCGCTCCATTACACAGATGATATATGACGTGCTTTACACCGGCAAAATCTCCCTCGTAAACGGCGGAGAACAGCGCCGCAGCTTCACATGGGTCGGAGACGGAATCGACGGTCTCATGGCGATAATAGAGAACAAAGACGGCAAAGCATCGGGTGAAATATTCAACTTGGGCTGCCCTTCCAATAACTACTCTATCAAAGAGCTTGCTCAGATGCTGATAGAGGAAATGAAAAAATTTCCATGCTACAAAGAAAAAGCGGACGCTGCTGTGCTTGATATAATCCCGGCATCGTCATACTACGGAAAGACATATGACGATATGCAGAACAGAGTCCCCTCTATAGAAAAGATGGAAAAACTCCTCGGCTGGAAGCCAAAGACAGGGATGAGAGAGTTGCTGTACAAAACCGTCGAGTGGTACGCAGTGCGGGAGGAAGAGAAAAATTGACAAAGCTTGCAGTAAAGGTCGATGTCGACACACTGAGAGGCTATAAAGAAGGAATGCCCCAGATGCTTGACCTCTTTGCGAAGCACTCCATCAAAGCATCCATATTTTTCTCCTTCGGCCCCGACAACTCCGGCAAAGCAATAAGAAGAATCTTCCGCAAAGGATTCATATCAAAAATGATACGCACAAAAGCCCCTTCAACATACGGGCTGAAAACTCTCATGTACGGCACACTGCTTCCAGCCCCAATGATAGTGCCAAGCGCGCCTGAAACATTCGTGCGTGCGGTAAAAGAAGGACACGACTGCGGAGTGCACGCATGGGACCACGTATTGGTACAGGATGAGCTTCCCAAGCTGACAAAAGAGGAATTTAAATCTCTCTATGCAAAAGCCGCCTCCATGTTTAAAGAGCTTTCCGGCAAAGAACCTTCATGTTATGCCGCCCCAGGATGGCAGGTTTCCGAGGCAAGCCTTGAAGCGGAAGAGGAGCTGGGAATCGCCTATGCAAGCGATGCCAGAGGATACTCCCCATTTATACCGACATTCAAAGGCAGAAAGTTCAAAACTCTTCAAATTCCAACAACCCTTCCCACAATGGACGAAATATTCGGACTGCCAGGCATAGACGACAATACACTTCCCTCATACTGGCTGAGCGGCATGGATAAAGAATGGAACGTTCTCACAGTCCATGCCGAGATGGAGGGAATGTCAAAAATAAACGTATTCGACACATTCCTGACAAAAGCCAAAGAGATAGGAACTCAGTTTTTCACATTAAGAGAGTACGCCGCCATGGTGAATGCACCTCACGGAATAATAAAGGCGGACACAATCACGGGCAGAGCCGGCACTCTCGCACTTCAGGAGAATAACTGATGGATAAAATAAGCCTATTTCTGATACTTTCATCGGCAGTAACAAACGCGATGGGCAGCACCATAATGAAACACGCCTACGGAGGAGACTCATCCATGGTCTCGTCCGGATGGATAGGAGCTTTTATGCGCATACTGCTCAACCCCTGGATAGTCCTCGGCCTCGGGCTCTTCGGCATATCATTCTTCTTCATGGCAGCTGCTCTCTCAAGGACGGACTTAACTCTGGCATATCCTCTGATGTCGGGCATTGTCTACTTGATAATACTGTTCGTAGGACTCTTTATATTCAAAGAAAACATAACAACATTTAGGGTGGCTGGCATGGCGTTTATTCTGCTTGGCATCACCCTTCTCACAATAAAAAGCTAAAGCGGGAGATATATAATGAAAATTTGCGTAGTAGGAACAGGATATGTAGGACTTGTAACCGGAACATGCTTTGCGGAAAAAGGCAACAATGTCTGCTGTGTAGACATAGACGACAAGAGAATAGAAAATCTCAAAAACGGAATAATTCCCATATATGAACCTGGACTTGAAGACCTCGTAAAGAAAAACAGCAAAGAGGGACGCTTATCCTTCTCCACAACGATAAAAGAGGGGCTGAAAGACGCTAAACTCTGCTTTATAGCTGTCGGAACACCGCCCACAAGCGACGGAAGCGCGGACTTGGCTCAGGTACTCGGAGCTCTGGACAATATAGGGACAAGCCTCAGCCACTCATGTTTTATCGTCGTAAAGTCCACAGTCCCTGTAGGCACAGGCACGCTCCTCTGCAAGAGAATAAAAGAACACATGCGCAGACGCGGCCTTGAAGAGATAAACCTCGAAATACTCTCAAACCCCGAATTTCTCAAAGAGGGCATGGCAATAGAGGACTGTCTCTCGCCCGACAGAGTGGTAATAGGAGCGTCCTCGGAAGAAGCAAGAGATGTTATGAGAGAGCTCTACCTGCCATTTGCCGATGAGGGAAAAATATTATTTATGGACCCGCTCTCTGCAGAGATAACAAAATATGCGGCAAACACCATGCTGGCTGCACGCATAAGCTTTATGAACGAGATAGCGCAACTCTGCGATAAAGTCGGAGCTGACATATTATCGGTTAAAAACGGAATAGCATCCGACAGAAGAATCGGAACGGCGTTTCTGAACGCAGGCTGCGGCTACGGCGGCTCCTGCTTCCCCAAAGACGTATTGGCCCTCTGCCACATAGGAGAAGGACAGGGCCTTGACATGACACTTGCCACAGCCATAGACAAGGTAAACCGAAAACAGAAAGAACTGCTTCAGATGATAGTCAGAGAACGCTTCGGCAGTGACCTTGAAGGTCTAAAGATAGCCCTGCTTGGACTGGCATTCAAGCCGCACACAGACGACATGAGAGAAGCTCCGTCCGTTGCGCTTATAAGAGGACTCCTCAACTGCGGGGCATCAGTGAGCGCCTACGATCCAATAGCAATTGAGACAGCCTCATCAATTCTGCCGAAAGAAGTATCCTACGCCGCAGACGAAACGGAACTCCTAAAAGACGCCGACTGCGCCATCCTTGTAACAGAGTGGCCGCAGTTTAAAAATCTGGACTGGTCAAAGCTGGCTCCTCTGATGAAACAAAAAATTATAATAGACGGACGAAACGTCTACGACATAAAAAAGATGGAAGAGTACGGCTTCGAATACTACTGCATAGGAAGAAACAAAAGACCTTAAACCTCACTGCCGCTTTTGCCGATATTTCGCCAAAAGCGGCGGTAATTTTCTGCATCACAAAATCCTGAGCCGCAAAGCACAGGGGTGAACCAAGCTACACAAAACCATAACTCAGCGGTGATTTCCGTCTTGTTCCCTAATCCATTTATTCTTATAATTTCTGATATATCAGAGCGGTAAATATTCTTATTTTATTGGGACAATATTGCATAAATCATGTAGAATATGCAGACTGACTATTTCATTGGGGGCGGCGCTGCATGGATAAGAAACGGCGCAATATGTTTTTGGGAGACCTCGCCGTGCTTGTTGTGGCATTTATATGGGGAGCTACAAATGTCATAATGAGGGATGCCCTCACTGGCATTACGCCTTTCTGGTTCTGCGCCCTGCGTTTCAGCATAGGGCTTGCTGCAGTGGCTCTATTTTTCGGCAGGCGGGCTCTTGCCATGCCTCGCAAGGCTAAAATTTCAGGAGCCGCAGTGGGTATGGTCTTTATATGCGCTTATCTTGTCGGAGCTGTGGCTCTGCTTTACACAACGGCAGGCAACCAATCTTTTATCATATCAATGTCGGTTGTTTTTGTCCCACTTACCGTATGGATTATAAGCAGGAAATTTCCGGGGTGGCACGTTGCCGCGGGAGTTTTTCTCTGTACCGCGGGAATGGCGGGACTTATGCTCGACAGCTCTTTTTCCGTTAATATCGGGGACGCCCTCTGTTTTGCGGCGATGCTCTTTGTCACGGCTCACATAATGCTTGTTCAGAAGTATGTAAACGGAGCAGACCCATGCGGACTTGCATGCTGGCAGGCTCTCGGCGGTCTTGTGCTTGCAGCCGCTTTCGCATTCGCCTTTGAGCCCTTCCCCGCAGAAATAAGCGCTAAGACGTGGCTGGCAGTGATATATTCCGCCACTATAGGCTTCGCTCTGACGCTTGTGCTTCAAACAGTCGCACAAAAATATACAAACGCCACTCACACTGCGATACTGCTTTCGACATCGGGAATTTTCGGAAGCCTTCTCGGAGTTATTTTCCTCGGAGAACCCATGACGTTAAAAATATTTACGGCATCCGCTCTCATTCTTGCGGGAGTGCTTACAGTCGAAGCTCTTCCCGCATTGATGAAAAAATAGCTATTTTTGCGGTGAGAAAGCCCTGACTATTGCTGCTCCTGTCTTTTCCAAGGGACCTTCCATCTTATCCTTTACAAGCTTTAGATACTCCCTTATCGGAAGATTTTGAGGGCATCTGCTCTCGCACCCTCCGCAGCCTATACAGCTTCCCGCCCAGTGAGCTTTGCCGTCGGAAGTGCGAAAACCCGCATATATCATGTGGTGGACTCTTGCGCTTGTACGGCTGAACATTTTGTAGTTGTTGAAATTTTTAAAGACTGCTGGAATATTTATTCCTGCAGGGCACGGCAGACAGTAGGCGCATTCGGTACACTTAACCGCCAATAATTTTTCATAGGCATATCGCACTGTCCCTATAATTTCATTCTCTTGTTCGGTCATGGAATCGCCGTAAGCATCATCTGCGGTACGGCAGTTCTGCTCTACCTGCTCTTCGCTGTTCATCCCGGACAGCACAGACGTGACTTCTTTGTGGTTCATCACCCAGCGCAGAGCCCAATCGGCAGGTTCTCTTTTTATCTCGGAAGTGTCATATATTCTGCGAACTTCAGACGGTATTCTGCCTGACAGAGAACCGCCCCTCAGAGGCTCCATGACTATTATTCCAAGCCCCTTTGCCGCGGCGTATTTTATGCCGTCTATTCCGGCCTGGAAGTGTTCGTCCAAAATATTAAACTGAACCTGAGCAAAATCCCAGTCGTAAGCATCTACTATCTGAGGAAATTCTTCGCGCCTGCCGTGAAAGGAAAAACCCATGCCGCGGATTCTGCCCTCTTTTTTGAGCTTCTCCATAAATTCAATAACTCCCAAAGAGATCATGTGCCGAAAAGAGCGTCCGTCTATTGCATGGAGAAGGTAGTAATCTATGACATCGACTTTGAGTTTTTCTCTCTGCCTGTTGAATATTTTTTCCATCTCATCTTTTTCTTTAATCATCCAGCAAGGCAGTTTCGTTGCTATATTTATCTTCTTTCTGTAATGAGAGGAAAGTATGTGCTCTCCCAGGAAACTCTCCGATGCCCCCAAGTGATATGGGTAGGCCGTGTCAAAATAGTTTACTCCTCTTTCTATAGCTGCAAATATTTGCGCTTTCGCCTTTTCGGTATTGATAAGAGAGGAAAGTTCCCTTCCGAATTTTGTCGGAAATCTCATACACCCATATCCAAGGAGGGAAAGTTTATCCTTCGTTTTGGGGATTTCTCTGTACTGCATAACATCGCCTCTCTCTTAGCTCTTCTTTGTCCGGCAAAACCGTCTATATTGTATGCTTCTCTGACTTATCTATTTTACACAAGAAAGAACAATTTATGAACAAAAGAAATCTAAATAGCAACTTAGTTGCGAAATTTAGTTTTTTCTATTATAATCTATTAAATGATATTAAGTTGCATAAAGGAGAGGTTTAAAGGATGAAACATCTAAAGCACTTTTGATCTGCGCTCTCGTTTTCGCTGCTCCTCTTTCCGCATTCGCCGCTTCGGAGCTCTCTGTCTTTGCCGCGGCTTCCATGACCGAATCACTGAATAAGATAGCGGATATGTACAAGAAAGTCGCACCTGATGTCAAAATAGTTTACAATTTTGACTCAAGCGGGACACTGAAAACACAGATTGAACAGGGTGCAGAATGCGACATCTTCATCTCCGCAGGGCAGAAGCAGATGAACGCTCTCGACATCAAAGCACCTGCGGCAGCCAACCCAGACAAGAGAGATATGGTTATGGAAGGTACACGCTTTAATATCGTATCTAATAAGGTCGTAATGATTGTCCCTAAAGGTCAGAACAAGAAGGGCATCAGCGACTTTAAAGATGTCGTTACCGACAAAGTAGCTCTCATAGCCCTTGGCAACTCAGACGTTCCAGTAGGGCAGTATTCCGTGGAAATATACAAGAACCTCGGACTTTGGGACAAGCTTGTCTCCCTCAACAAGATAACATACGCAAGCAATGTCAAGGAAGTTCTTGCTCAGACAGCGGCAGGCGCGGTCGACTGCGGAATAGTCTACAGCACTGATGCGGCGACATCAGCCAAAGTCGAAGTAGTTGCTGACGCTCCAAAGGGCAGCCACAAGCCCATAACATACCCTGCAGCCATTATGAAGAACACAAAGAACGCAGAGGCAGCAAAAGCTTTTGTAAAGTTCCTTCAGGGTGGAGAGAGCACCAAGGTATTTAAGAGCATAGGATTTGCAATCCCTTCAAAATAACCATAATAGTACAGTTGTAAAGAGTGGGCGGAGGGTCTTCCCTTCCGCCCCATTTTTAGATTTTCAGGCTGAATAAATATCGATTGAGAGGCTTTGTCTGCACATGGATTTTTTCCCTCTGTATAACTCTTTAAGAGTTGCCGCCATATCTACTGTCATAACTTTTTTTACCGGTATTTTCGCTGCATACTATATTGCAAAGACACCGCGCCTTGTTAAGGGCGTGCTTGACTGTCTTTTGACTCTGCCTCTCGTCCTACCCCCAACCGTTGTAGGTTTTTTCCTTTTAAAAACACTCGGCCCATTGGGCCCTATAGGCTCCACAGTTATGGAACTTTACGGCTTTAAATTGACAATGACATGGTACTCCGCAATTTTTGCCACAGCCATTGTCTCATTTCCCCTCATGTACCGCACAGTCAGAGGCGCATTTGAATCCTTTGACGAGACTTTGATATATTCCGGTCAGACGCTTGGGCTCTCCGACAGGTACATATTCTGGCGAGTCGTGATGCCGAACTGTAAGCAGGGAATCCTTGCCGGTACTGTTCTTTCCTTTGCCCGTGCACTCGGAGAGTATGGGGCGACAAGCATGGTGACAGGTTATATTCCCGGACGCACGGCTACAGTATCGACAACCGTCTACCAGCTTTGGAGAGAGGGAAACGATCTGCTGGCTTATAAGTGGGTGTTTGTAAACCTTGTAATTTCTTTTGCCGTTCTGGTTGCCGTCAATATGCTTGAAAACAAGTACAGAGCGCCAAAGGGAACGGCGCGCGACGCTCTTGCGGATGAGATATAGGTGCTGCCATGTCAATATATGTTAAGATAAAAAAATCGCTCGGAAATTTTAATCTGGATGTGGAGTTTGAGGCTGAAAACGAGGTCCTTGCTCTTTTGGGCTCGTCCGGCTGCGGCAAGAGCATGACTTTAAAGTGTATTGCCGGTGTCATGAAGCCCGATGAAGGTGTCATCGAAGCTGACGGAATAACTCTTTATAACTCTAAAAAGGGAATATGCCTGCCTCCTCAGAAGAGAAACATGGGATACCTCTTCCAAAACTACGCTCTCTTCCCAAATATGACAGTAGAGAGGAATATAAAGACAGTCCTTCGGCTGCGCGGAGCAGAAAATGAATTTGACACTCTTATGAACTCTTTTTACATCAAGGGACTTGAAGAGCATTACCCTTCTCAGCTATCGGGAGGTCAGCAGCAGAGAGTGGCACTTGCGCGAATGCTCGCCAGCTGCCCGAAGGTCATAATGCTTGACGAACCTCTATCCGCTCTCGACAGTTATTTAAGATGGCAGCTTGAGGACGAGCTGACAAAACATCTGGAAAACTTTGATGGCACGACTCTTTACGTATCGCACAACAGGGATGAAGTATTCAGGATGTGCGGCAAGGTCTGTGTCATACACAGAGGAAAGTCAGAGCCGCTGCGCCTTGTTCGGGAACTCTTTGAAGCGCCAGGAACTCTGGCCTCTTCGCGCCTGTCGGGATGCAAAAATCACTCTGCGGCAAAGAAGCTGTCGGATAATTCCATAGAAGCTCTGTCGTGGAAGTGCGTCCTTCTATGCTCGGAGAATGCATCGGACAAAGCAAGGTATGTTGGCGTAAGAGCGCACAGCATCAAGCCGTACATGAGGGATGGGGCAAATAACATAGACGGCACAGTCATATCCGTTGCGGAAGATCTTTTTTCTTCCTGCGTAATTTTCATACCTGAAGGCGTAGGGGACGAGATATCCGACAAATCCTTCATTAGAATAGAGTGTTCAAAGGAAGAGGCAAACGGCATAAAAGAGGGCGACAAAATCACAGTCTCTATAGACCCTGCCGATATTATGGTTCTGCTGTAACTACAGCACAGCCGCTTTCCATAGATACAAAGACGCTGCTGTTCCGTAAGGAGAGTAGCGTTTTCTGTATTCATCAAATGTCGCCCTGTCGAGATTTTCCAACCCGTATAGCTTCATCATTCCCTTTCTTACTGCAAAATCTCCAAAGCTGACGACATCTTTTCTGCCGAGAGAGAAAATCAAAGTCATCTCCGCAGTCCAAGTTCCTATTCCGTTTATTGTTATCAGCTTTTTTTCGACTTCACTGTCAGAGGCGGAGCGCAGCTCGTCTATGACAAGTTTTCCGTCTCTTACGGCCTCGCAGAGACCTCTTATGTAGAGAACTTTTCTCATCGATATTCCGATGCTTTTAATTTCATCATCGGAAGCTGATAGCAGTGCAGACGGAGTTACTTCGGGAAACTTAGCCTCAAGCCTTGCGGCAACAGAAGCGGCAGCTTTGTTGGATATTTGCTGCGCGGTAATGGAACGTACCAGAAAAGCGAATACGTCGGAGTTCGTCTCCCTTTCAATAAAGCCGCATTCCTTTATAAAATTGCCGAGAACTTTATCCCTCTCGGAAAGATAGGATATCTCTTTCTCCCCATATTCAATGATGGGCATAGCCACGCTCCAATTCCAGAAGAAATGACTTGATATCCAGTCCTCCTCCGAAACCCACAAGCTTTCCGTCAGCTCCTATAACTCTGTGACACGGTATGATTATCGCTATATGGTTTCTGTTGTTTGCCATTCCCGCGGCGCGAAAAGCATTGGGACTCCCCGCTGCCTTTGCAATATCTTTGTAGCTCCTTGTCTCTCCGTATGGTATGTCAAGCAGAGCTTTCCAGCATCTTACTTGAAAATCCGTTCCGTACATATCAAGAGGCAAGTCAAAGAACCTTCTTGCGCCGGAAAGGTACTCTCCTATCTGTTCAGCCGCTCTCTTTATCAGAGGACTTTCAAATATTGTTATCTCGCCGGACGGGTTAGAGCCTCTCTCAAAGTGCAGGTCTGTAATATTGCCGTTTTCCTCTCCGATTCCTATCCTGCCTATCCCGTTAAAATTATAGTAGAAGTAGTTTTTCACACAAGCACCTCTGCTCTTGCAATCAGCATAAAATTTATAAATAGATTATACTATCATGAGAGCAAAGCACACATAAGCGAAGGAGGAATAGCAATGCGAGTGTTTGTATCGGGAGCATCTGGCAATGTAGGCAAAACAATAGTAAGAGCAATGGCAAATAATGACAATTTCGAACTTGCGGGCGGCTGGTGCCTGGAAGAGGGCTCGGACTTGGGGTTAATGGCCGGCTGCGGTGAGAACGGAGTATTGGCATACAGCGATTTGGCCAAGGGACTTGAAGAGACAAAGCCCGACATTGTCATAGATTTCTCCGCAACTCCCCTGCTCTGCGGGAATATGGATACATATCTCAAATACGGACTCAATGTCGTCATAGGAACAACGGGGCTTACGGACGAGCAATTTGCACCGTACATGGCAGCTGTTGCAGAAAAAGGGCTGCGCTGGGCTGCTATATCAAATTACAGTCTAGGAGTCAGCCTTATAAAAGACTTTGTCGAGAAAGTAAGAAAATACTACCCATATGTAAGCATAATAGATAGGCACACTCAAAACATGGCAAACGCGCCGAGCGGAACGGCTGTTACACTGGCTCAGGCCGCAAAGGGAGAAAGCGGCCCTATAAAGAGCAAAGAAAGCTACAAAGGCGTACTTGCCGGCGATGTCGGCGGAGTGCAGGTAATATCTCAGCGTATGCCGTGGCCGGGGCCATATTCCGGACATGATATCATGCTGGCGAGGCAGGATGAAATTATAAAAATCTCCATAGAAGATTTTACAAGCGAGGTCTACATAGACGGGATATTCATGACAGCGGCAAAACTCCCCACTATGGCGGAGGGTACTTTTATCAGAGACCTTTCCGAGATACGCTGAAATACCCTAATAAAAAAAGAGGGGCGCCATTGCCGCCGCATGTGCGCGGCAGTAGCGTCCTTCTGCGTCTCTTTCGCCAAAAAGCGCGGCGAAATCTTTCCGTGTAAATTATAAAAAACCTAAAAAAGCCTCTTCTTCCAGAGCACCAATATAGCAATTACCGCAGTAGCCGCGGCAAACAGGCCGACTATATAAAAACCCATCGGATGAGTCTCCCAAGGCACAGGCACGTTCATTCCAAAGAAGCTGGCTATCATTGTCGGTATTGACATAACAATTGTAACTGACGCTAAAAATTTCATAACGATATTCAAGTTATTTGATATTACAGAGGCAAAGGCATCCATCATTCCCGCCAAAACATCCGTTTGAATCTGTGCCATCTCTATTGACTGGTCATATTCAACTCTTACGTCGTCCAGAAGATCCTCGTCCTCCTCGCGGAACTTGATAAGGTGACTTACCTGAGGATTGGAGCAGAGGCGAAGCAGACGCTCCACAACAACTCTGTTGGAACGAAGGGACATTGAGTAGTAAGTAAGTCCCTTCTGAAGGTCCAAAAGCTGAAAAAGCTCCTGATTCTTCATAGACTTCCTTAAATCTTGCTCTATTTTATCAGACTTCCTTATCATCTGGCGCAGGTCTTTCAGGAAGAGCATAGCAGAGCGGTAGAGAAGCTGAAAAAGAAACCTTGTGCGCTTGTAAGTGCTGAAATACTTATATCTGCTCTCTGTGTAATTCTGGAGTATATCATTGTACTCCTGACATATCGTAACAATATAGTCCGGCGTTACTATTATACCCAATGGCAAAGTGTCGTATTCGCCTTTTGCCTCCTCATGATTTACCGGAACATTGACCAGAACGAGGATGTGATTGTCCTCTATCTCAATACGCGAAGACTCTTCAGGGTCCAGAGCGGATCTGACAAAATCCTGAGGTGCCTCTGTTATTTTTTCGACGATAAGCAGTTCTTCCGCAGTAGGACGAACCAAACTGATCCATACCCCCGACTCCACTGTCTCCGGAGTAAGTTCCAAAAGTCTGTCATCAAGTGTTTTTACAATCTTTAGCATTAATTTCTCATCTCCCGCAAGTACTTACAGCCACCCTTCGGAGAAAAAATCTCGACGAAGGAGGCCAAAAAATAAGCTCAGACAAATAATCTGAATTTGAAAAACGGGAATGGAAGAAATTCTTACAAATATTTCCACACCCGGCAGCGCCGGGTGCAAAGCAGCCCGGGCTAATCAGTTGCGCACAATTGTCCAACAGGTTCAGGACTGGGACTTTCCATGGACTGCTCCTCTCTTCGGGGATTACCCGATACATACCGTTATTTAATACTTATAAAGTTTAGTTCCATAGGCGGATTAGGTCAAGTAAGAAAGTATTGCCCAGGGGGGGGTTGCAAATTTAATCCTATGAGATATAATACAAGTATGGATTAACTCGGTACGGAATATTAACTATATTCACGGCAAGAGAGATCACGTTTGGAGAGGATTAACATGGCATCAATTAACAAAAAACTTATCATAAGAGAAGCTAAGCACTATGGCATAATGCTCCTCGGAGTATCGATACTTTCTTTCGGGCTTTTCAACATTCACAGTCAGAGCAAAATAACAGAAGGAGGCATATTGGGCTTCACACTGCTTCTCGCGCACTGGTTCGGAATATCTCCGGGAGTTTCTTCTATATGTCTTGACGCAACGTGCTATTTTGTCGGACTTAAGCTCCTAGGCAAGCGCTTTTTAAAAAACGCAATTGTTTCGAGCATAGGATTTTCTCTGACATACAGAATATATGAGCACATAGGCTACATTCTGCCCGACCTAAGCAGCAAGCCGGCCATCGCAGCAGTTGTCGGCGGCATCTTTGTAGGAATAGGAGCCGGGCTTGTAGTAAGAGAGGGAGGGGCTTCGGGCGGAGATGACGCTCTGGCTTTTATAATATCAAAGAAGAGCGCCTGCAAAATATCCTACGCGTACTTTGCAAGTGACTTCGTTGTACTCATGCTTTCAGCATCGTATATTCCGCTGAAAAATGTAATTTTCTCGCTTGCGACAGTCACAGTTTCCGCGTTTGTACTGGGCAAGCTGCAAAAGACTAAGAAACCTGCAATGCACCCTGCTCTTTAAAAATTGTACTGATCAATACGCTCCCCATCTTTGACTGCATAAATTACTTAGCCTAAATTAGACGCTGATTTTTGCACGAAAAGAGACAGGGAGCGTATTTTTTATATCCGCATATATAAAAATAACACTATTTTCACACTTATTCCCTTATTTTATATAAGGAATATGACAGATGTAAAATTATACTTTTTTATACTAGAATATAATTGTATTTGTTATTCACTATATAGCAAATAAAGCAGA
>CAYRAI010000004.1:0-73050 GCA_964422205.1 uncultured Synergistaceae bacterium | reverse complement strand
AAACTACTTCCCAAACGGGGCGAACCCCGCTTGGCGAAGTCGCGCCTCACGCAGGCGCGTTAGTTGAAACTAATCCCCCGTTATAGGCGACCCAACGATAGGGTCGCGCCTCACGCAGGCGCGTTAGTTGAAACGCACCAGATAAATCGGCTCGACTGTTTCAGACGTCGCGCCTCACGCAGGCGCGTTAGTTGAAACATGCGATAGCCCCAGAGGACCTAGAGCCATTAGTCGCGCCTCACGCAGGCGCGTTAGTTGAAACCTGAAATATGGGGCGTCGGCAAAAACTTCTTCCGTCGCGCCTCACGCAGGCGCGTTAGTTGAAACAAAGGTTAAGGATAATTTAGTCCGCTTCGGGAAGTCGCGCCTCACGCAGGCGCGTTAGTTGAAACTTTTAAATGAATACAAAAAACAAAACTATCTCGTCGCGCCTCACGCAGGCGCGTTAGTTGAAACTGAGCTGGAGTCTGCCTTGGGTTAGGGCTGTTTTGTCGCGCCTCACGCAGGCGCGTTAGTTGAAACCGGCTCGGCTTTGAACCTGCTGCAGGAGACTGGTCGCGCCTCACGCAGGCGCGTTAGTTGAAACGATTGTCATGGTGCAAAGTTCCGTCCTTACCGCGTCGCGCCTCACGCAGGCGCGTTAGTTGAAACATACCAAATGCGTCAAAAATTGATGATGTTGCGTCGCGCCTCACGCAGGCGCGTTAGTTGAAACTATGAACCGCTGAATACTTTCGCAGGTCCAAGCAGAAGTCTGTAAGATTATCTCCGTAAATACAAACTTTCTGTGAAAAATCCAATTTAATAAGGGGATGCTGCCACCCCATATAGGCAGTGATTATCGACCTGGATAACGTCCAATGTAAATATGTCTCGGAGGTTTTTGTACAAAGACAAATCTCGGCTAAGCCGATAGTTCTTATTCTTACTTTACCATGCTGCCCATATAGGGCTTTTGCGGTCAATCCTCAAAAGTATAACCAACCGTTACTTCTCGAAATTCTATGTTTTTTAAATCTTCTGGCTGGGATTAACTTATGTTCTTGAAAGTTCACAATTAGCACGAGTGGCTCTCATGGGCAAAAACCGCGCTCGCTTTGATGCTGCAAGCGGGCGCGGCGGATGGTGTTTGTCTGGGAAAAATTTGATTTTTACTACGAAATCTTTGCGTACTCTACCAGCATTTTAAAAAAATTATGGTGAATCGGATCGAAGTCGGCTAAGGATTCGGGATGCCACTGTACTCCTATCAGTCCTTTTTTATATGACGGCATTGCTATTCCTTCGATGATTCCGTCGTCGGAATAGGCCGTTGCTTCAAACCCGTCGGCAATTTTCTTTATTGCCTGGTGGTGCGCGGAATTTACTCGGAACTCACTCCCGGCTCCTTCCGGGATAAATTGCGGCATGACTGTTTTTACTGTGTGGATGTAAGAATCCATGGGGTATGGAGCTTGGTGGCGTTTGAATTTTTCGTCAATGCCGTTGATATCTTGGTGCAGGGTTCCGCCGAATGCGATATTTATCATTTGCTGGCCTCTGCATATTCCAAAGATTGTTTTGCCTTTTTCGTAGGCTTTTTTCAAAAGCGATAATTCAAATTTGTCGCGCATTTCGTCTATATCTTTGCTTCCGTTAATTTCCTCGCCGTAGAGAGATGGGGTAATATCTGCCCCTCCGCAGAAAAGAAAACCATCGCAGCGCGATGCTATAGTATCTATCTGTTCATCTGTGTTTTTAAGGGAAAGGATTTCGGCAGCCCCGCCCGAAGAGTTTATGTGGCGGGACATTTTGCCTGTCAGACACATGCGTTCCCAGCAATTTTCAACTATTTCTTTGTCCATACTGTTGAAATCTATGTCTGCAAAAGAGTCATAAAATGCGGATGATGCTATTCCGATTAGCGGTTTCATTGTTTTTGCCTCTTTCTTATTGGTCTTGAGTATTTCAAGAATACTATTGCAATCATATAGCCGTCACTATATTTCCGTCAAATTTAAATTTTTAAAATAAAGTTTTTGCTATTGTTGTACTTAAAATTAATCCTATAATTCAAATTATATCTAATTTAATTAAGAAAAATAAAATAATACTTTATGTTTACATGGTGAAGGTGCGATGTTAGTCTTAGGCATCGGCGCAGAGCCGAACAGCAAAATATTTTAAGGGGGACGTACTAATAATGAAGAAGGGCTTTATTTGGTTTTTTGCTTTGTTGTTCATCTCTTTGTCGTTTGTGGGGACAGCATCGGCTGAACCTAAATTCCGTATCGGGGTTGCCACTCCGACTGTTTCGCAGGCTGAGGATGCTTACCGAGGTGCCGAAAATATTGTCAAGGAGTATGGGGACGCATCAAAGGGCGGTATGATTAAGCATGTAACTATTCCCGATAATTTTATGCAGGAGATGGAAACGAGTATATCTCAGATTGTCGGACTCGCTGATGATCCTAAAATTAAGGTAATAGTCGTAAATGACGCAGTGCCGGGAACTACGGAGGCTTTCCGCAGAATAAAGGAAAAAAGGCCTGATATAGTGTGTCTTTCAGGCTCTCCTCACGAAGATCCGAATGTTATCTCTTCAATTTCGGACTTTAGCGCCGTGGGTGACAGTATCTCACGCGGATATCTGATAATAAGCACGGCAAAGAAGCTAGGAGCCAAGAATTTTGTTTTGGTTTCTTTCCCCCGACACCAGAGTTATGAACTTCAAGCCCGCAAGCGTGCGATTATGGAAGCCGCATGCAAGGATCTTGGCATAAAGTTTTCGTTCGAGACTGCTCCCGACCCTGTAAGTGATGTCGGTGTCGCAGGCGCTCAGCAGTTTGTGCTTGAGAAGGTTCCCGCATGGATACAGAAGTATGGCAAGAAGACAGCTTTCTACTGCACAAATGACGCTCAGACAGAGCCTCTTCTGAAGCAGATAGCAAAATATGGCGGCATATTTATAGAGCAGGATGACCCGTCTCCGATACTTGGATACCCAGGAGCTTTTGGAATAGATTTGAAGAATGAGTCGGGAAATTGGCCGGCAATAATGAATAAGATAGAAAAGACGGTCATTAAGGCCGGAGGCAAGGGACGCATGGGAACTTGGAACAGTTCTATACCTTGGTGCAACACGTGCGCGATGGTGGAGTACGGCAAACGTATTGTCGAGAAGAAAGCAAAGCTTCCGAGCATGAAGGACTATCTTGCATGTCTTGAAAAATATACTCCCGGCGCAAGGTGGAACGGCAGACAGTATTTAGATCTTGCCACGGGAACCAGAAATAAGAAATATATTATGGTGTATCAGGACACATATATTTTTGGCAAAGGCTATATGCATACAGCCGATGTTAAGATTCCTAAAAAGTATGAATCTTTGAAGGGTAGTACTGGGAAGTAAAAGCTCAGTTAAAACATCAGAAAAGAGGCGGGGATTCCCTGCCTCTTTTTTTGACATTATCACATATTAGAGGATATTATAGGGGCATGATTATAATGTGCCGTGATTTATGGCTTTATGATTTTCAGTACAATGTGATTGCAGCGGAAGGAAGATTTTATTATGGCAGGAACACAGCTTCAGAATATACAGGAATTGAAGAAGCTCCCGGCAGGGAGTATGTTTAAGGCGATATTTGTAGTTACTTCGATATTTCAGAAGACGGATAAAAACGGCAAGCCCTATTATGAGATTTCGGTTTCGGACTCTACCGGGACTATAGATGCGAAAATCTGGTCGGATGCGGCTTGGTTTGACCGTTCTGATTCCGAGCTTGATCCTACAGCTCCGGCGAAGAAGCTTTTGGAGGAGAGGATTAAGGGACTTGCTGGAAATACTATGGGTGTGGACGGCAAGACGGCCGAGTACAGAGGTCAGGTGCAGTTTAATTTTAATAAGCTGACACTGCTTAATCAGGACAGGTTTCCTGCCGCTCAGTACCTTCCCCGTTCTCCTATCCCGATAGATAAGATGACTGCGAGATATGATTCACTTGTGCGCGGATGCCGCCCGGAAGTTGCGGATTTTCTGAAGTTTGTCTTCAGCGGCGATATGTGGCGCAAGTTCCGTGACTGGCCCGCAGCTGTGAGCCACCACCACGCTTATGCCAACGGTCTTTTGGAGCATACTCTCTCCGTTGCCGGCTGCGCAAAATCAATGGCTCTTTCTATGCGGGACTCGGGCTATGATGTGGATGTTGACGTTGTCGTTGCGGGAGCTTTGCTGCATGACATAGGCAAGATTGATTCTTACTGCATGACATCTATTCCGGAAATGACAATTGAGGGTGCGGTGCTTGACCATGTAGCTCAGGGATATCTTAAATTTATGGAGCTGGCTGAGAGAGCGGGACTTGATTCAAAGCTCAAGCTTCACTTGGCTCACATTCTGCTGAGCCACCATGGACAGAAGGAGTTCGGCTCGCCTGTCGTTCCCGCAACGCCAGAGGCTATGATTGTCTCCGCCGCGGACGAACTGGATTTCCGTATGTTCTGCTGGAATGACAGCGTGAAGGACCTCTCGGACGACCAACCCATATCTCAGTGGCACAACGGGACGGGCCGCCGTTTCTGGAATCGCTAGGAAGAAAGAGTTTTTACCGTGCCTAAGGAATTTTATATAACAAAGGATCAGGAGGGGCGCAGAGTCGACAGGCTTTTGCGCACAATGTGGCCGCAGGTTCCCTTGGGAGCTATTATGAAAGCTCTGCGCAAAGGTGAAGTTCGGCTGGATGCGAAGAAGGTTTCCGCGGACACGAGGCTTAAGGAGGGGCAGTTTCTCCAAGTTCCGTGGAGCGATGACGCGCCTTTGGGAGCGATGGCTCAAAATCCGGCCTCTTCCGCAAAGTATCCTCCTCTTGATACTTTGTATAAAGACGATTATCTCTGGATAGTGAATAAGCCCGCGGGGCTGCTGACTCAGCCAGATACAAAGGGCGGGGATTCTCTTATTACTCGTGCTTTGGCGGAGCTTGAGTGGACAAGGCTTGATTTCCACCCATCTACCGTCCAGAGGCTTGACCGCAACACATCCGGAGTTGTGATAATAGCACTGTGCGGTAGATCTCAGAGAACTTTGTCAGAATTTATCAGAGAGAGAAAGATAAAAAAAATCTACAGAGCAGTGGTATCAGGCGAGACTGAGGAGAGCGGGGAGATAAACCTTCCTCTGCTTAAAGACTCAGAGAGCAACACAGTTAAAGTCGATGCGAAAGGGCAGAATGCTCTTACTAGGTACAGGCGGCTCTCTTTGGGAAAGTTCGGAAGCACCGTGGAAGTCGAACTTGTGACGGGACGCCCGCATCAGGCGCGAGTGCATCTGTCGGCGATAGGACACCCGATACTCGGGGACTGCAAGTATGGTAGCGGCAAAGGGGCAAAACGGCCTCTGCTGCACGCTTTTTCTGTCTCCTTCCCGAATGATGCAGCTCTCCCCGAGTCTCTTCGGGGCTTGACGATATCTGCTCCCATGCCCGATGATATGAAGGAGTTTTTTTATGAGATGTGATATGTGTTCCGGTAAAGAGTGCGAAAAGGGAAATCCATGCGTGACAAAGGACAGCATCCCACTTTATTCCGATCCGCAGGAGTATAAGATGATGCAGGCCGCCGCATCTGTAGAAGCGGATTTCTACGGCGACTTTAATAGAATTCAGGAGATTGTAGTCTTTGCGGGGCGTATGGGCTATAAAAAACTTGGAATCGCGTTTTGTATAGGTCTTGCGTCAGAGGCGGAGAAACTATGTGCTTTTCTTTCTGAATATTTTGAGGTTGAAAGTGTGTGCTGCAAGACTTGCGGAATCCCAAAGTCTGAACTTGGAGCAAAGAGAGGCTGCAATGTCGGCGAGACAAGCTGCAACCCCATAGAGCAGGCTAGAATATTAAAAGAGTGCGGCACGGAGCTGAATTTGCTTCTTGGTCTGTGCGTAGGTCATGATGCTCTTTTTATCAAGCACTCCCACACATATGTGATCCCTGTTGCGGTTAAGGACAGAGTAACCGGACACAACCCTCTTGCCGCCATTTACTGCTCTGCTGCATTTAAAAAGATGAACCGGATAAAGCTTGATGACAAATATTAAAAGGGAGGCGCACTCAAGCGCCTCTCTTTTAATATAAAACTCTATTTTTCATTTTGCTCGTAACGGAAGGTTCTTGCCCTCTCTTCGCCGCTTAAAATTCTGTATGCGCCGAATGCCAGTGACTCCATCTCATTCTCTCCTGGGTATAGCCTCATGGGAGCAATAAAATTTGTTCTCTTTGCGACTTGCTCCGTCAGCATTTTTGAGTAAGCCAGTCCTCCTGTTAAGGCAATGCAGTCAACCTTGCCTTCGACGACTGTGGCAAGAGTTGCTATGGATTTTGCAATCTGATATGCCATTGCATCATAGACAAGCTTTGCGTGCTCGTCTCCGTCATTTATCAACTTTTCGACCTCTCTGGCATCGCTTGTGCCGAAATAGCTGAAAAGCCCGCTGTCTCCCCTTATAACTCTCAGCTTTGCCTTCATGCTATCTCTCTTGCTCATGTACTTAATGAGCTGAACAAGCTGCTGTCCTCCCGAGCGTTCCGGAGAGAATGGCCCCTCGTCATCTCCGACAACATCTATGACACGTCCGTTCTTATGCAGTGTCATGGATATGCCTCCGCCTAAGTGAGCTATGATGAATGTGCATTCATTATATTTTTTGCCAATATCCCCAGCAGCTTTATGAGCCGTAGCCCTCATATTCAGAGCGTGAGTGACCGAGACTCTCGGCATTTCCTTTATGCCGCTTATACGCGCTATCGGCTCAAGCTCATCTGTTGAAATGCCGTCATAGATGTAGGCGTGTGGAATGGGGAGCATCTTGCTCAGTTCATAAGCTATACATGCTGCGACATTGGAAGCGTGCTCTTCTTCGCAGACATTAAGCAGATAGTCCACCATCTCGTAATTGATCTCGTATCCGCCTGAGTGTATGGGGGAGAGAATTCCTCCGCGCGCGACAATGGCGTCAAAAGGTGCGAAGTCCTTGGCATCCGACATGGCGAACTCTTCCGCAATCTGCTGTCTCATTGGGAGCTGGTCAGACATGTATGGATATTTTTCGAGAAACTGTTTTGTGTGAATATATTCTTTTTGAAGAACTTTCTCTCTGTCTTTATACACCGCCATCTTTGTCGATGTGGAACCTGTGTTGAGCACAAGTATAGAGTAAGCCATCGTATTTCGCCTCTTTTCCTAAATTGCGGTACAAATGCAAAGTAATCCTGCATATATGGTGTAAATATTATCCCGTAAAACCTAAAAACAGCACATTGTCAGTTTCACGTGTTTTTAGAGCGCGAAGAATAAAACATCATCGGAAAATTTTTTAACGAAAACTGGCGGAATACAGAAAAGAAATTATGCCGGTAATGAGATAGCAGATTAATATTCTATTTGCGGCATCAAAAAATTCGGCAGTCTGTGTAAAATTGAGTCTGTACAAAAAAAAAGTTATAATGTATAATCTTTTGGCTAAGACTCAAGACAGCAGGTGCATTCTTGCTTAATTTCCTGCCGAGGTCTCGCGAAGAATAATCGTGCACACTTAATACGACACGTTTTATGACTTCCGGACTCCCTTGGGCGACGGAGGTCATTTTTTATGGCATCCGCTAATTATAACCGCAGGAGGTGAAATTAAAAGATGCCGACACAAGCAAAACGTGAAACTATCGACTCCCTTGTTGAACTTCTCAAAAAGAGCGATGCAGTATTCATCACAGAATACCGCGGTCTCACAGTTAAGAAGATCAGTGTGTGCCGCAAAAACATCCGCCAGGCAGGCGGCGAAATGAAGGTTTGCAAAAACACTCTCATGCGCATAGCCCTTTCCGAATGCGGAATGATTCAGGCCCCTGACTTCGACTTTGGCCCCAACGGCTATGTCCTCTCATACGGAGACGCAGCGGCTGTTGCAAAGGCTATTCGTGACTTCTCCAAGGAGAAGGGCAACGAAGCTCTTGTAGTCAAAGGTGCAATCCTCGGAGGCAAGCTTCTCACAAAGGAGCAGGTATTCGCACTCGCGGACCTTCCCTCAAGAGAACAGCTTCTGGCTCAGGTTGTCGGAACAATCGCAGGCCCGCTCCGCGGACTTGTTACTGTTCTTTCCGGCCCAGCAAGAGGACTTGTTACATGCCTTGGACAGATCAAGGACAAGAAAGACGCAGCATAGCACCGACAGCGGCGTAAAAGCCGCATAGATAAAACAAAAAAATTACAAACAATCCTTAGGAGGATGAATAATATGACACGTGAAGATCTTATCAAAGCTATTGAAGAAATGTCTGTACTTGAGCTTTCAGAGCTCGTAAAGGAACTCGAAGAGAAGTTCGGCGTATCAGCAGCAGCACCCGCAATGATGATGGCAGCTCCCGCAGCCGGCGCAGCAGCACCCGCAGCAGAAGAAGAGAAGACAGAGTTTGACGTAGTTCTCAAAGAGAACGGCGCAAACAAAATCGCAGTCATCAAAGTAGTCCGCGAGATCACAGGCCTCGGCCTCAAAGAAGCAAAGGAACTCGTTGATGGAGCCCCCAAGACAGTAAAGGAAGGCATATCAAAGGACGAAGCCGAAGAGATGAAGAAGAAGATCGAAGAAGCCGGAGCAGTAGTCGAGCTGAAGTAATCTCCTCATCCTTAAAATTGCAAAAATCGGGAAGCTTCGGCTTCCCTTTTTTGTGCCTAATTGCAGCCATGTAACATATATTTGTCTTTGTTGACTTTGAAAGATTTTTTTACCTTTGATATAATATATATACAACGTGTAGCCTTAACAGCGTAAGTCCGGTTGTTAAGGCTGCACGTTTTTATTATAGAAACTTGGGGAGGAGTCAGCATTATGACAAGAGAAGCGGCAATAGAGCTTATTGAAAGGATACCTTACGTGACAACAATAAACGCGTTAAGCAGCAGAATGAGGCTTGATTTCTGCAAGAAAGCTGCGCAGAGCAAAGACCCGCTTATATGGATAAAGGCCATAAAGTCAGCTTACATACAGAAAGATCATAACAGTAAAGCTTATAGTGACATAGAATCAGAATACACAGAGAGAACAAAAAAGCTTCTGCACAAAGAACTGGCCCAAGCTCTGCAAATACCGGAGGAAGAAGTGGAAGATTTTATAAAAAAGCACATAGAGAGTATTAAATAAAATTTTACAATATAGCTATCTTTTTAGAGTATACTGCTTAATATCTTAAAGTTTTTAATATTAGGAGAATATTTCCTAAAAATTTACATCTGACCGGATTGGCATAGAGAAACCGCCATGCTAAACAGCACGGCGGCTTCTTGATTTTAAAGGATGAGAAGTCTGCTGTCTGATGGAGTCAGCACTTCACAGCCTGTTTCTGTGACTAATATATTTTCTTCAACTCCCAGACTTCCCACATTTTCTTCGTATATGTAGGGCTCTATGGAAAATACCATCCCAGGCACGAGTATTTCGTCTGTCTTTGTGTCAAGCATTGGGTACTCGTGAACCCCGACTCCGATGCTGTGGCCGCACCAGTTTTTGTAGACATTAAGCGGAGCGTATTTGCTTTCGTCCAAGAACTTATCAACCGCCTTGCAGACCTCGGAGACGGGAATGCCAGGTTTTACCGTTTCTATTCCCTTATAGCAGGCTTCTCTTGCAACATCAAAGACATCCTGTTGATGAGCTGTGGGAGCTCCTATTACCGCTTCTCTTATAATGTCGGAGTAGTATCCTTTGTATATAGGACCTCCGTCTACAAGTATTATGTCACCCTTCATTATAGGGCGGTGAGATGGAGGGCAATTGCCCTGAGAGTATCTCTCGCTTCCTGCCCGTAATCCGAGAGGCAGTGCGCTGTCCGATCCCATAAGCATATATTCGGACATTATCACGGCGTAAAGATCCATCTCAGTCATGCCTTCGCGGAGTTTACTGAAACCTTTCATTATGCATGTCTCGTTTATTGAACAGGCTTTTCTTATGATTTCTATTTCGGCGGAGGACTTGACGGAACGGACATTCCAAAGTGCTTTTGCCGCATCTTTTTTCTCGGCTCCTGCGAGTTTTTCAAACAGAGAGGTCATAGCTGTGTAATTTAAGTGAATTTTATGCCCCTCTCCGAATTCAAAGCCTATTTTACCCTTGGCAAGGCCTCTTTCTTCGAGAGGAGATACTATTGCGTCTGTGTATGATGGGTAACTTTTATCCCCGTATGTTCTTATATCTTTAACACATGAGGTGTAAGCCGCTGTGTGGGCACCTCCCTGAGAAGTTATAAGGGAGATATGGCCGTCCTTTGTTACTACCAATGTCGCAGGTGTTGAGACTTTGCTGCACCATACTATGCTTCTGAAGCCGGAAAAGTAAAAAGTGTTTTCATCGCTTGTCAGTATGACGGCATCCAATCCTGAATTATTCATCTCTTTCAGCAATTTGCCGATTCTTGTCTCATATTCTTCTATAGAAAATGTCAGCATAGGTGATTTTCTCATATTATTTCTCCTGTTCTGTGGCATGCCACTTTGTGACCGCAGCCTACATCTTTAAGTTCGGGTTTTGCATTTCTGCACTTATCAACGGCAAATTTGCACCTTGTATGGAAGCAGCAGCCTGCAGGCGGGTTCAAGGGGCTTGGAACGTCTCCCTGCAGCGGCTCGTTGAGAGAGATGGCCTCCGGATCGGGAACGGGTATGGCAGCAAGCAGCGCGTTTGTGTATGGGTGCATAGGATTAGAGTAGAGAGAATTTTTATCCGCAAGCTCTACTATATTTCCCAAATACATAACAGCTATTCTGTCGCACACGTGTTTTACGACGCTCAAGTTGTGGGAGATAAATATGTATGTGAGCTTGTATTTTTCCTGAAGGCTGTTCATAAGGTTTAGTATCTGAGCCTGTATTGATACGTCAAGGGCAGATACAGGCTCATCGCATACGATGAGAGAAGGATTTAGTGCCAGAGCACGGGCAACCCCGAGTCGCTGTCTCTGACCTCCGCTGAATTCATGGGGGTAGCGGGTAAGGTACTCGGACCTTATGCCGACGTCCTCCATAAGGCTTAGTATCTTTTCTCTTCTCTCTTTTTTGTCTGTCATGCCGTGGACAAGCAGCGGCTCTCCTATTAGCCTCTCGACTGTAAAGCGCGGGTCGAGCGACGAGTAGGGATCTTGAAAGATTATCTGTATTTTCTTTTTGTAGTCTTTCTGTTCATTTTTAGGCAGTTTAAAAAGGTCCTTGCCTTCAAAAAATATTTCGCCTTCGGTGGGAGTGAGAAGTTTGACTATGGCTTTGCCTGTAGTGGACTTACCGCAGCCGCTTTCACCGACTATGCCGAAGGTTTCTCCGTGTGCCACAGAGAAGCTTATGCCGTCAACAGCCTTAACATATTTTTTTTCCGAAGCAAGCAATCCGTTTTTGATCTTTACGGGATAGTAGATTTTCAGATTTCGTACATCCAATATTGTATCAGTCATTTTTGATGCCTCCCTCTTCAGAGTACAGCCAGCACCGAACTTTTCTTCCAGATGCGAGCTCATAAAACGGAGGTTTTTCTGTCTTGCATTTTTCGCACGCTTTTTCGCATCTCGGTGAGAATCTGCAGCCTGTCGGGTAGTTCTTTGGGCTAGGGACAGAGCCTACGATATTGTAAAGAACTTTCTGTTCCTCATTTATCTTCGGAAGTGAGCGCAGAAGTCCGATTGTATAGGGATGCAAAGGATCTTTGAATATCGGCTTTACATCGGAAGACTCTACAGCCTCTCCTGCATACATTACAATTACTTTGTCCGCTGTTTGGGCGACTATTCCGAGGTCATGAGTAATGAGAATTATGGATGTACCTGTCTTTTCCTTAAGTTCGACCATAAGCCGCAGAATTTGAGCCTGAACCGTAACGTCAAGAGCTGTAGTCGGTTCATCGGCTATAAGAATCTTGGGCTTACAGGCAAGAGCCATAGCTATCATTATTCTCTGTCTCATGCCGCCGCTGAGCTGGTGAGGATAATAATCGACGCATTTTTCGGGAGAAGGAATGCCTACGAGTTTTATCATCTCAATAGCTCTCTTGCGCGCCTCGTCTTTGTTCATTTCCTGGTGGTAGGTCAGTGACTCCATTATCTGCTGTCCCACTGTAAATACCGGGTTAAGAGATGTCATTGGCTCCTGGAAAATCATAGATATCTCATTGCCGCGAATATCTCTCATTTCTTTTTCAGTCATACCAAGCAAATCTTTATCCTTGTAGTAAATGTGCCCCCCTGTTATTCTTCCCGGGGGATATGGAATAAGCCTGAGTACGGAAAGAGAGGTAACTGTCTTGCCGCAGCCGGATTCTCCGACTATAGCCAAGGTTTCTCCCTCTTTCAGAGTAAAGTTCATATCGTCAACAGCTGATATTACGCCCTCATCGGTATTAAATTTTGTCTCAAGATGTTCTACTCTAAGTATATTCTCTGCCATGGCAATCCATCTCCTATCGTCGGCTATTTATTCTTCAGACGCGGGTCTAGTGCATCACGAAGACCGTCTCCGACGATGCTGAAGCTCATTACAACCAATGTTATGGCCACGCCGGGAATAATAGCGGCAAGCGGATAGTATCGGATTACCTCGCGTCCTTGACTGAGCATGGCTCCCCACTCGGGATGAGGCGGAGTGACTCCCAGTCCCAGGAACGAGAGGGACGATGCCGTCAGAATAGCGGTCCCGAGGTTGAGGGTTGTGTTTATTATTATCTGTGACATAGCATTGGGAATTATGTGAGTCATTATAATTCTTGTGTCGGAGGCCCCCATAACTTGGCACGCCTGAACATATTCGGAATTTTTTAACGTCAGCACAATTCCTCGAACCATTCTTGCGATGTAAGGTATGGAGTAAAATGCAATGGCCGCCATGGTGTTTACTATGCCGTTGCCGAGCACAGCTACGACAACAATTGCCAGAAGCAGTCCGGGGAAAGCCAGCAGCAGGTCGACAAAGCGCGATATCACAGAGTCCAGCCTGCCTCCGAAATATCCCGCGCCAACTCCGAGAAATACTCCTATAATAGAACCTGCTATAGTTCCTACAAAACTTACCAAAAGAGATATTCTCGCTCCTATTACGAGGCGCGCCAGAGTATCTCTGCCGAGGTTATCCGTGCCAAGCAGGTGCTTCACGCTGGGGTGCTGATAGACATTTGCCAAGTCAATCGCGTTTGGGTCATAGGTGCAAAGGGCGGAGCCCAATACAGCCATAGTAAGAAAGACCAGCAGGACAGCGCTTCCTATTATCGTCGCCTTATTTTTTACAAATCTTTTAAAAACCTGTGAGTCCATGGCCGCACCTCCTACTCGTACTTTATCCTTGGGTCTACCGCAGCATAGAGCAGATCAACCACAGTATTGACTATAACAAACACGGCCGCAAGGACTAAAACAGTTCCCTGAACTGCGGGGAAGTCTCTTTTTAAAACTCCCTCGACAAGGTAGCGTCCTATCCCCGAAATTGAAAATACTGTCTCTACCAGAGTAGAGCCTGCGAGCAGTCCTCCAAAACGGAGCCCAACTACTGTAATGACGGGAATCATCGCGTTCTTCAGGGCATGGGAGTAAATAATTATGCTGTTGGGAATTCCGCGTGCTTTGGAGGTTCTTATGTAATCCTGATTTAACACATCCAACATAGCGGAGCGGGTTGTGCGGGCGATAAGCCCCACAGACTGCATGCCGAGAGTTACGACCGGAAGGACATAGTGCAGAGGTGTCCTAAGCCCCATGCTTGGCAGCCATCCCAGGTAGAGGGAGAAGAAGAGCATCATCAGAAGAGCCAAGAAGAATGACGGTGTGGATACTGCTGTGAGAGATAGGACTACAAGGGAACTGTCGGTAAATGTTCCTCTTTTTACAGCGCAGATAATCCCCATTATCACTCCGGCTATGGCTGCGAATAGTGTGCCTCCGAGAGCAAGCTTCGCAGTCTGAGGAAATCTATCCATTATCTCGCCTGTTACGGATTTTTTCGTAAATATTGATTTGCCCAGGTCTCCCGCGGCTACGCCCTTCATAAAATTAAAGTACTGCACGGGGAGAGGATCATTGAGTCCGAGACGCTCTCTTTCAGCCTCAATAGCCTCTTTCGATGCTTCCATTCCGAGCATGTTTTTCACAGGGTCTCCGGGAATCATGTGCATCATAAGAAAAACCAGCAGTGATATTACAATCAGCACCGGTATTATTTGCAAAATTCGTTTTATGGAGTAAGCAAGCATTTATGTATTAATACCCCTTTCGTAAGAACTCAGCGGCTCGGCAGACATAGCTCAGTTCTTGGAGAAGCCGGACCGCCGCGTAAGACGGTCCGGCAATAATTATATTTGTACCGCGCAGAGCTTTACTTCTTGATGACAGCTTTTTCAAAGGTTATATTATTTATGGGGCTTAATGTTACACCTTCGACTTTATCGGACATTGCGCACATTCCGTACATGTCAAAGAGCCAAAAAGCTGCCGGGTCGTCGAGATAGAGTATCTTCTGTGCATCGGCATAGAGCTTCGCTCTCTTTTCTTTGTTGGTCTCGCTCATGCCGGCGTTTATAAGTTCGTCGGCTTTTTTATTTGAGTAGAAGCCGTAATTGCTGTCGTTTACACCTGTTTCGGTAGTAGTGTAAAGACCTCTGAGGCCTCCGTCGGCATCTCTCATCGAGGGGCCTGAGCCCATTACAAAAATCGGCTGATCAAAATCTTCTCTCTTGACACCGCTCCAGCTTGCAGAAAGAGCACTCCACTCCCAGACCTCGATCTTTGCTTTTATACCGACTTTGGCGAGCTGTGCCGCAAGAACTTCAGCCATCTGGACACCTTTTGAGTATCTTTCGCAGGTTACAATCTTCGTTTCAAATCCGTTGGGATATCCCGCTTCTTTGAGAAGAGCCTTTGCTTTTTCAATGTCGGGTTTTATTTCTCCGAGATTTGTGTATCCCCATGTAACGGGAGCAAGAGGGGCTGTTGACGGATAAACTGTTCCGGCAAACATTGAATCGATGATTGCCTGTCTGTCAATAGCATGTACTATTGCCTGCCTGACCTTTGTTTTGGCAATTATGGGGTCGTTGCAGCCAAAGCGGAAAAGTCTCTGGCTTATTGTAGGCCTCTTAAGAACTTTTATATTTTTGTTAGATTCGAGAGTTGTCAGGTCATTTGCGCTGATTCCGCCTATAACGTCAACCTCTCCGTTTTCAAGAGCGATGACTCTTGATGCCGCCTCGGGAATGGCTTTGACTATTATATTCGCCGTAGGGGCCTTGCCGCCGAAGTAATCATCGAATCTCTCCAGCTTGACTTCGTCTCCCTTTGTCCAAGAGACTAGCTTATATGGGCCTGTGCCGTTTTCCGCTTCAACGTGGTTGCCAAGCTCGAGTCCGTGCTTTGTCAGAACTTCTGCATCCATGACAGCAAGAGAGAGGTTACATAGAAGTGCTTCCATCGGACCGTACGGAACGGATGTGGTGATTTTTAGGGTATACTTGTCGGGAGCTTCCATCTTTTTGAAAATCTTTATGATTTCTGTCGTCCGAAAGCCTCCGCCTTTGGCATTCAAGGCTCTTTCATAAGTTGCTTTTGCGTCGGCAGCCGTGACTTCTTTGCCGTTGTGGAATTTGACTCCCTGTTTGAGTTTAATTGTCCAAGTCAGTCCGTCTTCCGAGACACCCCAAGACTCTGCAAGGTCTCCTACGACTTTCCCGTCATCCTCAAACTTAAGAAGGGTATTGTAGATCATCCTTACTACCTGTTCCGAGGTGGTATCGTTCTGTACCTGCGGGTCATGGGTAAGAATGTCTGTATTAGCTGCAAAAACAATAGTATCTTTATACTCTGCTGACGACGATTCCTGCTTTTCTGTCTTGCCCGCAGCAAAATAGATTCCTACTGCCAATACAAGACATACTAAAATACCTATCACCTTTTTGTTCATTGTAAATCCTCCCTTTGTTTGCTGTCGCACTGTTTTAGAACTACGGCAGTTTATTATTTGTGCTGCTGTTTATAAATCTGTGTTTTATTTCCAGTTATCTTTAAAAACTCTCATGAAGTTGCCGCCGGCGTACTTTCTGATGTCTTCTTCGGAGTATCCTCTTTTACGCATTTCGTCGAATATATATTCCAAATCCCATGGGCCGTCCGCATGTATAGCATAGCGTTCGTCTGGGTTTGTTCCTACATACTTGTTGTAGTCCGCTACCACTCCCCCGTAGAGAGTAGACTGAGTTACAACGCCCTTCTCGTCTTTTGTATCATCGGGGGTACTGTCGCTTCCGAATCCTACGTGGTCTATTCCTATCAGGTTTACGACATAATCAATGTGGTCTACGTAGTCGGCAAGCGAGGGACGTCCTTTTTCTATATTGTTGCGCCAGCAGAGCGGCCCCCATGAAGAAAGACCTATAACACCGTTATTTTCTTTAAGCAGCAGAAGCTCTTCGTCTGTCTTGTTGCGGAGGTTCTTTGTCAGTGCCAGAGGGCATGAATGAGATATGACAATAGGTTTTTTGCTCGCTTTGAGAACATCCATTGTAGTCTTATGTCCGCAGTGCGAAACATCGGCGACTATGCCCCATTCATTCATCTTTGCCAGAGCCTCTCTGCCAAAATCAGTTAGTCCTCCGTCAACTGTCTCCGTGCAGCCTGTGCCTATGTAGTTTGACTTGTTGTATGTCATCTGCATGACGCGAAGCCCCAGCTCATACATAACTCTGAGCTTGTCTATAGAATTTTCGACACACTGAGGGTCCTGGAATGTTATGATTATAGCCTTTTTGTTCTCTCTTTTTGCTCTTTCTATGTCAGCTGTCGTGCGTGCTATCAGCACATCGCTGCCGGGAGCATCAGCGCTGTTGTAGAGTCCTCCGATTTTAGAAGTGCACTCTCTGTAGCCTTCCGTCTCGCCGGGTGTCGTCAAAAAGAATGCTGTCAGGTAAGAATTTTTAAACCTGTCAGATAGGCCTATAAAATTACCTTCCGTAAACACACATCCGTCAACTGCGTATAAATCCTTCGTTTCTGTCATGATGCTCCTCCTTTTGTAGTTGCTACTTTTTGAGAATGGCTCCTGCCCTTATAACAGATGCGCATTCGGGCTTCACTGCTGTCTCTCCGTTTACAATCACATAATCGATGCCCTCGGGGTAAATTCTGGGCTCGATATAGTTTTCATTGCTCTTGAGATTCTCTGTGTCGATTACAAGGATATCGGCAAAAGCACCCTCTTTGATTACGCCTCTGTCTTTAATAGCCATGAAAGCGGCGGGAGCTCCTGTAAGCTTGTGGATTACATCCTCAAGCCTTTCTTCTTTTCTTGAGAGAATATATTTGGGGAATGCGCAGTATGTGTGGGGGTGGGGCAGAAGCTCCGCAAGCTCGCAGTCATTGCCGTAAAGTCCGCGGAGGTCGAAAGAATATGTGTCCGTGCAGACGAATCCTCTGGGATGTGCCAGAAGACCGTTTACCTCTTCCATAGATTTTGCGCGGCTCATAGTCCCTATTTTGGGATTTTCTATAATGAGGTCTATTACAGTGTTGATTGAATCGATGTTTCTCGAATCTGCTATTTCTCTTATATTTTTCCCAATATAGCATGGTGCTCCGTCTGTGATAAATATCTTTTTGTCCCATGAAGCATCGACATTAGGATTGATTGCGTACCACTTTCCGAGGCGAAGAGCCGAAACAAGCCTTTTGCGGTAGTCATGGGCATTAAGATTATTTACAAACTGATTTAAAGACCCTGATTGTTTAATCCAAGGGATAAAACGCGAGGCAAGATAAGGTGTAGTGCATATGCCTCCGCTCTCGCCCGGTATCACGTCAAACGCGACGTCAGCTCCTCTTTCCGCATAGCGGTCGAGATGTTTAAGAGTTACGTAGGCTGCATATGAATCCATCTCTGGGCTTTCGGGATAGATATCAAAACCCGTTGCGATATGGGATATCTGAGTTTTTATTCCCGTCTGCAGCGCGATTTCAAGAGCTTCTGTTATTCCTTCAAGCTTATTTGCCTTTTGAGGAGTACCGACACGCACCCCTGTCCGCCGCCAATGAGTAAAATAGTATCCGCCCAGAGCCTTTGTGAATTCCGCAAGCTCTTTAATCTCATCAAATTCGGCGTAGGCACTCGGCGGGTAGTCTCTTCCCGTTGAGATTCCCCACACACCAGCATCGAAAGCCTCTGCTATGTGATTCTTCATAAGCTGCATTTCTTCTGATGAGGGAGCTCTCTTTTGGCTGAGCCCCATAACATCAGCTCTTATCTGACTGTGACCGGCTAATGTTATCATATTGCAGCCTATTCCGCTTTTTTGCAGTACGGCGGCATACTCGGAAAAGGACTTCCAATTGATGTCCAATCCCATCTTGTCCCTGCAGACACTTATTACCCTTTCCACAGGCTGGATTGTGACAGGGTCATAGACAAAAGGATCGATATCATTCCAGAAGTCGTACTCCCAATATTTTCTCATCCAGAAATTATTGATAGGAGCGTTTGAGTCTCCGCACTGTCCCCCGATAAAAGTGGTTATGCCCTGCCTTAAGTAACTTTCGCAGTCGGGGTATATAAACGCGGAGCAGTCTGCATGGGAATGGGTGTCAATAAATCCAGGAGTGACACATTTATCTTTTGCGTCGATAACCGTTTTGGCGGAAGTTTCACTGTCGCACTTGCCGACAAAAACTATCCTATCTCCTGTTATGCCGATATCTGCAAGATAGGCATCTTTCTTTGTTCCGTCAATGACTTTGCCGTTTCTGATGAGGATATCAAAAAACATAAAAACACGTCCTTTTATAGCTTTTTAATATTATTAATCAAAAATGAAAAATATGCCTATTAATTTAAGTTGACATACTATATAATTGGATATATAAACATTATATAAAATATGTGTTTTTGATTGCATGCAATCTTAGAATAGCGGTCACTTCTGAAATTGTCAAGTAAGATATTTGAAAATTAAATTATCAATTTGGCAGGGCTAAAATTATGAGGCATTTTATTTTATAATTGGGTTGGCAGGCTGGAAAGTTCTATATTTTTGGGAAAAAGTTTAAAATATTAATTATCATAATAAAGGTGGGGATTCCTTTATGCAGATGAGGTCAAACGAAGAAATAGCATATAATGCCGTAATGGACTTGATAGTTCAGCACAGCTATCAGCCTGGCTCTCCGGTTGTCGAATCGCAGATAGCCAAAAAACTTAAAATGAGCAGAACTCCGGTGCACAGTGCTTTAAAAATGCTTGTTTCAGACGGTCTCCTTGAAAACACTGTAAACAAGGGATGTTTTGTTCCGAACCTCTCCAAAGAGGATCTTGACGAACTTTTTAATTTTAGATTTGTGATAGAACCTCCCTGTGTTGTAGATGCCGCTCTTAACTACTCGCCGATATACAGAGAGAGAATGGATGCGCTTATCGAAGAGGAAGGCCGCAGCATAAAAGATAACCCCGGAAAGCTCCACGTGATAGACAGCAAAATACATGACTTAATATCAGAAATAGCCGGCAATTCTTATTACATGAGATCAATAAAACAGGCTCACTGGAAAACGCAGCTCTATCTATTTTTCTATGACGACCATTACGCAAACCGCGTCGAAAAACTAAAGCTGCGTGAGAAGGGCGGTTATAAAAGCCCTATGCAGCACATGATGCTTTTCGATGCAATATCAGACAGAGATCCGGAAAGAGCCGCGGCTGTAGTCAGAGAGCACATAACATCTACACATGTCTTTCTCTCTAACAGAAAGTGGTAGAGTTTCTATTCAGTCTCTCTTATCTGTCTCCACCATTGCTCTTAAAACATAACATATAGTCCAAATTTTTTTCGCTTGCCATACTTCCTTTTGTGGCGGAGAATATCTGTATCTGTTTTTAGAAATGGGGACGCGGATTATGTCTGAAATTTATTCACATGAATTTTTTTTCGAGAGTTCTTTTAACCCTATAGCTATATATAGGACAGAAGGAAAAGTTTCGTCCCTTACTTCCGAGAGGATATTTTTTGTCAATGTGAACCCCGCTTATGAGAGAGTCAATAAGGTTCGCAAGGAAGATATAATAGGACGTTCTTTTTACGATGTATGGCCTACTGTTGAGCCATGCTGGGGAGAAATTATAGTGCGCTGCATAAAGGAGCAGAAGTCTGTCCACTGCGAGAATGAGAGCGCCTATACAGGCAAGTATCTGGAAGTTATCGCTTTCCCTATTGCCGATGGAATGGCAGCCACAATGTTTCTTGACAGAACCGAGTGGAAGAAGTCCGATGAAAAGCTCAAAGAGCATCAGAAAAAGCTGATTCGCTATCAGGAGATGCTCAGGGAGCTTGCCACTACGCTGACAATAAGCGAAGAGAATACCAGACGCGAGATAGCCACGGATCTGCATGATTCAATAGGGCACTCACTGCTTACTCTGCTGCTGGATCTGCGCAAACTGAAGGAGGAGCACGACCTGCCGGAAGATGTCAGCTCAGTTATATCAAATTCTATAAACGTTACTGAGAATATGATAGCTGAGAGCAGACACCTTATATTTGAGCTAAGCCCTCCTATTTTGCTGGAGATCGGCATAACTCCGGCTCTTGAAACTTTGGCAGACCATCTTTTCACCCCAAGAGGGATAATTTGGGAAATTTCGACGAGGGGACGGCTTGAAGATTTCAACGCCGATGATGTGATATGCGTCATTCTCTATCGCATGTCGCGCGAGCTGATGATAAATGTAATAAAGCATTCCGGTGCCACAAAAGTTTCGATAAGCGTCAACAGAGGGCCTAAGAAGATTCAGGTCGTTATTGAGGATAACGGAAAGGGGCTTCCGAAAAAATTCTGCATAGAGCGTTCTAAGTCTCCGGGGCTTGGCCTCTTCAGCATAAGGGAACGGCTTATACATATAGGCGGAGAGCTTAGGATAATTTCAAACACTGGGGGCACCACTGTCTCCATGCTGGCTCCTCTGCACTTAAATACAGGTGATACGGAGGGTTCTTTGAATGGTTAGGATTCTCATTGCCGATGACCATGTCCTTTTCAGAGAGGGGATGAAGAGCCTGCTCAAAAACGAGGACGGAATAGAGCTTATTGCGTCTGCGTCCGACGGACTTGAGGCTCTTGAGCTTGCAGGTGAACTGCGCCCCGATATAGTTTTAATGGATGTTACGATGCCGCGTATGAACGGCATTATCGCTACGGGAAAAATTGTTTCGAAGTTCCCCGATATAAAAGTCATAGTCCTTTCCATGCACAGTGACAGAAGGTTTATAGCAGAGACTCTGAAAGCCGGAGCAAGAGGCTACCTGCTTAAAGAGAGCTCGCCTCAGACCGTTGTGGAAGCCATACGTTCTGTTGCTGAAGGGAATATATACCTTTCGGCGAAGGCCTGCACAGTCCTGACCGAGGACTATCTGCGGCTTTTGAACAACGAAAAGCAGAACAGCAGCAATCCTCTTTCCGAACGGGAGATGGAGGTGCTGCTGCTCTTGGTGAAGGGGCGCAACGGCAAACAGATAGCCGATACTCTCTCTATAAGCAAGAACACTGTGGACACCCACAGACGCAGGATTTTGGACAAGCTGGGCTGCGCGAGTATGGCGGAACTCACAAAATATGCTATAAGAGAGGGGTTTCTGACACTGGAGTAGACTGCTTGGGTAAAGAAAGAACTTTAAGAATCAGGCTTAGAAAACATTTGTGTGTACTATATACAATAAAAAATAAATTATGAAAAATATATTAATATTATATTGATACTCTTGACAAAATATTCATGCATGATATAAATGCTCTAATCCTTGATGCTTAGATTAATATTATTGCGGCCGCGCCTAAAGCAGCGGCTGTAGGATGGTTTGGACAGATTTGGAATTGACTTTGTCTGTGGTGCGTTGATTTATCTCTATGCCATGACACGATGAAGAATGTCTCCCCCAACGCAATGAGTCGAGCATGTGAGCCGAAGAAAATTTTCCGCGCACATGCTGTTTAAATGACGGCGGCTTTATTTCTGTCTGTGCGGAAAGGCGCAAGCGATTCTTCAGAAGTTATATTTTGCGGCACTGTTCTTTTTGAAACTTTTCGAGGTCATCCGGAGTGTTTAAATTTAAGAAGGATGAAGTTCTTCCTCCCAAAAGCACAAGCTCATTCTCTTTTATCACTGTCAGGTTTATATAAGGGTAGAAGCTCTTTGTCTTTCTGTGTCCGAGTTTAATGGCGGACTGCACATGTCTGAGGCATGTTTTTCGGTAAAATGCGTGAAGCGGTTCTATGTAGCCGCCCTTTTCCGCGCACAGTGCGTCGCTTTCGTCTATTATTTGCGAATGCATCAGGCGGACAGTGGCTTTGTCGATGCTCGGCATATCACATCCGATGAAAAATCCCCACTCTCCCTCCATAGAGGCAAGACCTGACCTGAGCCCTTCAAGCGGGCCGAGCCCCGGAACGGAATCTTCCTCTATCCTTATATCTTTGACCGAGAGTGATTTTAAGAGTGATAGGGCCTGCTCTTTTTCTCCGCGAGCCACTATGACTATTATCTCTTTAAAGATAGGAGATAGCTTTGTTATTATTTGTTCCGCCAGCACAGAGCCGCCTATCTTCATGTAGAGCTTATTTTCGCCGCCCATTCTGTTTCCCTGTCCTCCTGCGAGAATAAGCAAAGAGGCGTCAATGGGTTTTTCGCCCACGCCGCCTCCTTCGCATGTTTTCTTACAGCAGATTTGCTTCTCTTCTTCCACAGTTTTCTATTTGTGAGCTTCGCCCAGTGAGGATGAAAATACAAAGTAGTAAAGAGTTCCTACAAAAAAAGCTCCTCCTATGACATTGCCGATTGTTACGAAAAAGAGGTTGTTGAATAATCCTCCCAGAGTGAGGTTGGCTGCCTGAGACGCGGCGATGCCCGCCGCGGCAGCTGCGGCTTTATCTCCGTGCTCTATCATAATGCCGAGAGGAATGAAGTACATGTTCGCTATGCAGTGCTCAAAGCCCATTGTGACAAAAGCCGCTGTGGGGATGAGACAGCATATATATTTGCTTATTATATCCATTGCCGAGTATGAGAGCCAGACGGCCAGCACGACAAGCCAGTTGCAGAGTATGCCGCGGAATATCATCTGAGAAGCGGGGATGCTCGCCTTTGCCGCTGCTATTTTTAGGGCCGCTGCAGCTACTGTACCGTTTACCAGTCCCGTGCTGTAGACCATCCATGCAAAGGTAAGAGCGCCGGCAAAGTTTGTCAGATATACAATGACAAGATTTTTTATCATCTTTTGAGGCGGCACGCAGCCGGACAGCACACCTATAGGCATAAGACAGTTGCCTGTAAAGAGCTCCGCTCCTCCAACGACAACAAGCATCAGACCGACGGGGAAGACTAGACCGGCAAGGAGCTTTGTTATTCCGACTCCGACAAAGGCCGCACTGTCCTGAGTGACAGTGGTCATTAAAAAGCCTCCGAACGCTATATATGCCCCTGCCAAAAATCCCATTACAGCCATGGTCTTTATCGGCAGATTTCCCTTAGCATTCGCGGCGGAACAAGCATTTTTCGCTATCTCAACAGGCGGTTTATAGTTCATTTGCGCGGCACCTCCGTTAATAATATCTTTCGATTATAGACCCGCTTCATCAATAAATCATAAACTGTCTAAAGGCTCTTCTCGACTCTCACTGCGTTTACTTTGTACCCGGGAGTTTCGGATGTGGGGTCAAGCACTGATGCCGTTAAAAGGTTAGCCGGAGCCTCGGAGAAATGGAAGGGCAGAAATACCATTTTCTCACGTACTGCGTCTGTGACCTTAGCTTTGCCCGTCACGCTTCCCCTGCGCGACGTCACGGTTATCATATCTCCGTCTGCCGCATTTATCTCTTCCGCGTCTTTTGGATTTATCTCTATGTAAAGTTCTTTTATAAATTTGCCGGGGGCGCTTCGTCTTGTCATTGTGCCAGAGTGATAGTGGTAGAGGTTTCTGCCTGTCGTTGCGATAAAGGGATACTCTTCGTCGGGCCACTCGTGCGGCGGCTCCCAGTCGCAGGGAGCGAATGACGCTTTGCCTCCGGGACGTGCGAATCTTTCCGTGTGAAGCACGGGCGTGCCGGGGTGTTCCTCCGTAGGACAGGGCCAGTGCAGGAATCCTTCTTCCAGCCTCTTGTATGTCATTCCGGCATATGACGGGGTGATGAGCCTTATCTCCTCAAAAACATCCTCGACATTCTTAAAATTCCACTCATGCCCGAATCTCTTCGCAAGCTCCGCAAAAACAGTCCAGTCCGCGCGGGCCTCTCCTGGGGCGTTTACGGCTTTGCGCAGGCGCTGTACCGCTCTTACCGTGCTTGTGCAGGTTCCGTCCTTTTCGGGCCAGCATGCCGCGGGAAGCACCACGTCTGCCATTGCCGCAGTCTCTGTCAGGAAAATATCCTGCACCACGAGGAAGTCCAACTTGCCGAAAGCGTGTTTTGCGTGATTTGTGTCAGCTTCCGTAATAATTGGGTTCTCTCCCATCACGTAAAGAGCTTTGATCCTGCCATCTCCGGCGGCAGCTACCATTGCCGCTACGGTAAGTCCAGGTTCAGCAAGCTTCGGAAGTTCGCATCCCCATACATCTTTAACCTTTTGTGCCGCTTCCGCAGCGCTTACTTTCAGGTAGCCTGGCAGTGTCGCGGGAAGACACCCCATATCGCACGCACCCTGGACATTTCCCTGTCCTCTTAATGGGTTGACTCCCGTTCCCGGGCGTCCTGCCATATTGCAGAGCAGAGCCAAATTGCAGAGGCTTCTGACATTGTTCGTCCCGGATGTGTGCTGTGTTATGCCCATTGTGTAGTAAAGGGCGGAGTTCGGCCCCGATGCGTATGTGCGCGCCGCTTCTCTTATTAAGTCCGCACCGACTCCCGTTATGCCCTCCGCATACTCGGGCGTGTACTTTGCCGTGCATGCTTTAAGCTCGTCAAACTTTTCAACTTTTTCCGTTACAAACTTCTCGTCATAAAGCTTTTCTTCTATTATCACATTCATCATAGAATTGATTAAAGCCGTGTCCGAACCGCTCTTTTGGCGTATAGGAATATCAGCAAGCCCGTGCAGCTCTATTTTGCGGGGATCGCACACTATGAGACGCGCGCCTTTTCTCGTCTGTTCCTTTATCATTGAGCCTATTACCGGGTGTGTTTCCGTAGTGTTTGAGCCTATTACCAAAATCACATCCGCTGATTTTATGGATTCGTAATCATTTGTCATTGCTCCGCTTCCCAAGGTCTCTCCGAGACCCGCTACTGTAGCGGAGTGTCAGAGGTGGGCGCAGTGGTCGATGTTATTTGTGCCCATTACCTCCCTTGCAAATCTTTGCATGAGGTAGTTGTCCTCGTTAGTACAGCGTGCGGAGGAGAAGAAACCCGTGCTTCCCATATTGCGCTTAAGACCGTTTGCCACGGTGTCTAAAGCCTCATCCCACGACGCCTTTCTAAAGACTCCGTTCTCTTTTATCAGAGGTGATGTAAGCCTGTCCCCGCTCTCTCTAAACTCCCATGAAAAGCGTCCCTTCACGCAGGAACGCCCCTTGGTCAGAGATTTTGTATTTGTGTGGTCTGTCGTGACTGCGGCTATTTTCCCAGTGCGTCTGTTTACTTTGACAAGAAGCTCGCACCCCACGCCGCAATAGGGACATACCGTTTTAACCGTGTCAAGCTCCCACGGCCGTCCCTTGCCGAGTGACGGCTTGTCCGCAAGAGCTCCTACAGGACAGACTGCGACGCACTGTCCGCAGAATTTGCAGTCGGAGTGCTCCAAATCTCTGCCTGACGGAGGCTCGACTATGGTGTCTATTCCCCTGTTCTGAAAATCTATGGCTCTGTACTGAGCGTGGCTCGTGCATACCCTTATGCACCGTCCGCATAATATGCACTTATTCATATCCCTTATATAGAAAGGGTTGGAATCCTCTATTGGCAAAGTTTTACGCTTAATGCTATCGTCTTTATATGAAGAGCTCTCTATGCCCAGGTCGTATGCGATATTCTGAAGCAGACAGGCTCCGTTAGCGGAGCAGGAGAAGCAGTCTAGCGGGTGGCGCACGAGCATAAGCTCCACAACTCCGCGCCGTGCCTCAAGCACCTTCTCCGAATCAGTGTATATGACCATATTCTCCGCAATCGGCGTGGAACATGCGGCCTGAAGCTTGGGGCTGTTTTCGATCTCTACAAGACATATTCTGCAGGCTCCTACAATTTCAAGTGCGGGGTGCTCGCACAGCACCGGAATAAAAATCCCCGCACCGCGCGCCGCCTCAAGAATGGTCATCCCCGGCTCAAAAAAAACTTCTTTTCCATTTATAAAAGCTGTAGCCATATCATCTCCTCCGTTACTCGTACTTTGAGAGAATGCCCGAAACATTCTCCAAAGTCAGCCGTCCGTGCGTCTCATCGTCAACCATAAGCACAGGAGCGAGCCCGCATGCTCCGATACATGCGACAGGCTCAACGGTAAAGCGGAAATCATCTGTCGTCAGTTTTTCGTCCGTAAGGCCCATATCATTCTTTATCTTATTAAATATTCCGAGGCTGCCGCGAACGTGACATGCCGTGCCGCGGCATACTCGCACAATATGCTTGCCTCTCGGAGACAAATGGAACTGAGCGTAAAAAGTAGCTACTCCGTAAAGTTCGGCAAGAGGCACCTTTGTTTCAGCCGAGACCGCTTCCATTGCAGCTTCCGGCAGATAACCGAACTCATGCTGAATGCCCTGAAGAATCGGTATCACTCCGCCCTTTTTCCCCTTCCACTCAGCGGCTATTCTTCTTGCCGCTTCTGCTGCCGTCTCTGCATCTATATTCATAAATTCGTCCCCCTTCATTTGATAACAGCAAAAAACCAAAACTCCCCCCAACGGAGTCCCGAATAAAAAAAATCCAATATATTATAAGCACAAACATAAACTATGCATACAAAAAAAATCAGTTAAATGAACTTTTTTCAAAATTTGCAAAACCCAGCAATCAAACACAGATAAAAAAATAATATTGATATATTTTTTCAGAAAAAACTATACAATCATAGACAATGCAAAAACCTCCGTATCCGCTATATTTTGTGTAATAGAAGCATATTAAGCCAATAGTGTTGTCTTATTTAATATTAATTTCTTAAAAAATTGTAAAATCAACATCTCGTACTTTTGCCCCATAATAACAAAATATTCTGGATATTTAAATTTTATACTTTTGCGCTAAAAAGATTGACAAATTCATCCAAAACTTGTAATTGACTGTTGCTATACCTGTATATTGAGAGCTATAATAAACTTGCTTTGCGCAGAATTTCTCAAGCTTTACCAAACAGCATTAACTGCCGTCGGGCATAGTCTGTTATCAGCAATACCGCACTGGTCATCATTTTTTAATTTTCCCGGGGCTGGAGGGCCCTCGGAAAACAACAAGGAGGGTGCTTTTTATGGTGGAGAAATCGTCGGAAAAGGCGTGGGAGCAGCTAGCTGTTCTCCTCGACAAATACCGCGGCACGAAGGGCAGTGTAATCCCCGTGCTTCAGCAGGCACAGGATATTTTCGGATATCTTCCGAAGGATGTCCTGGTCCATATCAGCAAGGAAATTGATGTTCCAATAAGCCAGATTTACGGAGTTGTAACATTCTACGCGCAGTTCCATCTCGCGCCGCGCGGAGAAAATATTATCCGTTCCTGTCAGGGAACTGCATGCCACGTCCGCGGAGCGAAAGCAGTCTTGGTATCAATTAAAGAAAAGCTCGGACTCAAGGACGGACAGGCAACAACACCGGATCTTAAATTTACTCTGGAAACTGTCGCCTGCATAGGAGCCTGCGGCTTGGCACCGGTATTTATGGTTAATGATGATACTCATGGCAGGCTCACTCCCGAGTCAGTCGGCCCTATCCTGGACAAATACGCATAACTTCAGGCAGAGGAAGAAAGGGAGGAATAAATTATGGTAATAAAGAATTTGGCGGATCTCCGCAAAATAAAGGCCGAGTCACAGAAAGAGACAGAAGCCAGAAAACATAACGAAACCCAAGTAATTATCGGAATGGGAACATGCGGAATAGCCGCAGGCGCCCGCGGTGTCATGGCGGCGGTGCTTGAGGAGCTTTCCAAGCGCGGCCTTCACAATGTTGCCGTCCTTCAGACAGGATGTATCGGCATGTGCCAGAAGGAACCCCTTCTCGATATAGTTCGCCCGGGCGAGGACAGAGTAACATACGGCCCAGTAAAGCCCGAGGACGTACCGCGCATTATAGCTGACCATCTTGTAAACGGAATCGTTGTAGAGGATCTTGTGGTAGCTAAGATCCCCAACAAAGATTAGTCCGGAAGGAGGAATTTAAATGGCTCTCGTCAGAGCGCACGTTCTTATCTGCACCGGTACAGGATGCACATCCTCCGGAGCAAAAAAAGTTCTTGCAAAGTTTGTTGATGAACTCAAAGTTAAAGGACTCGACAAAGAAGTAAGTCTGGTAGAGACAGGATGCCACGGTTTCTGCGAATGCGGCCCGCTTGTTATCATATATCCCGAAGGAACATTCTACACAAGAGTACAGCCCGAAGATGTAGCGGAAATAGTCGAAACACACCTTCTCAAGGGACGCATTGTCTCTCGTCTTCTTTACAAGGAACCCACAACAGCAAAACAGGTTCCGAGCTATGACGAAATTTCATTCTACAAAAAACAGCACCGCCTTGTCCTCAAGAACTGCGGACACATCAACCCCGATTCACTCGAAGAATACATAGGCGCCGACGGATACGAAGGCCTTGCCAAAGTTCTTCTCGAAATGACACCGGAGCAGGTTGTCGAAGAGATGAAAAAGACAGGTCTGCGCGGACGCGGCGGCGGCGGCTTCCCGACAGGCATGAAGTGGGGCTTCTGCCAGAAGTCACCTGGCCCGAAGAAATACATCATATGCAATGCCGACGAAGGCGACCCGGGCGCATTCATGGACCGTTCGCTTCTTGAAGGCGACCCACATGCGATACTCGAAGGCATGATTATAGGCGCATACGCCATCGGAGCGGATGAAGGCTACATCTACTGCCGCGCCGAGTATCCCCTTGCCATTAAGCGTCTGAAGAACGCAATAGCTCAGGCTGAGGAAGCCGGGCTGCTGGGGAAAAACATTCTTGGCACAAACTTCAGCTGCACCCTCCACATCAAAGAAGGAGCCGGAGCTTTTGTCTGCGGAGAAGAAACCGCACTCATGGCATCAATCGAAGGCCAGCGCGGAATGCCGCGCCCGCGTCCTCCGTTCCCCGCTGTAAAGGGACTCTGGGGCAAGCCGTCAAACATCAACAACGTTGAAACATTCGCAAATATCCCCTACATCTTCCGCGTCGGAGCAGAGGAATACGCCAAGCTCGGAACAGAGAAGTCAAAGGGTACAAAGGTATTCGCCCTTACGGGAAAAATTAACAACACAGGTCTCGCCGAAGTTCCGATGGGAATTACAATGCGTGAGATTATCTACGATATCGGCGGAGGTATAATCGGAGGCAAGAAGTTCAAGGCCGTCCAGATAGGCGGGCCGTCGGGCGGATGTATGCCTGAGCGCCTCCTTGACACATCTGTTGACTATGACTCACTCATCGCCGCAGGCGCAATGATGGGATCAGGCGGACTCGTCGTAATGGACGAGGACACATGCATGGTTGACGTAGCAAAGTTCTTCCTCAACTTCACACAGTCCGAATCCTGCGGCAAGTGCACACCGTGCCGTGAAGGAACAAAGCGTATGCTTGAAATGCTCACAGCCATCACAGAGGGCAGAGGACAGGAAGGCGACATCGAAAAGCTCGAAAAACTCGCCAAGTCCATAAAAGCAGGTGCTCTCTGCGCGCTCGGCCAGACGGCACCGAACCCCATACTTTCGACACTCCGCTACTTCAGAGACGAATATGAGGCTCACATAAAGGAAAAGAGATGCCCCGCAGGCGCATGCACAGCCCTTATCGGCTACAAGATTACAGAAGCCTGCAAAGGCTGCGGACTCTGCAAAAAGCAGTGCCCTGTGGACGCAATCTCCGGTGAAGTCAAAGGACTGCACACAATCGACCCCGCAAAGTGCATTAAGTGCGGCGCATGCATGAGCAAGTGCCCATTCAAAGCCATAATTCGCGGTTAGCTTAGCAGTGGAAGGGGAGAACATAAATATGGAACTCGTTAAGGTTACTATTGACGGCAAAACAGTATCAGTGCCGAACGATTACACTGTAATCGAAGCAGCTGCCGTGGCCGGAATCCGCATTCCTCAGCTCTGCTACCACCCCGAGCTGACCAAAGAAGGAGCGTGCCGCGTCTGCGTTGTAGAGATAGAGGGCGCGCGCGCTTTCGGAGCCGCATGCGTATATCCCGTCTCCGACAATATGGTTGTCCATACAAACACACCAGCGATACGCGAAACACGCAAAGCTGTAGTGGAACTTCTTCTTGCGAACCACCCGCAGGAATGCCTCACATGCCAGAAAAACCAGGACTGCGAACTTCAGGCTCTAGCGGCAGACCTCGGCATCCGCGAAATTCCCTATACAGGCGAAAAACGCAATGCCCTTAAAGATAGAGACAACCCCAGCCTTGTCCGCGACCCGAACAAGTGCATACTCTGCGGCCGCTGCATCAGAGCGTGCCATGAGCGTCAGGGACTTGATGTCTACGCTTTTGTAAACCGCGGCTTTAAGACATTGGTCGAACCCGCCTTCGGACTCGGACTCGGAGATGCGGTCTGCACACTGTGCGGACAGTGCGCTGCAGTCTGCCCGACAGCGGCTATCTGCGAAAAGGACGACACAGAGAAAGTATTCGCCGCACTCGCAGACAAGGAAAAGTACACAATAGTCCAGACAGCTCCCGCCACAAGAGTAGCATTGGGCGAAGCTCTCGGACTTCCCGCAGGTCAGATAGTCACAGGCAAGATGGTCGCAGCTCTGCGCCGTCTCGGCTTTGACAAGGTATTCGACACTGACTTCAGCGCAGACCTCACAATCATGGAAGAAGGACACGAATTCCTCCACCGCGTTCTTAACGGCGGAGTTCTGCCCATGATCACATCCTGCTCACCGGGCTGGATCAACTTCATCGAAATGAAGTACCCCGACCTCTTGGATCACCTCTCATCAGCCAAGTCGCCTCAGGGAATGTTCGGCGCTCTCACAAAGACATACTGGCCCGAAACACAGGGAATCCCCGTAGAGAACATCTACAGCGTCTCGATAATGCCCTGCACAGCCAAGAAGTCCGAATGTGTACGCCCGCAGCTCCAGAGCAACCCCGGAATCCCCGATGTTGACACAGTTCTCACAACAAGAGAACTCGCAAGAATGATAAAGAACGCCGGAATCGACTTTAAGAACCTTCCCGAAGAACAGTACGACAGTCCTCTCGGAGGCTCAACAGGAGCGGGCGTAATATTCGGAGTCACCGGAGGAGTTATGGAAGCCGCTCTGCGCACTGTCTACGCGGTTCTCAACGAAGGCAAAGACATCCCCGGAATCATCTTCTCGCCTGTGCGCGGTATGGAAGGCATCAAAGAAGCAACAGTCGATGTCCCCATCAACGGCGAAACGGTCACAGTCAAGCTTGCTGTTGCTCACACGCTGAAGAACGCACGCATCCTCATGGATAAAGTGCGCGCCGGAGAGGCTGACTACCACTTCATCGAAGTCATGGCATGCCCCGGCGGCTGCATCGGCGGAGGCGGACAGCCCCAGCCTGTCAATGCGGACATCCGCGCGGCCCGTACAGCGGCAATATACCGCGATGACGAAGCTTCGACACTGCGCCAGTCACACAAGAACCCCGACATCATCGCTCTCTACGACAAGTGGCTCGGCAAGCCTCTCGGAGAAAAGTCGCACCACCTTCTCCATACTCACTACAAAGCTCAGCCCAGAGATCTGTAAACTTAAACACCTTTCATCAACGAATAAAAAGAGCGGGAGTTTTTCTCCCGCTCTTTTATTTTTTATAGACATTCATAATATTCTCTATATTTCTTAAATAAAATTTCTCCATATACTTTTATTGAGGGTATATCAATTTATATAATGCCTTATATATTAAGAGTATCTTCCCAAAAAACAATACTTTGTTAAAATTTTATCAAACAGGTTGGTAGAACAAGAAAACACGTTGGCATCTGCCTTATTTCAGCTTCTTTTTTTTGACATACATCGATATATCAAAGCGGAGGCGAAGCTATGAGAATTGTCTGTCTGGGATGCAGTATTACGGCCGGGTACGGTGTGAGCAGGGAAGAGTCATGGGTAGAACTGCTTTCGGTCATGACCGGGCACCTTTGGATTAATGCCGGTATCTGCGGAGATACAACGGGCGGAATGCTTGCAAGGCTTGACAAGAGTGTCTTTTCTCATAATCCCGATGCTGCTCTTATCATGGGAGGAACCAACGATATTCTATCCTGCGGCTCTTGGGAATGCGCAAAACCCAATATTATGGCTATGGTTCATCAGTGCGTATCACGCGGAGTGAAGCCGGTAATCGGCGTTCCTCTTCCAATATCTCCATACGCTCCTTCCTCATATAAATCATTTTTAGACATAAAAACGGCATCGGCGCAGATGAGTTTTTACTCAGAGTGGCTGAGGCTCTTTGCATCGGAACTCAGGCTCAGAACCGTTGATTTCGCTTCGTCTTATGAAAAATTTGCAGAGACTTTTGGATGGGATAGGGCGTACCTTTCGGACGGACTTCATCCTACGGCCGAAGGACATATCGTGATGGCAAAGACAGCGGCGGATAAGAAGTTCTTCCGCGTAACTGACAGAAGCAGTGTTTCGGAACAGGCGGCAGAATAAATTTCTAAAGGCAATAGTAAATAGATAAAATTAAAAGAGAATAAGAAAGATCGAAACGGCGTAAGCGCAAGGGATTTCTCTTCTTTCCGAAGCAGGTCGAAGCTCTCGGAAAGAGCGTCAGAAACACACGCACCATACGCAGCAGAGAGTTCTTTTATCCGTGGATTTCCAAAGAGACGGACACGCGCCCGAATATGTGGGAGTGTGTCCGTTTTTGCATCTTATATTTACAGAGGAGGAAAAGATTTATGGAACGCAAGACAGCTTTGTACGACCTTCACGTTGAACTCGGAGGCAAGATGGTTCCTTTTGCGGGGCACCTGCTCCCTGTTCAGTTTAAGAAGGGTATCCTAGAAGAGCACATGATAGTCCGTGAACACTCGGGAATGTTTGACTGCAGCCACATGGGTGAAGTCCTGCTGGAGGGACCGGATGCCCTTATGAATGTCAACAATCTTTTCAGCAACAGCTTTGACAGCATGAAGGACGGAAGCTGCCGCTATTCCGTTATGCTCTATGAAAACGGAGGCTGTATCGATGATTTGATAGTCTACAGACGCTCTGAAGACAGCTATTACGTTGTCATAAACGCTTCCAACGCAGCCAAGGATGTTGAGTGGATACGCAGCCACTTGATAGGAAATGTATCCCTTACCGATATGTGCGACTCCTACTCTCAGATAGCAGTTCAGGGGCCGGAGTCTCTCAGAATGGAGAGCATTGTCAGCGGCACGCCTCTCCCTGTTAAGTATTACACCTTCAGTGAACACGTCATTATCGCGGGAGTGGACTGTTTTATATCACGCACAGGCTATACAGGCTCATTCGGCTATGAGCTCTTTATGCCTAACGAAGGAGCCCCCGCTGTTTGGAGGGCTCTGCTTGAGATAGGAGTGGAGCCATGCGGCTTGGGCTCGCGCGACACACTGCGCACGGAAGCAGCTCTTCCCCTATACGGACATGAAATATCCGAGATTATAGACCCGATAGCAGCGGGACTTGATTTCGCAGTGAAGATGGATAAGGCAGATTTTATAGGCAAGTCGGGCCTTATTAAACGGGGAACACCGTCAAAGAAGAGAGTCGGAGTAAAGGTCATAGGACGCGGAGTTATCCGTGAGCAGCAGGATATCTATGACGGAGAGACGCTAATAGGCTTCGTATCTTCGGGAACATTTATGGCATGGCTCAACGCAAGTGCGGGCATGGCATTTATTGATACGGAAAAAGCGGAAATAGGAAACAAGTTTGAAGTTGATGTCAGAGGCAGAAGAGTTCCCGTAGAAATTGTCCCCCTGCCTTTCTATAACACGGCGCGCGAAATTCCTGTTCTAAAGTAAAAAATACTATCTCAAGGAGGATTTTATTATGGAAATCAGAAGCGAGTTAAAGTACACAAAGTCACACGAATGGGTCAAGGATCTCGGAGGCTCAGCCGCTCTTATCGGCCTTGACGACTATGCACAGGATCAGCTCGGAGAGCTTGTATTCATTAACCTTCCGGAAGAGGGCGACACTGTAACAGCAGGAGAAGCATTCTGCGACGTGGAGAGCGTAAAAGCCGTCTCCGACATTTTCTCCGGCGTAACTGGAAAGATAGCCGAAGTCAACGGAGACTTGGCGGACAATCCTCAGAAGGTAAACGAAGCTCCTTATGATGCATGGTTTGTCAAAGTTGAGGACATCACCTCTTACGGCGAACTGATGGATGCCGAAGAGTACAAAAAATACTGCGCCGAGCTCTAAATCAAAGAGGCAGTAAAAGCAGAAAGGATTGATTCCTAATGGGCAGCTATGTCCCATCGACCGCGGAACAGCGGTCTTTAATGCTAAAAGCGGTAGGAGTGCCTTCATTTGAGGCTCTGTACCGCGATGTGCCTGAAAATATGCGCCTTGAAGAGGGAGCATTGAACATACCGAGCGGAATATCTGAGATGGAGCTGCGGGCTTTTATGCAGGCCACATCTGATAAGAATAAAGTATTTGATGCAATATTCCGCGGAGCAGGCTCCTACAGCCACTATATTCCGTCAATAGTAAAGCGCGTCACCTCAAAAGAAGAGTTTGTGACAGCCTACACTCCCTACCAGTCGGAGATAAGCCAGGGTATATTGCAGTCGATATTTGAGTACCAGACTATGATATGCGAGCTTACAGGCATGGATGCTTCAAACGCCTCCGTCTATGACGGAGCTTCCGCAGCGGCTGAAGCTGCCGCTATGTGCCATGACCGCAAGCGTTTCAAAGTTTTAGTCTCGGGAGCCTCCCACCCAAACACAATAAAAGTTATAAAAACATATTGCCTAGGCTCAGGCGCTGAGTGTGCTGTCGTGCCTGCTAAGAACGGAAAAACAGACTTGGATGCTTTGAAAAACGCTCTGGATGACACAACTTCATGCGTATATGCTCAGCAGCCGAGTTTCAGCGGAATGCTGGAAGACTGCAAAGCAATAGCTGATATAGCTCACACGGCAGGAGCTAAATTCATCATGGGCATAAATCCCATAGCCGCGGCTATTGTAAAGACTCCCGCAGAGTGCGGAGCTGACATAGCAGTGGGTGAGGGACAGCCTCTCGGTATTCCTATGTCCTTCGGAGGCCCTTACCTTGGCTTCATGGCCTGTGTTGAAAAGATGCAGCGCAAACTGCCAGGGCGCATAGTGGGACAGACCTCTGACTCGGAGGGCAGACGCTGCTTTGTTCTTACCCTTCAGGCCCGCGAACAGCACATACGGAGAGAAAAGGCCTCATCCAACATCTGCTCAAACGAAGCTCTCTGCGCTCTCACCGCCTCCGTCTACATGGCTGCAATGGGGCCGCGCGGCATGAGAGACGCGGCTGAAGCCTGCTTCGCCAACGCTCACTATCTTGCGGAACGAATTACGGCTCTGCCCGGTTTTGACCTTGTAAATTCCGGCGAATTCTTCCACGAGTTTGTAACTTCGTCTCCGATATGCCCCGAGAAGCTGATGTCCGCTCTTGAGGAGAAAAATATTTTGGGAGGCCTCCCAGTGGAAGGCCGCATCCTCTGGTGCGCCACCGAGATGAATACCGCGGAACAGATAGAGACTCTTGTCTCGGTTATTAAGGAGGCGGTTGTCAGATGAAGCTGCTTTTTGAAAGAAGCGTCGAGGGACGCAGATGCTCCCTGCTCCCCGAAAACAAAGTGCCTTTCAGCGGACTCTCGTCGGCTATGAAGAGAGAGATTCCTCTCCGTCTGCCGGAAATGGCGGAAGTGGATATCAGCCGTCACTACACTGCTCTTGCCAAACAGGTCTACGGCGTCAACAGCGGCTTCTACCCTCTCGGCTCATGCACTATGAAATACAATCCCGCAGTGAACGAAGAGCTGTCATCACTTGCTGGGTTTAGGGGAATACATCCTCTCCAGCCCGAACATACTGTGCAGGGCTCTCTTGAAGTCCTTGACACATTGGCCGCGCACCTGTCGGAGCTTGTGGGGATGGACTCAGTAACCTTCCAGCCTGCAGCAGGTGCCCACGGCGAATTTACGGGACTTCTGCTCATCAAGGCTTATATGATTGAGCACGGAGAGACAAAGAGAAACAAAATAATAGTTCCTGACTCGGCTCACGGCACAAACCCAGCTTCCGGCGCCATGACAGGCTTTACCATAGTCAATATTCCGTCAGCTTCTGACGGAAGCGTTGACTTGGACGCTCTGAGAGCTGCCGTCGGAGAAGACACTGCGGGATTGATGCTAACAAACCCGAACACTCTCGGAATGTTTGACAAAAATATATTGGAAATAACAAAGATAATCCATGAAGCCGGAGGTCTTTGCTACTACGATGGGGCCAACATGAACGCAATCATGGGCACAGCACGTCCCGGAGATATGGGGTTTGACGTAATTCACTTAAACCTGCACAAAACATTCTCAACTCCCCACGGAGGAGGAGGCCCGGGAGCCGCTGCTGTCGGAGCCAAGAAAATTTTGGAGAAATATCTTCCCGGCTGTGCGATAGTAAAAAAGGAAGGTTCTTACTCCTTTGAAAAGAGAGATTCCTCAATAGGCGCGGTGCATTCCTTCTACGGCAATTTCCTAGTCTGCGTGCGCGCTCTCTGCTATGTACTCTCCCTCGGAGCGGACGGACTGCGCGAAGCGTCTCAAAACGCTGTGCTCAACGCAAACTATCTGCGCGTGCTTTTAGCAGCTCACTGCCCGACAGCCAATGAGGGACTCTGCATGCACGAATTTGTCCTCTCTCTCGAAGAGCTTCACAAAAATACGGGAGTAAGCGCGAGTGACCTGGCTAAAGGCATGTTGGACGGAGGCATTCATCCTCCAACGATGTACTTCCCTCTGATAGTTCACGAGGCTCTTATGTTTGAGCCGACCGAAACAGAGACAAAGGAGACGCTTGATGAGGCGGCGGCTATGATTATCGAGCTGCTGAAGAAGGCTCACACAGACCCGGAAGCACTGCACAGAGCACCGTCAACGACTCCGATAGGACGCCCCGACGAAGTTGCGGCTGCCCGTAATCCTATTATCAGATATAACTTCGGCTAATGATAAAAAGAACATCTTTTATCCTTGCTGACGGATTCATTCCATACCGCAATCAGGCCGTTGAGGAGTACCTTATGATGAACACCGAGCCTGAGACTTGTACACTGTATCTCTGGCAGAATCAGAGGACTGTCGTAATAGGGCGCAATCAGAATGTGCGCGGTGAATGCAGAGCCGAACTGCTGGAAAGGGAAGGCGGGTATCTTGCCCGCCGCCTTTCCGGAGGCGGAGCTGTATTTCACGACATGGGGAACATCAACTTCTCCTTCTTCGCTTCCGACCCAGATTACAGCGTTGCACGCCAGCAAAAAGTCATACTCGGAGCAGTCAGGTCTTTCGGTTTGGATGCGGAGCTTTCTGGCCGCAACGACATCACTGTCGGAGGACAGAAATTCTCGGGCAACGCTTTTATCTCATCCGGAACGAAACACTGCCACCACGGAACACTGCTCATAAGCGCCGATACATCAGACATGGGCAGATATCTCAGCGTACCCAAAGACAAGCTTGAAAGCAAAGGGGTGCGCTCCGTCAGATCCCGTGTCGTAAATTTAGCGGAACTTAACGACGCAATTACTGTTGAGAGCATAAGCGAAGCTCTGCTTCAAGCATTTGAAGAAGAGTACAAGTCCGTTCCGAGAGAGGTAAAAGTATCGGAGCTAGACTCTGCTCTCTTGGACTCCCTTACGGAAAAATTCGCATCCCCCTCATGGCGCTTTGAGACAGAGCCTGATTTTATGATGAGGAAGAGCGGCCGTTTTTCTTGGGGAGGAGCGGAACTTTGCTTCAAAGTCTCATGCGGAAAGACGTTAAATGTGCGCCTCTTCACCGACGCCATGGACCCGTCCCTCTCCCTGACGGCGGAGCAGGCTCTGACAGGAGTTACTTTCTCCGCCGAAGCTTTGAAGTTCGCTCTTTTTGCGGCTAATACTACGGAGGAACAAAGACAGATGCTTGAAGACATTTCCTCCCTTGTGACGGAGGCATAACAATGAACATCTATGATTTGATAATTATAGGAGCCGGGCCGGGAGGCTACGCGGGAGCGATACGAGCCGCCCAGCTTGGACTGAAAGTCTGTATCATAGAGAGGCGCGACGTAGGAGGCACCTGCCTCAACAGAGGCTGCATACCTACAAAGTCCTTCCTCTATGCCTCGGAACTATTCTCCAAAGCAAAAAACGATTTCGAGACATTCGGAATAACGGTGGAAAAGCTCTCTTTTGACATGGCAAAAATGTACTCCCGTAAGAATCAGACAGTAAGCCGCCTCAGGAGCGGAGTAGAACAGCTTCTGAAAGCCAACAAAGTAACGCGGCTCGAAGGCACAGGCACAATAGAGGCTCGCGGAAGCGTAAAATTCGTCTCAGCCGACGGAACAGAAGAAATTTTAAAAGCCGAAAACATCCTAATAGCCAGCGGCTCAAAGCCCTCATACACAAAATTTCCGGGAAGCGATCTGCCAGGTGTCATAACAAGCGATGAACTGCTCGAAAACAGCTCCTCTGTAAAGAAAAAACTGCTTGTGCTGGGAGGCGGAGTTATTGCCGTAGAATTTGCCTCAGTCTTTGCAAACTTGGGCTGTGAAGTGACAATAGCTGTACGCAGCCGCCTGATGCGCACATGGGACGATGAAATTTCAAAAAATCTCGGAGTCATACTGAAAAAACGGGGCATAAAAGTTTACGGACAGAGTGCAATAAAAGAAGTCGTCAAAACAGAAAATGGCCTGGTCTGCCGCTTCACCTCTGCGGATAAAGAAATTGAAATTGAGACTGACAGCATATTGGTGGCAAACGGACGCGAGCCGGAAACAGACGGGCTCTTCGGCGAAGGCTTCTCCCTATCCATGGAAAGAGGCTTTATCTCGGTAAACGAAAAATTTGAGACATCAGTTCCCGGAATATACGCGGTAGGAGATGTAATAGGAGGCATGCAGCTCGCTCACCTGGCCTCGGCTCAGGCTGTGGGAGTATGCGAAAATCTTGCCGGAAAGAGCAGTTCCGCCTGTCTTGATTTTATACCGAACTGCATATACACAGATCCCGAGATAGCTTCCGTCGGCTTGACGGAATCTGCTGCTGCCGAAAAGGGCATAGAAACATTCACAGGCAAATACATGATGATGGGAAACGGAAAAACCGTCGTCGAAAACGGAGAACGCGGCTTTGTCAAACTGGTTTTTGACGCAAAGACGGACGTCCTCTTGGGAGCTCAGCTCATGTGCGAGAGAGCCACAGACATAATTGCGGAGCTTGCCTCCGCCTGCACCAACAGACTTACATCAAAACAGCTCATCAGAGTAATACGCCCTCACCCGACCTTCTGCGAAGCTGTCACGGAGGCCGCAGAAGCGGCGCACAACATTTCAATCCACACCATGCCGTCAAAATAGCGGCATAAAGAATAATTAACAATTAAAAATAAAATAGGGCGGAAGCTGTACAACATATCGCTTCCGTCCGCCGAAAATGGTTAGCTGCTGTTAGTCATTACTGATTATTTGCGCTCTGATAACGTTGCTGCTCATATCGGAGCCGCATTACGCAAATATGGAACGGGGAATAACAATGACACTATGCTGTGTAAAAATAAAAGCACCCTCACCAATACAAATTATAAAAAAGCTCAAAAGCCGCAGAGCCGGGAAAAATATGTGCGGCAGCACGCAAACGGCAAAAGTTCATAATGAACAGCTGCTGCTTGGCGAATGGGGGTGCAGTTTTGGCTGATATTCTAAGAGGAGCTCCCGTGGCTGATAGGATAAAAGAGGCATTGAGAGGACGTGCCGCGGAGCTTAAAGCAAAGGGAATCATTCCTGTTCTGGCAATTCTGCGGGTTGGCGAGCGGAGCGGAGATTTGTCTTACGAACGCGGAGCCGCCAAATGCTGCGCAGATGTCGGTGTGGAAGTGCGCAGATTTATACTTCCTCAATCCTGCCCAAGCAAACTTTTGCTTGAAACAGTGACAAAAATCAACAAAGACCCATCCATCCACGGATGCCTCGTATTCCGCCCCCTTCCGAACAAGGAAGACGAAGAAGCGGTATGCTCAATGCTCTCTCCCTCAAAAGACATAGACTGCATCACGGCGGAATCGCTCACTTCCGTATTCACGGGAACTGGCGAAGGTTTCCCTCCATGCACTGCTCAGGCCTGCATAGAACTTCTGGGCCATTACGGATATGATATCCAGGGCAAAAATATTACTGTAATAGGGCGCAGCCTTGTCATAGGCAAGCCCGTATCCATGATGCTCCAATCCCGCAATGCCACTGTGACAATGTGTCACACAAAGACCCGAGGCATCTCAGAAATATGCGCAAAAGCGGAAATTCTCATAGCCGCTGCAGGCAAAGCTGGAATGGTAAACGCCGACTACACAAACAGCGGACAGATAGTGCTTGACGTAGGCATAAATGTCAATTCCGAAGGCAGACTGTGCGGAGACGCAGACTTTGACTCGGTGGAGAAAAAAGCCGCTGCTATAACCCCCGTCCCCGGAGGAATAGGAGCTGTGACATCGGCGGTACTAGTAAAACATGTCATAGAAGCGGCGGAGAAAGCAGCGAAAAAGAAAATCTTATAAGTCAAAAAATCCACTGAGCCAAAAAACCCACACATTACGGTAAAAACAAATATCTTAAAAATCAGCGCAGGCCAAAACTTCGGGAAAAATCGGTCTGCGCTGATATCTTTATGCGTTAAAAGTCTAAGTTCTTTGACGATAATGAGACAAAATATGCACTAAGAGGGAAAATAGTATAAAATACACGAGTGCAGAATTTTTGCACTTGCCTGATTTTCTTTTGTCCATATAGCGGCAGAGGCCGATTTTGAAAGGATGATATATATGTGCGGCATAATGGGGTACGTTGGAGATAGAGAAACAACAAAAGTAATACTTGAAGGGCTTGCTAAGCATGAATACAGAGGCTATGACTCCGCCGGAATCGCAGTAATAAAAGATGGAGCAATCCACGAGCTGCGCACTACGGGCAGAGTTTCCAAGCTCGCTGAAAAAGTAGAGCAGGAACATTTCACGGGAGACTTCGGCATAGGCCACACACGCTGGGCCACACACGGAGGCGTTACGGAAAACAACGCCCATCCTCATATGAGCAGTGACAACAGAGTTGTCCTTGTCCATAACGGTATCATAGAAAACGCGCGCGATATCAGAGCGGAGCTCGAAGGCTGCGGCGTTAAATTTCACACTGAGACAGATACGGAATCTGCGGTACAGTATTTGGGCTACGTCTATGACGGAGACCCCAAGAAAGCCATAGTAAAACTCACGCACAGAATTCGCGGAGCATTTGCCCTCGTTATAATGTTCTATGACAGAAAAGACGAAATATGGGTTGCACGCAAAGGCTCGCCTCTTGTAGTAGGACACGCAGGCAGCGAAGGCTTCTGTGCATCAGACCCGACCGCACTGCTTGAATTCACTCGCGACGTATGGTTCATGGACGATGACGAAATGGCAGTCATAACAAAAGAAAAGTGCGCCTTCTTCGACTTTGACGGCAAAGAACATGCAAAAGCGACAATGCACCTAGACTGGGATACGGCAATGACCAGCCGCGGCAAATATCCGCACTTCATGCTCAAAGAGATACATGAACAGCCGGAAGTCGTCACTCATTCGCTCCTCGGACGCGTTGCCAACGGAGAAGTAGACCTGAGCAGCGAACTTCCTTGGACAAAAGAAGACGTCTTGAAATGGAAAAAAATACACTTTGTCGCATGCGGAACATCCCACTATGCCACAATACTGGCATCGCGCATAATGGAAACCTTCGGCAGCTTTGAGATTCGCACTGAAGTCGCTTCGGAATACCGCTACAGAAACATCACAATAGGCCCGGACACCCTCGCCATATTTGTATCTCAGTCGGGCGAGACTGCAGACACTCTCCATGCAGCGCGCCTTGCAAAATCAAAAGGTGCCAAGTGCCTTGTCATTACCAACGTCCGCGGCTCGACAATTCACCGCGAAGTCGGAGAAGCTCTCATAACACCGGCCGGCCCGGAAATAGGAGTCGCAGCCACAAAGACATTCATGGCTCAGATAACGGTGCTTACACTGCTTGGCCTGTACATTTCCAAAATAGTTGGAGAGCTTGATCCCAAGACGGAAAAGCGCCTAATCCACGAACTCATGGACATACCGGCAAAACTTGCCAAAATTCTCGAAAATGAAAAAGAAATTGAGCAGACTGCGAGAAACTTCGCTGATGCGCGCGGCTTCTTCTTCATAGGCAGAGGACTGGCATATCCGCCTGCACTTGAAGGAGCACTTAAGCTCAAGGAGATATCATACCTCCATGCGGAAGCTTATCCTGCGGGCGAAATGAAACACGGTCCTATAGCACTCCTTGACAAAGAGCTTCCCGTTGTAGCCCTTGTACCCAAAGGGGAGCTTTGGGAAAAGACAGTATCAAACATAGAAGAGTCCATGGCGCGCAAATCTCCCATAATAGCAATAGCAACGGCGGGAGACAGCGAAATAACCCACTATACAAAAGACGTAATATTCACGCCCGAGACAGAACCCGAACTCTTCCCCTTCATAGCGACGGTTCCTCTGCAGCTCTTCGCCTACTACGTGGCAAGACAGAGAGGCTGTGACATAGACATGCCGAGAAACCTTGCGAAGTCGGTTACAGTGGAATAGAGCGGAAGAGGGAAACTTTTGTTGAACGATTGCTGAGCAATAGTTTAACGATGGTTTAACTGTCGTTGCCGGTCGGTGTGCGGCTGTGAGCTTTATGTGCAAAACATTGCAGGGAGAGGAATAACCGCTGCTGCGGCTCTTTCTCTCCCTGCTTTTATTTGTTCCTAATTATTCCACATTTACTATGAAATTGCAGAATGTCCAGTAGAATCTGTCGAAATTCTCGAGGAACTGGGTCTGTGAAGAGTCCGGAATTATTGCCATTCTTGAACCTGGAATGAGAGAACGGTAGTATTCACATGTCTTCTGACTGACCTGGTCGTACTCTCCTATGAGGAGCAGAACTGGGATTTTAATGTCCTTCATGCGCCCGGTAATGTCCAAATCCTTCATGATTCCCGTGCTCGTAAATTCGCTGGGGCCCCACATGTGGCGGTAGACTTCCATTCCTGCGGCTGTCTTTGTTCTTACTGCTTTTGTGAAATACGGGTTGCCCAAGTGGCTTATCTGGTCGTTGCGGCACTGATATGTGTCGTTGTATCTTCTGATAATATTTTGATAGGTCACATTGTCAAAGAAGGTTGAGCCTTCGCACTCTTCGACAATTTTCACGACATCTTCCCCAAGTTCCGCAAGACGGAGCTTGGCATCTGCAATCCAAAGAGGAGTGCTGAGGAATGGACTTGTCATTGTAAGGGATATGATAGGAGTTTTGCCCGAACGGAGCAGATATTCCGCGGCAAGATAACCTCCCCATGAACGTCCTATTACATGGAGTCTGTCGACTTTAAGAGCTGCTATGAGGTCGCCGAGGGAGTCAATATAGCGTTCGGGATCCCAGAGTTCTTCGTCTCCCATGTGCCCCGTTTCGTCTCCGCCGAGCTGATTATACATATAAACAATGCGGTTTTCCGCAAGCTTTTCAGCCATAGGCATGAAGGACGAGTTGTTTCCGCCCGGCCCTCCATGGATGTAGAGCACTGGGACTGCATCATGGCAGTCTCCTAATGTGCTGAGAGTTACAAAACCTCCGTGTACGTTAATATACTCTGTCTTCATACTTTTTGCCATGAAGAACCCCTCCTAATCTGTTGGCTTTGATGAAGAAATTATATTGCAATATTCTGATAATTTAAAGGAGAAAAATACTTAACTTTGCAAGTTCATTTTAAGAGTACAATTAATGGCAAGTTCATCTGTTATAAGAGAGAAAAAGCTGTATTATCAGGCTTTACTGCGGATTAGGGGTTAAGATAGCAGGGGGGTAAGGCTCTATGCGGCCTGAAGCATAAAATTCTCCGGCTGTGGACATTCCTGTTTAAGGTGTTAAAATCTGTATATATATGGTCTCTCTCTGTCTTCGTTGTCTTTTTTGCTTGTTCAGGCGTGACATTGCCTCTCTGTTTTTTTGTCTGCTTTTTTGCGGTGCAATATATTGTTTGATAGGAGTGCACTCGGTGTTAATAAGAAGTTTAAGCGAGAAAAATTACAGGCTTTACTTTGTGTATATACTGATTTTTGCCCTTATCGCAGCCTCATCTCTTGTCTGTCTGAATGTGATGCGCCAATATGTTAATGATGAAACGATACGTACAATTCGTGCAATGGAAGAAATTTCTCTTTCAAAGATAAATGACCGATTCAAGCTCAGTCTTGGGTACACTCGCTCTCTTGCCGCTACTATCGCTATGGATATAAAAGATGTCAATTCTCCCTATGCTTTCTCTTTTGTAAAAGACAAAATCAAATATACGGATTTTGACACGGTTGTTCTTATCGGCATGGATGGAAATACTATACACCCCAGGTCGAAAAAGCCGATAAATGTATCCGGTTCCGTCTCGTTTATTAAAGCTTTGAACGGAGAGGCTAACATATCCGATTATAATATATCATCTTTTGACGGACAGACATTTATAGCGGTTGACGCTCCGATAATGGAAAATGGACGCACAAAGGCGGTTCTGTCCGGCATATATTATTCACATAGTCTGGGGCATTTTATCTCTTCCGGTATTTTTGACGGCCTTGCATCTTCATACCTTATCAATTCGAACGGCAGGATAATAGCCCGCTCGGAAAAATCGGTTATAGCGTCCGACAGCATAACTTTATGGGGACTGCTTGATGCTCCGAATGTCGAAAAAGAAGCCTCTATCATCAACGAGTTTGCTTATAATCTAAAGCAGAGGAAGAGGGGAGAGCTTACGTTCCGCCTGTCAGGAGTAGGGTATATTTTGAGCTATACTCCTATAGAATATCATGACTGGTATCTTGTTACATTAGTTCCTTACAGCGAGGTTGCGGCTCGTACTCAAAAACTTTTTACATATACGATAATTTTTGTATGTACAGAACTATTCTTTTTTGGCATAATTGCAGCTTTTATATTTATTAAATTTAAGAGGAGCAAAGATGACCTTGAGAAAGTTCATAGGGAGCTCTCTTTTCTGCACGACACTGCGGCGGGGGGAATTGTACGGTGCGGCAGAGAAAACGGAAAATTTATTATAAAGAGTGCCAATGAAGGCTTTTACAAAATACTCGGCTATACGAGAGATATATTTGCAGAAAAGTACGGCAATGCAGTAGATGAACTCTTTCCGACTCGTACACGAGCTCAGTTTTTCGCGGAGATTGAGAGGCAGATAAATGAAACAGGACGGATTCGCACTGCCCTGACTGTTATTGCAGCGGATGAGTCCCTCAAGTGGCTCTGGGTTGACCTTGTCCTCATAGGGGAAGGTGAGATGCTTGAGGCCTTTGGAACTGTTTCCGACATTACCGTTATAAGACAGGCGAATGAGAACTTGCGCATAGCCAAGGAGCAGCTTGATATTATTCAGAATCTGACAGATGTAAACTATTTTGAATGGGACCCAGTAGAGGACATACTAAGGCATTCGAGCACTTTTGAGAAGAGATTTAAGATGCCTCCATTCTACAGAAATTTCATTGCAAAGCTGCTGGAAAGGCATTTTATGCCTGAGGAGGATGCTCTTCGTGTAATTGAAGGTTTCATGATGATGAAAAACGGATCGAGGTATAACTCATTTGACCATAGGCTGTTTCTCTCCGACGGAAGTTTCTGCTGGTACAGAAACACCATGATGTCTATATTTGACGAAAACGGGCGTACTATAAAGGTTTTAGGTGTTCTTACAAATGTGGACACCGACATAAAGAATATTAAAAAGGCGGAGGAATCAGCAATGCGCGACCCGATGACAGGGCTGTGGAACAGGACTGCCACCGAGTTTATGGTAAATGAGTATATAGCGTCATCAGAAGGGCCCGCTCTGTTTATGCTTACCGACATAGATAAGTTTAAGAATTTGAATGACACTATGGGGCATCTCTACGGAGACTCAATGATAAAGGAACTTACACGGAATCTTTCCGATATTTTCTCATATAATGAGAAGAACGTGGTCGGAAGGGTCGGAGGAGATGAGTTTGTCGTATTTTTGCCGGACTGCTCTGTCTCCGATGAAGTCAAGGCTCTTATCGAGAAGATGCAGAAGAATTTTATGAGGACTTACAGCAAGGACGGATCTGAATATCACATCTCCTGCTCCATAGGCATAGCGAAGTACCCCGAAAATGGCAGAACTTACGATGCTTTGATGGCTAATGCGGATAAAACTCTTTATACCGCAAAGAACAGAGGAAGAAATCTCTGGCTCTTTTACGGAGAATAACATCTTCGTAAAAAATGACTCGCCATATTTGCTCCAAGGCATGATTTCATTGTTTAGGAAGCTCTTCATATCTGAGCGATTTTAACTTGATGAATTGCTCTCATGGTGAGACAATACTTTTACAGAGGACATATATTAAACTAAGGGGTGAGCGATATGAAATTGTTGATTGCGGTTGACTTTAGTCCCGTAGGAATAGCCGTTGCCGAACATGGTTATATGATGGCGCAGAAAGGCGGTATGGATGCTGTCTTTTTCCATTGCGCTCCAAGAGCCACTCTTATGCTGGTAGGCTATGCCGGCTGCGGAGCTTATGCAACTTTGGACGATGCCGGAGAGCAGAAGAAGATTGAAGCAGCCGCCGCAAAGCGTCTGGACGAGATTATCGGCAATGTCTACGCCAAGCACGGCAAACCGGAGCTTATTAAGACAGAGAAGTTTGTCGCTGTCGGAGATCCCGGCGAAGAGATATTAAAATATGCAAAGACTAACAAGTTTGACATGATAATAGCAGGGTACAAGAGCTACAGCACAATCGACAGAATTCTTGTCGGAAGCACAGCCACGAAGCTAGTGCGCTACGCTCCCTGTTCAGTTCTGATTTACAGAGCTCCGGACGCGGAATAGAGGCTTTTGGCTGAGATAAAGCATTATAAAAGACTGGAGCGGCAGAAGCCGCTCCAGTCTTTTATTTTCTATTCGTCTCTCAGTACAGCGCCCTCCACTCCAGACGTCGCAAATGCTCTGTAGCGGTTCAGGAACGCGCTCTGCACTTTTTGAGGTTTCGGAGTAAAGTTTTTGCGTCGCATTGCAAGTACTTCTTCGCTCACTTTGAGGTCGAGCCTCTTTTCAGGTATGTTGATGCTGATTATGTCGCCTTCTTCTATAAGGCCTATCGGGCCTCCCGAGACAGCTTCCGGCGATACGTGGCCTATCGCTGCTCCTCTTGTGGCTCCCGAGAAGCGTCCGTCCGTTATGAGAGCCACAGTGCCGCCCTTGCCCTGCCCCATTATCGCAGAAGTGGGGGTGAGCATCTCTCTCATGCCGGGGCCGCCCTTAGGCCCTTCGTTGCGTATAACCACAACGTCACCGTCGTTTATCTCGTTGTTAAGTATGGCGCGGCTTGCGTCTTCCTCGCACTCATAAACCCTTGCAGGGCCTTCGTGTACGAGCATTTCCGGGGCAACCGCCGCCTGTTTGACTATTGCTCCGAGCGGAGCAAGAGTGCCTTTGATGAAGGCCAGCCCGCCCTCTTTGTGATAGGGATTGTCAAGAGGACGTATGACACTGCTGTCTGCAGGCATAGCATTCTTTAGGTTTTCTTTGGCAGTATGTCCCGTTACAGTGATGCACTCTCCGCATATAAGTCCCGCTTCTAGGAGCTGTGCCATCAGAGCCTGCACTCCTCCCGCCTGCCAGAGGTCTTCTATGTGGTGAGCTCCGCCCGGGCTCATTGAGCAGAGGTGGGGCACTTTAGCTCCTATCTCGTTAAATGCGTCAAGGGAGAGTTTAAGCCCGGCTGCCCACGCTATAGCCGGAAGGTGCAGTGATGTGTTTGTCGATCCTCCGAGGGCCAAGTCCACTGCAACCGCGTTGTCGAAGGCTTCCTTTGTAAGTATGTCTCTGGGACGGATATTTTTTTCGACAAGAGTCATAACGGCGCGTCCCGCCTCTTTAGCAAGGCGCACTCGTCCGGCATGAACAGCGGGAACAGTGCCGTTGCCGGGAAGTCCCAAACCAAGAGCCTCCATCATGCAGTTCATTGTGTTTGCCGTAAACATTCCCGAGCATGAGCCGCAGCCGGGGCAGGCGTTGTCCTCTATGTCGTGCAGAGCGGCATCGTCTATCAGCCCTGCCGCTCTTTTGCCGACTCCCTCAAAAACGCTGTTGAGGTCGAGGACTTTGCCCTTGTGAGCTCCCGCCATCATAGGCCCTCCCGAAATAACTACCGACGGCAGGTTGAGCTTCGCAGCCGCCATAGCCATTCCCGGAATTATTTTGTCGCAGTTAGGCACGAGTACGAGTCCGTCAAAGGCGTGCCCGCGCGCCATTATTTCAACCGAATCCATGATGAGCTCACGGCTTGGAAGCGAGAATTTCATTCCCTCATGGTTCATTGCTATCCCGTCGCATACGCCGATGACGGGAAATTCTATGGGAAGCCCTCCCGCCGCATATATGCCTGCCTTTACCGCGTCAACGATTGTGCGCAGATGAACGTGTCCCGGAATTATCGCATTGTAGGAGTTTGCCACTCCTATCCACGGACGGTCTATTTCCCAGTCTGTATAGCCTGCCGCTTTTAAGAGAGAGCGGTGCGGGCTTCTTTCGAATCCTTTTTTCGCCTTGTCGCTGTTCATAAAGATTTCACTCCTGTCACATAGATTAAATAAATTATAATACAAGATTTCAAGTTAAAAACGGGCTTTTTTGCAAGCCCGTTCCATTTAGTTAAAATGCATTTTGTCTATTGCGTCTCCGGGCATTACCATAGGCATGACCATTGCCTCCTGCGGGATTCGGAAGTCGATAAGAGCTGCCCCCGGCTGTTCCAGAGCCTTTTCCAAAGTTTTGTGTATATCTTCCGGCTTATTGGCAGAGTAACCCTGTACTCCCATTCCCTCTGCTATTTTAAGGAAGTCGGGAACTTTGTTGTATATGGTGTTCGAGTAGCGGGCGTTGTAGAATATCTCCTGCCACTGCCTTACGTTGCCGAGGCAGGAGTTGTTCAGCAGTATTATCTTGACCGGTATGTTGTAGCGGGCGCATGTGTCCAGCTCCTGTATGTTCATCATAAGGCTTCCGTCTCCAGCCACGCAGCATATATGCTGATTGGGACAGGCATATGCAGCTCCTATCGCGGCAGGAAAGCCGAAGCCCATTGTGCCGAGCCCGCCGGATGATAGGAATCTTCTCGGATGCTCCGTTTTATAGTGCTGAGCCGCCCACATCTGGTTCTGTCCCACTTCCGTAGTGACAACGGCATTGCCTCCTGTGATTTCTCTCAGAGCCTCAAGCACCTGCCAAGGAGCTATCTTTCCGTCAAATTTTACATGGGGCATAGGTTCGTCTCTGCGGATTTCGGCAAGGCGGTCAATCCATGCGCTTCTGTCCTGCTTTTTCTTAACCGCTTTGTCAAGAAGGTCGATTATGAAAAGAGCGTCTCCCACAAGCCAGACATCAGAGCCTATAGTCTTGTCTATCTCGGCAGGGTCTAAGTCGATGTGAATTATCTTGGCTTCGGGCGCGAATCTGTCTCTTTTGCCCGTAGTTCTGTCGCTGAAACGCGAGCCTATGGTCAGTATGACATCGGCTGACATGAGGGCTCTGTTTGCCGCAGGGTGTCCGTGCATTCCCGCCATGCCGAGTGAGAGCCCCAGAGGGTGCGACTCGGGGAATGCTCCCTTGCCGAGGAGGGTTGTTGTTACAGGTATCTCCAGCCTCTCCGCAAAGTCCGTGAGTTTCTCCGACGCTCCTGAGCTTATGACTCCGCCCCCTGCGAATATGACGGGTCTGTGAGCCTGTTCAAGCATTGCTGCGGCTTCGTCCAGACTTTCTATCTCAAGAACAGATTCAGGATGATAGCCGGGGAAGTCAACTTTTTCGGGATAGCTGAAAGTTCCGATTCCCTTCTGCACGTCTGCAGGAACGTCAACGAGTACGGGGCCGGGGCGTCCAGTAGAAGCTATGTGAAATGCCTTTTTAATGGCGGTGGGAATCTGTTCGGGAGAGCGCACCTGCATACTGTGCTTGACCAGAGGAAGAGTTGCTCCCACTATGTCCGCTTCCTGAAAAGCGTCCGTGCCTATAACTCCCGTGGCGACCTGTCCCGTTATTGCCACAAGCGGAACTGAGTCCAAGTTGGCAGTAGCTATGCCCGTTACCAGGTTTGTTGCTCCGGGGCCAGATGTGGCTATGCAGACGCCGGGACGTCCCGACGCTCTCGCATAACCGTCAGCCGCATGTGCCGCAGCCTGTTCGTGGCGCATTAGAATGTGATTTATCTTCGAGTCATATATTGCGTCATAGAGATGAATTACTGTTCCTCCGGGAAGGCCGAACATTGTTTTTACGCCTTCCGCTTCCAGGGACTTTACAACCATCTCGGCTCCGTTCATACTTGCCATCCTGATTTCAGCTCCTTATTTTCTCTTCAAGTTGTTAAAGCTTAATGTCTTTTGCAGCGGCGGCGGTGTACAGCCTGTTGATTGCGTCAACGTAAGCCCGCACGGAAGATTCGACAATATCCGTGCTTGTTCCGCGTCCCTGCGCCTGAATCTCTTTATGGTGAAGGATTATTCTTGTCTCAGCCTGAGCATCCGAGCGTTCGCTCGTAGCTCCGATCCTAAAGCCCTTGAGCTGAGGGGAGATACCCAAAATTTTCTTTATCGCGTTATAGACGGCATCAACAGGGCCGTTGCCGACAGCGGCTTCCGTAAAGTCATTTCCGTTTACAAAGAGAGTGACGCTTGCCGTCGGTTTGCAGCCTGTGCCTATTTGAACAGCAAAATCTTTAAGCTCATACATTTTTTCAGGCGTGTATGAGAGCACTTTATCCAGTATCATAGCCTCTATATCTCCGTCGGAGACATCTTTTTTCTTTTCACAGAGCTCTTTGAAGCATGTGAAGGCGTAGTCTGTCTCAGCTGCCGAAAGCTGATACCCCATGTCCTCCGTTTTCTCTTTGAACATGTGTCTGCCCGAGTGCTTGCCCAATGTCCGTTCCGCAAGCGGCGTTCCCACCGTTTCGGGCGTCATTATCTCGTATGTAGCCCTGTTGCAGAGCATTCCGCGCATGTGTATTGCCGCTTCGTGAGTGAAAGCATTTTTGCCAACTATCGCTTTATTGGGCTGGACAATAACTCCCGTGGCCTGAGATACAAGCTTGCTTGTACTGTAGAACCTTGAAGTCTCTATCTTTGTATGAAGATTGTAGTAGTCGGCTCTCGTGTTTATCGCCATGACAATTTCTTCCATTGCTGCGTTCCCGGCCCGTTCTCCGAGTCCGTTTATCGTGCACTCGACCTGCCTTACTCCCGCTCTCACCGCTGCAAGGGAATTTGCCACGGCAAGACCAAGGTCGTTGTGGCAGTGAACCGACCATAGGACGTGTGAAGGGGCGTTTGTGCGTTCCATTATATCTTTCAGAAATTTAAAAAACTCCTCCGGCTGAGCATAGCCGACTGTATCCGGCACATTTACCGTCGAAGCACCGCACTCTATTGCTGTCTTAAAAACCTCGACAAGGAAATCCGCATCGGAGCGGCTGGCGTCTTCCGCCGAGAACTCAACATCCTCGACAAATGTCCTTGCCAGAGTAACTGCATTTCTGACTTCGGAGAGGACTTTTTCCTTGTCCATCTTGAGCTTGTACTCCATGTGTATGGGACTTGTCGCTATGTATGTGTGTATGCGCGGGCGCGCCGCATCCTTAAGAGCAAGGGCGGCTTTTGTAATGTCTTCCTCGCATGTGCGGGCAAGAGCCGCAATGACAGGGCCTTCTATCTCTTTGGATATCGCCTTTACGGACTCAAAGTCGCTTATCGAGCCCGCGGGAAATCCCGCCTCTATAATGTCTGCCCCAAGCCTTGCAAGCTGCCTTGCTATCCTGAGCTTTTCATCTTTGCTGAGATTAATCTTAGCAGCCTGTTCTCCGTCTCTCAGAGTTGTGTCAAAAATCCGCACATGTTCGGTCATTACAGTTCTCCTTTGCATATCACGGGAAAGAATTTGCCCTTCGGCGAATCTTACGGAATTCGCCGAAGAGCCGATATTTAATCTACAAAACTAAAACTTGGGAACTTCTTTCTGTTCCATCCAAGGCATCATTTTGCGGAGCTCTTTTCCTACAGCTTCGCAGGGGGCTTCCTGAGCGGCCTTTGCCCACTTCTTCATGCGGGGGCGTCCTGTCTGGTTCTCAAGTATCCAATCGCGCGCGAAAGTTCCGTCCTGTATCTCAAGAAGGAGCTGCTTCATGGCCTTGCGTGATTCGTCTCCGATGACTCTGGGGCCTGCTGTCATGTCGCCGTATTTGGCTGTGTCGCTGATTGAGTAGCGCATCCATGAGAGTCCGCCCTCAAATATCATGTCGACTATGAGCTTCATTTCGTTGATGCACTCAAAGTAAGCCATCTCGGGCTGATAGCCTGCGTCCACGAGTGTCTGGAAGCCGTCCTGCATAAGCTGGCTGATACCGCCGCAAAGGACAGCCTGCTCTCCGAAGAGGTCTGTCTCCGTCTCTTCACGGAAGGAGGTCTCTATAATGCCCGCTCTGCCTCCGCCTATGGCTGACGCGTATGCAAGGGAGAAATCCTTGGCTTTGCCGCTTGCGTCCTGGTAGATAGCGATAAGGCAGGGAACGCCCTTGCCCTCTTTGTACATGTGGCGAACCATGTGGCCGGGGCCCTTGGGTGCGACCATGAAGACGTCATGGTTTGCTTCCGGTGTTATCTGTCCGAAGTGGATTGCGAAGCCGTGGGCGAATGCGAGCTTTGCATCGGCCTTGAGGTTGGGGAGAACGTCATTTTTGTATGTCGAAGCCTGGAGGTGGTCGGGGATGAGGAACATAACGACATCAGCTCTCTTTGTGGCTTCTGCGACAGTGTAGACTTCAAATCCGTCCTTCTCGGCCTTTTCCTTTGACTTGCTTCCCTCGTGGAGACCGATGATAACATTGGCTCCGCTGTCCTTGAGATTCTGAGCGTGAGCATGTCCCTGGCTGCCGTAGCCGAATATAGCTATTGTCTTTCCCGAAAGAAGATTGAGATCTGCATCACGGTCGTAATATACATGTGCCATAAAAAACACTCCTTCTGTCCTGCTTTGGACTTATAAAATATATTTATGTACGGGGCTCTTATTGGGCCTAGTCATAACAAAAAAAATTTACTGCTCCTCGGAATTTTCGGGAAGGAAGCCGGAACGCGCCAATGCTACCTGCCCCGAGCCCACTGTCTCAAGTATTCCGTAAGGTTTGAAGGCCTCAAGGCACGCCTGAAGCTTTCCTCTGTCTCCCGTAACTTCCATGGTTATAGCCTCGGCTCCCAGGTCTACGACTCTGCATCTGAATATCTCGGCCGTCTGGAGCACATGTGGACGCATTTCAAGCGGAGCTTTGACCTTGACGAGTGAGAGCCACCGTTCCACAAATGGCCCTTCTTTTGTAAGATTGCGAACATCCACAACCTCTATCAGCTTTGAAAGCTGTTTGCGTATCTGTTCGCAGACGCTCTCCTCTCCCTCTATTACGATAGTGAAGCGCGAGATTCCGGGGGTGCTCGTCCTGCCGACGCTCAGGCTTTCGATATTGTAGCCGCGGCGGTAGATAAGTCCCGCTATCCTCATAAGGACTCCGGGGTTATCTTCCGACAGAATACTGAAAGTGCTCCTCATTTCATGACATCCTCCTCATTAGAAAAAAAAAGAACCGGAACCCTCAGCGGGTCCCGGTCCGAAAGCTACACGGTGATTAAGCACCGGCCACTTCGGGGGACCCGCTGCTAATAATAACGACTACGACGAGAACAAGGCTTGTTAAAGATGATATTAAGCTTTCGTACATTACAGTCCCACCTTCCATGGCGATACTTCTATATGTCTTTGCAGACAAGATATTGGAGGACATAATACGGCTTTGTTCTGTGAATGTCAACCACCGATACTATATTTTTGAGCGATATTCTTCGGATGTCAGTTTAATATCCAATGCAGAAAGTAAAAACAGTCTATCAACGTAACGTACACAGTGCTTCTTTCAATAAACAGCAGAAATGATATTTTTTTTCTCCTAATTTTATAAATTTCTAAAACTTTACTTATCAAAATATTGTTTTTGCTCTATGTTGAACTAAAATTATAAACGCAATGAAAAGATATGAGATACGGAGAGAAAATATGAAAAAGATTACACCTGCCATGACTTTTATACTGCTTCTGGGAATCGTGAGCCTCTTTTCGGACATGACTCACGAAGGAGCAGCATCCATAAGGGGAGCATACCTCTCATTCCTTGGAGCTTCCGCCTCGGTAATAGGGTTTGTATCCGGGCTGGGAGAGCTCGTCGGCTACTCCCTGCGCTGGGTGTTCGGCAAACTGACGGACAAGACAAAAAAATATTGGACAATGACCATTATCGGCTATGCAATAGACGTTTTTGCCGTTCCCGCCTTGGCTCTTGTCAGCGAGGACGGCTGGATACTTGCCTGTTTCCTGCTCATTTTGGAAAAAATGGGCAAAGCCATAAAAAAACCTGCAAAGAGCACGATACTCTCCTTTGCCGCATCAAGGGAGGGAGCGGGAAAAAGTTTTGCCGTCCAAGAAGCCTTAGATCAGATAGGCGCGTTTATAGGGCCTCTGATCCTCTATCTTGTCATGCTTTTTAAGGGAGGAAGCGGCTGCGAAGTCTACTCCGCATGTTTTGCCGTGCTGCTCGTACCTGCGTTTCTCACAATGTTCTTCCTGCTTTATGCAAAGCGACGCTTTCCCAACCCAGAACTATTCGAACCGGAGTCAAAGAAAGAAGAAAAATTCACCTTTAATCGCTCCTTTGCAGTCTACATAATCGGGATAAGCCTTTTTGCATTTGGCTTTATAGATTTTTCTCTCATAACAATGCACGTCTTTAAATCAGGCATATTTACAGACAGACAGCTTCCTTTGCTCTATGCCGGGGCTATGGCTGCAGATGCTCTCTCTGCCCTCTTCTTCGGCTGTATGTACGACAGACACGGCGTAAAAGCTCTTGTCCTTTCAACACTTCTCTCCGCACCATTTGCACTGTTCATCTTCGGCTTTGCCTCGCCCGATATGATAATCTTCGGAATGATCCTATGGGGAGTCGGCATGGGAGCTCAGGAATCAATCCTAAAGGCAGTTGTCTCTGTTATAGTGCCGAAACAAAGCAGAGGAGCGGGCTACGGAATCTTTGAATTCTCCTTCGGACTCTTCTGGTTTCTTGGAAGCTGGCTTTTGGGCGTGCTCTACGATACATCTATTTATGCCCTAATAGCAGTTTCGATAGCTGCACAGAGTGCTTCCATACCCCTATATCTCCTGTTTGCGCGCATGAGCATGGCGGAGGCTCAGCGAAGCTAGGATATTCCTGCTCTTTGCTTAAAATAAAATTAAACACAGCAAAAAGAAAATTTATTGCAACAGTGTTGTATGTATCATATAATACGGCAAGGACAATAAAGGGGCTGATCGATGTGCAGACAGAAAAAATTCTAAGCGCCGCTGGTCTTCGCACCACAAAGCAGCGTAAAAAAATCCTTGAGCTTTTGATAGAAAACGCTTCTCCTCTTACACACGCAGAGATTTTATCAATGCTTGAAGAGCCCTTAGACAGGGTAACACTCTACAGAACCCTCCAGACGCTTCAAAGTTCGAACATAGTGCATCAGGTTCAGGGGCTTGACGGAGCATGGCGTTTCTGCGCCCATGACATGGAAAACGAAGGCTGCCCGGGAGGCCATCCCCACTTTCTCTGCCTGCAGTGCGGCAAAATGTTCTGCCTCTCAGACCAGAAAATACCGCGTGTTGAAGTCCCGGAAGGCATGACTGTCGAGGGAAAACAGCTTGTTATCTACGGCTCATGCAGTGAATGCGCTCCGCAAAAAGATTGATTTGAATAATTCTTAGGCAGAGGGGAATAACAATGAAAATAACGACAATCCCGCTTGAAGAAGCAGTGGGAAAAGCTCTCGCTCACGACCTCACTCAGATAGACGCGAAAAATCACAAAAAATCCGCAAGGTTTAAAAAAGGGCAAGTTGTGACAGAGGCGGATCTTCCCACATTAAGAGACATGGGACGGGAGAATATTTCTGTAATGGAGCTCTCCGCCGGGGATGTTCACGAGGACGATGCGGCTCTGGCACTTGCCGATGTACTATGCGGCGAAAACCTGCGCATAGCAGGGCCGGAGGAGGGGCGCTGCAACCTGGTCGCCGAAAAATCCGGCATATTATGGTATCTGGCTGAGACAGTCAACAGAGTAAATCAAGATCCGGACTGGGTCTTATCCGCTCTTGCTCCTCACAGGCCCGTGCTTGAAGGACAGACAATAGCAGGCTTCCGCATCCGTCCTTTAGTTCTTGAAGATTACAGAGTTGAAAGAGCAGTCGCCGCCGTAAAGGGCAGCAAGCCTTTCGCCATACTTCCTTTTAAAAACCTCAAAGTCGGACTTGTCACGACAGGCAAGGAAATATTCGACAAAAGAGTGGAAGATGCATTCAGACCGAAGCTCGATGAAAAACTGAGCCGCCTAAACGGCACTATGCTCGGGCAGAGGTATTCGCGCGACTCCGTGGAAGAAATATCGGAAGCGATAAAAGCATTTCTTAACGAGGGAGCAAAAGTAATAATCTGCACAGGCGGAATGAGCGTCGATGCGGACGACAAAACGCCGGGAGCAATCCGCTCCGTATGCCGCAGAATATCATTCCAAGGTACTCCCGCCCTTCCCGGGGCAATGCTGATGCTGGGCTGGGCCGTATCTCCCGTGGACGGAGAGGATGTCGCAGTCATAGGAGCTCCCGCATGTGTGGCTTTTGATGAAAGAACGGCCCTTGATAAACTTCTGCCCTTTATCTTTGCGGGAGTAGAGCCAGGCGACTTAGTCAGAAGATGGGGAGTAGGGGGGCTATGCGAACACTGCCCGACATGTCACTACCCAAGCTGCTCCTTTGCGGCAGGTTCGTAGAGCGGAGGAAAAAATATGAACAGAGAACTTCTTAAAATAATGGACGAAGAGGTGCAGGAGGGCAATTTCGGCGTACTCTGCACCGTGACGGAAGAGAGCGGCTCCACTCCAAGAAGCCGCGGCGCATCCATGTGGGTGAGGCCGGACGGCAGCATCGCAGGCACGATAGGCGGCGGGCTTGTGGAATACGAAGCCATAGGCGAGGCAGTGAAGCTCCTTTCGACAGGAGAAAGCTCAGCCGTGTGGCGCAAGGAGCTCAACGAAGCTCACGGCATGGTCTGCGGAGGCAAAACAGCAATATACATGGAAGTAATAGGGCGTGACGATGAGCTTGTAATCTTCGGTGCGGGACATGTCGGCAAAGCGGTGGCTCAGCTAGGGAGCTTCACAGGATTCAGAGTAACGGTATGGGATGAGAGAGAAGAGTTTGCAAACTCGGAAAACATCCCATGTGCCAGAACAATAGCCTGTCCTCTGAGTGAAGCGTTTAACAAGATAACACTCCATGACAGAAGCTGTGTCGTGATAATGACAAGAGGACACTCACTTGATTCCGAAGTGGTAAGAGCCACTGACGGAAAGCCCGGAGCATATTACGGCATGATAGGTTCGCGCAGCAAAATAGCCGCAGTAAGAAAGACACTGCTATCCCAGGGAGTGGCTCAGGCTCACTTAGACAGAATAAATCAGCCGATAGGACTCCCCATAAAAGCCGAGAGCCCGGAAGAAATAGCCGTATCCATAATGGCAGAGATAATAGCTGTAAGAAGGGGAGCAAACATAAAAGCCCTGCGCTGCGAGTAAAGCGACAAATTCAAACACAGCCAGTCTTTGCAAACATAATCACAAAAATAAAAAGAGAAGCCTAATCTTGCGAAGGCTTCTCTTTTTATATATATTTGCAAAAGAGTCTGCGGTGCTACATAGCTAAAAGTTTACGGCTAAGTATATAAAATGTCTTTTGCGCGCCAACTCTCTTCGGCGAAGCAGAGCCGAGAAGTCAATTCACCTCTTTGCTCCGACTGCGGCATCCAAAAAAGCCGTATACTGCACAAGCAGACGACCCAAGAGCGCAAAAGCCCCCCCTAATTCTGTAAGGATAACCCAAAAATAAACTATAGCCCTATCAATAGTTATACGTTTCAGAATTATGCGGATTGAAAATATTCGGATTGTTTTTTGAAAAAGCAAATTTTGATATGCGCCTAAACATTAAATTTTCGTATTAATATTCCCTAGAACCCCCATTCTTTTATCCCACTGCTCCATGATTTGAGTGTAAATAACGCCTATCCGGGCAATTTGCCGCAAAATAATACAATTTGTCTGCAAGTATTCTATTTTAGGATTTTATCGTTATAATATTTCATATTAGGCGGAATATTACCTGATAGTTTTGCCTTACAAAACAGAGGTAAACTGCTAGATAAAAGTGTTTGTATTGTTCAAAAATTATACTCATATTACACGGAAGGTGATCGGAGAAGTAAGACTATGTCCATTCTGTCGATAATAATGTTTGTACCTTTTAACCTTTAAACTTACGGAGGGATCTTAATGGGCCGAAAAACGGAACAAAAAGTCATAAAAAATCTTTATTCAGGAGTAATTTTAACATTGATGGCGGCGGCAGTTGTGTTTTCCCTGTTTCTAATGTCAGGAGCGCGCGCCGAAAGCAAAATTTACTACGTAACCGTAAACGGCGGTGCGACCCTCCGAGACGGCAGCAGTTGGGAAAACGCTTTCCCTGCGGCAAGCCTGGACTATGCTTTGACAGAGTGTTCCAACAACACTGATAAAGGAGAGGTGCGCGCAGCCAAGGGTCTTTATACACGCAAAGCTACACTCAAACTGCCAAAGGGCGTGAAGCTGACAGGCGGCTGGGATACAGATACAGATAGCCGCGACATCACGAAAATGATGGCAAACCCCATGAGCGCAGACTGCGCCACGATTTTAAGCCGTGATGCAAGTGTGGCATACATGAGCATAGTAACCGGCGGTACAGGCGCGTTATCTAATGACACCTGCATCGACGGCTTCACAATCACAGGCGGTACGGGAACAAAACCCGATTCAACCGGCACCAACTACTACGGCGGCGGTATGTACAATTCCGGCAGCAGCCCGACCGTCACAAACTGTTCCTTCGGCAGTAACTCGGCAAGCGGCAGCAACGGCGGAGGCGGCGGCATGTACAACACAGCCAGCAGCCCAACAGTTACAAACTGCTCCTTCAACAACAACTCGGCAAGCGGCGCATCCGGCAACGGAGGCGGCATGTTCAACAACAAAATCGGAGCGAACCCGACAGTCATAAATTGCACATTTAGCAACAACGCGGCAAGTTGCGGTGGAGGAATGTTCATTGCCAACAACAGCCGCCCAACCGTTACAAGCTGCTCCTTCAGCGGCAATTCGGCAAGTACCGGAGGCGGCGTATACATCTACAGCAGCAACCCACTCGTCACAAACTGCTCCTTCGGCGGCAACTCGGCAAGCGGCAGCAATATTATGTACGGCGGAGGCGGCATGTACACAAACAGCGGCAGCCCAACCGTCACAAACTGCACATTCAGCGGCAATTCGGCAAACTTTGGCGGCGGTATAAACAACATGAATAGCAGCCTGAGTATCATAAACTGCACATTCAGCGACAACTCGGCAAACTGCTACGGTGGCGGCATTTGCAAGTCTATGGGCGGCTTGGTGATAGCAAACTCAGTCATTTGGGGCAACAAAGCAGCAACACTAGGCGGCGATATTTATGTTGGCAGCGGTGCAACAACAGTGCGCAGCTCAGTCCTCGGCAGCACTTCCGGAACTATCAGTACAGATGGCTCAGTTCTCTCTGCCGACCCGATGATTGTCTCAGTAGACAAAGATATGAAAGTAACGGCAAATTCAAAGGACGTCTGCATCTACATTATCTCCGGCGACAACGTGCAGAGCAGCTCCGCGCTCGGCGAGGGCTTGCCTGTCGGCACTTATCAGATTTACAGCGGGACGAAAAGCGTTGACATTGTCATCCCATCAAAAGACGGTCTAGGGCAAACGCGCAGCACAAACTATGTCGACATCGGAGCATACCAGTACGCCGCAACGACAGATAAAGAAGTGTACGGCATCACCCTCTCACAGACATCCGCAGACCTTGAAATCGGTCAGTCCGTGAGCTTTGACATCACCACAAAACCAATAAACAACTCAGTCCTTTCGGCGGAAAATTCCTATGCGGATGTTTCAGTCAGCGGAAAAACTGTAACCCTCACGGCAAAAACCAAAACAAACGGCAAAAAGACAATTGCAGTTAAAGCCACATACGGCGCAGGCGGGCACGTTTCAAGCGCGGACTTCACTCTCACAGTCACGGCAAAATCAACGCCTAATGCCGAAGTTACAGAAGAGACAAGGACAGACCGCGACAGCTCCGGTGTCAGAGTAATAAGCAAAGACACAGCGGAAGACCTTGCAATATACGACAGCTTTGCGGAACTGGCAGATAAAGGCGCACTTCCCGCAGGAATCTCAGTCTCCGCCGACGCGATACAGGCAAAGAGCCTGGACGTCAAAACAGACGAACAAATCTACACAAGCGATGACATAAAAGACGCCATTGCACGCTACTGGAATCTGGAGACTGCGTCTAAAGACAAAGTTCGTATAGTCCAAGTGCAGAACACAATAACAGAAGAGGGCGGAAGCATATTCGCCAAATTCTGGAGATTCATAGTAAGTCTCTTTACTAATAAGGGCGGCTCTGTGAACGACAGCGACTACCTGCCATTGCAGACAAACTTCACCATAACATCGGCAGACATAGCGGGCCTGCCCGACGAAATTAAAGACAGCCTTACAAAAGAAACGCTACTGTCAAAAATAAACCTCTTCGCAGTAGTGAGCGAAGACGGAAAAACTTACGCCAGAAGTTTAAACGACATATCAAAAGACAAATTGAGAGTGTATGGCGACAGCAGCAGCGGCTACACGGTAAAGACACAAGTTCTGCTGTTCAACATGAAAGGCGGAGTAAAGACAGAACTCAAGCCGGGAGCTAAATGGGTACAGGCGGTAAAAGATTACTTCATAGTCCAGGACGGAGCGAAAGACGACTCCTACAGTCTCTGCATGGCGTTCGCCGCCAAAGAGACAAACTACGCGTCAGTCACAGTGACAACGGACGGAGTTCTGCCCGAAGCGTCCTCGGACTTCACAATAACAGGCGAAAACGGCAACAGCAAGAACGTAACCTCCCAGAGCGTATGGAGCAGTGACATAATATCCGAAGACACATACACAGTCACATACAAAAACATCTCCGGCTATACACTCACGCTCTCAGACGACACAAAAATAGTCTCAGGTGACACAGAGAAACTTACAATCTCCAAAGACATAAAATGGGGACAGACCTGGAATGTCACAGCGACATACAGATACAAACCCGTAACGGCAATAACAGTAACGCCGAAAGAACTCTCATTTGATATAACGGGCCCGACCGACGTGCGGATCAAAACAATAACCTATGAAGCGGCGGCGGAACTTTTCATTAGCAGTGACAAGTGGGAGACGGCAGGCGACATAATATCCATAGACAAAACAACCGGCAAGACAACGACAGTGACTGCAAAACCCGTCAAAAATGCGGGACGCGCAAGCCAAGAAGTCACAATAACAGTCACAGGCAAAGACGGGACATCGACAACGGAAAAAGCAACAGTCTGGGTGACAAACGCATATATTGTAAAAGCCGGTGAAACACTGACAATATCCAAAGACACGATGCTGTACAGTCTGGAAATAGAAGCGGGCGGCACTGTTACGATAAGCAATGATGCGAAACTTTCAATAACGGACACAATGAATGCAGCGCAAGACTCGCACATAAACCTTGACGGAAATTCAAGCATCGAAGTCCTAGGCAAAGCCACAGGGAAACCTACTGTGACAGTCACAAACAGCAGTACAATCAACATCAAAACGGGAGAGGGAAGCACAATAACATATCCCGAAACGATAGTGAGCGGCGACAAATACTCAAGCGGCCTTGTTGTTGCGAATACTAAAATCGTCAAATCTCTCAACACAATAATAACCAGCAGCCTTGACCTATACGTAACCGGAGACGAAACGAGCGGCTACAAACCAAACATAACGCCTGCCTCGTTTGACGAACAGCTGAATGTAAAATCCGCGGATATCAAAGGCCTGTACGTAACGGAAATACAGGCAACCGAACAGGACGACAACAAAACATATGTCATAAGCCTCACATTGACAAGCCGGGACATCCCGGTAAGAGCTGACAAAACAGGACTCCTGCACCTTGCCAAACTCACCGCAGACGGAACCTACACAGAACTGCTCCGAGTCAAAGAACTGAACCTCCTGTCCGACGGCAGATGGCTTATAAAATCGCAAGGCAAGGTATTGGCGGCATCAGATCCAATATCGGGCGACGAATTTGAATTAAACATAGGAGTAAAAGACAACGGATTCTACGACAGAAACCCGAAGAGCCACGACGTAGTAGACCCGGCGGTACTATTCTGCGACGGCACTTACAAAGACGACACGAAGCCGGAAACACACAGAGGAAGCAGCGGATGCAGCACGGGGCTATCGTCACTCTCCCTCCTAGCTGTGGCTCTTCTGCCTTTTGCGGCAAAGAAAAGGGAAAGGTAAAACACGAACTCTAGAGCGGTTGGGTCGGACCTGCGGGAAAAAACAGCCGTACGATGCCATGGGGGTATAGCTTTCGGCTGTACATTGTTAGGTATAGCAGGGGCCGGACTACAAGTATTAGGTCTGGTGAATTTGCTTCTGTGTTTTATCCTGACTTTGGCGAAAACCAGCCTAAGGTTGAGTTGTCGTTGTGGCCTGCGGACAAAAACCGGACTCCGAATAGGAGTGAATGGTTTATGCATACGGAAAAACAAATAAGAGCGGACTTAGAGCTTTTGATCTCGCAAGCTCCATTACAATTGTGATAAGAGAACAGGGATACCCGTCACGGACAATGCTGTATAATTAGCTGAATACGTGTGGGGCAGGCTGCTGTACACCAAAAGAAAACCAAAGAATTTGTAAGGATAATTTTAATAAACTATAGTTTGATTAATAGTTATAAGGTTTAGAATTATGCGGGTTGAAAATGCGAAATCTTTTGGATTTGAATTACTGGTTCTGAGAATTATGGCGGTTGGTGAGTTTGTCTATGCTTCTGTCTTTTATTGCTAAATTTTCGCCGTGAGTGCGCAGAATATACAAATAGAAGCCCTGATTTTTCAGGGCTTCTATTTGTATTGGTTTTGTAATTTTACAGTTTTTTGCACTCTTCGGAACAGCCCCGGCCCAGCAGTATCAAGCTTATTCCGCTGAAGGTTAGGTTGATTCCGAGTATTATTCCTATCATTGAAGCTCCGGTGAAGAAGTTCTTCCACATCATTACCGCAAGAAGTATACTCAAAAGTCCGGATATCAGCATCCAGAGCGAGCCACCTATTGTTCTGAGGCGGAAATACTCAAAGACCTTCGCTGCTCCGTCCACGGCAAAATATGCGGAGAGTATCATAGATAGAGTCATCACTCCAGCAAGAGGATTGAAGAGGAATATTACTCCTGCAGCAAAGGATATTACAGCCATAAATATTTGCTGCCAAGGCTTTGCTCCGTCTGAAAAACCCCTTAACGCTCCGAACGCCTGGCATAATCCTACTCCCAAAAGCAGGCCTCCGACCATTGTCTCTATAGCAAAAGAGGCAAGAAGCGGCATGGAGAGCGAGAGAAAGCCGATGAAGAGCATTATTGCACCTATAGTGTAAAAACGCTTTTTGCTTTTAAGCAGCACTTCTTTGCTGAAGCCGTTTGAAAAAAACATAAAAATCCTCCATTCTAAATATTTTACTTACGAAGCAGAGCTGATATCTTTTCCTTGGCCCAAGGTATAATTGCGGCAACTGCCGCAAACGGCAATATCAAAAGTCAGGGCGGGCATCCTCCGGGACGTCGTTTAAATTCCATATAGATCAACTCCGATGTTCAATTTTACAATCATTATAGATTAGATTGTAAAATAAAATACGGTATTAATGCTCATGCTGTCATTATAATTTGACACAGAGTTTATTTATAGGAATATTCCTTGGCGTATTCTTCTCCCTTTATAACTCTGAGGGCTCCTTCGGCCAATGCCGCAAGCTCGTCCTCTCCGGGGAAAACTTCTATTCTGCCTATAAATCGGACTTTTTTGCTTATCATCTCCACAAATCTCTCCGAGTGAGCCATTCCGCCTGTAAAGACTATGGCGTCAACCTCTCCGTCAAGAACTGCGGCGAACTCTCCTATGCCTTTAGCTATCTGATAGACGAATGCATCCATGACAATTTTTGCTTTTGGATCACTCTCTGCCATTTTAAAGGCTTCTCTTAAATCTCTTGTCCCAAGATATGAGACTAGACCCCAGCCTGACAAAAGCTTTGCGCGGAGCTCTTCTCCCGTGTATCTTCCGCTGAAGCAGAGCTCAATAAGGCCGTCGGGCGGAAGTCCGCCGGCTCTTTCGGGCGACATCGGACCGTCTGACTTTGCCCCGCTTACGTCCGTCATCTTTCCGAATCGGTGTACTGCCAAAGTTACTCCGCTTCCCAGGTGGGCTACAATCAGGCGGCACTCCTCGTACTTTTTGCCGAGCTTTGCCGCAGCTCTGCGCGCAACGGCCTTGTGGTTAAGGGCGTGAACAAGGCTTACTCTTTCTATTTCCGGAGCGCCCGATATTCTGGCTTCGTCGGACATTTCATCGACAGATACAGGATCGACGATATAAGCTCCGCAGTGGGAGAGTTTTGCAAAATGCTCCGCAATGAAAGCTCCCAGGTTTGAAGCGTGTTCGCCGCGCGGTGCTTTTTTTAGGTATTCCTTCATCTCTTCGCCTACGATGTATGTTCCGCTTGGTATCGGAGCGAGAAGACCGCCTCTGCCTACGGACGCATCAAAGGAGGATGGCTCTATTCCCTCTTCGGTCAGAGCCTGAGTTATCATCTCCACACGTCTTTCAAGCTGATCTGTGACGTTTTTGAATGATTTTCTCTCTTCGTCGGGGAAGGGAATGTTCTTTTCAAAAAATTTCTCCGTATCGTTGAAGCATGCTATCTTTGTCGATGTGGAGCCCGGATTTACCGCCAGTATCAAAGCCATCTATTTTATTCCTCCGGATACTATACATGCCATTGCTATGCTCATGAACTTCGCTTCTGGCGAATCGGAGCGCGAGACTACTATTATTGGGACTTTTGCTCCTATGACAAGTCCGGCAAGCTGAGCGTGGCAGTAGTGGACAAGTGTCTTGCAGTGTACGTTTCCGCACTCGATATTTGGAACGAGAGTGAGGTCTACTTTACCGGCAATGACGCTTTTTATCCCCTTATGCTCAGCTGCCTTCTGCGAAGCGACCACATCGATTGCCATAGGACCTTCAACCGTGCATGTGCATGGCAAGTCGTCAAACTCTCCGTCTCTCCACGCCTGAGCAAGAGCTGCTGCGTCAACAGTGGAGGGAACATTGGGGTCTACTCTCTCATTTGCGGCGATGCAGGCGACATTTACATGTTCATAGCCGAGGGCGTGAATTGCTTCAAGCGAGTTTCTCAAAATTTTCTTTTTTTGCTCTAGGTCGGGAGCGACTATGAAGCCGGAATCTGCACAGAAAGAGAGATGATTCTCTCCAGGTATCTCCATTATCGAGATATGGCTGAGCATGCGTCCCGTCCTCAGCCCGTTCTCCCTATTCAGAACAGCTTTCAGAAAATCCGCCGTGTTGACGAGACCTTTTAGCAGAACATTGCCATGTCCGGAATTTATCATAGTTACGGCTTTTTCGGATGCTTCTATTGGGCCTTTCGCATCTATGATATCAATTTTATCTGATATTCCGGCACTTTCGGCAGCGGTTCTTATGACATTTCTGTCGCCTACAAGAGCGGCATGCCCCAGTCCGCGCCCTATAGCCAGACGGACTGCCTCGACACTCTCTGCATCTGCCGCAGCCACAACAAGGCTGCTCTTTGCAAGACACGCGCAGTTGTCCATTATCTCTATGAATCTTTTATACATGTCAATCCCTCCCGACTCTCTTGTACATTAAATTGATTTCACCACCTCACAGAGGAGGTAAAATGAATTATGTACTAATTATAAATCGAAAAAGGGTGCTGCACATTTGTGATTTTAAGGATAACGTAAAATTTTTCAAAAATTGAGTAAGTTTTGTCTGTGGAGTTAGAGATTATCCGTCCACCATCCTTGCGCCATGCAGACAGACATCCGCCATCATGACCTCACTCCTATGGCAATTTTACGTTCGATATTGCTCTGTAACGTCAGTAATTACGAAATTTAGCATGTATTTTCACTATATGTTCGAATGACAGAAGTTTGAGCTTATTAATTTTGTGAATAGTCTGTAAAAAAACTTCTTTAGAATAATAAAATTTATAAAATACTTTTTTTCTGTATTCGCATATGCTTTTTTTGTCGTATAATGAAAATATACGTCTGCAAAAAGGAGTCTTTGTTTTATGAAAATGAGCAACACAGAAGCACTGGAGAAAGAATCTACGGGCCGCCTGCTTATAAGGCTCTCTGCTCCGGCAATGGCCGGAATGTTTTTGATTTCACTATATAATGCGGTGGATGCCTTCTTTGTGGGCAGAGGTGTCGGCTCTATGGGTATAGCTGCTGTATTTATATCTTTTCCTGCGACTCTCGTTGTGATGGCCGTAGCTCAGACTTTTGGTGTCGGCGGCGCTTCCGTTATTTCGCGCAGGCTCGGAGAGAGGAGGCGCGATATTGCCGAGAGCACTTTGGGAACTATGCTATCGGTGGGGGGAATGTGCGGTGCCGTAATGGGAGTTTTGCTTATGATAGGCACAAAAAGCCTGATTAGGTTTTTAGGCGGCTCTGAGGATATGCTGCCTATGGCTTCGTCGTATGCCTATGTAATATTTGCAGGCACTCCTTTTTTTACTCTCATGATGATTATGAATAATCTTGTGCGCGGAGAGGGAAACACGAAGCTCTCAATGTGGAGCATGGCGATATCCTCTGTCTCGAACATTATCTTAGACGCTCTCTTTATCTTTGTATTCCGCTGGGGACTGGCAGGCGCGGCATGGGCCACTGTCATATCTCAGGTTTTAGCGGTAATCTGGCTTCTTTCGTATTATACAGGAGGGCGAAGCGCCGTGGCTCTGCGCAGGAGGTGTCTGCGCCCATCCCTGCCCGTTCTTATAGAAAGCGCAAAAGTGGGTTCTTCTGCATTTGTGCGCCAAGTTGGGATAGCCCTTTCGTGGGGAGTGCTTAACAAAATTTTTGCAGGCACAGGCGGAGACATTGCCGTAGCATCTTCCGGAGTGGTGCAGAGAATGCTTGCCATTGTAGTAATGCCTATCATAGGCATGGGGCAGGGACTTCTCCCCATAGTCGGCTACAACTACGGAGCTAGACACTATGACAGAGTTATCGATGTTATGAGGAAGTCAAACTATATATCTACGATATTTTGCGCCGTTTCGGCTTTGATATTGTTTGCATTTCCCGGCGAGATTCTCGGATTCTTCTCAGATGACCCGAATATGCTGGCTATGGGAGTGCCAGGCGCAAGGCTTGCGGCTTTGGGAATGGTGACTATTGGAAGTCAGGTAATGATATCTACATTTTACCAGGGGACGGGAAAAGGAGCTCTCTCTTTCTTCCTCTCCATGCTGCGCCCTCTTATACTTCATCCGCCTCTGGCCGCTGTTTTGGGAGGAGCTTTCGGACTTATGGGAGCTTGGGCATCTTTCCCGGCTGCGGATTTATGCACTATTATAATTACATATTTTATATATCACCGCGGAAGATCCGCGATCTTGGGTCTTTCCAAAGTTAGAGGGCGCATATGAGGTTTCTGAAAAAACTGCGCCGTATAATTTTTCTTAAAGGAGAGCCTGATTTAGGAAGAGGGCCTGTACTGGCGACCCTTACGAAAATTGCTCTGCCTTCGATTGCCATGGTACTTTTTCACACATCTTTTAACCTTGTGGATACGATATTCATATCATGGCTCGGAGAGAGCAGCATGGTTGCAGTCTCATATACCTTCCCCGTGCAGATAGGAGTATTCGCAATCCTTGAAGGTGTCGGCAACGGTATAACGGCTCTTGTAGGAAGAAAGCTCGGCGAGGACAATTTAGAGGAGGCACGCCGAACGGCGGTCGCGGGAATCTCATTTGCCTACCTGCTCTGCCTGCTCTGGATTCCTTTTCTTTTTCCATATACGTCAAACTTATTTTTTTCAGCCTTGGGGGCATCAGACCCGGAGACACTGCACCAGGCGTGGCTTTACAATGTCTGGATTCCTCCGATGCTTGTCCTTATAAGCTTTTCTTTCGTCACGAACTCTGTATTCCGCTGTCAGGGAAACACGATGGTTCCTCTATACTTCTTTCTCATAGCAAACGGCCTGAATTTTATCTTAGACCCTATATTCATGTTTGTATTTAACTGGGGCATTACGGGAGCCGCAGCAGCCACAATGACCGGCAGGCTTGTCGGAACAGTCTACCTTGTCAGGAAGCTTAGCACCGACAGCAAGATACATGTTCCTCTCATTCCTAGTTTTTCATGGCAGATGCTGCCTTTGTGGAAGAATATTACGGCAATAGGACTTCCCGTAACTCTTTCCACGGGAAGTGTGGCTCTTGGCATGGGCAGCGTTAATAAAATTTTGGGTGCAGCCTATGGGCCTCACGCGGTTGCGGCGTGGATGATAGCTCTCAGAGTAGAGGATTTGGCTTTTAACACACTCATGGGAATCAATGACGCTCTCGTTCCTTTCCTTGCCTTTAACTATGGCAAGCGCGACCTCTCCCGCATAAAAAAAGGAATATCATCCTCCTTTATTATTGCCGCAGCAATAACCGGACTTTCCGGGCTGCTTGTCTGCCTCTTCCCCCAGCCGATAATAGCCCTCTTCCGTCCTACAAAGGAAGTTGCCGACATTGCCGTATACGCAATCAGAGTCTCTATATGCGCCTATCCGATGGTCATATACAGTGTTATGTACAACTCTCTCTTTATAGCGACAGGGCGCTCGGAGTACGGAATGGCAACTCAGCTTGTCCGTTCCGTTATTCTGCGAGTCCCTGCCGCCTATTTCCTCTCAATGTACGTCTCTTTGAACTATATATGGTGGTTCCAGCCTATAGCCTTTGTCGGAGCGACTGTTGTGACTATGATCTTCTCATGGGTGCTTATGAGAAAGATAAAAAAAGAGATATTGGTGTAAAATATCTAATCTGCAATTCCTGACGGCGTAAGAACTTTCTTTGCGGCTGAAAGAGCCGCGTCAGTGACAAAGTCCATGTCGCAAGGTTCGATTATCAGAGGCGGGTTGAAGTAGAGTGTGTCTCCGAGAGGACGGAGCAGCACTCCCATCTTCACAGCCTCTTTGTATATCCTGTAACCGAGGCGTTTCTTTGGGTCAAACGGCTCTTTTGTTCCCCTGTCCTTTACAAGTTCTATCGCATTTATGAGTCCTATATTCCTTATTTCTCCCGTGAACTCATAATCGGCAAACTTTTCTCTTATTATCTTATTGAAGTAAATAGCGTTCTTATTTGCTTCCTCTATAATATTTTCCTCGTCGAAAATTTTGAGCACCTCCACCCCTGCCGCGCAGGCTAAGGGATTTCCGCAGTAAGTGTGGCTGTGCATAAAAGCTCGTCCGTCGGAATAGTCGCCGTAAAAAGCGTCGTATATCTCATCTGTGGTGACTGCCGCCGCCATCGCCATATAGCCTCCGGTAAGCCCCTTTGAAAGGCACATTATATCTGGTGATATGCCGGCCGCATCGCAGGCGAACATCACCCCCGTGCGCCCATAGCCTGTGGCTATTTCGTCCGCGATGAGGTGTACATTGTACTTTGTGCATAGTTTGCGGAGTTTTTTCAAATAGATAGGGGGATATATTTTCATGCCGCCCGCTCCCTGAAGCAGAGGTTCGGCAAAGAAGGCGGCTGTCTCGTCTCCGTATTCGGCAAAGGCTCTTTCTGCCTCTTCAAAACACCTGACATCGCATTTATCTCTTGTCATGCTGTATGGACATCTGAAGCAGTCGGGAGCTTTTACATGTATTACATCAAGCATCAGCGGCTTGTACATTTCTGAATAAAGGTCGACTCCGCCCAAAGCCAAAGCTCCGAGAGTCTCTCCGTGGTAGCCGTCGGATAGGGACATGAAGCGCTTCTTCTGCGGATTGTTTGTCTGTAAGTGGTACTGGAAGCTCATCTTCATAGATGCTTCTATTGCGGAAGAGCCGTTGTCTGTGAAGAAAAACTTTGAAAGCCCGGCCGGAACTTTCAAAGACAGACGCTCGCATAGCTCCACTGCAGGCTCGTGAGTGAAGTTGGCGAATATTACGTGCTCAAACAGATCTATCTGCTTCTTCACTGCGCTGTTTATCCTGTCATTGCAGTGCCCCAGCAGATTACACCACCAGGAACTTATTACGTCGGCGTATTTTTTGCCGTCATTGCCGTATAGCCAAAGCCCCTTCGCCCTCTCTATTCCTATAGGAGGAAATGTTTCGTAATCCTTCATCTGAGAGCACGGATGCCATATATGCCTGATATCTCTTTCAGCCAGATTCATCATAAAACCTCCCTATAAAGACTTTTTAAAGTGCTGATATTGGAAGAAAATTCCCTGCCGCCCTCCGCAATGAGAGCAATCACCGGAACTCCCGTAAGAGCTTCTATCTCTCTTCTGTTGTCCTCGTGCAGAAAGTTTCCCTTCTCATAATTGTTCATAACAAACCCTGCTGTGCGGATATTGTGCGAAGCCGCATAGTGCGCCGTGAGCACTGCTGAGTTTATACTGCCGAGTGAGGAATTTGTCACAATGATAATATCCATACCGAGCAGATTGATAACATCTGTCAGCATGATACTTTCCTTGTCTCTGCGCAGAGGGCAGACAATGCCTCCGCTTCCTTCCGCTGTAACATAGTCAAATTTTTCGCATACCCTCTTAAAGTCGGCTTTTATTACAGCTTTTTCAACATCTCTTCCTTCAATCTTTGCCGCTAAATGGGGAGATACCGCTTGTTCGTAAATATAAGAGACAAGCGAAGAAGGATCATCTCTTATGCCGGATATCCTGCAGACATACTCGGCATCGCCCGGCACAAGTCCTCCAGAGCACCTCTCCGCCCCGCTGAGTGCAGCCTTATAATAGCCGCAGTTTATGCCGCTTTCGCGCAGTTTTTTCACCATGAGAGATGTTACATAAGTTTTTCCAACATCTGTTCCAGTCCCGGTTACAAAGAGCCCTCTGCTCATAATCTCACCTCATAGCCCAATTCCGAAATCATATCTATGTCATCGCTTATGGAAATTCCAGCAGTCGTAAGCATATCTCCCGTTATGGCGGCATTTGCACCGGACGCCATAAGAGCCTTGCCCCTGTCCTTCATGAGGCTTCTTCCCCCAGCGAGCCTGATAAACGAGTCCGGAAGTATAAAACGGTAAAGGGAGACTATAACCATAGCTTCCTCTTCTGAGATATGGGGCATCTTTTCAAGCGGCGTGCCGGGAATGGGAGTCAGAAAATTTATAGGCACAGACTTTATGCCAAGAGAACGAAGCTCAAAAGCCATATCGATTCTGTCTTCCATAGTCTCTCCCAGCCCCATAATGCCTCCGCTGCACACTGTAAGGCCGGCTCTTTGAGCGTCCTTGACCGCGGCTATCTTTTCGTCGTAGGTGTGAGTTGTGCATACCTCGGAAAAGTAACGGCGCGAGGTCTCAAGATTATTGTGATACCTGCTCACTCCCGACTCCTTCAGCTTGACAAAATCATCGTACTTCAGAAGTCCGCATGAGGCGCAGAGGCTAAGACCTGTCTTTTCTCTTAAAATTTTGTATGATTTGCACAGATTCTCCAAATCCGGCTCGGAAAGAGCTCTGCCGGACGTTACGACGGAAAATCTTCCTATGCCATTTGCATCGCTGTACAAAGCTTCCTTTAAAATTTCTTCAGACCCAAGCAGGGGATATTCTTCAGTTTTTCCTCTGTAATGCACGGATTGGGCGCAGTACTTGCAGTTCTCGGAGCAAAGTCCGCTCTTTCCGTTTACTATAGTGCAGAGGTCAAAGGAATTTCCGCAGAAATGCTCCTTTATCTCCCGCGCCCCTGAAGCAAGGCTATTTGAGTTACATTCTGCCAAAGAGACGGCCTCGGATTTTGTAATAAGATACCCGCTCATGACCTTGTCTTTTATACCTTCAGCCATTCTAAAAACTCCTCCTCAAAACCGGCAGAAGCCTCCTTGTCATATATGCTCCAATAAAACAGAGAGCTATATCTCCAGGAACAGCCAGAGCGAAACAGTATATAAAAAGAGCCTTCACCCCGACGGGGCTGTTAAGGTAAAAGTTTGAGACCGCATAGTACCAAACCATACCGAAGAAATAGACGATAAATATATTTACAAAGCCGGCAAAGAGGAGACGCTTAAAAGATACAGATTCACTCTTTTC
>CAYRAI010000003.1:72086-73364 GCA_964422205.1 uncultured Synergistaceae bacterium | reverse complement strand
ACGTTTCTCATATCTGATACAATCTTTGTCGCCTCTGCCTTGTCTGTGGCTGAGCCTGTCGAGAGCATCATCATTCCTGCAAGGATACCGATGATGATAATGACTATCAGGAGTTCTACGAGTGTAAATCCTTTCGCCTTGCGGTACTTCTTCATTATTTCTTTCATATTTTTTCCTCCTCGGAAGATTATATTGTTTTTTTACTGCTTAATACCCATTATAGATGAATTTTTTATTACATGCAAGATGTCATACTGAACAAACACGAAAAATAATTCAGGATTATTATACTATAACCAGTTAATTTGTACAGTAGGTAAAGAACGATAATACGCAGATTATACAGCCGATGATTATTTTTGTCCAGTATAAAATATACGTAAGTACAGTAAGAAAACGGCTTTATAGGAATGCCTGGATTGCTGAGATTATGGGCAGGAATATTGCAAGCACCATGAATCCTACTATGACTCCGACAAAGACGACCATGACAGGTTCCAGTATTGAGCTGAGGCGCTTGATTTTTTCGGAAAGCTCCGATTCATACCAGTCCGCGACTTTTTCAAACATTTCATCAGTCCGTCCTGTCTCCTCGCCTACTGCTATCATGTGAGATATCATCGGAGGAAAGAGTTTCTTTTCTCTCATTGCAAGGCTCATGGAGCCTCCCATTGCGGCAGTGTCTTTCATTATGGTGAAGGCTGACTTTATTTTCGCGTTGGATGCCACGTTTCCCGCCATTTCAAGAGATGTCAGAACATCGACTCCGGACTTGAGCAGTGAGGACATTGTACGAAATGAGCGTGATACTGATGCTTTGAATATTATGTCTCCGAAGACGGGGATTTTGAGCATGAATGTGTCGATGTACAGTTCCATAGCCTTGACTCTCCTAAGCCCGTATATCGCAAGGCATATTGCAATTACTGTGAGAGGAACCGTATACCAGTAGTCTCTCGCCCAGTTTCCCAGTTCAAATGTTTTCTGCGTCAGCCATGGCATTTTTACGTTTAAGTTTTTAAATGCTTTTTCAAACTGAGGTACGACAACTGCAACCATGACGCCAAGCACTATTATAGCGATCGAAAGGACTACGACGGGGTATGTCATAGCAGATATTATCTTTTTTTTCAGTGCTTCCTGGTCTTCAAGAAAGGTCGCAAGCTTTGAGAGGCTCGCGTCCAGCATTCCGGACTCTTCCCCCGACCTTACCAGCGATGAGGTCAGAGAGTCAAAAACTTTCGGATTTTGAAGCAGAGCCAGTCCCAGTGTGGAGCC
>CAYRAI010000003.1:0-71986 GCA_964422205.1 uncultured Synergistaceae bacterium | reverse complement strand
CTTTGGCCGACTTCGGTACAAGGCTTGTGGCTGTCATGCCTGGGGCTGTATTGACCTCCAGCGCGTACATCTCTCCCTCTTCCGTCATTCTGAAGTCCACTCTGCTGTAGATGCTGCATCCTAGACTTATGTGGGCGTTTACAGCCAGATCGGAGAGCACTGAGACTTCTTTATCGGAAAGAGGCGCGGGACAGAGGTATTCCGTACATCCTGCAGTGTATTTATTTTTGTAGTCATAGAAACCGCTTTTCGGTCTTATGTCTATTGCGGGAAGAGCTATCACGCTGCCGTCTTCTTTTTCCATTACAGGAACTGTCAGTTCTCTTCCCGGTATGAACTGTTCCACGAGAGCATTGTCCTCGCTCTCCCAAGCGACTTCAAGACCTTTGAGCAGTTCTGCTTCCGTGGAGGCTTTTGTGACTCCGACCGTGCTGCCTCCGCTGTTTGGCTTGATTATTACCGTTTCGTATTTATTGAGGAGCTCCAATGCTTTGTCCGCGGATGCGCCTTTTCTTACAAGGCATCCGTCGGGAACTTTTACGCCGAATTCGGCAAAAAGAAGTCTTGCTACGTTTTTGTCCATGGCATACATGCATGCTTCGGAGCGCGAGCCGGTGTACGGTATTTCAAATGCGTCAAGGCATGCCTGAAAATATCCGTTCTCTCCCCATCCGCCGTGAAGTGCGATGAAGACACCGTCTGCATCAAATGATTTCCATTTTTTTATAAATTCTGCAGGAGATTGTACGTCTTCAAGTATTACTTTGTGTCCCGCCTCTTCAAGGGCTTTCGCCACTGCAGCACCCGAGTTAAGGGATACTTCTCTCTCGGGGCTTGTTCCTCCGTATGCAACAACTATTTTCATTTCGCCATATTCTCCTTATGTAAATTTAAACCGTCGGGAACTTTAAAAGGATCAAATATATCTTTCTCACCAAGTTTGAGTTCTGCCTCGGGATAGGCATTAATTATAAATTTAAGTCCTACTGTAAGTTCGCTCTCAGGCTTGCTGTCCCTCGCCCAAAGTTCCCATGTAATGCAATGTTTTATGTAGGATACAGTATATATCATTTCGGCAAACTGGCTCTCCACAAGGTCATAACCTGCGCGCAGAGATATGTTCCAGCTTTCCCACGGCGTCCCTCCCGGCAGAGTGAAAGATATCTTCTGGTAGATGTCCTCTCTGTCAAGGTAATTGTCCCATGTAAGCTGGCTTTCACCGGAGACCCAGCGTCTGACGTAGGCCGTTTCAAGCCCCACTTTGCCTATTCCCCATCTGAGTCCTATTATCGCATCTGTCACCTTCTGATTTGTGCTGTCCTCTCCGTCATAGTCATAGTACCAATAGGACGCATTATAGAATGGGCGCAGAGATCCCAGAATGTTGGGTTCACCATATACCTGAACACCCATTCCGAGCCTGTCTGTCCATGGTTTTATGGTTTCCACATTGTCCTGGTATCTTCCCCATATTCCTGATAATCTGAAGTATCCGCCAGCTGCGGGATCTTTAAACCACGGTGTGTTTATTGTAAATTCCGGTGAGCGCCAGACGTTGTATCTTCTGTCCTGCCCAGGGCGCATCTCTGTTTCGACAAGCTCCCTCTGGCTTTCGTAGATGGAGGCGCTCCAGCCGTATTCGTCAGAGTATTTCAGTCCCCATTTTGGTCGCCAAAGCGTCTCTTTTTCATCTTTATTGTACTCTCTGTTTGTGTCGGCAAAAACGTATACGTTCTTTGCTATTCTCTGGTAAAATTTCAGCTTTGCCTCCCATATATCGTCAGTCCAGTAGGTTGTGTCTATAGTGACTTCCCCGCTGTCCCACACTATGGGGCCGCCTATGCCTATGCCTACTCCCTTGCTTGAGTCATAAGCAACACGAGGCATTACGGAGTTGTTGGACCTTGCTCCTTTATTGAGAGGAATGACATAATCAAAGGGATAGTTAAATAGTTTGTGTTTCCCTATATATACCTGCGGACGCTTGATTACGACTTTTTTGTTCTGTATAACAAGTATTTCTTTTGCTAAAAATTTATAGTGCGGATTTGAAAAATCACAGGTGGTGGAAGCAACTTCCGTCCACTTAGCCACCATGTCTTCTTCTTTTGAATTTGCTCTGTTTCTGCTGCTGACAACATTTTGTCTTATTGCTTCTTCGAGAGGCATTATTTCGAGGTCTCTGCCCTTGAAGAAGATCGCATCCATCTTTCCGGCTGCGTCTGTCATAACACCTTTTCTTGTGGCTATGTTGTAGTTAAGACTCTGACCTGTAAGTTTTTTTCCGTCCACAAGCAGAGAGACTTCGTTTCTGCTGTCCGAAAAGGCTTTTATTGTTTCGTTTTCTGTGTCATATTCCGCATAGGGCGCGTACATTCTCATATCTTTATTGCGCAGGCGGACATTTCCATCCGCTTTTGCTATGCCGGTTGCGTCTTCATATATTAATTTGTCAGCGTCAAGCTGAACTTTGTTTTCTTCTTCAGCGGCATAAGAGGGCAGTGAGAGGTGCAGAATTATAATAATAAGTGCAGCTGTTATTTTTGCCGCATTTTTTATAAATAGATTTTTTCGGTATGATTGCTTCATTCTTATTTCCCCCACTTGATAATACTGTCTCCGGTTAGGGAGATTATTCCGCTCTTTGTGTCAAACGTTCCTTTAGCCGCAGTCAGCTCGCTCTTGTCATCACTGATAAGCACGCTGTTTGAAAAATGCCATGTCTTTGATGCCGAATCGTAGTGCGCCGTTCCGGTTCTGAGATTGTAGAGATGTTCTTTTTCGGCAAAAGTGCCGTGAGAATCATTTAGTGTGATGTCTTCGCTCTCTCTTGTGAAGGTTCCTGTCTTTGATTTCAGCAAGGCCTGTTTTCCGGCTTTGTCATTCATTTCAACATCTAAGGAGTAACCGTATATTATTCCGTCTTTATGCTCCACCCGAGGAGCTTTGAGTTTCCATTTTTTTCCGTCAATTTCTCTGTTGACTTCGATGTTTTCGACTACTATGTCCGGTACAGGAACTATTTCATTGTCGCTTAAGTGAAGATCACGCCATAGATATACAGCCATAAGCGCAGTTACCGCGATAACTGCGCTTACGACTATTTTTTTTAATCCTATCGATGTTTTTTTTAACACGCTGTTTTATTTTGTAGTGCTGCCCTGAGGCGCTGTTTGGTCACCAGAGACAACTATAGATGAAATCTGTCCTGGAATTTTATAGCCCATGACTGTTGATGCTGCTGATGTCTCAACATAGAATAAGGTGCCTTCTTTAAGCTGTTTGTCGGAACCTCTCACAAGGAAACCTCCGGCAAGTCCCAATGGACCCAGCAGAACTGCCCCGGCAAAGCTGGCACCGACAGCGCCGATTGTACCGGCATCTGCTTCCATAGCTTTTTTGGCTGATTCTCCCATTGTAACGGCAAGGAGAGCGGGACCTATCGCTTCAAGCGAATCAAAAGCCATTTCTATTTCGGATGCGCGTCCGAAGCTGCGCGGCGGCTTTACTTTTGTGATGTGAGCAAATATTCTGCTTCCCTTAGGAGCAATAAGAGTTCCGCCTATTACTATTTCCTGTGTGAGATTCAGCACAACTTTGTCGTCAACTTTTATGTTGCGGACTGAAAGTGTCTGCCCCAGAACTCCTTTAACAACTGTCGCAGCAGGAACCTGAATCTGTGTCGCTGTAACTCCGTCGGGAAGAAGCTTTGTTATAAGTCTTTCTATTCTTGCAGCAAGGGCTCCGCTCTGAACAGTGCCTTCCGTGATAGCTTCTATAGTTTCCACACGTCTTGAAAGTGCCCATGCAGGATGAAGCTGCTGTGAAACTGCCCATTCGGCAACCGCCAATTTGAACAGCAGGGATGGCAGTGTCGGTGTTCCTTTTTCCAGGAAATCAAGCATTGCCGTCTGTCTCTCAGTGAGGCTTCCGGGAAGCTCTCTTCCGAATACGTCTTTTTCGGCAAGGCTGAGTCTCGGCAGGAGTCCTCCTCCTTGGGGTGCGCCGTAGACTATTGTTTCGATTCTTTCAAGAGTCTGGAAGGCGGGATTGACATCGGCCTGAGTATCAGCCGCATATACAGGAAGTGCGGATATTAGCAGGACGGTGAGAATCATCATTAGCTTTAGGTACTGTTTCATAGTAGAAGCCCCCTTATCGGTTATATTTTTGCATTCTTTACCGCTGCTGCGATAAAGTCTTTAAACAGAGGATGAGGTCTTACAGGCCTTGAGAGAAATTCAGGGTGGAATTGAACTCCTATCATCCAAGGATGGTTAACGTTTTCGAGAATTTCAACCTGTCCTCCTACTGGGCAGATTCCGGCGACTTTCATTCCAGCTTTGTCAAACATTTCTATGTATTCGTTGTTAAACTCAAAGCGATGGCGGTGTCTTTCGCTTATTGACAGAGAACCGTATATTTTTGCGGATTTAGATTCTTCCGCAATGTCACAGGGATAAGCTCCGAGTCTGGATGTTCCGCCTATGTCCACAATGTTTTTCTGCTCATCCATCAGATGTATTACGGGATGAACCGTATTTTCATCCATTTCAAGGCTGTTGGCTTCTTCAAGTCCCAATACATTGCGTGCAAACTCTATGGCTGCGACCTGCATTCCCAGGCAGAGCCCGAAGTAAGGTTTTTTGCTCTCGCGCGCATACTTAGCCGCTAAAATTTTGCCCTCTACTCCGCGCTGACCGAAACCGCCGGGTACAAGTATAGCGTCGGCGCAGGATAATATATCCGAAGGATTGCCTGTAACTAGATCTTCCGCCTCAACCGGCATGACTTTTACTTTTACTCCGTTGGCTATGCCGGCGTGAGCAAGAGCCTCGTTCACACTGAGGTAGGCATCTTTTATCTCTGTGTATTTTCCGACAAGAGCAACTGTAACTTCGCCTGTCAAACTGTCGTAGCGGCGCAGGAACTCCTGCCAGTCTTTCATGTCGGGCTCTTTATCCGCAGGTAATCCGAGTTTTTTCAGCACCATGGAGTCAAAACCCTGTTCGTGCAGAACTTCGGGGATTCTGTATATTGAGTCTGAGTCTTTTGCCTCCACTACGCACTCTGGAGCCACACTGCAGAAGAGTCCTATTTTTTCTCTTAGGTCTGGGCCTACTGTGTACTGTGAGCGGCAGACTATCACATCAGGCTGTATTCCTATGCGTCTTAATTCATTGACGCTGTGCTGAGTTGGCTTTGTTTTAAGTTCACCCGATGCTGCTATATATGGCACAAGGGTAACATGGCAGTAGAGTATGTTCTCCTTGCCGACTCTTACGGAAAGCTGTCTTATAGCCTCAAGGAAAGGCAGCCCCTCTATGTCTCCGACTGTTCCGCCTATTTCAGATATGACTATGTCGTTGTCTTCTCCCACCGCGAGTATTCTGTCCTGAATCTCGTTTGTGATATGAGGAATTACCTGCACTGTGCCTCCGTTGTATCCGCCTTCGCGTTCGCGCTGGATAACGGCAGAATATACTTTTCCGGTAGTGCAGCTATTTTTCGCAGATATGGCCTCGTCTATAAATCTCTCGTAATGTCCGAGATCCAAGTCGGTTTCCGCACCGTCCCATGTTACAAAGACTTCTCCGTGCTGAAATGGGCTCATTGCTCCCGCGTCAACATTGATATACGGATCCATTTTCAAAATGCTTACTTTGAATCCTCTGCGTTTAAGCAGGGAGCCAAGCGATGCGGCTGTAATTCCTTTGCCAAGTGACGATACGACGCCTCCGGTCACAAATATGTACTTTGTCATAGAGTAACGCTCCTTTGCAATTCCTAGATGTATATTCAAATATTTCTTATACTACCTTAATACTTTGAGAGGACTTATAGGCGTTCCTCCCCTGCGCACTTCAAAATGCAGGTGGTTGCCAGTAGAGCGTCCTGTGCTGCCCACTCTGGCTATGATATCACCAGGGCCTACTCTTTCGCCTCTCCTTGCAGTAAGTGAGCTGCAGTGTCCGTATAATGTGCTTATTCCGCCGGAATGAGCTATTACTATTGTCTTTCCGTAGCCGCCCATCCATCCGGAATGGACGACAACACCCACAGCCGCAGCTGTGATACTGCGTCCTCTCGGCGCTCTTATGTCAAGCCCTGAATGGAATACGCGTCTTTTGCCAAACGGACTGCGCCTCCATCCGAAACTGCTTGATATTTTGCCTATAACCGGCCACTTAAAGCGCCGCGAGCTGCTTTCCGTAAATTTGTTTGTTGTAACCCTTATTCTGCTTCGAGAACCGCTCTCTATTACTGCGACAACTTTTGCTCCAGGCAGGAATACTTCCTGTCCCGCCTTCAATACGGGATTTTGTCCCAGTGAGTTTGCGATTATTACCGATTCTTTTGTGGAACCGTATTTATCCGCAAGCTTAGAGACTGTGTCTCTTTTCTGAGCAATAACAAAGATACCGTCCTGGTTAGGAATTCTGAGGGTTATGCCAAGCTTCAGCATATTAACATCGCTGAGTTTGTTAGAGCCTATGATTGTGTCAAGGTCGAGGTTAAATCTATTGGCTATTGACCACAGAGTGTCGCCGTTCTGCACTACATAAGCAGTGACATGTACTGTCTTTGCCTGACGCTTCTCATCAAACTCTGATTTTTGGAGTTTTTTTACAAACGCCAATGTCTTTGCGACATCTTCATGGCTGTCAGGTATGTAGAGAACTTCGGAATAATTGAGTTTTGTGTTGGGTGCCATTGCGTTGGCTTTACGTATGTCCTCCGCACTTACTCCGAACTCTTCCGCTATTGACGCGAGAGTGTCATTTTCGTCAAGAACTATCTCTTGCCAATGAATGTCGTCATCAAGAGATGATACGTCTGAACTGGAGAGAAGTCCGTCGCCCTTTGAGAGGACTCCGTAGAGTTTAAGTTCTTCATTGGTAAGAGAGGGTACACTCGGCAGAGGCCCTATGCCGATGGGAACAATGTCGTTCTCTGCTTCGGGTGCTTCTGTGTCTATTCCGCTTGTCGAGAGCAAGTCAGAGACATCTACCATAAAGAATCCTCTGTTATTGGCGGAGGTGCTGACATTAGTATCACTGTCAAGAGATGTCCAGTAAAGACCGCTTACCTCTGCGGCTTTTGCCGCAAAAACCAAAGCCGCACTGAGGGTAGCAAATATAAAGAGTGTGAATGTGATAATTTTTTTGTTTTTGGCAAAAAAGCTCGAAAATTTAGCCATTATCATTCACTCCAGAATTTTTATACTTAAGCGCCAAGTTCAATATTAACTGACCTTTATTGTAGCAAGAAAATCTTTATTGGTGGCGGTGCTGCGCAATTTATCGAGAATGAGGTTTAGGACTTCAGCCTCATCCATATTGCCTATTTTACGGCGAAGCGCCCAAATTCTCTGAAGATCGTCATCGGCAACAAGCAGCTCTTCTTTTCTTGTGCCTGACTTTGTGATATCTAGGGCCGGGAATATCCTCTGCTCGGATATTTTACGTGAGAGATGAACTTCCATGTTGCCGGTCCCCTTAAATTCTTCATATATTACATCGTCCATGCGGCTGCCTGTTTCTACAAGAGATGTTCCTATAATTGTAAGGCTGCCTCCGAATTCAATGTTTCTGGCAGCTCCGAAAAATTTCTTCGGGAAGTAGAGGGCTGCAGGATCCATTCCACCCGAAAGAGTTCTGCCAGACGGCGGGACTATTAGGTTTGAAGCTCTTGCAAGGCGTGTTATTGAGTCAAGAAGCAGAACAACGTCTTTTGAAACTTCAACAAGTCTCTTAGCCTTCTCTAAGGCAAGAGCCGCCACTCTGAGGTGCTCTTCGGCAGGCCTGTCAAATGTGGACGCTATTATCTCTCCGTCAACAGAACGAGCCATGTCGGTGACTTCTTCAGGACGTTCATCAATCAGCAGAACCATAAGGATGACTTCAGGGTGGTTTGTTGTTATTGAATTTGCCAGATGTTTAAGCAAAGTCGTCTTTCCAGCTTTAGGCGGAGATACGATTAGAGCTCTCTGACCTTTGCCTATAGGAGCAAATAAGTCTACAATTCTTGTGGCTATTTGTTTTCTGTCTGTTTCGAGGTTTAATTTTTCATTTGGAAATATCGGTGTTAAATTTTCAAAATGAGGTCTTCTGCGCGCTTCTTCTGGGTCTGTAAAATTGACATTTTCAACGCGAAGGAGTGCTTCGTAGTGCTCTTGTTCTTTTGGAGGCCGTATTATTCCCCAAACGACATCTCCGTTTCTCAGCCCGAATCTACGTATCTGAGATGCTGAAACGTATATGTCGTTATTGCTCGGCAAAAGTCCCGAGGGACGCAGAAAACCGTATCCTTCCTGCATGCACTCCAATGTTCCTCCGTTGAATCGGTATCCCATTGTTTCAGCCTGTGTTTTGAGTATATCCACGATAAGATCGTCTTTGCGTCTGGCAGATATAGAGGGGACACCTATTTCTTTTGCTATTTTGCGAAGTTCGGCTAACGTTTGAGCCGCAAGGTGGTTAAAACCAAGTTTTGGATGGGAATGTTTGTATTGGTTTTTTGTGCCGTTTTTGTCCTGTTCCTGCTTAATGTTTTCCGAAAGTGTCTGGGGCTGAGCCTGAGCTACGGGAAGCATTGAAGGAGCTTTTTCTTGCTCTGAAGCAGTCTGCTGTATGGGCTCTGTTTTAGCTGTGTCTATTTTTTCTGCTTCTGTTTTGTCCGAGGTTTGATTCTCTACCTGAGAGGCCGGGGCTTGCTGCACGTCGGTTAGGTTATTTTCAGGTGCGTCTGTTTTGTCGGCAGGGTTTTCCTCTGTCGGCGAATCCTCTGTCGGGCCTTCATTGATGTCTGAAGTTATTTTTTCTATATCGGTATCGGTTGTTTTCTTAGATTCTTTTGGGGGCGTTTTCTTTTTGCGGACACGTGTCTTAGATATCTCGGCATTCTTAGGCTCCGACACTGTTCCGGCTGTTTCGGATAAGGTTTTTTCTTCAGAATCTTCTTTTTGTTCTTCGTGCTGCTCTGCCGGTTCTTTTTTGCCTGTGGGCGATGTTTTTGTTCTTGCCGATGTTCTTTTCGGCTTTTCCTGCGCGGGTATTTCTGCTTCTTGCGTGGTTTTTTTCTTATGTTCCTTTTTTGCTTTGGGAGCCTTCTCAGTATCGGCAGATGGTGTTTCCTCTGCTGCTTTATTTAAAGAGGGCTCTGTCGCTGCAGTTATAGCCGCATCCTTTTCATTAGGTAAATCCGTTTTTTTTGTCTTTCTTACGGACAACTTCTTATTCTCAGCTTTGTTTTCTGTTTCTGTGGTTTCTAATTTTTTTCTTGGCAAATCGCTAGACCTCCCGGTCAAGTGTTATTTTCTTCTCACAATATCAAATTTTATTTCTGATAAGGTTTTAACAGGTGTGGATATTACTACTTTATATGATCCGACAGGCAAAGGTGTTCCTTCCTCTCTGAGAAGGTAAAATGCCTTGACTCCGTCCGCAGTCATAAGTTTAAGCTGTTCTGTCAGGACCTTGTCTTTTCCGTAGTACCACGTAATATCGAGATGATTTCCTTCTTTTGCTTTGGAGTATTGAAACCATAAACATATTTGGCGGGACCCATATTGTATCTTACTGCTTATGTGAAGCGGCTTGCGGTTTTCATCGAGCTCCAAGCATATAACTGATTTGTCAATGTGAAAGCCATCTGTGAACAAGTCCGCCTTTAGACTCCAGGCGCTAAGCAGCAGCAACAAAATTACAGCAGAACCAAGTATGATGAGCGGCCTCTTCCCGGCTTCATTCATGTTATTCATTACAGAAGACCACCTATCTGGATGATTATTCTACCATGAGATTGTGATAAAAAACCAATATTTAGAAAAATTTTTTCCAAACATCATGAATTTGGCGTATAACTTCGTTTTGAATGTCTATTGCAAAACCGTCAACACTGAGCTCGCTCTTTCCGCTTATGCCGTCCACGGCCTTAGATCGTACCAGAGCTTCAAGCATTTTTTGCTCATCGCCCTCTTCATGTCCTCTCCAGATGCCCCAGATGTGAGAGAGAGCGGATGTAAGTGCGTAGCATCCCCAGTTGCTCACATCGACAGGCAATGCAATGTCTGTCTTTACAACACTCAGACACTGTCTGTATTCGGGCAGAAGCACAGAGAGTTCGTCAAAGAAGTTCCCCATGCCGGCTTCGTTGCCCCCGTCGCCGATGCCTATTGTTTTTATGCCTTTGATCTGGGCTTTGTCTGAAATGGAGTCTAAGGGCGGAGTGTAGGAGGATATTTCATTTTTTCTGAAGTTGTAGTATCCACCGTCGGAAGCCCGTCCCAATCTTTCTGTAAATATTACTCCGTCTGGGCAAAATTTGTCTAAGATGTTTTTCTCGTCGACAGTCTTAACGCATTCTTCAGGCAGTCCTACGGCAGACGCGCATTCTTTCATAGATTCTTCACAAAGGTAATCAGTCCATATCTCACTTTGTATATTCTGTCTGTGAAAGGCTCTTGCCAAGATTACGGCACCGCACGGGCCGTCTGTTTCCGGAGCTTTTGCTCTAGGGACGTAAAAACCAGACACTACCGCAACTTTGGACATACCTGCAAAAAGTTCTGATGCCTCGCACCAATACTCAGCTCTGCAGAGCGTTGAAACGCCCCTTTTGCCTCTGTCCTGTGCCACGATATCTGTGAGATTTTTGCCGAACTCTGTCGGAAGAACTTTTGAGGTTTTCATTTTATTATTCTCTTGCTATATGCTCAAGGTATCCAGCAAATGTAACATATCCGGGTCAAGAGGTCTGCGTACAGTCCATGCCGTCTCAAGCGAAGATGCCACTATTTTGCCGTCAACCCTTCCTACCATTTTGCCGTGATGCCCTTCTAAAAGCACCTCAACTGCCGCAGTTCCCAATCTTGAAGCAAGAACTGTGTCAAAACATGAGGGTGCGCCGCCTCTTTGCAGATGCCCCAGCACAACTATTCTCGGATCATATCCGCACGAAGCTTCTTTTAACTTTTCTGCAAGAGTGTGTGCCGACATTACTCCTTCGGCAAGAACTATGAGAGAGTGTGTTTTGCCTCTCTCTTTCGCATAGTGTATCCTTTTGCATATGCTCTCTATATTTACGGTTATTTCGGGAACCAGTACAAATTCTGCGCCGCATGCCACGCCTGTTTCAAGTGCAAGATAGCCGGCGTTTCTTCCCATTACTTCAACAATAAACATTCTGTCATGACTTGATGCCGTGTCGCGAAGTTTGCTGATGCAGTCAAGAGCAGTGTTGCACGCTGTGTCAAATCCTATGGTGCAGTCTGTTCCGGCCATGTCGTTGTCTATCGTTCCTGGTATGCCGACAACTGGAAAACCTCTGTCGGCAAGCTCTTTAGCACCTTTAAAAGAACCGTCTCCGCCTATTACCGCAAGAGCGTCTATTTCGTTTTGCCGCAGATTTGAAAGAGCTGCATTTACACCTTCGGGGCGCATAAACTCGGGGCATCTGGCTGTCCTTAGTATTGTTCCGCCACGCAGAAGTATTCCGCCTACAGAGCTTCTTATCAATGGTATAAAATCTTCTTCAAGCAATCCTTGATATCCGCGCCTGATTCCGACAATCTCCCTCCCATGATAGAGAGCAGTCCTTGTTACCGACCTTATGGCGGCGTTCATTCCCGGTGAGTCTCCTCCGCTGGTTAGGACGCCTATCCTTTTTATCATTGATGTTTTCACCTCTGCAGTGGATTAAAAATTAGGTAATTTGTAAAATATGCGGCATTGTATAATTTATATGGAATCACCGATATTTATATAATGATTATATCAAAAAAATATTATTATTCCTCTGTGTTTTTCCAAGATATAGGGTTTTCTTCCGTCAAAAGCCGCCTTGACCATAGCATAGCTCCTGCGACAACAGCGCCGGATTTTTCGGCTGCAAATTTTGCGGCGCGCAGAGTGGCTCCCGTTGTATATACATCGTCGATAAGTATAATTTTTGTCCCTCTCTTCATCTCGGTCAATGAAATTGAATCGCATGGCAGCATCATCCTGCTGTGTCCGTTTTTCTCGGTCTGCCTTTTAAACTCTTCTTTCCAAAAGAGCGCATCTGACGCTACTGGGATATTCCATCTTTCGGATATGCCCTGCGCCAAAAGTTCTGTCTGATTGTACTCTCGTTTGCTGCCTTTATGCAGAGGTATAGGTACGAGCAGATCGGCATTGATATATTGAGCGTTGTCAGCCATAAGTCTGCCCATTGGCATGCCGAGAGATCGTGCGTTTCTGTATTTAAGGTCAAGGAGGAATTCTCTTGAATTGCCTCCGTGCATGGAAAGAGCGTAAGCAGGAGACGAGGATACGCAGCATGAACCGTCGTATTTTCCTCCGCATTCAATACAGAACGGAGGAAGCGGCAATACACACGACGCCAGACATTCAGGGCAGAATGAAACTGCCGGACGCCCGCACACAGGACAATGTTCAGGCCATATCATATGCATCATGAATTTTTTTAAATATTTCATGACATACTTTAAAAATACAGTACGCCTAACATAGCTGCCGGGCGGACTGTAAATCGATATCAGCTGTTAAGCGAATCTGCGCGCCGCGTTTTTCAAAGTTGCCGCTTTGTCTGTGCGCTCCCATGCCGGCATAGGGTCGAGGTCAATACGCCCCATGTGGCCATATGCCGCAAGCCTCTTGTACTGAGGTCTGCGCAGTTCAAGATCCCTTATTATGGCAGCCGGACGGAAGTCAAAATGCTCGCGCAGAAGTTCTGTTATCTGCTCATCTGCAATTTTGCCTGTACCGAAGGTTTCTACCATTATGGATACGGGATGGGCAACTCCTATGGCATAAGCAACCTGTATCTGGCACGAAGAAGCAAGACCTGCCGCAACTACATTTTTGGCCGCGTATCTTGCCATGTAGGCGCCGGAACGATCAACCTTCGTAGGATCTTTGCCCGAGAAAGCGCCTCCGCCGTGCGGCACCGCTCCTCCGTATGTGTCGACTATTATTTTGCGTCCCGTAAGTCCGCTGTCAGCCTGAGGACCGCCCATTACAAAACGTCCCGTGGGGTTGACAAGGATGCGTGGCTTGCCCTGTATAAGCTCTTCTGGAATTACAGGTTTTATGACGTGTTCTTTTATGTCATTTTCTATTTGCGCATGATCGACAGCAGGGTGGTGCTGTGTGCTTATTACAACGGTATCTACTCTCACCGGTTTGCCGTCGGCATATTCTATTGTAACCTGGCTCTTTCCGTCCGGACGGAGGTATGGGATTGTCTTGTTTTTGCGTACTGCGGCAAGCCTGCGTGTAAGCCTATGCGCAAGAGATATAGGAAGGGGCATAAGCTCTTCCGTATCATCGCATGCGTAGCCAACCATAAGTCCCTGGTCACCTGCTCCTATGCTGTCTATTTCATCATCCGAAAGCTCACGTGACTCTTTTGCCTTGTTCACTCCCTGAGCTATGTCGGGGGACTGTTCGTCTATCGCTGTAAGGACAGCGCATGTGTCTCCGTCAAAACCATATTTGGCCCTTGTATAGCCAACTTCTTTTACAGTGTCTCTAGCTATTTTGGGAATATCGACATAGCATGACGTGGTTATTTCGCCTGCAACAACTATGAGACCTGTACTTACCAAAGTTTCACATGCAACTCTGCCCATAGGGTCTTCTGCCAGTATTGCGTCAAGTACCGCATCGGATATTTGATCTGCGAGTTTGTCAGGATGTCCTTCCGTAACAGATTCAGAAGAGATAAGATACCGTTCTTTGCTCATTTTCAAACACCTCCATAAAATTATGTTGTGTGGTTACAACATTTTGATTCTATCCCCAATCACATTTTATGTACAGCTATATTTACTCATATATCCTTATTTTTGAATGTATAATATGGATAATTCTATTCTATTGGCGGTGGCATTATGGCTTTCGGTGCGGAACTCGTTTGGCTTTGGACTTTAAAAATTAACACTCTTGCTCCCAAAAGGGTGCAAAAGATTGACGGAGGGGACAGTTGGGGCTCTCTGGCTATGTCGGGTGGGATTAACCTTCTGCTCTCATGGGGCTCTGTGAACTGCGGAGCCGCAGTAATCACAGATAATGAAAAAAAATCTCTTCTGACTCTCTCAAAACAAACTCCGTCCATTACAAATACCTTAAAGAGCCACTTGGCAGGCTCTGAGTTTGTCGGATGCGAACAGATTCGCAGAGACAGAATCATGAAATTTACTTTCGTAAAGACAATCGGTGCAGGCTTTTCAAATACAAGATATGTAATATTGGAAGCCATGGAGCGCTACAGCAACATACTTATCACCGACGGAGACGGCATTATTATTGAGACGGCCAAACACATACATCCCGCCGATAATCCGTATCGTTCAGTGCTGCCGGGACAGATGTATATTCTCCCCCCCGAGTTTTCGGGAATAACTCTCGAAGAGTGGACAGCTTCCCCCTCCGCAGAGACTCTGCCCAAAATAGCCGGGTTCGGACGCGCTCTTATAAAAAAAACCGAATCTCTCTCTTTGGATGATGCCGTCAAATATTTGAGCCGGTTTTATACTGAAGAGCCAAGCGAGCGATTTATTTTTCAAAAAATCGGCAGGTACATTACGGCCTTTCCTATAGAGCTTGATTCTTCCGAAGCACTTTCAGGCGATGCTGCCGCAGAAGTTGTTCTTGCTCCGATGTTCAAACATGCCTTTGATTCAAGAGTAAAGAAAATTACGGATCACATAATAAAGGAAGCGACACGCAGAGAGCGTCAGATTGAGGATATAAACAAGCTTCTCTACAATGAAGAGCCCGAAAAGTACAGGATTTACGGCGAAGCGGTGGTGGCAAATCTGTGGAAGATAAAGCAGGGTGCATCAGAGGCGGAGCTGACATCATGGGATAAGGAAGGGCGGGAGATTATATGCAAAGTTCCGCTGAATCCCGCAATGACAGCATCACAGAACGGAGCACGTTTCTTTGCCAAGTACAAAAAAATAATAGCGGCTCAGAACAGGGCTATGACGGTGCTCCAAAGAGCGCAGGAAGAGCTTGACGATCTGATGGAAGCTCTGGCTCTTGCCATGAGTGTCTCGGACGCAGAATCTGTGGCGATGCTTGAAGAAGAGGCCGGAATAAGAAAAGAAAGAGCTTCAAAAGGTTCAAAGAAAAAGGAAGCCCCTCTTCCCCCGCATAAGAGGTTTGACTTGGGCTATGCTCTCGTCTTTGCGGGGCTTTCCGCCAAGGGCAACAGATATGTGACATTCAAAACCGCTTCTCCGAACGACATCTGGTTTCATGCTCAGGGAATCCCCGGTGCACATGTTATTTTAAGATTCATCATGGATACGGAGGAAGAAGAGCGCGCATTTGCCTTGAATTTCTGCGCGTCGTTGGCCGCGGATTTCAGCAAGGGACACGGAAGCAGATCTATGAGAGTGGATTACACTCAGAGAAAACATGTATCTCCTATAAAAGGCGGAGTAGCGAATGTTACATACAAGGAATTTAAATCCCTTACAGGGGATTCTGATTTTTGGAAAGAACATCTCCGAGAAATAAAGTGAGCTCCTGCGGAAGGTGCGAGAGGAAGGATAATTTCTCGCCGCTCCTCGGATGTGCAAAGGAAAGGCGCCACGAATGCAGAAAAATTCTCTCCTCTCCGAACGGAGATACTCTGGACGGAGCATAGAGTCTGTCTCCGACAAGAGGACAGCGTATCGCCTGCATGTGAACTCTTATCTGGTGTGTTCTTCCCGTGTGAAGTCTGCACCTGACAAGGGAGTATCCGTTTTTGCTCCATATGCGGCTTATGTCTGTCCATGATTCACGCCCGTCATCAGTGACTGCCATTCTCATCCTGTTGTAGGGGTCTCTGCCTATGGGATAGCGAATTTCGCACTCGTTAGATGGAATAGCACCGTACGCCAAAGCTATATATTCTTTTTCTACGCGGCGCGCCTTGAAATCACGGAACAGCCCTTCCTGAGCGAGTCCGTTTCTTGCCACAACCATAAGTCCTGATGTAGTCGCATCAAGTCTGTGGACTATACCAGGGCGCTTGACACCATTTAAACTGCCCAAATCAGGATATCGAAATAACAGTCCGTGTACAAGAGTCCCAGTCCAGTGGCCGGGAGCCGGGTGGACAACAAGCCCCGCCGGCTTATTGATTACCACAACGTCAGAATCTTCGTAGACAACTTCAAACTTTATGTCCTCAGGTTCAAGATCCAGAGTTTCGAGGGGAGGAACTTTGACATTCATAATGTCCCCTTCCGCGACCTTTATGGAAGGCTTTATGCGCCTTTCGGGCAAAAGTTTTACTGCTCCCTCTTTAATGAGTTTCTGAGAAAAGCCTCGGCTGATTCCCATAGCCCGAGATAGGGCATAGTCCACTCTATGCCCATCCATATCTGACGGTACGGTGAAGCTCTGTATTTTTTCGTCACAGAAAAAGAGGGAAGAGGTATCCCTCTCCCCCGCTTCTGTGATATCAGTTATATTGTTATTCTCCAATGACATCTTTGCAGCGATTGCAGATTCCGTTTGCCGCCACTTCGTGACGCTTTTTCCAGCAGCGCGGGCACTTTTCATCGTTAGACTTTGTGACTCCGATGGCAATTCCCGTTGTCTCATCGTTGTAGACAACTTCGGCCTCTTTGATTTCGTCAGTAACCTTGCATGATGAAACGATAAGTATTGTCTCCCATGTGTCGTCGCATATTTTATCTGCGAGGTGCGCGTAATTCTTGCCTAATACAAGCTGAACATCGGCATCGAGAGGATGTCCGATCACGCCCTTGCCGCGGGCAGATTCAAGACCGCGCAGAACGGCCTGTCTTGCTGCCATAACGCTGTCCCAAAGTTCTTCGACTTCGGGATCAATGCCTGTACTGAGAACGGAAGGCCAATCTGTGAGGAATACGCTTTTGGGCAGTGTCGGATCCATTGCTTTCATTTCCTGCCAAACTTCTTCAGCCGTGAATGAGAGAACAGGTGACATCATCTGTGTCATGTACTTGAGCACTGTCCACATTACACTGCGTATCGAACGGCGCGCAAGTGAGTTTTCTCTGTCTGCGTACAGTTTGTCCTTGCTCACATCTATGTAGAAGGAGCTGAGTTCATTGTCACAGAATTGGTGAATGAGAGTCATGGGCTGGTGGAACTCATACTCGTCAAGTCCGTTTGTAACTCTGGAACGTAATCTTTCCAGCTTGAGCATTATGTACTGATCTATCTGAGAGAGCTGCTCGTTGGGAACTATATCATCCGCGGGATTGAAGCCTTTAAGGTTTGCAAGGAGGAATCTGGCCGTGTTTCTGATACGGCGGTATGACTCGATCAGGTTGTTGAATATTTCCTGTGATATGCGCACATCTCCGCGGTAGTCAGACGAAGCGACCCAAAGCCTCAATATATCGGCACCGTTCTTATCTATTATTTTTTCGGGAGTCATTGTGTTGCCCAATGACTTTGACATCTTTCTGCCGTCGCCCGCCATGATGAAGCCATGTGTCAAAACTGTTCTGTAAGGAGCTGTCCCCCTTGTTGCCACGCTGTTCAAAAGCGATGTCTGGAACCAGCCTCTGTGCTGGTCACTTCCCTCAAGGTAGAGATCGGCTGGCCAGCTGAGGTCTTCCCAGTTTTCCAAAACGGCAGTGTGGCTCGTGCCTGAGTCAAACCATACGTCCATTATGTCGGAATCCTTGCGCAGATGTTTGCTTCCACATTTAGGGCATACTGCCAAGTCACCTACAAGTTCATCCGGTGTGAGTTCCCACCAGCAGTTGCTTCCAAGCGAACGGATTTTGTCAGCAACACGGCGCACACGGTCTCCCGTTAATATAACTTCTCCGCAGTCCTCACAGTAGAAAGCGGGAATAGGCACACCCCATGTCCTCTGACGGCTTATGCACCAGTCGGAACGGTCTTTGACCATATTGGAGATTCTGTCTTTGCCCCATTCGGGAACCCACTTGACTTCGTCGATGCACTTTAGGGATTCCTCTCTAAAATCTGCGACAGAGACAAACCACTGCTCTGTAGCACGGAATATGACAGGCTTCTTGCAGCGCCAGCAGTGCGGATAGGAGTGGACAATCTTCTGGCATCCCAGAAGTCTTTTTGACTCACCGAGGAGTTCAAATACTTTTTTCTCCCCTTCGGCAAGAGAGAGTCCCGCAAAGATAGGTGTATCCTGATAGTAGTGTCCTGTCTCATCGACAGGGTTGTATATCTCTATGCCATAGCGAACACCTGTCTCATAGTCGTCCGTTCCATGTCCAGGGGCAGTATGGACACATCCTGTGCCTGAATCAAGAGTAACATAATCAGCTAAAACAAAAGGTGTGATTCTGTCATAGAATGGGTGCAGCGCTTTGCTGTGTTCAAGTTTCGCGCCTTTGCAGGAAATTATAGGTTCGCCAAGTTCAAGACCAGTAGCTTTCACAACTTCGTCCTTGAGTCCCTGAGCAATCAGGTAAACTTTGTCGCCTGCTTCGTAGAATCCATAGTCATAGCGCGGATGAATTGCTACGGCCATTGATGCAGGCAGTGTCCAAGGTGTTGTTGTCCAGATTATTACGTTGACATCTTTGCCGGAAAGCTCGGGAAAGAGCCTTGCCGCATCATCATACTGGTATGCCACAAATATAGAGGGAGATGTCTCGTCGGAATATTCTATTTCTGCAGCGGCAAGAGCTGTTTGGCAATCGGTGCACCAGTATATTGCCTTGCGTCCTTTGTAGACAAGTCCTTTGTCCACCATCTCCGCAAAACCTTCTATCTGAGTGGCCTCATAGGCGGGGACAAGCGTCATATAGGGATGTTCCCAGTCGCCTATTACTCCGAGGCGCTTAAACTGTCCCGTCTGGATGTCGGCGAAGCTTTTGGCGTATGACGCGCATTTTTCGCGCAGTTCGACAGGGCTTATGTTGTCTCTGTCTATGCCCTGCTCTTTAAGGACTTTCAGCTCTATAGGAAGTCCGTGCGTGTCGTAGCCGGGAACGTAGGGAGAGAAGTATCCGCGCTGCCATTTATATTTTACGACAAAGTCTTTTAATATTTTGTTTGTGGCCGTGCCGATATGTATACTGGCATTGGCGTATGGAGGGCCGTCATGTAGGATGAATGTCGGTTTGCCCTTATTTTTCTTCTTTAATTCTTCGTAAAGATCCATATCATACCAGAATTTCAAAAATTCCGGTTCACGCTGAGAAAGGTTTGCACGCATCGGGAACGATGTCTGCGGAAGGAACAGCGTATCTTTGTAGTCTTTGGCCATAGATGTAACCTCCTGTAAACTCTAATAAAATCTCTGCTTTTTTAAGATTTTATAATGCACAATCACTATATTATAAATGGCAAATGTACAGAGGGCAAGTGCGGTGCATTTATTTGTCTGTGCTGTGTCTACAGGAGGTTTTAATTTTAAAGTGTGTTTTTAATTCAAGAAAAGTTCGGCTATCTGTACTGCGTTTAAAGCCGCGCCCTTTCTTAAATTATCGGAGACAACCCACATTGCCAGAGCGTTATCAAGCCCCGTGTCTTTACGTATTCTCCCGACATATACGGCATCCTCTCCGGCACACTCAATAGGAAGCGGGTATAAGCTTTTCTGCGGGTCGTCCTGTACTATTACTCCAGGCGCATCCCTTAGTATCTCCCTTGCTCTTTCCGGCTTAAGTTCTTTTTTGAACTGTGCCGTCACGCTTTCTCCGTGGCAGCGAAAGACAGGTACTCTGACAGTGATGCCGCTGACTCTGAGACTTGGCAGATGCATTATTTTGCGGGATTCATTGACCATTTTCCACTCTTCTTCCGATACGCCCCCTTCGTCGAATGCACCTATATGCGGGAGCAGGTCAAAAGCTATTCTGTGAGGGTAGACACCGGAGTTTTCAGGTTCTCTGCCGTCTATAACCGCTTTCGCCTCTTCGCTAAGAGCTTCAAGAGCTTTTATCCCCGTTCCTGCCACAGACTGATATGTACTGATATTTATGTACTCAAGCCCGGCCTCTTTGTGCAGAGGGTAGAGAGCCACTACGGCCTGTATCGTAGAACAGTTTGGGTTTGCGATTATTCCCTTGTGCTGCAGCGCGTCCTGCGGATTTATTTCAGGCACAACAAGTGGAACATCCTTATCCATGCGCCATGCGGAGCTGTTGTCTATTACCACTGCGCCGGACTTGGCCGCGATTTTCGCCCATCGTTTGGACGTACTGCCTCCCGCCGAGAACAGAGCGATATCCACTCCGTCAAAAGAATTTTCATCAACTGCTCGGACTGTGTACCCCTCGCCCTTGAAAATCATCTTCTTACCTGCAGAACGCGGAGAAGCGAGAAGAATCAGCTTTGATACTGGGAAGTTTCTCTGCTCCAAAGTCTTGAGCATCTCTCGTCCGACAAGGCCTGTCGCTCCAAGTACCGCCACATTTTTACCGGACATTAGAAAGCTACCTCCTCTATGAAATGTTCGTGCAGCGCACGCACCGCCTCCTCGGCCCTGGAAGAGCCCACAACACATGTCACAGCAAGAGATGTTGATGCTATCATCTCTATGTTTATTCCCTCTTCCGCCAGTATATTAAACATTTTTGACGGTACTTCGGGATGATTAGCTATGCCTGCTCCGACTATTGTCACACGCGCTATTTCCGTGTCAAATGACACGCCCTGCGCATCTATCTCACGGCATAGGTCACGGCAGACTTTTATCGCAGATTCAAGGTTTGTCTTCTTTACAAGGAAGCCTATGTCATTCACTCCGCCGCGCATATTGTTTTGTATTATCATTTCCGCGCCTACCCCTTCGTCTGATAGGTTTGAAAAAAGACGCGCCGCCACACCTGGAATATCCGGAACTCCCAGAAGCACTACCTTGGCCACCTTTGAATCGTGCACAACAGCTTTTATAATAAGACCTTCCGTTACAGGATTGCTCATAACCCATGTACCCTCCTCTTCTACAAAGCTTGAACCTACATACAGCGGAATTTCATAACGAGCGGCCATCTCGACGCTTCTCGCCTGAAGCACGTTAGCGCCCTGCACCGCCATTTCCATACATTCATCAAAACCTATCTGTTTCATTTTATATGGTCTTCTTACAACTCTTGGGTCACCTGTCATTATGCCTGCGACATCTTTAAGAAGCTGGCATGAATCAGCTTTCATAGCTCCGGCAAGTGCCACAGCCGATAGGTCGGAGCCTCCCCGTCCCAGAGTTATTACGTCTCCGCTGTCAGTTATGGCCTGAAAGCCGGTAATAACAGCGACAGTACCTTCATTCAGGACTTTTTCCACGGCATCTGGCTCAATGCGGTATATACGTCCCTCCATAGGGAATCCTTCTGCCTTTATCCCTGCCTGAAGCGCTGTAAATGACTGAGCGGGAAGACCATACTGCTGAAGCGCCAGCGAAAGAAGAGCCACGCTCTGCTGCTCGCCTGTGGCAAGGAGCTGATCCATCTCTCTGCCGTTCTTTGTATTAGCGACATTGTCGGCCATTGCAAGCAGGTCGTCCGTCATATTTCCCATAGCTGATACAACTACTGCTACGCGAAAGCCTTGTTCCCTTGTTTTTTTTACAATGCCCGCGACGTGCTTCATTCTCTCAGGACCGGCAACGGAGGTTCCTCCGAATTTAAGCACCGTGAGCGGTAATTCTGCCCAGTTCATTATGAACACCTCGCTGTTTTTTCAAGAGCGTCGCTTAAGCTCATGCTTATATTGACTCTGGCACCCTGAGCGCTTCCGTCCAAGACGAAAAACTGGGAGCGCACTCCGTGCTCCGTAAAGGTGCGGCACATGGCCTCGGCAACTCTGTGAGCGGTGCCGTTCACGAGAGCTATGACACTGGGCCCCGAGCCGCTGATTGCTATGCTTACGCACTCGGGAAGCTCCTCAACGCTTGAAAAGATTGCCTCTCCTCCGCTGAAAAGCTTGCTTCTGTAAGGCTGGTGAAGTTTGTCATCCATTCCCCACTTAAGATAATCCCATTTTCCAGTTGCCCACGCGGCAGTAAGAAGAGCGGCTCTGCCTAAGTTAAATACGGCATCTTCAAAGGGCACCTGCTTTGGCAAGGCGTTTCTGGCATCAGAAGTTCTTACTTTTTCGTCTGGAACGGCAACCACGCACTGTACTTCTGGAGGAAGGGGCGGAAGATTTACGTATCGGAGGTCAGCTCCGTCCCAGCAGCTCACCACCATGCCTCCGAGAAAGCATGGCGCAACATTGTCGGGGTGACCTTCTATAACAGTCATAGCTCGCAGAAGTTCATCGATGTCGGTTTTATATCCGGTCAGGTGCTTTGCGATAAGCACACCTGCAACAACGGCGCCGGCGGAGCTTCCGAGTCCGCGGCAGAGAGGTATTATATTGTGGCACCATAGAGCAAAGCCTGGGCCTTTTACATTCCAGCGCTCGCATGTCTTTTCGTAAGCAGTGACAACAAGATTCTGTTTGGGGTCTGAGAGTTCCCTTGCTCCTTCTCCGTTGGCGTCTACTTTGTACTCGCCGAACGGCAAAAGTTCCGTCACTTTAAATATATTGTAAAGTGAGACAGCCATGCCGATTGCGTCAAATCCCGAGCCTAAGTTAGCGCTCGTTGCCGGCACTCTGAGTGTTATGAGAGGATTCAACTCTTCATCACCTCCAGAAGTTCATCAAGGCTGTCGCCTATCTCAATTGGCTTATCCACCTGAGACATGGCGGTATCGGGGTCTTTGAGGCCGTTGCCTGTCAAAACCATTACAACTGTAATTGTTTTGGGCAAGTGTCCGGCTTCTTTTAATTTCAAAAGTCCGGCAAGCGGAGCGCACGATGCAGGCTCGGCGAATATTCCGCCCTTTGAGGAAAGGAGCTTCTGCGCGGCAAGTATCTGAGCATCGGAGACGGAATTAAATTCGCCTCCAGACTGCTCCGACGCTTCTCTTGCAAGATGAGCGCTGACTGGGTTGCCTATACGTATGGCAGTTGCTACTGTTTCCGGGTTCGGACATGGCTTTCCAGTCACCATGGGGGCCGCGCCCTCCGCCTGGAAGCCCATCATCTTTGGGAGTTTGTCTATGCGGCCTATCTCTTTATATTGCTTGTATCCAGCCCAATAGGCGCTTATATTTCCGGCATTGCCAACGGGAATTGCGTGCCAGTCGGGAGCTTTTCCGAGTACATCACATACTTCCCATGCTCCGCTTCTCTGCCCCCATAGGCGATACGGATTCACAGAATTAACTATCGCATAGCCTTTTTCGTCAGCTGCAGCGCGGGCCATCTCGAGAGCTTTGTCAAAATTACCGTTTACAGCTATAACCTTAGCTCCGTACATGAGGGCCTGAGCAAGTTTTCCGAGTGCAACCTTGCCTGCCGGAAGCAGAACATAGCATGGAATCCCGACAGATGCGGCATATGCGGCCGCGGAGGCGGAAGTATTTCCGGTCGATGCGCAGACGAGAGCTTTAGCACCGTCCTCCATGGCTTTGGCTACAGCCATAACCATGCCTCTGTCCTTAAAAGAGCCTGACGGATTGCACCCTTCAAGTTTTGCCCACAGATCTATTTCCAAAATTTCGCTCAGCGTGTCAAGGCGCACAAGAGGAGTACCGCCCTCACCCAGAGTAATTCTCGGTGTGACCTCGGTCACAGGTAATAGTTCCGCATACTTTTGAATAATTCCCATTATATTTACCCCCTTTAAAATATATAAAACCGCCTCCTGCTATAAAACAGGAGGCGGTATCTATTCCGCGGTTCCACTCCACTTCGGTCTGCGTAAACGCTAACCCTCGGCGCGCTATAAAGGGCGCACCCTGCCGTCTTATCCCATAATAAGCTTCGACGGCCGCTCAGAGGTGGTCTTCAAAAATAATGTATCGGAATTCTTACAGCTCCGCATTAAGCGGGAATTCCTCTCTGGGATACAATATATTATTTACTTTCCTCTTCATCGCACTGCAAATATTAAGTTTGTTGCGGGTATTTATACTACTTGAAGTTACGATTGTCAATAGGTAAAAAATTTTTTTTAAATAGTTTATAAACAGAGTAAAAAACTGCTATCCGAGAGAGGCCAGACGCCTTATAACTGTCGTGTCGGCTGGGCAAAAATTATGATTTTCCAGTTCGCACGGCAAGACCCATTTTAATGCTCGGTGCACCTTCATATTTAGAGATCCGCTGACAATTGTCGCATAGAAAAATGAAAAGTAAAGATCTCCATCGGGATATGAGTAAAAAGTCGTTAAAAACAGCCTGTTCACCTCTATACAGACAGAAAGCTCCTCTCTGCATTCGCGTATAAGGCAGGACTCGGGGCTCTCCGCTTCTTCTTCCTTGCCTCCGGGAAATTCCCACAAAAACGCACAGCTCCCACCTTCACCTCGTTGGCAGATAAGAATTTCACCTTTTTCGTTTTTTATAATAGCTGCACTTACGTTAGTCACAGACACCATCGCCCTCAATCCATACTTTTTCAAAGACGTAATGATTATACATTATGTAGATATTTTGACACCGCATTAGAAGCGTATTTTACAGGCTGCTCAAAAAAATACGTATTTTCACCTCTATTTAGCACTATATTTAGTAATAAAACTTGACATTACTCAATATGGGATATATAAACTGAATCATCGATAATTTTTGAAGGCAGGAGGTGTCTACAATGTGCATTGTCACAAACTTGAAACGCTTTTATGCTGCAGTTTTCATGGCTGTTCTGTTTTTGGTTTTGACTGCTGCTGTCTCTCATGCGTCCGCAGGTTTAACCGATCAAAGCCTCGATGCCATAGGCACAATTACTGACCCTTCAAAAGATAACTCAAGGGTTCTGAATTCTCACAGCTTTATCTTCTCTGCTCTTCCGCTTGAAAGCGACTCGAGCTTTGAGGACAATAACAGAAATAAAAAATCGCCTCAGTCAGCGGAAAAATATTATTACATTGTTCCGTGTTCTCCGGCTGTCTCTAAATTTTCTCCGTCACCATCCGATAGAGCCAAAATATCTATACTTCCGTCGATCAACTACGCCAAGACCACACGCAAGCGGGAATAAAATCCATAAACGACAGATATTAGCCAAGAGCGGCATTATGCCTTCTTTACTTATCGCGCCGCAAACCAGCGGCTTGGTTTTATCTTTGCTTGTTTGGAAAGGACGTTATGATTATGGCACATGAAGAATACAGAACAGACAGATACAAAAACGCATCATATAACAGGAATGATCAGTCAATCGACACAGCATTCCGTGACGAAGCGGGACTCTTCTGGCCCGCCCACGCTTTCAATCCCGCATCTCTCAGAGAGAACAGTAAAAACAAAACTTACGACAGCAGAACACGCTAGATAAATGCGATGTTACTGCCTGGGCAAACAGAGTCAAGACAGAGAACATATTTAAATTCCATAAAATTGAAAACAAACAACAAACCTGCCGCAAAGACGGTTTTACTAAAACTGCAGCGGCAGGTATTTTTTTGTCTAAAAACTTCGACTATTTACACGGCATTTTGCGTTATACTATGAATATTGTAAATTTTTACCGTGGGAGAAAATTCTATGTATAAAACTCTATGGGGCGGGTTTAAATTCGGGCTGATTCTACAAGCGGCAGTGGGGCCGGTAAGTATATTTATATTTCAGACCGCAGCGGCCTCAGGGCTTTTGTCCGCTCTGGGTGCTGTGCTCGGAGTAACACTTGCCGACCTTGTGTGTGTCGCGGCAGCCATATGGGGAGTCGGAACACTGCTAGATCGGAGCAGAAATGGCAAACTTTATTTTAAATATTTTGGAGCGGCGGTGCTTTGGCTGTTCGGCGCAGCAGCTATTCTCGGAGTTTTCGGCTTAAATATCATTCCAGGATTTGATCTCTCTGCGCAGCATAGTGCCAACAGTGCCTTCGCTTACTGTTTTATCCTGGCAGTATCAAGCCCTCTCACAATTATATTTTGGGCAGGCATTTTTTCTTCAAAGCTTACAGAGGATAACATGAGCCGCTCTGATATCTATCTTTACGCTCTGGGAGCGGTATTTTCAACACTTGTCTGCATGAGCTTCGTAGGTGCGGCAGGCACTCTTACAAGCAGCTTTCTCCCAAAATCAGTGATAAATGCGATGAATGTAATTGTAGGAGCGGTGCTCATCTTATTCGGGGTAAGAACTCTGCGAAAATAGCCTAGCCGCCCTCTTTAGGATATAAAAACCCCGCCGCCTTTGATACTGCAGGGCATGCGGGGTTTTATTCTGCATAAGAAAGAATAAGAAGTATATTAGTTCTTGAGTTCACCGTTTTCATCGGAAAATGTCTTTTTGCACACAGGGTTTTTACAGCCCCAGAACCAACCGTTTTTGCCCATTATTCTGACTGATATCTGTCCGCAGGCCGGACACTTGCAGCTCTTCTGAGGCTTGCCTTCCGAATCGGAGAGAGATAGCCCGCATGTGTGGCATTTCCAATATTTGCCGTACTTTCCGCTATGGAGGAACATTCTTCCTTCGCAGCCTTCGGCTGGGCACTTGTACCTGACCTCATTCTGAGACGGGTCGCGCCTGACTATGTAGATGGGATGTTTTTTCATCCTATCATCGACTATTGAGCGCACTTGACTTAAGAGCTCATGTATAAATTCTTTGGGAGAGCCTTCCTTGTGCTCAATGTTTTTAAGCTTCATTTCCCATATTGCAGTTGTGTCGGGCTTGCTGAGCTCTTCCCCTACGTTTCTGATAATCTCTCTGCCCTTTTCTGTTGATATTATCCTCTTTCTGACGAGAGATATGTAATTTCTCTCTTTTAACAGCTCTATTATCCCTGCCTGAGTGGCGGCTGTTCCTATACCGGAAGTTTCTTTAAGAGCGGCTTTTATCTCCGGTGCTTCCACAAACCTATGGATATTGTTCATGGCTTCTATAAGAGTAGCTTCCGTAAAGCGTTCCGGCGGAGATGTCTTTTTTTCATCTGCTTTAAGTTCCTCAGCCTTTGCCTCATCACCCTCTGTGAGTTCCGGAAGTTTTGTCTTGCTGTTTTCGCTCTCTTCGTCGTCGGACTTTTCTTCCCTCGAGTTCTTATAAAGCACCTTCCAGCCAGATGCCACACATCTTTTTGTCCTGGCCCTGAAAAGCTCGTTGTCTATTACAACTTCGACAAGCACCTCATTGTGTTCCTGCGGCGGCAGAAACTGGACTGCATATCTTCTTGCGGCAAGGTCGTATATTTTCGCCCCGTCCTCTGATAGTGATCCTATTGTGCCTGTCGGAATTATCGCATGGTGTTCCTCTACTTTTTCTGTATTCCACGCCTTTGTCTTTAAATTTTTATCCGATTGAGATATTGTGTCAGCTATTTCAGGAACCATTATTGAGATAGTTTTTAATGTCTTTTCCCTCTCATCATAAAGCGTCTCGGGGAGATACTGGCAGTCTGAACGGGGATATGTCACAAGTTTCGCTTCATAAAGAGCCTGCACTGTTTCCAATGCAGCAGCAGGAGAAAATCCATACTGTTTGGAAGCCTCTATCTGCAGTGTAGGCAGTGAGTGCGGCATAGGCGGCTGAGTCTGGCTTCTCTTTTTTTCATATTTTGTCACTGAGCCTATTTTGTTTTCAAGCTTTTTGCGCAGATTCTCGATAACGGACGGATCAATAATGCGTCCTTTGTCATCAAGTCCGGACTGGTCTTCGCTCGGTTTCCACGTGGCTGTAAATTTTTCGTCACCAACCTGAATCTCAGCTTTTATGTCATAGAATGGGTGTTTTGCAAAATTATCAATTTCGCTGTCTCTGCGCACCACAAGAGCCAATGTGGGAGTCTGAACCCTCCCAACCGTTATCTTCTCGCCCCAAGCTCTGTTTGTCGTGATTGAATAGAGCCTTGTAAGATTGTTACCGAATAGCCAGTCTGCCCTCTGACGACACAAAGCAGACTCAAAGACGCTTTTGTACTCTTCATTGGGTTTCATGGCGTTTATTGCCTTTTTTATCGCATCTGTGTTCATATCTGTAACCAAAAGCCTGTACACAGGACCTTTATAGGCGAAGTAGCAAAGAATTTCATCGACAAGGAGCTGTCCTTCTCTGTCAGCGTCTCCAGCATTTACAACGCTCTCGGCCTTTTGAAGCAAATTCCCTATATTGTTCAGCAAATCCTGAGTCTGAGGATTTGGCTTGACTTTCCACATTGCTGGGACGATTGGCAGTTTTGTCGTCTCCCACCTCTTATACTCAGCTCCGTACTCATCTGGCTGAAGAGGCATGATTATGTGTCCAGCCGCCCAGCAGACAACATCGTCTCCCGCCAGTATGGCTAAGGGTGTTCTGCTTTTTTTCCCCGACGGAAGAGCTTCTGCGACAGCCCTTGCAAGGGAAGGCTTCTCTGCGATAAAAAGTCTTTTAATAGAACTTATTTCCAATTTTATTCTCCCGTTTTTCTCTTTGAAATATTGATGCACTGTTAAAAATAGCAGGCTTAAATTTTATTATCATACGTATTATAGCCCAACCTATGTTTTGCTAAAGGTAAAAAGCAGAAGAAGCTCCTTCGGATTTCCGAAAGAGCTTCTTCTGCAGTGCTGTATTTTGCGTTATGTAATTTAGTACGCTTCTTTTCCTTTGGCCACGATATATGAGTCAATGGGATTGATATTCTTATCTTTGTGTACCTGTCTCCATGTCTTTATTGGCATTCCCCAGATTTTAATAAATCCTACAGACGCAGACTGGTCAAAAATGTCACCTGCGGAGTAAGTGGCCAGCTCCTTGCTGTAAACAGACGTATCTGACTTCATTCCGTTAATTATGGCATTGCCTTTGTAGAACTTCATTCTAACTGTTCCGTTGACTGTCTTCTGTGTACTGTCCATAAAAGCCTGAACAGCTTCCATAAGAGGTGAGAACCAGTAACCCTCATATGCCATCTCTGCAAAGCGCACTTCAAGTTCCTTCTTTGTCTTGAGTGTATCTTTTGAAAGTGTTATGGCTTCCAATTTTTTGTGTGCCGCTATGAGAGCCAGAGCACCAGGGCACTCATATACTTCACGGCTCTTAAAGCCCACAAGCCTGTCCTCTATAACGTCTATTCTTCCAAAGCCGGCCTTGCCTGCAGTCTTGTTCATAAAATCGATAAGCTCTATGCTGCTCATCTTCTTGCCGTTGATGGCTACTGGAATTCCGGCTTCGAATGTTATTTCAACTGTAACCTCTTCGTCGGGAGCTTCCTTTGGATCCGCCGTAAGGGCGTAAGCATCGATGGGAGGCTCATTCCACGGATCTTCGAGAATACCGCACTCAATGGAACGTCCCCAAAGGTTGTCATCAAGGCTGTAAGGGCTCTTGCGCGTTGTGGGGACTGGAACATTGTGAGCCGCGGCATAGTCCATCTCTTCTTCTCTTGTAAAGCCCCAGTCGCGAACGGGAGCCAGTACTTCGATATCTGGATTCAGTGCGTTGCAGCAAACTTCCATACGAACCTGGTCTTGTCCCTTGCCGGTGCATCCGTGAGCTACGGCTACAGCTCCCTCTTTCTCCGCACACCACACCATAGCCTGGGCTATCATAGGGCGTGAAAGGGCGGAATTAAGGGGATATACGCCCTGATACATTGCATTGGCTTTAAGAGCGGGCCATACAAAAGTATCGACAAAAGCTTCTCTGAGATCTACGACATAGGCCTTCTCGGCTCCGACTTCATAAGCCTTCTGCTTAATTTCGTCGAGATTGTCAGCCTGCTGGCCAACATTCATTGTGAGAGTTATGACTTCATATCCGTTGTCGTGAAGCCAAGGAATAGCAACCGATGTGTCAAGTCCGCCGCTGTACGCCAATATTACCTTACCCTTTTTTTCTGCTGTCATTTTAATTTCCTCCTATGTATTGTTTTATATTTTTAATTTTTAATTTTAAGCATAAAAAAACTCGTCCCTCTTCTTCCTTAACGGAAGAAGAGGGACGAGTAAAATTACCCGCGGTACCACCCTCGTTGACATAACATGTCCACTTGGTTAACTTTTATCGAAAAGCTACGGAATTCCTACTTGACATTAGTCTTTCTTCAGAATTCTGCTCAGGGGTGCGAGAGTCTTGATTCTACCTGCGAAAAGCGCTTTCAGCCAATGACGCTTTATCTCTGTCGCCGAGCAATAAGATCCATCTCCCCTTCATCGCATAGTAATATTTGCTCTGAACGGTTGATTCGTCGTATTCGTCGTGCTCGTCTAAGAGTGGTAAAATTCAAGATTCAGCCCTCCTTCCATGTCTTCATGCTCAAAACTTGTTGAGTATTTTAACATCTAATCGCTTATTGTCAACCATGTATTTTTAAATTTATATTATTCTGTCCCGTCGAATTCTTTACCGGGCAAAAATCCTCTGCAAATGTTATTTGCGCACTCCGTTTCACCTATTATGAGCGAAAGTGCCGCTGCTGCTGGATGAGAGCGCCAGCCCAGCCATGTTCCCGTTTGCAGGTGCAGGCACTTGACTCCGGATGGGTTATCGCGCCAATTTATGCCTCCGACGCCGCAATCTTTTACGGATGACCACATTGACTGATTGCCGGCTTTAATTGCGTCTGCCGTATCGGCTCCGATAAGTTTCATGCGCAGTTCGGCATATTTCCTGTGCCAAAGGATTATCTCTTCCTGATTTAAGGCCATGATTTCTTCTAAGTCATGGATCTTATGCAGTGACTCAAGCTCTCCGCACTTTCTGTCTAGATAGGGACATGTGAGCCAGAAAAGAGTCGGAAATGGAGTCATCTTTTTTGTTATAGGACGGCATACCACAACCTGAGGGTAACCTTGTGAACAGCGGCAGGCTACGGCATAGACCTGCTCCGGGTCAAAACGTCTCCCTTTGTTTTGTTCCCGCAAGACAGATATATCGTTTTCCGTAAGACAACTCCAAAAAGCCGAAAGAGAGGATACTTCCGGCTTTTTATTATTTTGTATAGTGTCCAATTTTATTTCTTGCCTGATGAGCTGTTTCCCGTGCGTCTCTTTGTTCCGCGCGGATCTTTGCACTTGCTGTTCAGGTCGGCTATTTTTTCATCGCTGAATTTCATAAAATTTGTAAGCTTTTTTTCGAAGTCTTCCTCGCGGTGAACAGGCGGCTTCACTTCTTTTACCTGCATTGCCTTGATGGACAAATCTATTCTGCCCTTGTCATCTATTTTAATAACTTTTGCTGTGACCTTCTGTCCCATTTCAAGCACATCTTCAACTTTTTTAACGTAGTTGTGAGAGAGCTCTGATATATGAACCATTGCTTTTTGCCCTGATTCAAGTCTGACAAAGGCTCCGTATGGAGCAAGATGTTCAACTGTGCCGTTAAGAACATCACCTACGCTTACTGCTGACGCTGCGGACGTCTTTTCTACCATATGCGGCTAAACCTCCAAAAAATTTTATGCTATTTTATAGGCAAAATCTGCCCCGGTACATAATACTATCTATCACATCAGCGCATTTTATCATAAAAATCGATATTAGGCACTAGCCTAATATCGATGCGGTGCTAATGTCGCATCGCTCTTTCAATGGCTTCTATCACTCTTTCGGACTGCAATGGCTTTATAAAGAAATCAGAAGCTCCGGCTTTCATTGCTTCAATCACCATTTTTTCCTGCCCCATAGCACTTATCATAAGCAGCCGTGCGTCAGGATGAGATGCTCTTATCGCTTTAAGAACATCGATGCCGTTCATTTCAGGCATCAGCATGTCGATTGCTGCTATATCCGGTTTGTATTTGTCATACAAACGAACAGCATCATTGCCGTTATCCGCCTCGCCTATAACGTCATAGCCGCTGCGGATAAGAAGTTCTTTAAGCAGCATTCTCATATAAGTGGAATCTTCAGCGATGAGTATTCTAGCCTTCACAACTAAGACCTCCCGGTTTTAAAACTTATTTTATTGCGATGCCAAGTTCCTCAAGAAATAGCGGGCTTAAGACTTTTATATAGGTTCCCTTCATGCCCAAACTTCTGCTCTCTATTATACCAGCACTGCCTAGTTTTCTTAAGGCATTTACAATAACGCTTCTAGTGACTCCCACTCTGTCTGCGACCTTGCTTGCAACAACAACGCCTTCGGGGCCGCCCAAATCTTCTATGATATGGCGAACTGATTCGACTTCAGAGTAGGATAATGCTCTCATTGCCATCTGAACGACAAGACGCTCGCGTCCGCGTTCTTCTATTGACTTGCCTCTGTCGTTTAGTATCTCAAGTCCTACTACTGTGCCAAGATATTCGGCAAGGACGAGGTCTCTTGTATCAAACTGGCAGCCGAATCTTGCAAGTATAAGAGTGCCGAGGCGTTCACCCGAGCCGTTGATGGGAACCAGCAGCACATGCTTATTAGAATACGTGCATGGCTGATCCGCATAAGCGCAGAGGCCGTGGTCTGTGTGGTTGAGTATCGACTCATGGTACTGGTTGACTTTTTCGGCGTATGATGCTGGCATAGAGGCGTTTATAAGCATGTCGGCCATTATCGGGCAGTCATACTCGCTTATCCATGCATAACCTAAGATACGTCCCTCTCTGTTTATTATGTATACATTGGCTGCCGATAGGTCGCACATAAGCCTGGCAAGCTTCGGATAATCAGGAGCGCCTCTGTCTTTGCGTGACTGGAGTACTCTGCTTACAACTCGGGTCTTCTCAAGAAGATCCTGCATTGCTGACTGGTTCATAATTTTTGGGCGTGCCTCGATTAGCTCTTTTGGTGTATCCATTAGTTCTGATTCCTCCCTGATGTTATGACGGTAACTATTCCTGTGCTCTAGGATGTGACTGCATATAGCTTTTTTTAATCTGTTCCGTTGTTATGGATAAATATCTCTGTGTTGTTGCTATAGTCTCGTGTCCAAGCAGTTCCTGAACCACTCTCAAAGGCGCGCCTCTTTCAAGCATGTGAGTTGCGAAGCAATGCCTCAGTGTATGAGGGGAGACTCCGTGGAGTCCGACATTTGCGGCGGCTCTGGCTACAAGACGGTGTACAGTCCTGACTGTAAGCCTTTCCGCGTTTTTTTCGGATAAAAACACTGGAGCATCTTTTTTCGCTCCATTCAATGTATACCATTCATCCAGCAAGCAGGCTGCTTCTCTTCCAAACGGGGCAATTCTTTCCTTCTCACCCTTTCCCATGATGCGAATGGTTCGCGTCGAAAACTCAATATTTTCCCAGTTTAGTGCTATAAGCTCAGAAACACGCAGGCCGGCGCTGTACATGAGCTCTAGGATAAGCCTGTCTCTCTTGCGGTGACTGTCCTGTTTAGGCCCTTCGGTTATAAGCCTGATCGTATCTTCATAAGACAGGGCTCTCGGTATGGCGGGATGGAGCTTCGGGCCCTTAAGCCCTGTGGCAATATCCTTTTTCTGAATAATATCTCTGCTTCCAAGCCATTTTACGAACCCTCTTACTGCCGAAAGCTTTCTTGACGCTGATGTCCGAGCCATATCAATGCCTATCATGTTGCTTAAAAAAACTCTTACAGAATCGGAATCTATCTCCGAGACATCTTTTATTCCCTGTTTCTCAAGATAATCTGCAAATTGATTTAGGTCCACAGAATAATTTACAAGGGTATTCCGCGAACGCCCTCTTGCCTCTAAGCACATAAGGAAGTCATCGATATTAGAACAAATATTTTCGACCATGAACGGTATTCTAACAGGAAAATTGTAAATTTCAAGGGAAATTTTGAGAAAATTCACAAGAAAAGAGCATTTGCTTACTATTTAAAAAAATCCCCTCTTTTTAAGCAGCGGATGCACTTAAAAAATGAGGGGTTAACAAGAAAGAATTTATCGTTTTTTAATATATTTTTACTATTTTTCTTGCATTATATATTATATAATTATGTTTATATATATTTTAACTTTTAAATATTACGTTTGTGAAAAAATATATCTTCATTGCTTTTGATAAATTTTTCAAGAGCTAAGGCAGACCTCTCAGCATATGCCTCACAGCGCAGTGTACGTTTGCAGATTTTTTTGCCAGGCAGTTTTGGAAATATTCCAAGATTAACATTCATGGGCTGAAATGTTTCAGGTAAGGCATTTTTAAGATAGTTGAGCAAAGAACCTATAGCCGTCTCAAGAGGAAACTGAGGTATTTCTGATTTATTGATGTCAGCATAGGCAAATAAAGCCGATGCCATGCCCATTGCTATGCTTTCGACATACCCTTCAACTCCTGTTATTTGTCCCGCAAGGTAGACAGACTTTCTCCCGCCCGGACGCAGATTTGCGTCAAGCACTTTCGGAGCGCATACGAACATATTTCTGTGCATAACGCCTTTGCGGACAAATTCGGCATTTTTAAGAGCTGGAATCATTCTGAAAACTCTTTCCTGCTCTCCCCATTTGAGATTTGTTTGGAAGCCGACCATGTTGTACAAAGTTCCGTCACTGTTGTCCTGGCGAAGCTGCACGACTGCGCAGTGTTCCTCTCCGCAGTTCTGAGAAAGTCCCACAGGACGAAGAGGGCCGAAGAGGAGGGTTTTTTCGCCGCGTTTTGCTATAACCTCGACCGGCAGACAGCCCTCAAAATGCTTCATGGCTTCTTTATCGAATTCGTGCATAGCAGCAGTTTCAGCACTTACAAGAGCTTCCCAGAAAGAGTGGTATTCTTCTTCGTTCATAGGACAGTTGATGTAGTCCCCGGTATCTCCGTATCTGTTTGCTCTGAAAGATAAAGACGGGTCTATACTTTCGAGAGTCACTATAGGAGCTACTGCATCAAAAAAATAGAGAAAAGACTCCCCTGCAAGCTCCTTGAGTTTTTCGGCAAGAGCCGATGAGGTCAAAGGGCCGGTTGCGATTATAACAGGACCTTCAGGTATCTCACGAGCTTCTTCCCTAATCACTTCGATATTTGGATGGTTCTCTATGGCAGAGGTTACAAGCTCTGCAAAGACTGTTCTGTCGACGGCAAGAGCGTTGCCGGCAGGCACGCGGCTCTTCTCGGCACACGAAATCAACAAACTGCCCAATGTTTTTAGTTCGGTTTTGAGTATACCGGCTGGAGTTTTTGTCATCTCGCCTCCCAGAGAATTGCTGCATACCAGCTCTCCCATTAAGGCTGTTTCATGGGCCGGAGTGCTCTTCTCCGGCCTCATTTCTGTCAGGCGGATCTTAATGCCGCGCTCGGCAAGCTGCCATGCTGCTTCAGAGCCGGCAAGGCCGCCGCCTATGACGCTACATGTCTGATGCTGCATCCTGAGTCTCCTGTACAGAGTCGGCATTTGTCTGAGCTTCACCGTTCTCGGGCTTCTTCCACGAGATGTAGTCGCACTCCGGATACCTGTTGCATCCGTAGAAGAATCTGCCTTTCATCTTTCCCTTTGTAGTTCTTCTGCGGATAAGTTCTCCCTCTCCGCACTTTGGGCATTTAATTCCCGTCGATTTAACAATTTTTCTTGTGTATCTGCATTCGGGATATCCGGTACAGGCGATAAATTCGCCAAAACGCCCGCGCTTTATGATCAGATCCTTGCCGCATTCGGGACACTGTTCACCGATTAACTCCGGTTCAGGCCTCATGCTTTCAGCATTTGCAGAGACATCGTCAAGTATAGGTTTGAATATATTCCAGAAGGTCTTCATTACTTCACGCCACTTCAGTGTCCCAGCTTCAATGCTGTCAAGAGACTCTTCCATCTTTGCCGTGAAGTCTACGTTGATAAACTGGAAGAAATATTTTATAAGGAATGTATTAACAAGCCTTCCGAGTTTTGTCGGTATTAATTTCTTGTCCTCTTCTCCCCTGTCGACATAACCTCTCGCCGAAAGAGTGTCTATTATTGTCGCATAAGTCGATGGACGGCCTATGCCCTTTTCTTCAAGAGCCTTTACTAATCCTGCTTCCGTATAGCGTGCGGGAGGCTGCGTAAATTTCTGCTCCTTGTGTATTTTATCGGCGTTAAGAATCTCGCCTTCGACAGCAGCTTCTATGATTGTGTTCTTGACGCCGAGTGGATAGATTTTGCCCCATCCGTAAAATGTCACAACTATGCCCGACTGCTTGAGCTTATAGTTTCCCGATGAGCATACGAGAGTTGATCTGGCTGTTCTGGCATCCTCCATCTGGCTTGCGATAAACCTGCTCCAAATAAGCTCATAGAGCTTGTGCTGCTCCGGAGTTAAGTAACTTTTCAGATATTCGGGAGTTAGAGAGGCATCTGTGGCCCTTATTGCTTCATGGGCATCCTGAGATTTGCCTTTGGGCGAATATTCTTTGTGTTCCTTAGGCAGGTATTCTTGCCCTATTTGCTCCGCGATGTATTTTCTTGACGCGTCTATGGCCTCCGGAGCCAAGCGAAGGCTGTCTGTACGCATGTAAGTGATAAGACCTGTAGGCCCTTTGCCCGGGATATCAATGCCTTCGTAGAGAGCCTGAGCTATTCTCATCGTGCGCTTAGGAGCAAAGCCGCACCTTCTAGAAGCCTCCTGCTGGAGTGTGCTTGTCTTAAACGGAGGGAGAGGGGATCTTGAATTTTCCTTTGTTTTAAATTCGTCTACGACAAGCTTGCCCGATGATATCGCTTTCTCGACATCCTCAGCCTGAAGAGCGTTCTGTACTGTGAGAGGCTTGTCTTTGAACTTTTCAACTCTGAGCTCATACTTGCGCTCTCCTGTCAGAGATGACGCATCCACATCTATCAGCCAATATTCCTCGGGGATAAACTTTTCTATTTCGTCCTCTCTCTCGCAAACTATTCTGAGAGCTACAGACTGGACTCTGCCTGCAGAGAGCCCTCTTTGAACTTTATACCAGAGAAGAGGGCTTAGCTGATAGCCGACAAGTCTGTCAAGGACCCTGCGCGCCTGCTGGGCATTGACTTTGTCTATATCTATTTTATCTGGAGAAGAGACTGCGCCCTGAACTCCGTTCTTTGTTATTTCGTGCATTCTGATGCGGCAGTCCGACTCAGGATCTATATTAAGCAGTGTCGCCAAATGCCAGGCGATAGCCTCGCCTTCACGGTCGGGGTCGGAGGCGAGAAGAGTTCTGCTGCTGGCTGCCGATGCACCTTTAAGCCCTTTTATAATATCTGCCTTGCCACGTACCTGGATGTAATCAGGTTCAAAATCGTTATCCACATCGATTGCTATTCTGCCTTTAGGCAGATCGCGAACGTGTCCAACACTTGCCAAGACACGATATTTACTGCCCAATATTTTTTCGAGAGTTTTTGCCTTGGCAGGAGATTCAACAACAACAAGCGTCTTTCCTTCATAAGATGCAAATTTTTGCTTTGACTTTGAAGTTTTTGCCGGAGCTTTTGCGCTTTTAGCAGTTTTTGCTGTCTTTGCTGTCTTTGCGGTTGAGCTTGATTTTTTCTCCGACACACTCTTTGTTGCTTGTTTTATCTCTTCAGCTTCGGATGCCTTTGTCTTTTTCACAGCTGTTTTCGCCTTTGGTTTTGAAGCTTTTTTTCTTGCTTCCGTTTTTTCCTCGGATTGTGACTCTTTCTTTACAGCCATTTAATACACCTCTTTCAAACTTTAGCGCTAAATCTGCCTGGGCCTGATGAATAAACTATCCCTTTTGCAGAGAGAATTGCAATTATTTTAAGAATACAAGCGGCGCTCATTTTAACTTCATCCGCGAGATTGTCAACAGTTTGAGAGCTTTTGTTCCTCATCGCCTTTAAAACCGCTCTCTCGTCAGGCGTTAAATTATCTGTATCTATTATCTCTTCCGACCTGTAGCTGTCAAAAAGAGAGTGCTGCCTGTTGTTTAGCTGAAAAAACATTTCATCCGATATGTAAGGATAGGCCCCGTCAAATATCAGTCTGTTAGAGCCGGATGTAACTTCTTGGTCTATATGCCCCGGAACAGCCCAAACTTCTCTTCCAAGCTCAAGGGCTATTCTCGCTGTTATCATGGCACCGCTCTTCTGAGGAGCTTCAACAACGATCAGCCGTTCCGACAGAGCGGCAACCAGTCTGTTCCTGCGCGGAAAATGCCACGGCTCGGCACCACTTCCAGTTGGAAATTCCGTAATAAGAGCACCGCGCTCCGTTATTTTTTCAAATAAGGCGGCATTGGAGGCTGGATATAATACATCAATACCTGTGCCGAATACCGCGGCTGTTCTTCCGCCTGCATCGCATGTTCCGAGATGAGCCGCTCCGTCTATGCCGGAAGCGCCTCCGCTTATCAAAGATATGTGAGAGGCGGAGCAGTTTGTACCTATGCGCTTTGATATCTCTCTTCCGTAGGAGGTTGATTTTCTCGTTCCGACAACACCTACTGTTCGGTGCGACAGCAAACTTGCACTGCCTTTTATGTAAAGAACCAAGGGTGCGTCTTTTAAGTCAAAGAGGCTTTCCGGATATTTTTCATCATCGCATGTTATAACATCGGCTTTAACAGAGAGAACTTTTTCATACTCTTTTTCCGCCCATCCCGAAAGAGAGCCTTCTCTTATTTTTAAGACGGCCCTCTCTGTAAGGCCGCATTCTTCTAAATACTTACTATCTGACGAAAGTAATTTGTAAGGTTCAAAACCCAATTCGCGGATTTTCTTCCAGGAACGGATGTCCGCCCCAGCATAATTCAGCAGAAGAAGAATTTTTAAGACTTCATCCATGAGAGAGCCTCTCCCTCTCTGTAGCTCAAGGCTTCCGCAACGTGTTCTATTTCTATTCTTTCCGCATGCTCAAGGTCTGCTATTGTGCGCGACACGCGGAGTACTCTGGACAAGCCTCTCCCGGATAAGCGAACTCTGTTCAAAGCCTGCAGTATAAAACTTTTTACATCAGGCTTAATTTGTATGTGCCGGCGCAGTATCCTTTCGGGAATTTCCGAATTACACTGGAAGCCGAATCTGCTCCACCTTTCAACCTGAAGAGCTCTCGCCTTTTTAACCCTTTCCCTTACAACGGCACTGCTCTCTCCGCAATTTCCCTCAAGAGAGACAAGTTCCTCCGGCATAAGCCTCGGGACCGATATATGGAGGTCTATTCTGTCAAGAATAGGTCCAGATAATTTTCGCCTGTATCTGTCAAGAGAACCCGGGGAACATGTGCATCTTTCGGTCGGATCTCCTGAAAAGCCGCACGGACATGGGTTGCATGCAGCAATCATCAGAACTTTCGCAGGATATACAACACTTCCCGAGGCACGGCTGACTGTTATCTGACCGTCTTCAAGCGGTTGTCTCAAGGATTCCAACACATCTCTCGTAAATTCAGGAAATTCGTCAAGAAAAAGAACTCCGCGCGACGCAAGACTTATCTCGCCTGGGCGCAGCTGAACCCCGCCTCCGCAAAGTGCTACTGCGCTTGCCGTGTGGTGTACGGAACGAAATGGACGCTCTCTCAAAGAATCGAGATCCATTCCCGCCGCGCTTCTGAGCAGAAGGACTTCCATCATCTCCTGATCCGATAAAGGGGGAAGGATACCCTTAAGAGCTCTGGCGAGAAGTGTTTTGCCGGAGCCAGGAGAGCCTACAAAGAGCAGGTTATGATGCCCGGCGGCCGCAACTTCAAGAGCGCGCTTGGCGAAAGTCTGACCTTTTATATCTGACAAATCGGGGTCTGTTACACTCTCGCTCTCACCTATTACTGTTTTTTCAACAGAAGCAAGCTCTGTCTCACCGCGCAGGTGAGAGAAGAGGTCCGATAAATTTCTGACGATATAAGCCCTTACTCCGTCTACAAGTCCGACTTCCGGCGCGTTCTCCTCTGGGATATACAGATCCCAGCCATTCTCTTTTGCCAAAAATGCGGCTGGAACAGCTCCTCGAACTTTTCTCAGACGCCCGTCGAGAGCCAGCTCGCCGAGAAAAAGAGAAGGACGTTTTACTGTAAGTCCCCCCTGAGAACATGCTATGCCAACGGCAATGGGCAAATCCAGCAAAGCTCCCTCTTTAGGTATATCGGCGGGAGCCAAATTGACTGCGACCCTGCCTCTGACATTTATTCCTATTGTGCGAAGAGCCGCTCTTACTCGCTCTCTTGCTTCTTTAACGGCGGTATCCGCCAAACCGACAACAGATATCATGAAGAGGCCGCCGGTGCTTTCAACCTCTATTTCAACAGGAAGTGCCTGTATTCCCTTCAGCGTAATTCCAGAAACGCAATTCATTTTATAGCCTCCGTTATATCTTTTATATGCTCAATAACAGGAGCTTTACCTTCAATTACGGTAATAGCTATTAAATCAATTCTGTAATAACCTTCGTACATACGGGATTCAGCCCACGTTTTCGCACTGCGAATAAGTTTAGCCATTTTTGACGGACCCACTGTAGTATCAGCAGGCATAACTTTGTTCATATGTCTCGTCCGCACTTCTGCAAATACAATTTCATCATTATATAATGCGATTATATCAATTTCGCCCCATTTGTATCTTACATTTCTGTCAATAATACTATATCCATGAGATAAAAGATATGATGCAGCAAGATTTTCTCCATTTATTCCGAGGGAAATGTGTTTCGGAACACAGGAAAGCCGACTCTTCCTATCCGTGGCTTCCGCCCTGACGGCACGCTCAAGGGCACGCTGCATGCTCATTTTATATAGTTACTCTCCACGCCTCTGAAAGACATTCTATGCACAGGAGACGGACCGATTTCAGCCAATATTGCCCTGTGCTTTGCGGATGGGTAGCCTTTGTGGCGGGCGAATCCGTACCTCGGGTAGAGAGTGTCCAGAGTTATCATAATTCTGTCACGCAAAACCTTCGCTATTACAGAAGCTGCGGCAATTGCAGGGACCTTGTCATCGCCTTTTACAATATATTTTTGCTTTATAAAAATTCCAGGTATGTATTTATTCCCGTCTATAAGGACAAGGTTAGGCTGTGTGGGCAGTTTTTCAACAGAGCGTTTCATGCACCATAAAGATGCCTGCAATATATTCATACGATCTATTCTGTACGGAGACGCAGCCTGGGCTCTCCATACGACGCCGCAGGAGCATATTATCTCAAAAAGCCGCTCTCGCGATTTTTCCGTGAGTTTTTTGGAATCGCGCAATCCCTCGCCGATCAGTATTGAACGCTGGTCGTTTGTGAGTATTGCCGCCGCTGCAACGACAGGACCGGCAAGAGGTCCACGTCCCGCTTCGTCAGTTCCCGCTATAAGACAAGCCGAACCCGAAAAGGCCACAGATTAAAGACACTCCCAAAGAGGGGGGTCCCCCGGCTTTTCCAAACTCATGCGTCCGAGCTTTCCAGTGGCAAAAGCCTCCATAAACATCTTGCCTGCCGCTTCTGTGTCGACAATACCGCCTGGAAGCAATTTTCCGAGGCGTACTCCGATCTTTTGCAATATATCCTCAGGCGTGCCTTCTCCTTTTATACCCCATGAGTTTTCGACACCGCTCCACAAATCTTTCTTTATTAGAAAAGAGATACACTCTGATGCATGGCTTTCCCAATTTCCTATTACCTGACTTCTTGACGAGCCTATCCACGATATCATTCTGTGAGCACGGGCATCGCTGTGAGGATCTAAAATTCCCGGAGAATCCACCAGAAGAAACCCCTGTCCCTTAAACCAGGAGACACCTTTAGTAATGCCAGGAATACCCCCAACGGGAGCTGCTTTACGCCCTACAAGCTGATTTATGAGCATCGACTTTCCAACATTGGGAGTTCCTACCACAGCCATGCGCAAATCCCTGAATGCAGGTTTTTTTTCCGTAAGAGCTTTTTTGATTAAGCTGAGACCGCCTTTTCTTAAATCCAGAGGCCAAGCCGGCATTTTCTTTGACTTCAGGTACTCAGCCCAAAGGCGGGTTGTCTTTTCATCGGCAAGGTCTGCCTTGGAGAGTACCACAAGTATTTGAATCTTGGGGGCAAAAATTTTTAAAAGAGGAGACGATGAAAGGTTCGGAGCTCTTGCGTCCCGAACCTCGATAATCAGATCTATATTGCCTGCCAAAGCCTCAAGCTGTCGTTTTCCCTTTGCCATATGGCCGGGATACCATACAGTACGTCCCACTACTCTATCATTCCTATTCGGTTCAGAGGCCAATACCTGAAAACAGCAGGGCCTCGGAAGAAATTCTTAGGCACATAGCCCCAGAACCTTCCATCCTGTGAATTTGGCCTGTTGTCGCCCAGACAGAAATAACTGTTATCGGGAACTGTCTGCGCCTCCATATTATATGTATCTGTATTTTTTACATAAGGCTCAAAAAGCTCTCTGTCGTTTACATAGACTGTACCGTTCTTAATCTCTACTTTATCCCCTGGCATACCTATAATTCTTTTGACAAAATCCCGTCTTGGGTCTACCGGATACTTAAAGACAGCAATCTGTCCTCTCTTGGGGTCTATTTTCGGCAAAGCATACCAAAACTTTAAAACCAAAACTCTGTCCCCTATCTCCAGAGTAGGAATCATTGAACCGCTCGGTATCCAAAAAGCCTGTATTACAAACGTTCTCAAAATAAGTGCAAGGATAAGAGCCCAAAAAACAGTCTCAATAGTTTCACGCCACCATGGTTTAGGCATATTTACACAACCTCCGATATTCTTATCAAAATACAACGGACAATGTTATAACACGAATAAAGAATTTTATCGAACTTATTTTACTGAAAAATTTATCAAGAATCCAAAATATCGTCAAAAACAGATATTTCCGCAACAAACATCGTCTTCCCTTCAAGTTTCGGACATACATATCCAGGTGTATCAAATGACAAAGTTACCCTGTTTATGCCGCCTGGGTTTCTGACATCGACACAAGCGCCCGTTATCCCCGAAAGATATGACGCTATAGTACTTGCCACAGAACCTGTGCCGCAGGAGAGAGTAAGATCCTCAACTCCCCTTTCGTAAGTCAAGACATCGAGAGCTCCATCCGACGGCACGGCAAAATTGACATTCGTTCCTTCGGGGAAAAGTTCCTTTATATTTCGAACAGCGCGTCCGAAAGCTACGTACCCTTCTCTTGTCCTGCTTCTGGCTTTTTCAAAAATAACAGTGTGGGGAACTCCTACAGTGATAAATGTATAGTTAAACTCAATGCCGTCAACAGATGCCGACATTCCTACAGTCACATTTTCCAAAGATATAGGAGCCAGGTGCAGAGCTGCCATTGAGCCGTTTACAGAAGCATGAACATCCCCGCCTAAAGTTTCAAAGATCATGTCACTGCTGTTCACTATGCCCTTCTCAAACGCATAGCGTGCTATACATCTTGAGCCGTTTCCGCACATCTCACCTTCGGAGCCGTCGCGGTTAAAGAGACGCATTTTAAAATCGGCGTGTTCGGACGGTTCCGCCGCAAGAATGCCGTCTGCGCCCACAGCTTCTCTCCTGCGGCAAAGATTCAGTGCCATAGACGAGAGAGACTCGGTGCTGTATTTTTTATCCATATTATTAATCATAATGAAATCATTGCCGTTTCCGTTCATCTTACTGCATAGAAGCATCTTCATAATCAACCTCTCAAAGAAGATTTTGTACAAAAGCTATTTTACACCATTATTCCCATCCAGCTCTTGAAAAAAAAACGATTTGGAAGTATAATCTCCACCATTGCGGGAGATTAGCTCAGTGGTAGAGCACCATCCTCACACGGTGGCTGTCGAAGGTTCGATCCCTTTATCTCCCACCAAGTCAAATATAATCAGGTTTAACTCATAAAGCAAAAACAGCCAAAAAGCCGCACTGGATGCGGCTTTTGCTGTATACTTACGCTAATATTGTTATTTCAATTTAACCTAGTTAAACTGCATAAAAGGTACTTTTGCAAAAAAGCCAAGGTACTAATTGGTACTTTTTATAAATCTGAGGTGACGACGCAGATGAAGAAGCGCCGGGCTTATTTGTCATTGCCGCTCTCTGTCGTTGTCTCCTATGCTATCCTGCGCAGAAGCGCATCCTGCAGCACTTGAGAAAAGTTTAGCCCCATGGAAACGGCGCGCTCGTTGAGCCAAGCCGGAATAGTAAGAGTCTTCTTTACCGCCCGCTTGTCCTTGTACGGGTCGATGCCGCAAGTGACAAGGGATACAAAACTATCGTCAGGAACTTGGTAATCCGAAATATCCGCGGGCTTTACCAGCTCATTACCGTCCTCTAAAATGGTGAGAATATAGGCGGCAAGGGCTTCCTGCGCACCTGCCATTGTATCTGTCAAAGTGTCTCCGAACGACTGGCACCCCTTAAGATCAGGGAATTCCACCCAATACGCGTTGTCTTCTTTATGAAAAACAGCCGGATATACGAATAACATTTTTATCACCCTTCTCTCCGATAAAGAGCCGAGCTATTTCAGCCCTGTCCTTTTCATTATTTTTTCCTGCAATCCCTTGGATTGGGACGACTTCAGTCTTTAGCCCTTTTTGCAGTACATGGTGGCTGCCATTTACCCTTACCAGTACCCAGCCATCTTGTAAAAGCATTTTCATCAGGTCTTTGTCCTTCATTTTTTTGCCGTCCCACTTACATTTATTATTATAATAATACGTATTGCACGTGTCATCAAGTCTTTTACAGGACAACTCGGGATTACACTCCCGACAATAAAGGTACAGGCGGTACAGCATATCGCCATGTTACTTGTATCTGCTTTCTCAGCCGTCTTTGATTTAGTTGAATACTGATTCGGGAAAACCCTTTTACAGATGTTTTTTTACTTATATATTGTATGTAAAAAGCCGGGACTTCTTTTCGGAAGTCCCGGCTTTTTTATTACTGTTTTTTGGAATATGCCGTCTTTTCAAGAGGCAGTTTTGTTCTGAAGATTCCGTCTCGGTTGTAATATGCGAGCTGAATTGCCGGTGCGCATGGTATTGCTGCTATTTCGCCTATTCCCTTGGCTCCTCCGGCATAACCACCCTCCGCTTTTTCAACCAATATGCTCTCTATCTCTGGAACCATGTTGGACTTTAAAAGCCCCAGAGTTCCGAATTTTGCAGTAGGGACAGAATTTGTCAGAGGATAGTCTTCTGTCAGAGCGTATCCCATGCACATGACGACTCCGCCCTCAATCTGTCCTTCTGCACTCTTTGGGTTTATGGCTTTTCCAATATCGTGAACAGCTACTATTTTTTCTACCTTGCCGTCATCCGAAAGAGAGACTGCCTGAGTAGCGTAACCGTAGGATATATGGCTGACCGGGTGAGGTTTCTCAGAACCCATTTTATCCGTAACGCTCTCAAACTCGGCATAGAACTCTTCGCCTTCTGCGGCCGAGATATCTCTGCCTTTAAGGAACTCTTTGAGCTTTAATGCCGCTTCTTTTGCAGCCTCGCCGGTAATTACTGTTTGGCGCGACGCTGTGGTATTGCCCGAGTCCGGGGTAAAGAAAGTGTCTGCCGTATCGTGAATTACAATATCAGGCGCCGCACCCAATGTGTCGCACACCAGCTGTCTTACTACTGTTCCTATTCCCTGTCCTATACATGCGGCGCTTGTGGCTATATGTATTTTGCCGTCTTTTACACGCAGTCTGCACCTTCCGAAATCGGGAACTCCGACCCCCAGACCTGCATTTTTCATAGCGCAGGCTATTCCGGCTTTCGGGTTGTCATCGCAGAACTGTTTTACCGCAAGCAGAGTCTCCTCAAGTGCCGTGGTATCATCGGCAATCTGACCGTTGGGCAGTGTCTGTCCAGGTCTTATCGCATTTCTAAAACGAATTTCCCATGGAGAGATTCCCACTTTTTCAGCGAGAAGGTTCAAATTGCACTCAGCGGCAAAACAGCTCTGAGTTACGCCGAATCCCCTAAAAGCTCCGGCAGGAGGATTGTTTGTATAGACCGCCGTTCCTTTAATATCTATTATCTGATAGTTGTAAGGCCCTGCGGCGTGGGTACAGGCTCTTTGCAGAACAGGGCCGCCGAGTGAGGCGTAAGCTCCCGTGTCGGAGACAATTACCGCCTTCATTGCCTTCAAGATGCCGTTTGCGTCGCATGCCGTTGTCATGTCTATCTCCATGGCGTGGCGCTTTGGGTGAACCTTTATGCTCTCTGCACGAGAGAGAGAGACCTTAACCGGCCTCTTTGTAAGGAAAGCGAGTATCGCGGCATGGTGCTGAACGCTCATGTCCTCTTTTCCGCCAAAGCCTCCGCCTACGATTTTAGCAGTAACGTGCACCTTATCGTGAGGCAGGCCCAGAGCTTCCGCGCATTCCTTTAGTGTCTGATAGACCCCCTGGTCGCCGGAATAGATTCTGACAACGTCGCCTTCCATGAGAGCCACTGCTGTCTCCGGCTCAAGAAAAGCGTGTTCGGTAAAAGGCAGAGAGTAATGTCTGGTTACGACATGTTCAGCCGAAGCTATAGCTTCATCCGCATTGCCTCTCACAAGGTGCTCCTTTGATACGATATTGCCCTTCTCATGTACAAGAGGCGCTCCTTCGGCAAGAGATTCTGAGGGCGATGTAACGGGAGTCAGAACTTCATATTCGACTTGTATAAGTTTTTTTGCCTCTTCGGCAATCTCACGAGTTACAGCCGCTACAAGGGCTACAGAGTCTCCGATATAATGTGTTGTCTTACCGACCGGTATCAGAACATCCCAGTCTTTGAGCAAATGCCCTATTTTCTGCTTTCCCGGCAAGTCATCGGCAGTATAGACTCCGACAACTCCATCAAGTGCGAGAGCCTTTGACGTGTCTATGGACTTGACTGCCGCCCTTGGATGCTCAGAACGAAGCGCCGAACCGTATATCATACCGTCAAAGTACAGGTCGGCACAATACTCGGCAATTCCAAGAACTTTGTCATAGGCATCATTTCTCGGAATATTCTCCCCTATAGCGCCTGTATATTTTTCATGAGAGAGTGGAGTATTTTCCCTGAACATTTTTGCCGCGAGCAATATTGCCTCTTCAATCTTTTTGTATCCCGTACAGCGGCAAATATTATTTTTTATGGCGTCTTTAACCTGTTCTTTTGTAGGGTCTGAAACAACATCTATAAGTCCCTTCGCGGATATCACCATGCCGGGGATGCAGAAGCCGCACTGCACCGCTCCTGCGTTGGCAAAAGCGTATGAGTAAACTTCCTTCTCTCGGTCGCTAAGTCCTTCCACTGTGATAATACTTTTGCCCGAAAGGTTTTTAAGCTGCTGCACACAGGCTTTTACAGGGTGCCCGTCTATCAGCACCATACAAGTGCCGCATGCCCCCTCGGCACAGCCGTTCTTCACGGATGTGAGGCGCAGATCATCTCTTAAAAAATCTATCAGCTTGCGATTTTCCGTCGAGATTACTCTATCGCCGTTTACGATAAGTTCATACATATCGTTCACCGCCTTATAACGGTATGGATATTGTGGCATTTAGGATCAAAGCCACAAGTTTTGCAGGTATTTTTTGTGAGCCTGAGCTTAAATCCTCGGTAAAAACTGCCCCTTCATATCTTAGCTTATATTTGCTGCCGGACAGAAGTAGGAAACCGCTGTTCTTACTCTCGTCAAATTCCTTTTCCGTCGAGAAGAGTGTGAACTTGTCCTTGTAAGGTGCCGATGCCCATGGACAAAATGTCTCGCAGTTGCCGCACTCATTGCACATAATATCCACATGGACAATTTGGTGTCCGTATCCGGGAACATCGACAGATATATTTGCTCTGTTAGGACATACGTCAACACAATTTTCGCATATAGCCGAGCACTCAAGGCAGCGTGAGGCTTCTGTCTCGGCATCCTTCGCATAACACGGAATTCCCTTTTTGCCTGCGGCTCTTTCCCTAATGTGAACATTTGCTGCCGCTTCTTCGGAAAGTTCGATACCTTCCTCCGCGGCAATAGCGTCAGCTATCTTCCTTGCGTCGGCTATAGCTTCTACGACTGTTGACGGACCTCTTCTGGCGTCTCCCGCAACATAGACATTTTCCGCATCTGACATGAGAGATGAATTGGAAACGACTGCTTTGCCCTTCTTGTCAAGAGATATTCCGTTCTCTGCGAACAAATCGGAATCCACACTCTCTCCGACAGCGGATATTACGGCACCAGCGGAAAATTCGGTATATTCATCTGTTACAACCGGACTTCTGCGGCCCGATTCGTCAGGAACGCCGAGAACAACTTTAGCGCACTTCAGTATCTTGCCGTCAAAGGCGACGGGCGCAAGCAGCTCTTTGAACTCGATTCCTTCGGCTAGAGCCAGTTCCAGCTCTTCCTCGTCGGCAGGCATAAGAGACTTATTTCTGCGATAGACCACAGATACATTTTTTACACCCTTTACGCGCTTGGCGGCACGTGCCGCATCCATGGCACTGTTTCCGCCGCCTATAATAATCACATTCTCTCCCAGCTCGGCAGAGTCCGGATCTTTTTTATATGATGCCAAAAAGTCAAAAACATCTGTTGCCGCTTTTCCTTCAAGCTCCAGCACACCATGTTTCCATGCACCGTTCGCAAAAATGACATATTTGTATCCTTGCTTTTTCAGTTCTTCGGCTGACCTCTGAGGAGAATTCAGTACAAACTCAGCTCCCATTGCCTTTATAATCTCTATATCCATATCTATGGCTTCGGCCGCTATTCTGAAGTCCGGAATTATCTTGCGGACAACACCGCCAAGTTTGCCGCCGCATTCAAAAACGGTAGATTTAATGCCGTTTCTGCCCAAGAAGAACGCCGCGGCAAGTCCTGCAGGGCCTCCTCCTATAATAGCAGCCGACGCATCGCTCTTCGGAGCCGGGGCTTTTATCTCCCCTATGACAGATTCAATGCCCTTTTCCGCGGCAATAAGCTTGACAGAGCGAATAAGAACAGACTCTTCATAGAAATTTCTGGTACACTTTGTCATACACCTGTGGCTGCAAATTGTCCCGGTAATAAAGGGAAGAGGGTTCTTCCTCAGGATGACTTCAAGAGCTTCCTTGTACCTTCCATCCCCTACCAGAGATATATATTCCGGTACATCCTGGTTTATGGGGCATCCTTCCGAACACGGAGCTATATTGCAGTCCGTAAGGGGCACTGCTCTGTCTATCTTTCTCGACGGCAGGGGTTTTAAGGGCTTTCTGTAGATATGGCTTGCGAGCGAGTCATTAGCTATACTCTTCAGCGCGCCCATATCAACTCCCTTAAACTCTGCTTTTGGGCAGTTTGACACCAGTTCCGCCAGCTGCGTGAACCTCTGATATCCCCCGGGCTTCAAGAGTGTTGTGGCAAGCGTCACAGGCCATATACCTGCCTTGTAGAGCGAAGTTATATTATTGAAATCAACTCCGCCCGACCAGGATATTCTGAGTCTGCCTCCGAATGCTTCGGAGATCCTCTTTGCCGTTTCAGCAGTCAGAGGGAAGAGAGCACGTCCCGACATGTACATCTCATCCCCTGCCATAAAGTCCTTGGGATTATCGACCGGAAATGTGTTTGTAAGCTTCACTCCAAAAGAGACATTGTTCTCTGCCGCAGCTCTTTCAAGCCTTTTCATCATAGGAACCGCGTCCGAGAACTGCAGATCTTCTTTAAAATGGCGGTCATCAAAAGACATATAGGAAAAGCCCAACCTGTCCATTGTCTTACGTGCAAAATCGTAGCCAAGTATTGTTGGGTTACACTTGATGAAAGTATTTAGATGCTTCTTTTCTATAAGGTACATTGATATTCTCTCGATTTCCTGAGGCGGACAGCCGTGCAGAGTCGAGAGTGTTATTGATCCGCAGACTTTGGGAGATATACTGCGGACATACTCCTCATCGATATCGGAAAACAGCGGGAGATTTGAAAGAGCCCAATTTGCGCATTCACTCCATATCGAAGTCTGAGATGCGTCTTTTAAACCCTCAATAAATGAATCTATCTTAGGAGACATAATGCCTTCCAGATCATAGCCGACGCTCATATTGAACATAAAACCGTCTGGAGCGCCCATTGAGAACTCCTTGGAAATCAGCTTAAGAGCAAACCATGCTTTAATGTACTCCTCCATGGCTTCCGACACGCGCAGTTCAGTCGACCATTCGACATTGTAACACTCATCTCTTGCGTCTATGCACGGCTTTGATACAGGGAGGTCTTCCCCGTCCAGCGTCTGCACGGTCTTTAATTCGAAAAATCTAGCGCCTGATACATAGGCGGCAATAATATTCTGCGCTAATTGTGTGTGTGGCCCGGCAGCCGGGCCGAAAGGAGTTTCAATTTTTTCGCCAAGGAAGGGCATAGTACTTCCTTTATGGGCGTAAGGAAACCTTACACCAAAAATACTGCCTGAATTTTTTCTCTCAAGCAATATCCACTGCATAATCTTCGAAAACGAAATTGGGGTCATACGATCACTCATTTGCAGCCCTCCTAATATGCGATTATTTAATTGTGCGGAAAATCAGAATGTCTTTAAGGCTAATTCTATCACAAGAAAAATGAAAAGCAACAGATTTTTCAAAATTTTTTTCTTATATTATAAATTTTTTTTAGAATTACTGTTGACTCTTAAAATTTTTGTGCTATATTCAAGATATCAGCAGTTCTAAAAATTTTTTAGATTTAATTATTTTGGGAATAAGGTGATTACATGCAGACTACATTAACCTTAGATTTTCTAAAGAGACTCGCAAAGGGCATCTCATCCCAATTTGGCAGAGACTGTGAGATTGTGATACACGATATTTCTGGCGGCAAGGACAGCACCATTATCGCAATAGAGAACGGGCACGTCACAAAAAGAGAATTGGGCGGAGGTCCGTCCCACATAGTTTTGGATGCTTTGGCAAAACCTAAGAATGAGCTGAAAGACCAGCTCGATTACCTGACCAGAACATCGGACGGACGCCTCGTAAAATCAAGCTCTATATTCATTCGGGATGAAAAAGGAGATGTTACAGGGGTCTTCTGCATTAATTACGACATCACCAGATTAAGTATGGCGGAGAAAGCTATACAGGACATTCTCCAGACAGAACCTCATTCAAAAGAACCTGAGAAAATACCCCAAAATGTGAATGAGCTTCTGGACGAACTTATCGAAGGTGCAGTAAAACACGTAGGAAAACCCGTCGCAATGATGAAAAAGGCCGATAAAGTAAAAGCAATACGCTACTTAAAAGACACAGGTGCCTTTCAAATTCTAAAATCAGGCGACAAAGTGTGCAAACTCTTTAAAATATCAAAATTTACGCTATATAACTACATCGATACAGAAGAATAATAAGAACGGAGGGCAACAATGAATAAAATTAAATGGGCAAGCAACACTATGCCTAAGACAGAAGACAAAGAACTGGCCATCATGGATTTAAAAAACGTACAGACTGCAATGAATTTTCATAAAAGCTTTCCTCAGTACAGCGTCACTCCGCTTGTTCGCCTGAAGGAACTCGCCGAACTCTGCGGCATAAAGGAAATTTTTGTAAAAGACGAGGCGTGGCGTTTCGGACTTCACGCTTTCAAGGTACTCGGCGGTTCATTCGCAATGGCAAGACACATAGCAAAAATTACAGGCAGAAACATATCCGAACTTACATATGAAAAATTAACCTCTCCCGAGATTAAAAAGGAGACAGGTGAGCTGACCTTCTTCAGCGCCACAGACGGCAACCACGGACGCGGAGTGGCATGGTCGGCAAACAAACTCGGTCAGAAATCTGTAATACTTATGCCCAAAGGCTCGGCGAAAATGCGTCTGGACAACATTCTCAGAGAAGGCGCTAAAGCAACTATAGAAGAAGAAAATTACGACGAATGTGTCAGGATGGCGGCAAAGATTGCGGAAGATACGCCTGGCGGCGTCATGGTACAGGATACTGCTTGGCCCGGATATGAAGAGATACCTGCATGGATAATGCAGGGATACGGAACAATGGCAATGGAAGCCGACAATCAGATGGAAGAACTGGATGCAAATCCTCCTACTCACGTCATTGTTCAGGCGGGAGTAGGATCTCTTGCAGGAGCTGTCGTAGGATACTTCGCCAACAAATACCCAGACAACCCTCCAATATTCATCGTCGCGGAATCAGACCAGGCAGACTGCCTCTACCGTTCGGCTATTACAGGAGACGGCAGCATAAAAACAGTTGACGGTGATATGCAGACAATTATGGCGGGACTGGCCTGTGGAGAGCCAAACACATCATCATGGCAGATACTGAAAGACAAAGTCGGAGTATTTGCATCATGCCCCGACTGGGTAGCAGCCAGAGGCATGAGAATACTCGGCATGCCGGTAAGAGGCGACAGCGTTATTATCTCGGGCGAATCGGGAGCTGTCACGACAGGACTTTTGGCATATGCGATGATGGACGAAGAGATGAAGCCCATGCGCGAAGCCATGAAGCTTGACAAGGATTCAAGAGTGCTGCTCTTCTCCACGGAAGGCAACACAGACAGAGAGAACTACCGCCATATCCTTTGGGACGGCGGCTGTGTACCTGCATAAAAGACCCCAAAATATTGAGGAGGAATAGATTATGGATTTCAACGCAGTAAAAAAAACAGCAGAAGGTTATGAAAAAAATATGACAAAGTTTCTCCGCGACCTCGTAGCTATTCCGGGCGAGAGCTGCGGCGAAGAAGGCGTTATAAAACGTATCGAAAAAGAGATGAAAAACCTCGGTTTTGACAAAGTGGAAATAGACGGCATGGGCAATATCTTAGGCTACATGGGAACAGGCAAGACACTCATCGCCTACGACGCTCATATAGACACTGTAGGTTTAGGCGAGCTTTCAAACTGGAAATTCGACCCTTACAAAGGATATGAAAACGAGACTGAAATCGGAGGACGCGGAACATCCGACCAGCTTGGCGGAATAGTCTCAGCCACATACGGCGCAAAAATAATGAAGGATCTGGGCCTCCTCAGCGACAAATACACGGTTCTCGTCACAGGCACAGTACAGGAAGAAGACTGCGACGGTCTCTGCTGGCAGTACATCATCAACGAGGACAAAGTACGCCCCGAGTTTGTTGTAATCACGGAACCAACAGACGGCAACATCTACCGCGGACAGAGAGGACGCATGGAGATAAGAGTCGAAGTCAAAGGCATATCCTGCCATGGTTCAGCACCCGAGCGCGGAGACAACGCAATATACAAGATGGCTGACATAGTAAAGGAAGTTCAGGCACTTAACGACAGACTGCACTATGATCCCTTCCTCGGCAAAGGAACTCTCGCCGTCTCCCAGAGCTTCTACAACTCACCTTCACGCTGCGCCGTTGCGGACATGGCTGCAATATCAATAGACCGCAGACTGACGGACGGTGAAACATGGGAAATGGCTCTCGAAGAGATTCGCGCCCTGCCCTCGGTCAAAAAGTACGAAGCTGTCGTAAGCATGTACAAATACGACAGCCCTAGCTGGACAAAGTGCGTCTATCCGACAGAGTGCTACTTCCCGACATGGGTAATCCCCGCTGAGCATCCGGCGACAAAAGCCATGGTTGAGTCATACCGCGGCATGTACGGAGAGCCCCTTGTAGACAAGTGGACATTCTCCACAAACGGAGTCTCCATCATGGGACGCTACAACATCCCCTGCATAGGCTTCGGTCCGGGCAAAGAGGCTCAGGCACACGCTCCGAACGAAATTACATGGAAAGCCGACCTCGTAAAGTGCGCGGCAGTCTATGCGGCGCTCCCCACTCTCTACTGCGACTAATACAAATCTAAAATAGACGGAGGACATAATCATGGCTCACATGGATAAATTTATAAGCAAACTAAACGAACTCTCCTTCTCCGATATGTACAGCAACGACTTCTTCCTCACATGGGAGAAGACACGCGATGAACTCGACGCCGTATTCACAGTGGCTGATGCTCTTCGCTGCATGCGCGAGAACAACATATCGCCCAAAATATTTGACAGCGGCCTCGGAATATCCCTCTTCCGCGACAACTCAACAAGAACGCGCTTCAGCTTCGCATCCGCCTGCAACCTTCTTGGACTCGAAGTTCAGGACCTCGACGAAGGCAAGTCACAGGTTGCCCACGGAGAGACAGTTCGCGAAACAGCTAACATGATCTCCTTCATGGCAGATGTAATAGGCATACGCGATGACATGTACATAGGCAAAGGCAACACATACATGCACCATGTCGTAGACGCCGTAAGAGAAGGCAACAAAGACGGAATCCTCGAACAGCGCCCGACCCTTGTAAATCTGCAGTGCGACATAGACCACCCGACTCAGGCTATGGCAGACATGCTTCACATCATCCACGAGTTCGGCGGAGTCGAAAACCTTAAAGGCAAAAAAATAGCAATGACATGGGCATACTCACCCTCATACGGCAAGCCCCTCTCCGTTCCCCAGGGAGTTGTCGGACTTATGACACGCTTTGGAATGGACGTAACACTTGCCCACCCAGAAGGCTATGAAATCATGTCAGATGTCGAAGATGTGGCAAGAAAGAACGCTCTTGAAAACGGAGGCTCATTTACAAAGACAAACTCAATGGCCGAAGCCTTCAAAGACGCGGACGTAGTATACCCCAAGAGCTGGGCCTCCTTCAAAGCAATGGAAAAGCGCACAGACCTCTACGGAGCGGGAGACTTTGACGGCATTAAGCAGCTTGAAAAGGAACTTCTTTCACAGAACGCATCCCACAAAGATTGGGAGTGCACGGAAGAAATGATGTCACTCACAAAGGGCGGAAAAGCTCTCTACCTCCACTGCCTGCCAGCCGACATCAGCGGTGTAAGCTGCAAAGAGGGAGAAGTCTGCGCATCGGTATTTGACCGCTACAGAGTTCCTCTCTACAAAGAAGCCAGCTTCAAACCCTACATCATAGCCGCAATGATATTCCTCAGCAAAATCAAAAACCCGCAGCAGACTCTCTCCCTTCTGGAAAACAGAGCTGCTCTCCGTAAATTCATGTAGGTACTATTATGCCCCTGTACCTACATAGTACAGGGGCATTTTGAAGGGACGTGAAAAAAGTGGCAGAGATAAAAAGTGACAGTACTCTTTTCCAAATGAACGGTTCAATGCCAAGTTTTAAAGAAGCTTTCCCTCTTGCAATGCAGCACGTTGTAGCAATGGTCGTAGGATGCATCACGCCTGCAATACTTATAAGCGCAGTAACAAGACAGACAGCCGACGATACAGTTATACTAATACAGGCATCTCTAGTTCTCGCCGCTCTCGCCTCTATGATTCAAGTCTACCCCATTTTCGGAAAAATCGGAGCAAAACTGCCCATAATAATGGGAGCAAGCTTTGCCTATGTGCCTGTGCTGATGTCAATCGGAGGCAACTTCGGACTTCCCGCAATATTCGGAGCACAGATAGCCGGCGGCTTGATTGCCGTAGTTGTAGGGCTCTTTATAAAGCAGCTTCGCCCGTTTTTTCCCCCTATAGTATCTGGCACTGTCGTATTTACAATAGGCCTCTCACTATATCCCGTAGCGATACGCTACATGGGCGGCGGAGGCGGCGCGGGAAACCCAATTTTCGGCTCGGCCCTTAACTGGGGCGTGGCTCTTTTCACTCTGGCAGCAACAACATTCTTCACACACTACACAAAAGGATTTATGAAACTGGCATCAGTACTCTTGGGACTGCTTGCTGGATATGCCTTGGCATGCCTGCTAGGAATGGTCTCATTTACGAGAGTCATGGAAACAGGCTGGGTTCAGATACCCAAGCCCTTCCACTTCCCCATCGAATTTCAAGCTACAGCCGTAATGTCAATGGTTATAATGTTTATCGTAAACTCTGTGCAGGCAATAGGCGACATATCAGCAACAACAGTGGGCGCTATGGACAGAGAACCTACGGACTGCGAGCTCTCTGGCGGAATTATCGGAAGCGGCCTTGCAAGCGCTGTCGGAGCCTTAATAGGCGGAATGCCACTTGCCACATACAGCCAGAACGTAGGAATATTTGCAATCACAAAAGTCGTCAACAGGTACGTAGTGGCTCTTGCTGCGATAGTCATATTCATAGCGGGAGTAATACCCAAATTCTCCGCACTTCTCACCACGGTTCCTCAGGCAGTCCTCGGCGGAGCAACACTCACAGTCTTTGCCGCTATAACTATGACGGGAATGAAACTCATAGTCTCGGCGAAACTTACGGCAAGAAACAGCGCGGTCGTCGGAATCTCCGTGGCATTGGGAGTCGGAATCTCGCAGGTAGCAGACGTACTCGCAGGCCCCGGAATGCCGCTCTGGCTTCACCAGATATTCGGCACCTCGTCAGTTATAATCTCAACAATCATAGCAGTGGCTCTTAATATTATCATTCCGAAAGACAAAGACGACACCCCATTAACTCCCCCCGACGAGGAGCTGAAAGAGCTCTATGAAGACAAGGACGAAGTCGGGAACGGACTGGAAGAGTTCAGAAAAGAAGTCGCGGACATATAATATATTTTTTAAAATCAAGATATTTAAAGCTGCCTCCGAATATATCCTCGGAGGCAGCTTCTTTATTTATTATTAGAATGTGGCGTAGTCCGTGTCGCGCGGGTCTCCTATGAACATGTAGCCAGGAGCGTGAGTGATTGCAAATGGCGGTTTGCTCTTCATAAGCACAGCCTGAGGCGTTACGCCGCATGCCCAGAAGACCGGTGTCTCGCCTTCGCGAATCTCCGGCGCATCGCCGAAATCGGGCTTAAACACATCCTTAATTCCTATCGCCGCCGGGTCTCCGATGTGAACAGGAGCTCCGTGCACGGCCGGGAATCTTCCGGTAGCAAGCACTGCTTTAGGCACCTGCGCGTGCTTTACCGGCCTCATGCTCACAACCATTGGGCCGCTCAGACGTCCCGCAGGTTCGCACTGTATGTTTGTCACATACATGGGAACATTGCGGTTAATGTCGATATGCCTGATAGGTATGGAGGCCTCAAGAAGCGCCCCCTCAAAGCTGAAAGAGCAGCCTAAGAGGAATGCCACAAGGTCATCTCTCCAATACTTCTTGACATCGGTAGGTTCATCTATAAGGACACCGTCATTCCACACTCTGTACTTGGGAATGTCGGTGCGGACATCCGAACCGGGGGCGATAAGGCGCGCTTCAAACTCGCCGGGCTCTGTTATGTCAAGAATAGGGCATGGCTTTGGGTTTCTCTGAGCAAAGACGAGGAAGTCATATGCCCACTCTTTCGGCAGAACTATCATATTGGCCTGCACGTGAGAGAGGCAGAGTCCTGACGTAGGATGCGCCCACTCCGCATCTCTGATAAGAGCTCGCATATCCTTCGGGCTTATGTGGCGATAAGGTTCGATATCAAACGGCAGTGTCATCCCAGTACAACCTCCTTAAGATTCTTTATTGCTACTCCGGCTTCGACAAGAGCGGCTCTTACAGCCTTCGCCATAGCAACCGCTTCCGGTGTATCTCCGTGCATACATACAGAGTGAGGACGGAAATTGATTACTGTTCCGTCAATAGCTTCGACAGTACCTTCGGTCGCCATGCGCACGACACGCTTTGCGGCTGCTTCTACGTCATGGATAACGGCTCCTGGCTGTGAACGCGGGACAAGAGCTCCGTCTGGCATATAGGCTCTGTCAGCAAAAGCTTCCGCAGCAAAGGGAACCTTCAGCTCCTTGGCGGCTTTCTCAAATTCGGAATTTGCAAGTCCCATCAAAATAATAAATCCGGCACCGGCATCTTTTACCGCAGATGCTATAGCCACCGCAAGCTTCGGATCCTTAGCCGCCTGGTTGTACATTGCTCCGTGCGGCTTAACATGCTGAATCACCATACCTTTTGCTTTGCAGAAAAGCTTCAGAGCGCCTATCTGGTATATACAGTCTGAGTAAACTTCATCGGGAGTACATGCCATATTTCTGCGTCCGAAACCGACAAGGTCATGGTATCCAGGGTGCGCTCCCACGGCTATGCCTTTCTCTCTGCAAAGACAGACAGTCTTCTTCATCACAAGAGGATCCCCTGCGTGAAATCCGCAGGCAACGTTGGCAGACGTTATCGCATCCATTACCGAGGCGTCATCGCCCATTTTGTAAGCTCCGAAGCTCTCACCTATGTCACTGTTAAGGTCTATCATATACATAATAAACACCCTCCCTCGGAATAAAGTATTGCTATTGTATCTCTTCGCACCTTACTTCGTATACCTTACCATTTAACGTTATTTTAAGATCAGACGAAAGAGCCTTTTGCCCATAAATATCTGCACGGCTTACGTATGACATCCTTGCCTGATATATTTTATCGACAGTCTCCTTTACGGCATTCAGTTCGCCGATTGCGGACTCCTCCGTTGCCCGCTCAAAGCGCGCCTTCATGCCGGGCATCCTTTGAACAAGAGCCTGTATGGCGGCGGGAGTCAATACTCCTACCTTAGTGTAGCCTCCTGTCGTCTGCCTGTCGGCAAGCATCGCTATCGGAAGGCCATGTCCCGGTATCTGGACAGTGCCGAGCGGTATTCCGTCTGATACGATATCAGCACCCGCCTCTTTGTGCTGAACCTTCGGCCCTTCAAAACGGCAGCCCATCCTGTCGGACTCGCTCGAAAGAGTATATTCCGATTCAAAAAGAGTTTTCAGCCCCTCTTCCGTGAAGAAGTCGGCCTGAAGTCCCACTAAAATTCCAAGCGGCTTATCGGGATTGTAGTCAGGCTTCATACCGGCGGGAATCGTGAATCCGTCCATTCTTCTCCACAGAGGTGAAGGCTCCCCTGTTTTGAGGGCATCCCCCGCTTTAAGAGCACGTCCCTCATATCCGCCTATCTTTGCTCTCGTATAAGTCGCGCGGCTTCCCATAACCAGAGGTACATCCACGCCTCCGCCAAAGCATATATAACCTCGGCAGCCTTTGCCTTTAGGCCCTTTAAAGGATATAACATCTCCGTCCTTAAGCACTGTAACAGTCCAAGAGCCTATTTCTCTTCCGTTGACGGAAAAGCCCAGCTCAGCTCCGGCAAATACGGCACAGCCTTCACCCGCGAGTGTAATTTCAGGCCCCATGAGAGTAACTTCGAGAGCAGCAGCTCCCTCTTCGTTGCCCACCATTACATTACCCATGCGGAGAGCTGGAAGATCCATAGCTCCCGCCACAGGCACACCGCTTGCCTGGTATCCCCAGCGTCCCAAATCCTGAACCGAAGTCAGCATTCCGGGTTTCACTATAGAAAGTTCCATACTAAGCCACCTCCGTTATCTGAGGAGTGTAAGTTCCGTCTGCGACTCTTGCCTCTATTATTTTATACTCATCCTCTGATACCGGTACAAAACGAACCCCGTAGCCCGAATCAATCAAAGTCGGACAGGAAGCCTCAGGGGTAAAGAGGCGCAGAGGTGTTCTGCCTATAAGCTGCCATCCGCCCGGGCTGTCGATGGGATATATTCCGGTCTGCTTTCCCGCTATGCCGACGCTTCCGCCCTTAATAACCGTTCTAGGGTTTTGAAGCCTCGGAGTAGCAATGGATTCATCCATGCCTCCGAGATATGCAAAGCCCGGTACAAAACCTATCATGTAGCAGTGACAAACAGGTGCCGTATGCCTTTTTATAACTTCCTCAACAGATATGCCTGCGTGTTCGGCCACATTATCAATATCAGGGCCATACTCACCGCCGTAGCACACCGGTATGGATATCACTTTGTGAGATGAAGACAGCGATTCAGAAGATCCGCTTACAGCTTTTAAAACTTCATCTGTAACCTGTTTCTTTGTAACTTTAAGAGGATTAAAATAAACTGCCAAAGAGCGATATGTCGGAAGGCACTCAACTATAGGGACCCTCTTTTGATTTTGCAGCCAATGTCTCAGACTCATAACCGCATCGTTTGCCTCGCGGCTTATCTCATCGGCAAATTCAACAACGAGACACGACTCCCCTGCCTGCAGCAGCTTCGGCTCTTTTAAGTACACGGACATCTAAACCACTCCTTTCTGTCATGGAAACACTGATTAAATCAATTATTACAGAACATCACCAACGTATCGTCCGCTGATTACGGTCAGAGAGCCGAAATCTCTGATTTCGTGCGAATCGGCTGGTTTGTTCATCAGATGTGCCAGCCTACGATGCGTAAGTGAGATAGCAAATCTTTGATTTGCGTTATCGAACTTAGTTGTTACACCCAGATGGTGCATTTAATCAGCGGCTCCTTAAAAAGCGGAGAGAGCTTTACAAGCTCCCTCCGTTTATACACCTTTATGAGAATAATTTCATTATTCCTGTAAGTGATTTAAAGCCCATCCATGCTGTGAAGACAACCATAATCCATCCGAGAACGGTAAGGACCATCGGATGCTTATAATCGCTTCCGATAATATCCTTTCTGTAAGCGGCAAGAAGCATAACTCCGAGTGATATCGGGAGGATAAGCCCGTTAAGCGAACCTGCTACAATAAGAAGCTTTACAGGGTTTCCCATTGTCGCAAATATCGCGGTTGAAATGCAGATAAATCCTATAATCCAATAGCGCGAAGCAGCTTCGACCCTTGCAAAAAGTGTTCTGAGGAATGATATCGATGTGTAGGAAGCTCCTACAACAGACGTTACTGCAGCGCACCAGAGAATCACGCCAAAAATACGGTAGCCTATCTGACCTGCTCCGATAAGGAACGCTGATGCCGGCGGATTCTTGGGATCAAGAGGAACTCCCGTTACCACAACACCCAAAATAGCGAGGAAGAGAAGATACCTCATAACTCCGGTAATACCGATTGCCGTTACGGAACCTCTTGAAATCTTATCAAGGTTGTCCCTGCCTGTGATACCTGCGTCGATGATACGGTGCGCGCCTGCGAATGTGATATATCCGCCGACCGTTCCTCCGACCAAGGTAAGAATTGTAAGCCAGTCAATATTGGACGGAAGGACAGTCTCCTTAAGTGCGAGAGGAACAGGGGGCTGTGTCTTGACAACCATGAAAAGAACCATGGCAATCATTATCATGCCGAGAACCTTTGTGAACATGTCCATTGCTTTGCCCATCTCTTTGTTAAGGAAGAGGGCTATTGAGCAAAGTGCGCTGAATATTGCGGCAGGAACGAGAGGAACTCCCATCATTACGTTAAGTCCCATTGCAGCTCCTCCGACGTTGCCTATATTAAAGACAAGTCCGCCCATAGCGACAAGCACCGCGAGGAAGTAGCCCAATCCCGGGAAAACTTCATTCGCCACGTCCTGAGCGCGCTTTCCGGAAACACCCAGTATGCGCCAGATATTCATCTGGACAACTACGTCAATAAGTATTGACACTATGATAGCAAACGCGAAAGCCGCCTGAAGCTTTTCTGTAAAGACCGCCGTCTGAGTAAGGAATCCGGGACCGATAGCAGATGTAGCCATCAAAAATGCCGCTCCGATAAGAACACTTGCCGCTGATTTGTTATTCTCTTTTTCCTTCAACATTACGTGCCACCTCCAATAAATTTACTAACTCACTTATATATATGCAAAAAACTTGCCAAAAAAATTTTCGGCAAAAATATTATAGATGAGCCGCAAGTTGTCACTCTCAAAGGGTCTGTAACATACCAAAAGTTTGTTATCAATTTAACAATTTAAACTTGAATAAACTGTGCGTTTTTTACTGTGCGCTATTCGCACAATTGTTAAAAGATTCTCAAAGTTTTGCTGAATTTTTCTTCAGATTAAGTTTTTTCCTGTGATAAGATATTGTCCTTCTGGGAACCGAGAGTCTTTCGGATATCTCCCTGTCATTGAGGCCGCTTTCATACATGCTTGATATCAGAAGCTTAAGCTCCGAAATACTCAAAGAGCTTTCCGCAGCCATACCGCGGCAGAAAAGTGAGGAAAATGGGCGAACCGAACCATCGACAGATATCCACGTATTCTTCACCGTGCGGAAAACTGTCGAAATAGAAAGACCTACAGCCTCTGCGGCATCTCTGTATGTAAAAGGCGATGGAGTATCTCTGCTGCCTATGATATATGCACTTTGCGCAAGTGCCGCAGCCATTGCTATGCGCACAATTGTTTTGTACCTCATGCCGAGCCTGGTTATTACGGATTTCGCCTTCACCCACGAAGGGATAACCCAGTCGGAAGATAAAATTTCAGACGGAGAAAGAGACATATCGCCTATGCTGCTGACAATCCGCGGAAGGTTTTCCGATACGACACGAACACTCACGGTATCTCCCGAAGTTATAAATTTAATTTCCGGAAATACCGGCTCGGCAGAGCCAAAATTTCTGCCGGGAGACGGGTCGAGAGAGCGAAGCAGAGATAAAGCTCCGTTAAGCCTCTCTCTGCTCCAACCATGCACCGCACAGAAATCATTTAATTTCTTCGCAAGCAGAAACTCTCTTCCCTCGGTCAAAAGAAACTCGGCATCGCCGCAGGCGCAGGAAGAGCGCCTCATCTGTATAAGCAGCGACTCTGTAAGGTCACATGCAAAAAGTCCGGCAGGCTCAATATAGTCTTTAAGTTCATTCAAAAAAGTGCAAAACAGGTCGAGAGGCAGAGAGCAAATAGCCGCGGCGTCCTCCGCTTTCGTGTTCATATAACCATCAGGCCCTATCAGCGATAGCCAAAAAGACGCGTCAGCTCTCTTCCTGACAGAAGAATAGCCGGGGCATGTGACAATCTGAGGAGTTAAAACCTCCTCGATAGACTGCAGAGCGGGAATATTCTCATAAGACGGGGAATCAATGTCACTGTCATATAAAAAATGCTTAGGCGGAGCAAAAGAAAAAAAGGGATTCTCTCCGAGCATCCTTTCGCACTCGGATGTCAGCTCGGAGATAGGAGTAAAGAGCAAATTCTGCCCATATAAAATTTTTGGAGAGAGCCTAAGGGAGACCTTTAATTTTTGTTCGAGATTAAGCTCAATCGAGGCCATGCCGCTGCATCCTCCGCAGCAGAGAAAAGCGTGATATACCAAGCTCCGCTGCGGCCTGTGTCCTGTTTCCGCCGCACCTCTGGAGCGCCGCCGCTATAAAATCTTTTTCCGTCTTATCCATAACGCTCTCAAGAGACTCAGCTTCGGAAGACAAAATACTCTGCTCCACGTGAGGCTGAACAGGCTTTATATCCAAAAATTCATAAGGCAGGTCGGCAAGCCTTACAGTATGGTCGGACGAATCCTTTAAAATCATAATTCTCTCTATAATATTTCGCAGCTCCCGCACATTTCCTGGCCACGGATGAGCCATAAAGACCTCCTTCACATCATCGGTAAGGCTGTCCACGCACTTGCCCATCCTCTTGGAAAATTCCGCAAGAAAGAGAGCCGCAAGCTCAAGAACATCCCTTCCCCTCTCTCTCAGAGGAGGCAGTTTTATAGGTATGACAGATATTCTGAAATAGAGGTCTTTTCTGAAAGTTTCCTCTCTTACCTTCTTCTCAAGGTCCAAAGATGTCGCGCAGATGAGCTTAATACTCACCTTCTTCTCCTTTGTGCTTCCCAAAGGGCGGAAATTGCGCTGGTCGAGGAACCTCAGCAGCTTACTCTGCAAAGCTAAAGGCATGTCTCCTATCTCGTCAAGAAAAAGAGTTCCCTTGTCCGCTATCTCGATAAGCCCCTGCTTATCTGAGGCAGCCCCGGTATAAGCTCCCTTCGCATAGCCGAAAAGCTCCGATTCAAGAAGAGATTCCGGTATCGCGGAACAATTTATCGCGACAAAATCCCCTCTGCTGTTCGAAGCGTAGTGGAGCATGCGCGCTGCCACCTCCTTTCCCGTCCCGCTCTCGCCCGAAAGCAGCACAGTTATCTCCTGGTGCGGAGCCACCTTTCTTATACTGTCGCGCACCTTCTCCATTGATGGAGACGAACCGTAGAGGCTTGTCGGTTCACCTGACAAGAGACGCTCTGCCTGATTCTGAAAACGTATTGACTCAAGAGCTCTTTGCACCATATTCTTGGCAGCATCCAAAGGGAAAGGCTTATCAAGATAATTATAAGCTCCCTCCTGTATGGCTTTGACAACAAGCCCAGAATCGCCGAAAGCCGTCATCATAATCACACGGCACCGTGGAACCTGCTTCAAAATCACAGGCAGCATATCCAGCCCGTTTCCGTCAGGCAGACATTGATCCAAAAATATAACTGTTGGAATCTCACTGGCAAGAAGCTTCTGAAGCTCGGCAATATTCAAAGCCGTTCTTGTTTCAAACCCCTGCTTTTCAAAAGCCTTCTTCAGACCGTTTGCCAAATTTATCTCGTCATCGACTATCCAAATACTCAAACAGATCGCTCCCCCTCAGGCAAAGCTGTATCAAGCGGCAGAAAAATTTTAAAAGTAGTTCCGGCAGGAGAACTTTCCATAGAAAAATCAGCTCCGTGCCCTTCTATAATCCTCTGGACTATACTAAGCCCAAGCCCTGTTCCGTCCTTTCTTGTGGTAAAGAACGGGTCAAATATCCTATGCTGTATGTTTTCAGGTATTCCGCATCCGTTGTCCTTTACTATAATAACACCCTTTTGCTCCGCTCCCTCTTCTTTGTCCGTACAGCCGACAGATATCAAAAGAGCCTTACGCTCTTCTTTTTCCGACAGAGACATAGACTGAATAGCATTAAGAGCCAAATTCATAACCACCTGCCGCAGCATCTCGCTGTCCGCAATCACACGGACACCTTTCTCACGTTCCTCAGCAACAAAATCTATCGAATACTTCTCGGCCTGAGGCCTGAACATAGAATTCGCCCAAACCAAAAGTTCCGAAAGTGAAACAGATGTCTTCATAGGCTCTCTCCGACGCACAAAAGACAAAAGCTGGCTTACAATGCTGTTTAGCCTGTCAAGCTCGCTTCCCAGAACATTTATATACTCTGCGGCATCGGCCAAAGACTCCTCCCTCTCGGCCTGAGAGGAAGCATCGGCAATACTTCCCATCTCCGAACGTAGCAAATCTGTCTGTATTCTCATACTTGCAAGCGGATTTCTTATCTCATGAGACAGCCCGGAAAGCATCTCCCCGAGAGCCGCAAGCCTATCCATTCTGCTCAGCTGCCTCTGAACATCCTTCCATTTCTCGAGTTCGGATGCCATATAATTAAAACTGTCTGTCAGCTCCCTAAATTCGTAAGGAGAAAGAGCGTTATGAGGAATAACAACACGAGAACCCTTGGCTATCTCCTTGCAGCCCCATGCGAGCCTGCGAAGCGGCCTGGTAAGAATATATGAAAGAAAGACTGCAAGCTCTACCGCCACAAGAAGTCCCAGCATTCCGACAAGAAGCATAAATCGCTCCTCTTCAACAAGATATATAATAATATCACTGCGGCTCAATTTATACCTATACACATTTTTACCGGCTGTTATAGTCAGGTCGGGAACTTCGCCGACAGAAGCTTCCCTCCAAAACATCCCAAGCTTGTCTATAACAGACTCCTCACTGCCCAAAACACGTCGGTTCTCAATCAAATTTTTTACCTGAGCCGCGTGCCCAACAGCTAGGCTTCTCTTCGAGACATAACTCTGGTGCAGCCTCGCTCCTATCGTCAGAGAAACCATCGAAAGAGCCAAAGCCATAAATATCCACTTCATCAGACTTTCAAGGCTGCATCGCCTAAGCACCGCTACTCACTCTCCACATTATAAAGATAGTAAGTTTCGCTCTCCGCATTAAAAAACTTATGAAACTTAAATATTACTGCTTCTGCAAAAAGAACGACAAGCATCGAATATTCAGGACTGATGCCCACGATAAAGACAAACATAAACTGCAAAGATATAGCCACAGTCAGAACATAGAAAAGCATACTCTTAACAATCAGCTTAGGAACAAAAAGAGGAAAAAAGAAACAAATAGCGACAAGAGTCCAGCTTATCCTCCCCAGCAGCAAATAGCCCGGCAGCTTTGCGTGTGAAAGGAAAAGAGCCGCAGAAGCTATTGCAGTAATGGCGCCTCTATTTAAGAACAGAAACTTATCCTCTTCCATAGGGCCGCGCGGAGCGCCGCTCTTGCCACTGAGAGGAAAAAGATCATAACAAAGAGATGATGCAGCAAGCAAAAGCTGGGAATTTGCCGTACTGACAGCCGCGGCTATTACTCCGATAAGAAGAGCAGCTCCAGCAAAACTAGGCAAAAACTGCCCCAATTTTGCAAAAGCCAAAGTTTCCTCAAAATTGCCTATATCGGCATAATTCATGCGGCATACAAGAATAAAAAGCGTGGTACATACATATATCCACCCTATTATAAGAGGTGAGAGAGAAAGCATTCCATAGGCATCCCTCTTGGTACGGCATGAAATAATTCTGATAGCATACTGAGGATTGCCAGCAACGCCGAACCCCCAAGCCAACATCATTGCGAACAAAGAAAAAGCCTCGGCGTATGAAACAGGCTCCAAGCCCCCTACAGCCGTCTCCGAAAAAAGAACATCCTTAGCGTAGCCCAAGCCGGCACCAGGCGGAAGAATACAGTAAGCAGCTATAGTCACACCGAATATTATAAAAGCCAGATTCAATACATCGCTTCTGACAACAGAAGGATAACCGCCGAAAGTCGTATAAAGAACAAATAAATAGACAAGAGACGTTGCGGCAAAGCCTGGAGTGATTTCCAGCATATATGAAACAATTACGCCGAAAGCCCTGAATTGGATTACAAGATATAAAGTATATAAAAAAATCATAGTCAGAGCCACAAGCTTTCTCACCCTTGCGTCCCCGTAAGTTTTCTCAAGCCATTCCGGAAGAGACAAAACTCTCCTTATCCTCAGCCTCTTAACTATAAAAGGAAAAAACATCAGACCTATAAGCCACCCGTTCACAGAGGCAAAAAAAGCCATATATCCGTCTCTGTAAAGCCACATTCCGTACCCAACAAGAGAGAGAGGACTCATCCAAGTCGCGCAGAAAGTCGAAACAGAAGGAATAAGCCCTGTCTTTCGCCCTCCGACATAAAACGAAGAACGGGTCTCCTTCCATGTAAAAGACTGCCCAGTCATCAATATTATAGATATAGTATAAGCCCCGAAAGCGGCAAGATAATAAATAAGAGGCGACATCAGCAGCCACTGCTCCTGCGCTTCGGCTTACTTTTTGAGACAAAAAGAGTTATTATAGAAGGAGCGATAAGAAGAAACAAAAAAATAAGCCAGCAAAAGATAATCATAAACATAGACAAATCCACCGTCCAAATTATTGTATGGCACGTAAGCAGCAGATGTAGTAACATATATGCAAAGACTTTTACCGGACCCGGAGGTTACAAAATATGGCAAAGCAGCAGCCCGAAGGCGTTTACCTTTACATAGATGACAGCGGAGCGCGGTTCATCACCGTAGTTGACTCGTTTGGAGAAGCCAACATGATACCATGGAAGCAGCCTGGTGAGACAGACAACATCATAGAAAAAAGCTGGAACCTTCAAGGCCAGTTTATAAAACTCTCCATCACAAACTGATACACAATCCCCCTAAAAGGGACATTGTCTCTAATGGTTCAAATTATTTCCGTACAGCTTTCTATTCTAGAGAACCACATCTTGGCTTCATCGGCCTCTTTCTCATACCCGTCTCTGCCCATAAGGCCATAAGTGTACCTCTTGCCCTGCTCAACTCCGGGCTGGTCAAATGGGTTTAGTCCCATAATACGTCCTGTCATCGCGGTCACATACTCATAGAAAAAAATCAAAGCTCCTACAGTCTTGGCATCAATGCGCTCTATCTCTATCCACGCAACGGGATGCTCCGACTTAGCAAGAGCCGCGGCCGTGCTCATAGCCTCAAGCCACAGCATCCTGCCTATCTCAGACCCGCCCATATAATCAAGAGATGCGAGAGAAGACTCCGAAACATAAGGAACCGTTACACACTCACCATGGTCACGAACATTAATAATGGTAATAAACTTGTCATCAGGCCCGTCGGCGTAAAGCTGCACCTGTGAATGCTGGTCAATAGCGCCCAAAGCCCTCACAGGAGTTGTTCCCTTTCCGTCCTTGCCAAGACTCTCGCCCCACAGCTGAGCATACCACTCGGCAAAATAGGCCAGGCGGCTGGAATAAGGCATCATAACAGACATAGGACGCCCCTCCCTCCAGTGAAAACACGAAAGAGCGGCAAGCATCCATGCGGGATTCCTCCAAATATCCTTCTTTGAAGAAAGAAAAGCTTTCATCTCCGCTGCTCCCGAAAGCAAAGAATCAATATTTATCCCCAAAGCATAAGCTCCGACAAGAGAAGCAGCGCTAAGCACGGAATACCTGCCTCCGACAGAAGCTGGCAAAGGCAGAGAACGGCACCCCGACGCATTTGCAAAAGAGCGAAATACACCGTATTCGAGATCCGTTATCACCATAATATCGGCGTCTGACTGCCCCTTTTCAATCATCCTCTCGCGGAACCACAAAAACTGCGACATAGTCTCCGCTGTTGATCCGGACTTACTGACTCCGAGAAGAGCTATCCTGCCGCCCTTAACCTGATTCCAAATCGCAGCTGTCTTTGACGGGTCGGGATTATCTGCCACAAATAAACGCGGCCCGCGTGAGGGATAAAAATCCAAAAGGGCCTGATTCAGCATAAGAGTGCCCAAAGCGGAGCCGCCTATACCGGCGTGAACAATAAAATCATAGCCCCTCAGCCACTCACCTGCCTCTTTAATTTCGGAAGTGTCAATACTCGGAAGATTCAGCCAGCCATGCCCCGGAGACGTTACAGGAGTAAAAGTCATCCACTGGGCAGCTCCCAGACACTTACTCTGATACTGCCCCTCCAAATCACGAAGCGACTTCTGCCCCCTGCAAACGGCTGCGCCGAAAGAAAACTTAACAGACAATCCGCACATCATGACACCTCCGTACTAAAGATAATATAACTCCGTAACTATATAATTTTTGCCTCTTTCAAAGTCTCCGTTATCTTTTCCGGGTTAAAGCCGACAATAAAAGTGTCACCTACCTGAACCACCGGAACACCCATCTGATGCGTCTTCTTAACCACAAACATCGCAGCTGCTTTATCTCCGTTCAAATCCTTAACCTCGTAAGGAACATTGAGCGAAGTTAAAAAATCCTTTGCCTTAGTACACCACGGGCAAGATGTTGTTGAATAGACAATAACTTCCACAGAAATCACTCCTCTGAATTGAGAAAACAATGAAGATACTCCGTAACATTTCAAAACTATTATACAGCCGCAAGCGGAATTTACCTATAACGATTCTAAACTTTTTCGCATCAGACCATTGTTTCACATTTGAATATATGGTTGGTTGAACAAAAATCAATCATTTAGGTTGCAATAATCCGTAATATGCGATACATTAATACAGTATGCGTAATTAATTAGAGAAGAGTATTACAAGCATTAAGATTCTTAGAGGAGGTTCACCATGTTTAAGATCGTATCAAAACAGAAGCTGGCACCCAAAGAATTTGACATATGGGTCGAAGCGCCGCGCATTGCAAAGCACGCAAAAGCAGGACAGTTCGTCGTGCTCCGCGTTGCGGACAAGGGAGAGAGAATTCCTCTCACAATCGCCGATTATGACGAAGAAAAAGGCCTTATCCGCCTCATCTTCCAGGTAGTCGGAAAGACAACCGCACTCATGTCGGGACTCAACGTCGGAGAAGCAATTCAGGACATCTCCGGCCCCCTCGGCACACCGAGCGAAGTCGAGAAATTCGGCACGGTACTCATGGTTGGAGGAGGAGTAGGAATAGCTGCTCTCTACCCCATCATCAAAGCTCTTAAGCTCGCAGGCAACAAAGTAATCACAATCCTCGGCGGACGTACATCCAACCTCGTAGTCATGAAAGAAGAGTGCGCCAAGTACTCAGACGAGCTCATAGTAACAACTGACGACGGTTCGGAAGGCATTAAGGGCGTAGTCACACAGGCAATGAAAATGGTAGTCGACCGCGGCGAGAAAATCGACCGCTGCTGGTGCATAGGTCCCTCCATCATGATGAAATTCGGAACCAAAGCAGCAGCCGAACTCGGACTTCCCATCTTTGTCTCCCTCAACCCACTTATGGTTGACGGCACAGGCATGTGCGGATGCTGCCGCGTAACAGTAGACGGCAAAATCTTCTTCGCATGCGTTGACGGCCCCGAATTTGACGGACACAAAGTCAACTGGGACGAATTCATGAGCCGCCTCCGTCAGTACAAAGACGAGGAAAAAATCTCCATGGAAAAATATGAAGCAGAAGTAGGTGAACCGACATGGCTATAACATTCTCAAAGTGGAAGACCCCCATAAAAGAACAGGATCCCCAGGTACGCAAAAGCAACTTTAAAGAAGTATGCCTCGGCTACTCACTTGAAGAAGGAATGAAAGAAGCAGAGCGTTGCCTAAACTGCAAAACGAAGCCCTGCATCGCAGGATGCCCCGTAGCTATAGACATCCCCGGATTCATCCAGTGCGTAAAAGCCGGAAACATGGCTGGAGCCGCTGAAGTCCTCGACAAATACACAAACCTGCCCGCAGTATGCGGCCGCGTATGCCCCCAGGAATCACAGTGCGAAGGCCTCTGCACAGTAGGTAAAATGAAAGACTTCGAGCCTGTCTCAATAGGCAAACTCGAAAGACTCGTAGCTGACTGGAAATACGCGCAAGAAAACCTCAAAACAGAAATCCCCTCAGGCGAAAAGAAAGGCCGCATCGCAGTAGTAGGTTCAGGCCCTTCAAGCCTCACAGTCGCAGGCGACCTTGCAAAACTCGGCTATGAAGTCAAAATATACGAAGCTCTCCACGCAGCCGGCGGAGTCCTCATCTACGGTATCCCCGAATTCCGTCTTCCCAAGAAAATAGTCGCAATGGAAATAGACGCGATGAAAAAACTCGGCGTAGACGTCGAATGCAACGTGGTAGTCGGAAAGACAATCACAATGCAGGAAATCATGGAAGAATTCGACGCATGCTACATCGCAGTCGGAGCGGGCGCACCCCACTTCCAGGGCGTACCGGGAACAACACTTAACGGCGTATACTCAGCCAGCGAATACCTCACAAGAATCAACCTCATGCACGGCTACGAGTTCCCCGAAAACGACACACCCGCCAAAAAGGCGAAGAAAGTCGTAGTCATCGGAGGCGGCAACGTCGCAATGGACGCAGCCCGCTCGGCAAAACGCCTCGGAGCCGAAGAAGTCCAGGTTGTATACCGCCGCTCACTCGCTGAACTCCCCGCACGTATCGAAGAATACCACCACGCAGTCGAAGAAGAAATAATCTTCAACTGGCTCACAAACCCCGTTGAATACGTCAACGACGGCAACGGCCAGCTCTGCGGAGTAAAATGCATAAAAATGGAACTCGGCGAGCCCGACGCATCAGGCCGCAGACGCCCCGTCCCCGTTGAAGGAAGCGAATTCCTCATCGAAGCCGACTGCGCAATAGAAGCAATCGGACAGGGCTCAAACAAAGTTCTCCTCTCCACCTTCCCCGAAATGAAAATCAACAAATGGGGATACATCGAAGCAGACCCCAAGACAGGCGCAACATCAGTCCCCGGCGTATTCGCAGGCGGAGACATAGTCACGGGAGCAGCCACAGTCATCCTAGCAATGGGAGCAGGCAAAGCCGCTGCAGTAGCAATAGACGAATACGTAACAGCCAAAAAAGCAGCGAAATAAAAATCATCACAACTAATAAAACAAGGAGGCAGCCTAAAGGCGCCTCCTTGTTTTTGTTTTACACTCAATATAAAGAAAGCATTGTTCACGCAATAAACATGGATTTAGCGAGCAGTTGCCGAACTGTAGCAAGGGATTGGCAAACAATAGATGAAAGATGCTAAGAGCAGAGGCGTTGAACAATAGTTGAACGATTGTAAAAACTATTGACAAGCTGCTGCGTGCAGTGACTGTAAAACGTGGTGAAATGGTAGTGAAACATGGTAAAACGTTGCCAAAGATTGCGTACAGGGAGTCTGCTTCGCGGTGGTCGGCAAGCCGGAAGTCGGTAGGCAGTTATAAGCTACTGACCAACTACTGACATGCTATTGACTTCCCACTGATTCCCCCTTTGTCTCCCCGTAATGTACCTGTACGGGGCAAAGTGGCTTTGCTTCTAAGGTTCTAAAGATTCAAAACCAACGCCACTCGAGCCCGTACGGAAGCATTACGGGCAAACAGAAAGGAGAATCAAGGACACGCCACTTTATTGTCTCTTCGCTTCACTCTTTGTCTCCCCGTAATGTACCTGTACGTGGCAAAGTGGCTTTGTGTCTAAGGTTCTAAAGAATCAAAACCAACGCCGCTCGGG
>CAYRAI010000002.1:0-90614 GCA_964422205.1 uncultured Synergistaceae bacterium | reverse complement strand
TTTAGTTCTATAATTTATCCTCTTTAAAAATGCCTACATCCCCGATCCTATGTGTTTTTATATTGACTTTATTTGATGTATTGTTATTATTTAAATAGTTGGAAGGGGGTATGTACAATGTATGAAAAACATATACCTACCGATGAAGAAAAGCTGGCGGCTAAAGTTTTTAGGGAGAAGCTGCGTGCCCAAATCAAAGAAATAGAATATCGTAATGCTCTTGATAGAAAAATTGATGAGCAGATAGCGAGAGACAATCGTAGAATAGACAACGAAATAAGAGCCTGGCGTCGCAAGAGAGCCGAAGAAGAGGCTGAAATAGAACGTCAGATTGCACTTGAGGTCTACATGCGTAACGATACTTTGCAATCTTTAATTTGTGTTGCGTTTTTTATTTTTACAATAACAGTTATCTGGATATGGGCAACTTGTTAATTTAGAATATTTCATCTGCTGTCCTTATGGGACGGCTTTTTTATTGCCCAGAGGAGGTGCGTTCATGGCGAGCAGAGAAATGGAGCTTTCTATTACAATAGTCGGATATATGAATCCTCGGCTGAGTAAATTTGTCCGTGGAGCAAGGATGCACCTGATTCGCCTGGTAACGTATAGGTTGTGTATGAATTCATCCTCTTTAAAAATCCAGTTATCTTCGAATCAACAAAAACTCTAAAGAGAGAAAAATGCCTTCCGGTATCTTAGAAGCAGACCTAGAGAAAATAGCGTGCTTCCCTATGCGGAAGGCATTAATAGATTATCGGGGAAATTTTAATAAAATCAATAGCAATCTGATTATTTTACTAAACCGTATGCCGTACCCCAGCAGATTTGGCTGTTGGATTTATAGATTCTATCTTGGGGAAAAAAATTTTTATTTGTTTTTTTCGGCAATTTTTTCTATAAATGTTCCCAGTGCCGCGAGACCTGCTTTTAGCTCTTTGGGTTCGCAGGCGTAGCCTATTCTTGCGCAGTATTCCTGCTCGAAGCACTCTCCTGGGGTGAGGAATGCTCCTGTCTCTTTGAGCAGTCTTGTGCAGAATTCTCTTGAGCCCATTTCTATGTCATAGTACAAAAGTGCGGTGGTGCCTGCTTTGGGCTTGATGTAGGAGCAGTGTGGCTGGGTTTTTATCCACTCGTCCAAAATTTTGAGGTTGTTTCTTACTATTTTTTTGCTTCTGTCCAGGAGTATGTCCGCTTTTTCGAGAGCTATCGAGGCAATGGCTTCGTCGAACATTCCGCAGCTTATCATGTTGTAGTCTCTGTGTGAGAGGCAGGATTCCATGAGAGCTTTGTCATGTGTCGCAATCCAGCCTAGTCTTACTCCCGCCAGTGAGAATACTTTGGACATGCTGCTGACACTGATTCCTTTTTCATAGAGATCGGCTATGGATTCGGTGTAGATGTCTTCTTGATTCAATGATCTGTAGACTTCGTCGCAGAGGATGTATGAGTCTGCTTCACGCGCGATTTTTACGATTTCTTTCAAAATATCGGATGGTATAAGAGCCCCGGTTGGGTTGTTAGGGTTGTTTATGCAGATAACTTTTGTTTTTTCGCTGACTGATTTTCTCAGAGCATCTATGTCGGGGAGAAATTTGTTTTCTTTTTTCAAATGCAGTATGTCCACATGAGCGCCGAAGGATTCTGGTATTGAGTATAGCTGCTGGTAGGTTGGCATAACGGATATAACATGGTCACCAGGTTCTACTAGGGAGTAGAGTACAAGGTGGTTTGCTCCCGTTGCTCCGTGAGTGGTGATAACTTCGTCAGTTTTTATTGTTTTGTATAGTTTGCAGATGCCCTCTTTGAAGCTTGTTAAGCCTAAAATGGCGCCGTATGTCAAGCGTTTGGAGTTGAAGACTTCAAAGAATTCCCGCTCATTTTTGCCTGCCAGTTCGAACAGTTCGTTTATGGAAACTGAGTCTACGCAAGTTTCTGCAATGTTGTATGATGCGTCGTTCTCAAACTCGTTCATCCATTCTTCGACTTTGAATTTTTTGATTTTCATTGTTTACCCTCCGGAATCTGGATATTTAGTTGTTGTACAGACGCTGTCTTAGATTTTTTCTCTTAGTTTTTGTATTTCGTCTTCCAGCATTGTGAATACTTTTGATATCAGATATCCGTCTGCCGCCGCGTGGTTTAGTCTTACGGTCAGAGGCATTAGGATTTTTCCGTTTTCTTTTTTGTAGCTTCCCCAGTTGATTATGGGCAGGAAGTGAAAGTAGCCGTCGGGGAGTTCGATGTTCAGTGAGTCGTATGAAATCCACGGGAGGTAAGAGGCGTCAAACCAGTTTTTGTGGTTTTGAAAGTCAAGTCCGTACTCACGCGTCTCTTTTGCCTTTTTTATGTCTTTTTCGCACTCTTCGTAAAAGACTCGGTAATCTTCGCTGTACTTGGAGTAGACTGTGGTGAAGGTTTCTGTGTCTTCGTGGAAGATGCAGTGAGCAGGGTTGATTTTATCGAATATTACGGTTTCGCCAGTCTCGTAAAAGTTCTGCATGCGGTAGTCTTCTCTTGAGTTGAGCACTTTTGATAGGAGGTATAGGAAATTTATGTAGAATTTTGTCCCGCTCGTCTTTGACCGTTCAGCAAGGTCTGTGACGTCTATCCTGTGAGTTATCGATACTGAGCATTTGCAGTCCTGAGTGAAGCGGCGGTATATTTCTTTTCTGTAGTATTTGTCCGTGTCAAGAATTTTATAGTCCATTTTGTTCTCCTCATGGATAATAGGTGGAGAGCTTCATATGAGGCTCTCCACCGGTTTTTGCTAAGCTTTCTCAGGTCTGTATATCAGCACGGAGCAAGGAGCGTATCTTGCAACTTTCGCCGCGGTGCTTCCTACAAGAATTTCGGATATTGCGCTGTAGCTTTTGTAGCCTATTACTATCATGTCAGCAGACTGTTCTTTTGCGTATTTTAGAATTTCTTCGGAGGCGTCTCCCGCAGCTATGTACTCATCTATTTGTGTGTCGGGAGATTTTCCGTTTTCCAGTATTACAGCTTCCATGAGTTTGTGAAGGTTTTTGCGTGCACTGTCTTCGATAATTTTATGCTCAGCTTTTGCACTGCCTGCAATAACGGCCTTTATGCCGTATCCTTCGAGCAGTTTGGCCGGCTGAGGTATGGCATGAAAGAAGATGGAGTCCATGCCGCTTTTTTGTGCAAGCTTATACCCGTAAAAGGCGGCTTTGCGACCTACAGGGCTGAAGTCTGTGGCAATAAGAATTTTCATTTGCTGTAAACCTCCTGTCATTTTTTTGTTGTAGTATACTGGTGCACATATATTTTAGCATTAACTGTGATGTTGATACAGGGAGGTTTTTCAAATGAAGTACATATTTGATGTTGCTTTTCTTCCAAGTGAAAGTTTGAAGGAGCATGACTGCCGTGTCGTTATAGATTTGCTTCGCGCTTCTACCCAGATAACCACTTTTTTTGACTGCGGCGGCGAGATTCTTATTCCTGTGCTTGAAACAGAGGAGTCGTTTCGTCTGAAGAGTGAGCTGGGGGATGAGTGGAAGCTTATGGGGGAGAGAGGGGGACTTCCAGCACCCGGGTTTGATTTCGGCAATTCTCCTTTAGAGCTTTCCTCTGCAGGTGCCCCCAAGAAGGCTGTTATTACAACGTCAAACGGCACGCGCGCCATTATGAGGGCGGCGGAGAACTGCACCAATGTCAGTATCGCATGTGTAAGGAACGCGGAGGCTGCCGCATGGGACGCTCTCTGTTCCGGTCAGAATATAGGGATAATAGCGGCTGGGCGCAACGGGGAATTTTCTCTTGAAGATACTGTGTGTGCCGGTATGATTGTCGAAAAGATGCTTGCTCTTGCCCCATCCAACGGAGCTGAGGAGATGGAGCTTACGGACGGGGCAATAGCAGCTATGGCTCTTTGGCATCACCTAGGCCCGGATATTTCTGCCGTGGCAATGGAGTCGGCTCACGGGCTCATACTTCAAGGGCTGAATTTTACGAATGATATTTTGTTCTGTACGGAGCCTGATGTTACGGCTACTGTTGCAAAGCTGACATATGTAAACGGCATGCCAGTACTGATAGGCAGATAAAACATAAGCTCCGGCGTTTTCCGCACCGGAGCTTATATTTTTAAAGAGGATTTATTTTATTTAAGGGTCTCAGCCATTTCGTCTACTAGTTCGGAGAAGACGGAGAGTGATTTGCTAAAGTCGCGTCTTCCGAGGCCGATGCGAAAATTGTTTGTATTAAGCCCGAAAGCACGTTCTCCTATGATGAAGAGTTCTTTTTCGTTCATGGCTTTTTCGCACATATCCGTTACGTCAAATGGGGGCAGAAGTTTCGGGAATGCGGTTGCTCCTCCGTTTGGCTGAATCCACATGAACATGTCCTTGTTCTTTTTGAAGAATGCCTCGGCTATAGCGAGATTTTCCAGAACTATTTTGTGGTTGCGCTGGAGCAGTGCGTCAGCATTTCTCATGGCTATCGTTGCAAGGACTTCTCCTGGCGCGTTGCTGCAGAGGGTTGTGTAGTCTTTGTATATGGAGCAGTCCGAAAGCACCTGTCTGTTCTTTGTTACTAGCCATCCCATTCTTGTGCCTGGCAGTCCGTACTTGTTGAGTCCGCCTATTACTGTCGCTCTGGAATACATGTCCGCAAGTGACGGGAGAGCCGCCGCAGGGTCGTGTTCCATTCCTCTGTATGTCTCCTCGCAGAATACCCATGTCCCCATTTTGTCAGCCATGTTGAGGATTCTGTCCATCTCTGTCTTAACGGGGATGTATCCTGTCGGGTTGTTGGGGATGTTCATTATGAGCATTTTTGTCTTTGGCGAGATGTTGTCAGCAAGGAAGTCAATGTCGAGTCTCCAGCCCCATGAAGTTACTTCGAGCGGCCAGCGTATTATCTTGCATCCGAGTGAACGGGGAATTTCATAAAGGGAGGGGAGTGCCGGCTGCATGACTATGACTTCGTCGCCCGGGTCGAGCATTGTGTTCATGAAAATGAAGATGCCTTCTTCGGGAATGACTTCCAGGATGTCAGACTGGCGTACTGAGTTGTAGCGTCTTGATACCGCTTCGCGGAACGGCGGAAATCCCATTGAGTTTGTGTATCCGAGACTGAGGTTGTTCCACAGAGCTTTGCATTCATCGTCTGCCATGTCGAGAATCTCCTGCATTGTGCAGAACTCGCATGCTGTCTGGCTGAATGTATATTTTGCCTGTGCTTTGTACCTGGCAAATAGTCTTTCCAATTTAAATTCTTTAATTTTCATAAAAGTTCTCCCCTCTCATGTGCTGTAAATAATATTTGGCTGTCTCTCATCTATGATGTTGCAGATATACATTTCCGACAAGTAGAGTATAACCTTTTTTGTGAAACGTGTAACCTATTAGAACAGATGTATCACAAAAATTTTTCTACAATTAATGAACAATTTATTTGTAGAACATATTATAATATAACAAAATTGCGCTGAGTGGGCAAAGAGCATTTGAAAGAGTCGGAGGAGAACAATGCTTTGACAAATATATCAGATAGCCTGATGCACGAACCTGAGCTTAATATCTGTCATAAACTGTATTTTTTGTATGTTCTAAAAAAAAATATATAAAAAAAACAAAAGAGACTATTGCAATCTGATATATCTGTGATAAACTCAAATTACGAGAGGGGCACGTGCAAAATGTCCGAAGAATCGCATCTTACACTAAAATCGCTTAGAGAACAGGTTTATGATTATTTGAGAGTTCAGATGAATGACGGGAAGATACGTCCCGGTCTTTTTCTTAACCTCAACGAAATAAGCCAAGAATTGGGAATGAGCAGAACTCCGCTCAGAGACGCGCTTTTTCAGTTGGAGTCGGAGGGATTTGTAAAGATTTATCCCAGAAAGGGTGTCATGGTAAATACCCTTTCTCTCGAGAAGATCCGCAACATTTACGAAATACTAGGTGGGTTGGAGTCAGCTGTAATAGTTCTGATAGCTCTGCGCTTCCGCGAGAGCGACGCAGATACCATGACTAAGTGCAATGCGATGATGAGAAAAGCTCTTGAGCGCAACAATTACGCAACTTTTTACAGCGAAAATCTGAAATTTCACAATGTGTACCTTGAACTTTCTGACAACAGCGATCTGTTGGAGTACATAAAAATTCACAAAGAGCGTCTGTATGATTTCCCGCGCAACAAGACATTTGTCAAGGAGTGGGAGCTCCATTCGCTGGATGAGCACCAGACTATGATAGACCTTTTCAGAGTGGGCGATTTTAACGGAGCCGCTGAGTATGTTAGAGATGTTCACTGGTCTTTCTCCGTGCAGGAGAGGTTTATACGCAAATATTATTTCGCGAAGCATACGGAGCTTGATATATCCGAGGAGGGGCAGGCTTGAGCATAAAGGGAACTATATTTGATATAAAAAAATATTCTATACATGATGGTCCCGGAACAAGAACCACGGTTCACATGAAGGGGTGTCCTCTGACTTGCTGGTGGTGTCACAACCCTGAAAGCCAGGCGATGATGCCTGCTATACTTTTCAGATCCGAGAAGTGTATCGGCTGCGGAGCATGTCTCAAAGCATGCCCAAACAAAGCGATATCTGCCGTGGGCGGTCAGCTTATCACAGACAGAGGCTTATGCGACGGCTGCGGAATGTGCGAGAAGGTGTGTCCGTCCGATGCCAGAGAGCTGTGCGGCAGAAAATACACGGTTGATGAGCTTATGGTTCATTTGCGCAGGGACGAAATTTTCTTCCGTGACGGAGGCGGAGTAACTTTCTCCGGGGGCGAGCCTCTTATGCAGGGCGAATTCCTTATCGAAGCTCTCAAAGCCTGTGAGAAAGAAGGCTACCACAGAGCCGTCGATACATGCGGCTTTGTCCAGAAGTCGGTTATACTTGAGACGGCAAAGCATACAAGTCTGTTTTTATACGATGTAAAGCACATGGATCCTGCAAAGCATAAAGAGTACACAGGCGTTGACAATGTTGTGATACTGGATAACTTAAAGGCTATATCCGAAGCAGGGGCTCTCATTAATGTGCGTTATCCCTTTATGCCGGGGCTGAATACCGATGATGAAAATGTCAGAGAACTCGGACGCTTTGTCTCCGAGCTCAAAGGAATCACAATGGTTAATATACTGCCTTATCATACAGTGGCAAAGGGAAAGCATGATAGGTGGCACATGGATTACAAGCTGCCGGACCTGCTCCCCCCGACTGAGAGTATGACAGCCCATGCGGCATCTATACTCGAAGAATTCGGGCTTAAAGTCCGAATCGGCGGGTAAAAATTTAAAAACCTTGAACGCAAGGCGTTCTTATCATAGACACCACCGAAACTTAAATTTTATACATTACACTAAGGAGGAATTACAATGAACGAACGTATTCAGCGTCTTCGCGACGAAAGCTTCTACGCACATCCTTCAATCTGCATCGAAAGAGCCGTTCTCACTACGGAATTTTACAGAGAGCACGACGGCAAGCTCCCTATGCCTGTTCTCCGCGCTTCAAACTTTAAGTATATCTGCGAGAACAAGAGCCTTTACATGGGCCCGGAAGAACTTATTGTAGGTGAACGCGGCAAAACTCCTAAGGCAGTTTCGACCTTCCCTGAGCTCACATGCCACTCAAGACAGGACCTTGAGATTCTTAACACGCGCAAACAGCAGAATTACACTGTAGCATCGGAAGACATAGACAAGTACGAAGAATTTGTCGAGCCCTTCTGGCGCGGACGCTGCATGAGAGACAGACTCTTTGAGCGTATGCCTGAAGACTGGACACTTCTCTATGAAGCAGGCACTTTCACAGAGTTCGGAGAGCAGAGAGCTCTCGGACACACGGCTCTTGACGACCTTGTTTACACAAAGGGCGCTCTCGACCTCAAGCAGGACATAGCCGATGCGCGTGCCAAGCTTGACTTCATCAACGATCCCGAAGCGACTGCAAAAGACGAGCAGCTTCAGGGTATGTCAATCTCCTGCGATGCCGTTGTCGCATTCGCGGAGCGTCATGCTAAACTTGCAGAAGAAAAAGCGGCTGCAGAGACAGATCCCAAGCGTAAAGCCGAACTTCTTAAAATAGCCGATGTCTGCCACCGCGTACCTGCACATGCGCCGCGCGACTTCTGGGAAGCGGTTCAGATGTACTGGTTTGTCCACCTCGGAACAATAACAGAGCTTAACGGCTGGGATGCCATGAGCCCCGGACACCTCGACCAGCACCTCGCTCCTTTCTATGCCAAGGGCATCGCTGACGGCACTCTCACCCGCGAATCGGCAAAAGAGCTTCTCTCCTGCCTGTGGGTAAAGGTCAACAATACCCCGGCTCCTCCGAAGGTCGGAGTTACAGCGGCTGAAAGCGGAACATACAACGACTTTACAAATATCAACCTTGCAGGACTTAAAGCCGACGGTTCGGACGGTTCAAGCGAAGTTACCTACATCTGCCTTGAAATCTTTGACGAACTTCGCCTTCTCCAGCCCCAGGGCAACATTCAGGTCAGCGAACGCACACCTGACAACGTCCTCCGCGCGGCGGCGAGAGTATTCCGCAACGGTATGGGATATCCCTCAATGTTCAATGCGGACATGGTTATACAGGAACAGATGCGCGTAGGCAAAACACTTGAAGACGCGCGTCAGGGCGGCACAAGCGGCTGCATAGAGACAGGCTGCGCCGGCAAAGAGGCCTACCTGCTCCACGGCTATCTCAACGTTCCTAAGCTCCTTGAATACACACTGAGCAACGGAGTTGACCTTCTGACAGGGAAACAGGTCAGCATAAAGACAGGCGACATCAGCACATTCAAGACATTTGACGACCTCTATGAAGCCTTTGAGAAGCAGATGGACTATGCTGTATCTACAAAGGTAAAGGTTGACAACTACCTGCGCTACCAGTATGCGACAAAGATGGCCGCAACCTTCCTCTCAGTCGTAATCCGCGACTGCATCCAGAAGGGCAAGGACTACTACAACGGAGGCCCGCGCTACAACTCCGACTACATTCAGTGCTGTGGCATAGGCACAATTACAGACAGCTTCTCCGCAATAAAGAAGCACGTCTTTGAAGATGGCACATATACACTGCAGCAGCTTGTCGATGCGATAAAGAACAACTGGGAAGGGCAGGAAGCAATGCGTCTCACCCTTTGGAACAAGACACCCTTCTTCGGCAACGATGACGACTATGCCGATAACATAATGAAAGTGGTTTACAACAGCCTCTTCAAGATGATAGACGGCAGACACAGCATCCTCGGGCCGACATACCACCTCAACATGCTGAGCACAACCTGCCACAACTACTTCGGACAGAAGCTCGCAGCGACACCCAACGGACGCTTCTCGGGCATGCCGGAGTCAGACGGAACATCACCGAGCCACGGAGCAGACCGCAACGGCCCAACAGCGGTAATCAAGTCGCTTGCCAAGATGGACCAGGTAAAATCAGGCGGAACGCTTCTCAACCAGCGCTTCCTCCCCTCTGTCCTAGCAGGCGAGCAGGGAATAGAAGCCGTAAAGAACCTTATCCGCTCATACTTCAAGCTCGGCGGACACCACATCCAGTTCAATGTAGTTGACGAAGAGACACTGCGCGACGCACAGGCTCACCCCGACAACTACCGCGGACTCCTCGTCCGTGTCGCAGGCTACAGCGATTACTTCGTAGACCTCGACAATTACCAGCAGGAAGAAATTATCGCCCGTAACGCACAGGAAGTCTGCTAACAAAGCCAACAGTAAAAGTTATATAAAGTACCGGAAAAGGCAGGAGATTTATCTCCTGCCTTTTTTTGAGACCTGTTTATAATGTATATAGTCATAAAAGTTTAAATTAAGTTTTTTATTTAAATATAAAGTTCAAAATTTTCCCAAAACATAACGGAAAAGTTATGAAAATTTACAAAGTTGTCTGTTTCGTCTATTTTACATTATTCTGAAAAGTATTAGAATTAACTCTGCAGATTCAAAAGTGTCTGGAGGGAAACATATATGCAGTTATTGGTAGAACAAATCCTTAACGGATTGGCCGCAGGAGCCATGTATTCTCTTATAACTCTGGGGCTTGCGCTGATTTACGGTGTTATGAAAATTCTTCATGTCGCCCACGCTTCGGTCTATACCGCCGGAGCTTATATGGGGCTCTATCTTTACTCGGCGACAGGCAATATGCTGCTTGCTATTTTGGGAAGCATGATTTTCTGCTCATGTCTGGGAATTCTAATAGAGAGATATGTATATTTTCCTCTTCTGAAATACCCGCCTTACGTACCTCTTATCAGCAGCATCGCTCTACTTATCGCTATTGAGGAACTCTGCCGCCTGGCTGCCGGCCCCGAAGTCAGAACATTCCCGGCAGAACTTCCTTTTCCGACTCTTGTTATTGCCGGAGTCACAGTTTCCTCCACTTTAATTGCAGTCTATGTAATCTCAGCCGCTGTTCTGATAATGCTTTGGCTCCTGATGACAAAGACGGAGCTTGGCCTTGCGATGAGGGCTGTATCGCAGGATATGGAAACAGCCTCCGCTCTTGGGGTCAACACTCAGAGAACCGTTGCCCTTACCTTTGTCATAGGCTCTGCAATAGCGGCTGTCGCCGGCATTTTGGTCGGTATATATTACAACCAGGTCTATCCCATGATGGGTGAAGTTCCTGCATATAAGACTCTGGCTTTTATCGTTGTGGGAGGCATGGGCTCGGCACCTGGAGCTGTTCTGGCCTCAATGCTCTTAGGCCTTGCGGAGACATTCCTTATCGGCTATGCGAATATACCCATGCCGCGTGACGCTTTAGCCTTTATAGCTATGATAATCATTCTCATGTGGCGTCCGACAGGACTCATGGGAAAGCGTTAGGGGGAGAGCATCAATGAGCAGCTATATGGTAAATGTCGCAACTCAGATAATCATTCAGGCTATAGCCGCCTGCGGCCTCAATATAATTGTAGGAAACGCCGGTCAGATATCGTTAGGGCATGCCGCTTTTGTCGGCATAGGAGCATATTCAAACGCTATGCTCACGACCGTGGGAGGGCTTTCCTTCTGGCAGGCTCTGCCGATTTCTCTTCTTATAGTGGGAATAGTCGGCCTGCTCTGCGGACTGCCGAGCCTCAGAGTTAAAGACGATTTTCTTGCGATAACAACTATAGGCATTAACTTTATCGTTGTCGCTATTTTCCAGTACACGCCGGCACTTGGAGGGGCTCTGGGAATAGGAGGCATACCGCGCGCCAGGATTTTCGGCCACGCTCTTAAAGGAGACGGTTTTATGGCGCTCTGCCTGGCCGCTCTCGTTTTAGTCCTTGTTATATGCAAGTTCTTCACAAGCTCTTGGACAGGACTGTCATGTTTTGCGGTAAGAGAAGAGGAGACAGCCGCATCAAGCATGGGAGTCTCTCCCGTGAGAGCAAAGCTCACAGCATTTGTTTTGGGCACTGTTATGGCAGGTCTTGCCGGCGTTCTTTACGCTCACTATATGAGATTTATCAGCGCTGACTCCTTCACATTCCCATTCTCGGTCACATTGCTTTCTATTGTGGTCGCAGGCGGCCTTGGAACTTTTTGGGGCCCTCTGCTTGGGGCTGTTGTCCTTGGCATAATGCCTGAAATTTTCAGACCTCTTGTCGACTACAGAATGTTCCTCTACGCTTTTATTCTCCTGCTCATGATACGCTTCATGCCCGGAGGCATACTCGGAGGCTCGACAATGCTCTCCGTTAAAAACCTTATGAAGAAAAAAGAGAGAAACGGAGGCGGAAGCAATGAGTAGCGTTATTGTCTCAATAAAGAATCTCTCGATACATTTCGGAGGCCTTAAAGCCGTAGATGATGTGAGCTTTGACATCCATGACAAGGAGATACTCGGGCTGCTTGGCCCTAACGGAGCAGGCAAGACGACTTGCTTTAATATGATTTCCGGTGTCTACAAGCCGACATACGGTGAGATTTACCTTGACGGAAAGAGGACTGACGGACTTCCTCCCCATAAAATGGCATCCCTTGGAGTAGGCAGAACTTTTCAGGTTGTAAAACCTTTCTCCGGTCTGACAGCGGAGGAAAATGTCATAGTAGCTCTTGGCATGGCTCGCTACAGCCATTTTTTTGAATCGTGGAAGTTTTGGAAAACCTCTGAGAGCCGCGAGAAGGCAAGGAAGATTCTTGATACAGTAGGACTCTTAAACGAAGCTGATACAAAATCCGGCCTTCTTCCTCTCGGCAACTTAAGAAAGCTGGAGATAGCAAGAGCTTTGGCTTTAGATCCGCGCCTTCTGCTGTTGGATGAATGTTTCTCTGGGCTGCGCCACGAGGAGATAAAAGTCATAGAGGACCTTATTCGCTCAATCCGCGACGGAGGAGTTTCCATTTTGCTTATAGAGCACAATATGAGAGTCGCAATGGGGCTTTCCGATCGTATCGTAGTCTTGGATCACGGACGCAAGCTCGCGGAGGGCACTCCTGCGGAAATTTCGTCAAATCCCGACGTTATAGAAGCATATCTAGGCAAGGGAGATGAGAGCAATGTTGCTTGAGGTAAAAGACCTCCGCGTCTCCTACGGTGACATAGAGGCAGTTCACGGCATAAGTTTTAAAATAGACAGAGGCGAGCTTGTCTCAATAATAGGGGCAAACGGAGCCGGCAAGACTACTACACTGAGGGCTCTTATGGGGCTTCAGCCCGTGAAAGATGGAAAGGTAATTTTTGAGGGAGAGGACATTACAAACCTTCCCGCTCACAAGAGGGCGAACTTGGGAATACGCATGGTTGCCGAGCGCGCAAGGTGTTTTCCCCAACTGACCGTTTACGAGAATCTTCAAATGGGAGTTTACGGCAAAGCTTCTTCTCTTAAAGGGGAGCTTGACGCGATATATGAGCTCTTCCCCATTCTAAACGAGAGAAGCAGGCAGTCCGCCAACACCTTGTCGGGAGGAGAGCAGCAGCAGCTTGCAATAGCTAGAGCTTTGGTCTCAAGCCCGAGGCTGATGTTTGTAGATGAAGTCTCAATGGGACTCATGCCGAAGCTCACGGCTCAGGTCTTTGAAGTGCTGAGAAGGCTGAACAAAGAAAAGGGGCTCACAATTCTTCTTGTTGAGCAGAACGCTCTTGCGTCCTTAAAGATATCAGACCGAGGTTATGTCCTTGAAACGGGACATATAGGCATAGAAGGCAGTGCCTCTGAGCTTATGGAAAATTCCGGAGTCAAGGAAGCGTACTTGGGAGCTGGAAATTAGTTGTTATTGGCAGTTCACAAAACTGCCTCAAAAATACAGGAGGTGTATTTTATTATGAACAAAAGTTTTAAGGTTGCGGCAATGGCAATGTGCCTTGCGCTGGTCTGCTTCTGCGGGACGGCACTGGCGGCGGAGACAATCAAAATAGGTATGCTTGCTCCTCTTACAGGCTTCGCGGCTGCCGACGGATTCAGCGCCCACGAATCAGTGAAGCTTGCTGTGGAGAAAGTAAACGCGGCAGGCGGTATCCTAGGCAAAAAAGTCGAGCTTATCTGCTATGATGATGCGGCAGATCCCAAACAGTCCGTGCCTCTCGCAAACAAGCTTATCGGACAGGACAAGATAGTCGCTTTCGTGGCAGGTTCATACAGCCTCCCGACACGCGCGGTATCCGCTATCTTCAATGATGAGGAAATTCCTCTCGTATCAGCTTACGCTCTGCACCCAGACATCACAAAGGGCGACTTCACCTTCCGCAACGGCTTCCTCGGAACAGTAGAAGGCAAGGGAGCTGCTTACACTGCTGTAAAGCTTCTTAAGGCTAAGAAAATAGCTCTGATAGTCAGCGACAATGACTTTGGAACAACTCTTGCTCAGGGTTTTGACGAATATCTGAAGGGACACCCGGAAGTTAAAATAGTGTCACAGCAGAAGTACCCCATGAGCGAAAAAGACTTTAAGCCATACCTTTCAAAGATGAAGGCAACAAACCCCGACGTAGTATTCTTCAGCGGCTACTACTTCCAGGTCGGCCCGGCAATGAAACAGGCGAAGGAAATGGGAATTAAAGTCCAGTTCATAGGCGAAGAGGGAGCAGACTCGCCTAAGACAACGGAAATAGCAGGGGATGCAGCCGAAGGCTTCATCATGGTAACAAACCTCAACAGAGACGACAAACGCAAATCTGTACAGGAATTTCTTACTGTTTACCGCAATCGCTGCAAGATCGAGCCTGACATGGTCGGTGCTTCCGCATACGATGCTTTTATGCTCCTTGCTAACGCCATCAAAGTGGCAAAGACAACGGACGGAGCGGCTGTTGCAAAAGCTCTGTCAAACACCAAAAATTATGACGGACTGACAGGACTCATCAAAGGCTTCACAGCCGAAGGCGAAGTCGTAAAGCCGGTTCAGATACAGAAAGTCAAAGACGGCAAGTTCCATTACTACGGAGTTGTAAAAGACATCAAACTTATAACACCCAGCAAATAAAATAATATGACAGATACAAAAGCGGCGGCCCTAATCGGGGCCGCTTTTTGTATCTGTGCGGCAGACGGACAAGGTGGTTATGCAGAAAAACAAAGCACGCAAAGAGCCTGAGTTCTTTTAATTAAGTCTAATTCTCTATCTGTAAAATTTGCGCTCTTTGCGCAGATAATGATATTTTGCTTAATATAATTTATTTATGCACTTGATTTTTATTATTTAAAGCCCGTTTAGGAATTTGAATCTGCCGACTCCCTCTGTTATTATAATTTGCAACATAGTTGCATTTATAATAACGGGAGGGTTAATATGAACAATTCACTATTTTCATTTGCAAAGCCGGTAAACGAGCCATCTATGAGCTATGCTCCTGGCTGTCCGGAGCGGGAGCTTCTTAAAGAGGCGATAAAACAGATAACATCAGAGCAGCCTGAAATTCCTATCATTATAAACGGCGAAGAAATTCGAACTGGTAATGTAGGCAGGATTGTTATGCCTCATGACCATTCTCATGTTTTGGCATCATACCGTAAAGCGGGCGCAGCAGAGGTGCAGGCCGCTGCGGAGGCCGCTCTTGCTTCTCATGATATGTGGAGCTCTATGGCGTGGACGGAGCGTGCATCAATAGTTTTAAAAATAGCGGAGCTGATCGACAAGAAGTATAGGTATATATTGAACGCTGCCACTATGATGGGGCAGAGCAAGAGTGTATGGCAGGCTGAGATAGAAGCGGCGAGCGAAACAGTTGACTACTTTCGTTTCGGAGTACACTGCATGAACGAGCTTTACAGAGAGCAGCCTGCTTCCGAGGAGGGGGTAATCAACCGTCTGGAGTATCGCCCTCTCGAGGGCTTTATTTACGCCATATCTCCGTTCAACTTTACGGCTCTTGCGGCAAATCTGCCGATGGCGCCTGTTATGATGGGTAATACTGTGGTGTGGAAGCCGGCTACGACATCTCTGCTTTCAAGCTATTATCTTATGAAGATATTTATGGAGGCGGGAGTGCCTGCGGGAGTGCTTAATTTTGTGCCTGGTTCCGGCTCAGATATTACTTCTGTTCTGCTTGGACGCCAAGAGCTTGCAGGTATACACTTCACAGGTTCCACGGAGGTATTCAGAGATTTATGGAAGGGTGTCAGCGATAATCTTTCATCCTACCGCTCATATCCGAGGCTTGTCGGAGAAACCGGCGGAAAGGACTTTATATTTATTCACAAGTCCGCTGATATAAAGGCGGCTGCCGCTGCTATCGCAAGAGGAGCTTTTGAGTATCAAGGGCAGAAGTGCTCCGCCACATCACGTGGATATGTTCCCGCAAGCCGTTGGGAAGAGCTTAAGAGCGAGCTGGCTTATATAATGGGCGAGATTAAGACGGGCGATCCGCGCGACTTCGGCAATTTTGTGAATGCGGTAATAGACGAGGCCTCATTTGATAACTGCATGTCATATATAAAATATGCAGAGGAAGCCGATAACGCAGAGATTCTTTTCGGAGGCAGCGGTGACAAGAGCAGGGGATATTTTGTTCAGCCTACTATAATCAAAACTTCGGACCCACATTTTAAATCAATGGAAGAAGAGATTTTCGGCCCTATATTCACACTTTATGTCTATGAAGATGAAAAATATGAAGAGACTCTGCGCATCTGTGACGGTACATCGCCATACGCTCTGACAGGAGCTATTTTTGCAGGTGAGCGCAAAGCTATAGATTCGGCGGAGAAGATATTAAAGTATGCAGCGGGAAATTTCTACATCAATGACAAGACGACGGCCGCAAGCATAGGGCTCCAGCCGTTCGGCGGGGCTCGCTCCTCGGGAACTAATGACAAGGCGGGCAGTAAGCTGAATCTCATCAGGTGGACATCCCCTAGAACTATTAAAGAGAATCTTCTCCCTCCTCATGATTTCAGTTATCCATATATGATGAAAGAATAGCTCATATGCGGCGAAGATTGAAATTAGAATCTTCGCCGCATTTTTACGTATAATATGAGAGATATACTGCATAAATAGCGTTGAATTCGACAATCTGATGAAATATCCTTACGATGAGATATCGCACAGTGTTAAGTTTTGAACTTGCCGGTGAATCGGAAGGAGAAATATTAATGAAAAAGATAACAGCACTGCTCGCAGCAGCCCTAGTCCTATGTTTTGCATCCGTCTCTTTTGCGGACACGACAAGAACCTGCGTCGATTGGAACGGTTTTTACATCTTGGCAAAATCGGGAAAGATAACAGCTTTGTACCTGGGAAATAACGACACTTTTATACTCTCGAAGCATTCAGCCAAGACGGGAAAAAATACTTTTGCCGCATCGGGAAAGATTAAATGGTCCTCAGACGGCAGCGAAGTGACGTTTTCCTCTTCCGACAAGAAGTGGAAAGCATTTATAGGAGAGGGAAATGTCGAGCTCACGGAGATAGGAGCAAAGAGGGGCAAGGCACTGAAGCTTGATAAAGCGGATGAATTTACCGACGGACGAAGCAGGCTGGTAGTGCTCCCAGGGTCTGTCATAAGAAAAGATGTCAGCGGAGCACCGCATATTATGTTTACTGGCATGGTGAATTTTGCCGAACGGCTCCAGGGCGGGCACAGGTCGCTTGTAGCTACTTTTGACTTAGACTGCGCAAAACGTATGGTCGACATGCCTGCTATCGCATATTACTACGGCACATACGCCAGAGGCAAAATTTTAGATTCCAGCATGAACAACAAAGGAAACTGGCTTCCTTTCAGCGGCGGCGATGTGGCGGCTCAGGCGGCCAACGCTTACATTATAAAATAAAGTGTTATTCTGTTATCTTGCGGCATATAGGTCAAAAACTATTTTTAGGAGAAGCAGAGACATTACCGCCATCATCATGGGTTTGATGAATTTTGCACCTTTTGCCAAAGCGCAGCGTGCTCCGAGGTAGTTTCCTACTATCCCGCACGCTGCGGCAGGCACGGCGAGAGAGTAGTAAATGGTTCCGCTCATGGCAAATGTTATAACCGATGCGTAGTTTGATGCAAGGTTTAATATTTTTGCATTTCCAGATGCTGTCTTTAAGTCGTATCTCATTAGGACGGAGAATGCTATTATGGCGAAAGTTCCCGTGCCCGGGCCGAACATCCCGTCGTAGCCGCCTATTATTACTCCTATAGCGAAGGCAATGAGCGCAGCTTTTTTTCTGCTCAGAGCTGATGATAGGTCTTTTTCTCCGAAGTCCCTTTTCAATGATATTATGAGAGCCGCTGCCGGAAGGATGAAAATTAGGATTGTCTTCAAGGTTTGATCGCTCATCATAAGAGCTGCCTTTGAGCCTGCAGCCGAGCCAAGGAATGAACCGGCTGCTGCTGTCAAAGAGGCTTTCATGTCCAGTGCGCCGCTCTTCCAGAATTTGAATACTGCCAGTGTCGTTCCGCATGAGCCGGAGAATTTATTGGTCCCCAATGCGTAGTGTGCGGGCATTCCCGTAAACATGTATGCGGGAAGGGATATTATTCCGCCTCCTCCTGCTGCCGCGTCTACAAAGCCGGCTATTCCGACCATAAAGCATACGAATATGAGTGATTGAAGCGATAGGGTGAAAGATGCGTCCAAGATTTTATCCTTGCTTTATGTTTAGATTTTTCGGAGAAAAGTGTTCGGGGAGCAGGGCACTCAGATTTCTTACGATTAAATTATCTCCGTCCTCCATGATTATGTCCATATTAGGGTTAAATTCTGCCAAGAACTGACGGCACGCTCCGCATGGGGTGCATTTTGTTCCCGGTTCTCCCGCTACAGCCGCGGCAATCGGAGCTCCTTTGCCGGAGGATACTGCGGCAGCCATGGCGTTTCTCTCGGCGCAGACAGTTAGTCCGTAGCTGCTGTTTTCGACGTTGCAGCCCGATATTATCTCTCCGTCCTCAAAAAGCAGAGCGGCTCCGACTTTAAATGAGGAATAGGGGGCATAGGCACGTTCGCGGGTATCTTTTGCCGCATCCATTAACTTTCTTAGAATTTCGTCTTTCATATCTCAGTCCCCGTTTCTTTTGTCCTCAATTAATTTTGGCCTCATAATGCAATATTGTCAAATATAGAAAAATCAAAGCGGAAGAAATTGCATTTCGCTTTGATTTTTTAAAATTATTCTATCGCGCTGCGATAAGCGGCAATAACAAGCGTGGATGTTATTTTCCCCGTTCCGCCATAAGTATTGATATTTCGCTCTCGTTGATTCCGACCATCGCTTCTCCCAAGTTCTCGGATACTTCTGCGAGCAGCTTAGAGTCGCGGTAGTTCTTGACAGCCTTTACTATTGCGGAGGCGCGTTTTTGGGGGTCTCCCGACTTGAATATGCCGCTCCCGACAAAGACTCCTTCAGCTCCCAACTCCATCATAAGAGCCGCATCTGCAGGAGTAGCCACTCCGCCCGCAGCAAAATTTACCACCGGCAGATGCCCTTCTCGGTGTACAAAAAGCAGCAGCTCATAAGGAACCTGAAGCTGCTTTGCCTCCTCAAAGAGTTCATCTTTTCTCATAGTGCGAACTCTTGCTATGTCCGCATTCATTTTTCTCATGTGGCGCACCGCCTGAACGACATCTCCCGTACCGGCCTCGCCCTTTGTACGTATCATCATTGCTCCTTCGGCAACACGTCTTAAAGCTTCTCCCAAGTCGCGCGCTCCGCAGACAAATGGTGTCTCAAATTCTGTCTTGTCTATGTGATATGTGTTGTCCGCAGGGCTTAGTACTTCGCTCTCGTCTATGTAGTCTATTCCCACAGCTTCCAGAATACGAGCTTCTGTGAAGTGTCCTATTCTGCACTTTGCCATGACAGGAATGGAGACAGCCTCCATAATGCCTTTTATCATCTTGGGGTCGCTCATTCTCGAGACTCCGCCGGCAACTCTTATGTCCGCGGGAATTCTTTCAAGAGCCATCACTGCGCAGGCTCCCGCCTCTTCGGCTATTTTAGCCTGCTGGGGTGATGTCACGTCCATTATTACCCCGCCTTTAAGCAGGGTTGCCAGGTTTTTATTAACTTTTTTCTCTATATTTGTGTTCATAATATTTCCTCCTGTTGTTCGCGATTCCCGGGTGTGCTATATTTATAACCGTAAATTGTCATATTAACAATGGACAGATATTAGATATTTTTACATGACAGATTGGAGCGTAATTATGCTTGATGGCTTTTTGAATATAGATACCTCTTCGGAACTTCCGCTTTGGAGGCAGATATATGATTCTTTGGCTTCCGCTGTCTGCGGAGGCTCGATACCTCCCGGAACTAGGATTCCTTCCATCAGAGAGCTTGCGTCGGAGCTTGGAGTGAGCCGCTCTCCTGTAGAGAATGCCTATGTCAGACTTCAGATAGACGGTATTTTAGAGAGTCGTCCCAAGAGCGGTTTTTTTACTTTGGAGGCTTCGGGCGGAGTTTTAAAGAGCTACGGCACTGTTAAAGACGGAGAGAGCAAAGCTTTAAGATACGATTTTTCCTCCGAAAAAATTGACATAAATTGCGCAGATGCCGATGTGTGGAAGAGGCATCTGCGCATGACTCTCAACAGGCAGGATGAAATCATATCGCGCGGCAGCCCCATGGGCGAAGCGGAGCTTAGAGACGCTCTTGTTGCGTACTGCAGAACAGCGAGAGGTGTTGTAGCCTCTCCAGATAGAATTATCATCGCGTCGGGAACACAGCAGCTCTTATCCCTGCTTTGCCGAATATTGGGGCACGGAAGGAGAGCTGCACTGGAAGATCCAGGGTTTAGCCAGGCGGAGCAGGTATTTGCTGATTTCGGCTGGCAGACGGATATCGTTAGAAGGAGTGACGGAGCTTCTCTTGTTAAGAGCCTTTCGGAGAGTAAAAGCGACATCTTTGCCGAGATAACTTCAAACTTGCCTCACATGCCTCTTGCAAAACTTTTTGCCAGAAGAAACGAGCTCATATCTTGGGCTCGCGGCGGACATCTCATTGTAGAGGACGACTACAACGGAGAACTGCACTATGTGTCGCGTCCGGTTCCCTCCCTGCAGGGAGCTGCACCAGATTTTGTTGTATATGTGGGAAGCTTCTCCCGCCTTCTGCTTCCCTCTGTCAGAATAGCATATATGGTGCTTCCCCCGTCTCTTGCCGGCTTAGCGTCTAAGGTGATATCCTCCTACGACCAGACTTCAAGCAAAGTAGAGCAGCTTGCTCTTGCCGAGTATATAAAAAACAGGGATCTTGAGCGCCATCTCAAAAGAAGCAGAAAAATATATCAGGCGAAAGCCAAAAAACTTATGTCCGATCTTAAAGAGAAGTTCGGGACTTCCGTGCCGGAGCTTTACGAAACTTCTATGTCCGTGAGACTGAAATTTAAATGCTCCTGCAGCTCATCGGAACTCGAAGAGCTTGCCTTCTCAGTAGGAATCAGAGCGGAAGCTGTCTATGAGGAGAGAGGCTTTATGAATGTATATCTGTCTTTTTCCGGAATATCATCATGCGACATAACAGAGGCCGTCACATCTCTTCACAGAGTATGGAACGGCCTCATTGAAAAATAGTCGCGGACGGAAAGAGAAAAAGGCTATTTCGCGAGAGTTCTCAAAGCGTCGATTGTTTGGTCTATGTCGTCCTCCGTGTTGAAGAAGCCGGGCGAGAGGCGCAGAGCTCCTTCGGGGAAAGTTCCCAGTGTTCTGTGGGCGAAAGGCGAGCAGTGAAGCCCCGGTCTTGTCTCTATTCCGTATCTGTCGGAAAGATGCATTGCGAGCACGGCGTTGTCCTTGCCGCTTATATTTACGGCATAGACGGGCAGGCGGCTGTCGTCCTCGGCAGGGCCGTGAATTTTAAGCCCGTCTATGGAGAGAAGCCCTTCTTCGAGCCTTTTGCCCAGAGCGTCTTCTTTTTTTCTTATATTTTCCATTCCAGTAGTTTTTATCCAGGAGAGCGATGCAAGAAGCCCCGCGATTCCGGGCAGGTTGGGAGTTCCAGCTTCAAATTTGTCGGGCATCTGAAGAGGCTGGTGTTCATCGTGAGAGAGGCTGCCCGTGCCTCCTTCGATAAAGCATGAGCACCTTTCGGCAAATTCGGGCTTCCATATAATGCCGCCAGTTCCCTGAGGGCCGAAGAGCGCCTTGTGCCCCGTAAAGCAGAGAGCGGCAAGTCCGAGCTCTTCCGCATTTATGGGCAATATTCCGGCTGTCTGTGCGCAGTCCGCAACGAGAGGTACCTTGTGCTTGGCGCAGACTTCGGCTATGGCTTCCAGGTTCTGCAATGCTCCGCAGACGTTGCTGCAATGAGAGAATACCGCCAAGTCAGCCCCATCCTGCAGAGCCTTGTCGACAGACTGCGGATCGAGAAAACCGCGCAGACTGCACTGAATCACGTTCATTCTAATACCGGAGAGCTCCGCAGATCTCAGAGGACGGACAACAGCGTTGTGCTCCATGGATGATGTGACCACTTTCATGCCGGGGCGAAGCATTCCTTTTAGGACGATATTGAGGGATTCTGTAATATTTGATGTCAGGGAGACAAACTTTGCATTGCGCCTCTCGTAGCCGCCGAACATATCGGCTAAGGTTTTGCGGCAGGTGTATACGCTGTCGAGAGTCTCTATATCCCTGTTCGAGGCCGCGCCCCTTGCGAGGTTGGCTCCGTGGTTTGTCATAAAGTCAAAGACCGCCTCCGCAGTCTCTTTAGGTTTAGGCCATGTTGTGGCCGCGTTATTCATATATATTGACATGTGGTGGAACTCCTTCCGAAGTTAAAAACAATAAAATAATAATCAGTACAAATACAGCGACAAGGCGCCGTTTATAAAGTTAACAGCGCCTTGCGATGTTTTTAATCTTTATGCTGAGAATTTTCCTTCAGCATTTGTATAAATTTTTCCGTAAGCTGGGGGTCAAGCCTGGTTCCTTCCATTGAGCGGAGTTTGTCTTCCACTTCCTGTTCTGTCGGAAGTTTGCGTCCCATCCACGGGCGTGTCATTTCGTTCCATTCGTTCACTATTGCGAAGATACGTGCCGAAATATTAATTGAGCTTCCGGTGCTTGCATGGGGGAAACCTGTTCCATCCCAGTTCTCATTCCATGAGAGAGGAATGTGGTAGGCCGGGCGCAGAAGTTCGACGTTTTCCATAATATCCTTTGATATTATCGGGTATTTCTGGTATTCTCGGAGCTCGTGAGGAGTAAGAGGCGTGTTCTTGTCCCTTATCTCTGTCGGAAGACCCAGAAGCCCTATGCGGCTGAAGAGAGCTCCGAGGTACGAGTAAAGCAGTTCTTCTTCCTTCATTCCCAAAGAGCGGCAGAAGTGCCATGTCTTCTTTGCGGCGCGCACTATGCTGGCGCGGTACTTTTCGTCTCCCGGAGTTATGGCAGAAGCGATATCCTCAAGAGTTTTGTAGCACAGCCTGTTTCCCGCCTGAGCGAATCTTTCGTATACCATGATGCTGATGCGGTCGAGGTTCTGCATTTTTTCCGTCTTATAGTCGTTGTATGCGTAGCTGTCATAGAGAACTCTCTGGAGACTGCTTATTTCATCCCGTCTGTTGTCTGTCGTTATACTCTGTTTGTTGTTTGGAGATTCGTCTCTTATTGCTTCGACTTCGTTCTGCAGGCGCTTCATTCTGTTTGTAAAGGTGCGCTTAAAGAAGATGTCAAAGACGAAGCAGAGGAAGATGGCCCCTGCGGCAATAATAAGGAATAGTATCTGCATCTTTCTCTCTGTCTCTGTGATATCCTGTTTCGGCAGTATTCCCATAACCCAGAAGGCGGGAGCCCCCCTGTGGTCGCGGACAAGCATCTTTGCCGAAATAGAGGTGTCTTTGGACTGTATCTTTCGTATAACTGTAACGGGTAACGATTCTGATTTGCTTTCAGCTTCGGTTATAGGCTCAACGGCAAAGGAAAAGCCTAGGTTTCTGGAAATGCTGTTTATCAAAGTTGGGCTGAGTTTTTTTGTCGCAAGAAGATAGCCTGCCTGAGGCCCCTGCTTGTTGGACTTTAGTATGGGCTTTACGGAAAACAGCAGTGCTTCATCTCCCTGAAGAACTATGCCGCTTGTGCCGTCCTTGTTTTCATTGTTAAAAAGCTCATTGTTGTCGGGATTGCTGAATATCGTCGTATATTCATCCTGGGGCGCGGACGGCTCGTCTGGGCGGCTGTAATCTTTAAAGAGGGTAACATCGCGTTTGTTGTCAACAAAAATAAGAGATGAGATGCCTATATCAGTAAGGACATCTCTGTTAAGAACTTTAAGTACATAATCGCTGTTCATTGATCTCATATAGTTCCATGTTGAATCAGAATAGGCCCAGTTCCCTGCTATAGCCGCTAAGGTTTGAGCTTCGGCGTTAACGGATACCGATACACGGGAAAGATTCTGCAATATACGTTCCTTGTCGGACTGTTCCGCGGACTGGCGCAGAAAACTTGTAAAAGTCCAATCCAGTACAAGCAGCAAAAGAAGCATTAAGATACCGAGAGTTACCTGTGTCTTTCTTCGAAGTGTCATGCCATATGCAGCCCCCTGATAGTGCTCATATATTTATAAATATATTGTATCAGATGTAAGGAAAAAAAGAGACTATATCGGCTTTAATTTAAAGGAATATCAGTCTCGTCAGATTATAGAGCCGCCCGCGGCAAGAATTCCTTCCCCCGTGTAAAGCACAAGGCGCTGTCCCGGAGCCGGGGCGAATACCGGTTTTTTAAATCTTGCTTCCGCAGCTCCGTCAGATGTGAAAGTTACAGTGCACTCTTCGGGTTCTCCCTGAGAGCGTATCTTGCCGTAAAGAACGTTTCCGCTGCAGATAAACTCATCGGCCTGAATATTTACGCCCGATGCTCTGACAACATCCGAGAAGGCGGCTTCTCTCTCCGACACCACTATTGTATTGTCGCACGGACGTATCTCTGTTACAAACAGAGGCCTTTTCCACGCTATGCCAAGACCCTTGCGCTGTCCTAAAGTGTAATTGGCAATGCCTGTGTGCTCTCCGATTACCTTTCCGGAAGTGTCTGTTATAGGGCCGTGTACTGACGGAGCTTCGATTATTCTTCTGTAATCACTCTCCGAGGCGAAACATATCTCCATACTCTCCGGTCTTTCTGCCACGGGAAGCCCTTCACTTCTCACGAGAGCGCGGGTCTCCTCCTTTGTAAAATCCGCCAGAGGAAGCACCATCTTTGCAATGCGCGCTTTTTTGATTCCGCTCATAAAATACGACTGGTCCTTTTTTCTGTTAGAGGCGCGTGCCAAGTATGTCTGTCCCTCCCTTCTTATTATCTTCGCGTAGTGCCCCGTCGAAACAAGCAGGTTGTCTCCGAAGCTCTCTTCTATTATGTCCCACAGAAGCCCGAATTTTATGAGCTCGTTGCAGTCCGCGCACGGATTGGGAGTTCTTCCCAAAAGATATGATTCACAGAAGGGTGATGAGACGCAGGCTCTGAACTCATCCGCTATATCGGTGTAAAAGTGTGGAATGGATAGAGCCTCGCACACTTTTGCCGCAGATTCGCAGGCGGACCTGTCATTGGATATATTCATAGTGACTCCCGCAACATTCATGCCTTCGCGCTTAAAAAACAGAGCGGCCGCGCTTGAGTCTACACCGCCGCTCATCAGAACGACGATGTTTTTTTTATCCGAGGCTTTATTCAATTTAAAGTTTCCAAATGACGGTACAAGTATTTTTTTCATAAGATATATTCTACTTCATGAAGCGTAAAATATCTCCACAGTTTTAGCGATTTGTTGTAGATTTAATTCTAAAAATTAATTTTGAAGCAGGTATTTTTAAAAAATCGTAAAAATTGCTGATTTTACCATTTTTTAAAGTAACCCAAAATAGACAAAATAGGAGCAAAACACATTGGGATTTTCCAACTTAAACTTATATTGTCAGGCAAAAATGTCAAATAAGTGTCAAAAGTAATAAATGAATAAAGGTAATATAAAATAAGTATATTGATATTTTTTTATAAAAATTTACAAATTGATTAGATTTTGAGGCATTTTTCATCCTATGTTTTTTGAATTAAAGTTTTGTGTTTTTATGCCCGGATATATCAAAACCCAGTCCTTTGTCCGTCAAACATGTGATAAACATCACGCACTGACATCCTGTACTCTCTTACACAGTCAAGGTTTGAAAGGCAGAGTATTTTTGCGGGCCGGTGTAAGTTGGAATACTTATAATTATTTCAGCAATCTGCGCCGGCAGAAAAAGAATGTATATTAATATTTTATTTGTCTGCCGTTATTGTAAAATTACCACTAAGGCCCATAAACCCTTGCTATATCTAACTTTGTCGACTAAAATTCATACACGCTGGGGATGATAGATAAGTTATATCCGGCGAACAAAATACCAAGGAGGAAGTTAATATGAAAAAGATAGTATGTATGCTTGTATTGCTGCTGGGATTTGCAGTGTCTGCATCAGCCGCAGAACTGAAGACACCTATTATTGCAACAACATGCGGACAGACACCGGGTGCAATGATGCTTAAGATGTCGGCCGTTCAGGCAAAGGTTACTCCTGCGGAGCACAACAACGCACTTACAGCCAAGGATCTTGCAGGCAAAGGCTATAAGACGCTTGTAGTAACGGCCGGAACAAGCGGAAAAGGCATGGGAGCCGCGGGAACAGATGTCGACAAAGAAATCAAGCGCTGCGAAGCTCTTATTAAAGAAGCCAAAAAGCTCGGTATGACAGTAATAGGAGCTCAGGTTGAAGGAATGGCGCGCCGCACGGACGCATCGGACATGAAGTCAATAAAGGCTGTAATGCCCCTTTCCGACTATATCCTGATAATTGCTGACAGCAACAAAGACGGGTTTTTCACAAAGTATGCCAAAGAACTCGGCAAAGAGATGATAATTGCCAAGGACGCTCTCGACTTAGGTAAAAAACTCGCGGAACTGAAGAAGTAGAAGGCGTATCATATGTTCACTTACGCCTACACCATTTTGGCCATCATTGTGGTGGTCTTTCTTATAGCCAAGCTAAAACTGACAACAGAGCTTTCCATGCTTGCGTCAGCCTGCGCGGCGGCTCTTTATCACGGTGTGGTGTATTCGGGAGAGATTCTCCCGATACGCCACCTCGTGGAGGGTATGTTTACATATTTTGACGTATGCCTGATATTTATTACAGCGACATTCTTTATGACACTTGTGAAGGAATCCGGCGGAGTAGCTTTTATCGTTCGCAGAATAGTTGCTATGTTTAAAAGCCGCCGTGCGATATGCCTCCTTCTCCTTACACTTGTCATGCTTATCCCAGGTGCACTTACCGGCTCCGGCGCTACTACGGTTCTTACCGTCGGAGGGCTTGTCGGTTCGGTCTTGGCCGTCATGGGAGTAAATGAAACAAAGAGAACCGCGGCTATCTTTCTTACTGCCGCAATGAGCGCGGCCGCACCTCCCATTAACCTCTGGGCTATGATGGCAGCAGCAGGCGCGAACATGCCTTATGTCGGCTTTACTTATCCGTTGGCTGTTCTTTCAATATTCGGCGCTGTGTTTTCTATGTTCTACCTTGCATGGAAAGGTACACCCATCGACGAGAAGCAGGTACTTGATATTTTGCCCGAACCGCCCGCAAAGATGTGCTGGGGACGTGTAGTTCTTCCCTTCGTGGTACTCTGCGGACTGATAGTGGCGGGACGTGTCGCTCCTTTCAGCTTCCCGATTATGGGTCTTCCACTTATATTCGTTCTCTCTTCTATAGTTATGCTTGCGGTAAGCCCGATCAAACTTAATGTTTGGACAGTTGCCACAAACACAGTCCACAACCTCCTTCCCCTTGTCGGAATCATGGTTGTTGTCGGAGCTTTGAACCAGGTTATGGCTCTTACGGGAGCACGCGGGCTTATATCTCTTTTGATAGTAACTCTGCCTCTTACGACACTCTTTGCGACACTGTTCTTTATTCTTCCTCTCTCGGAAGGACTGCTTCAATACGCTGTCGCCCCTCTTATCGGAGTCCCGCTCATAATGCTCTTCAATATGAGAGGACTTGATCCGATAATAGCGCTTTCCGCCATGTCAGTTCTGTGGCCGCTCGGAGACTGTCTGCCGCCTACCGCCGTTGTAGGAAGAGCATCCGTAATGGAGCTTAACTACAAAGGCAAGTACTACAAAGAATTCGTGGCCGCTTGTACGGTTCCGTTTATTGCAATAGCGACAGCATGCACACTGTTCCTTGTTTTCAGCAAGGCTCTGTCGTTCTTGGCCAAGTAGACAGGGGAGGAATGAAGATGTTAGCTTTAAACAGCTTGATAACATGTTCGTACTACGCAATTGCGGCTTTCTTTACCGCCGCGATCTGCTGGAATGCTTATAAGACAAAGAACGCGCAGGAATCTATTCTCTACATAATAGTTCTTATTCCTTTTGTTCTCCGTCTTCTTCGCATAAAGTAGGTGCCTTTTATGAATATGACAAATAAAGTAAAGATTATTGCTTTGATAGTTGCCGTAGCCGCAGCTTCTGTCGCAGGCTCGAGCTTCTACAAGATGCGCCACTTCCAGGAACCCACAGTTATCGGAGAACAGACCACGGTAAAGAAGCTCTCCGACTACGAACCTCAGATGAAGGGGTCTGTCAATGACAGCAACATTTATATCATTGACAGCGGCAAGCCCGGCGGGACAATAATGGTTATCGGAAGCACACACCCCGAAGAGCCTGCCACAAATATCTCGACCGCTCTTCTCATAGAGAACGCCAAACTTGATGCGGGACGCCTCATTGTTGTAAACCGCGCGAACAGAAGCGCCTCTCTTACCACGAGAAACGGCGAAGCCTACACGGAATACTGCAGCATAGAGACACCGTGGGGCAAAAAGACATGGCGCGTAGGCGATCGTTCCGCAAGCCAGCTTGACTCATGGCCCGACCCGGAAGTTTACATCCACTATCCTAGCGGACAGATGCTAGCCTATATGGATATCCGCAACCTGAACAGAACATGGCCGGGACGCAAAAACGGACTTATCGTCGAGCGTACATGCGCGGCTTACACAAAGCTCATAGAAGCAGAGAAAGTTGACCTCTTTATTGACCTTCACGAAGCTGAGCTTGAGTATCCCGTTATCAACACGGTCGTAACTCATGAAAAGGGTCAGGAGATAGCCGCTATGACATCCATGACACTTACCGCCGAGGAGTTCCCCGTTCCTCTTAATATGGAGTTCTCTCCGAAAGCTCTTCACGGCCTTTCCCACCGTGAAGTAGGAGACCACACAAGAGCGATATCCATACTCTTTGAAGTCGCGGAACCCTACCTTGACCGTATCCGCGGTATTACGGACGAAAAGCTTGTTATGACTGGCAAAGATGAATTTGTCGTAATGGCAGGCAAACACGGACTTCTCTACTCTCCCATCGACGAAAACGGCTGGCCCATAGACCAGAGAGTGGGGCGCCATCTTTCAAGCGTTTTGAAGAGCGCTGAAGTATTCAGCATGCTTCACCCAGATAAGGCCGTTACAGTCACAAATGTTCCGAAATATGCGGAAGTTGTCGAGAAGGGCCTTGGAGTTTTCTTTAAAGATCCATCCAAAGCACCAGAAGGCAGAGTTGTTTTTGACTAACCATCACTACCTGTAAAGCAATGGAGGCAAGTCCTCCGTGACTTTGTAAAAAAATCATATTTTCAGAAGGAGTGTTATGTAAGTCATGAAATCAGTTTCAAGAAAAGTAATGTTTTTCGCGCTGTTTATGTTCATGATGGCATTCGTTGCACAGGCTGACGCCTGCACAGTCGTAATGGCGGGCAAAAAAGCCACAGCCAAAGGCGACGTGCTCGTCTCCTACACATGCGACGGATGGTACGACCACCGCCTCACAGTAGTCCCCGGCTCAGTGAACCCCAAGGGTTCAAAAATGCCTATCTACAAGAACATATGCTACCAGACGCAGCCCACACGTCCTCTCGATAAGGTAGGAGAAATCCCCCAGGCCGAGAAGACCTACACCTACTTCCATGCCGGATACCCCGTAATGAACGAGAAATCAGTCGTTATGGGCGAGTTCACATGGGGCGGACGCGACGAGAATGAATGCCCGACAGCCATGATGATGATTGAGCAGCTTCAGGTTCTTGGTCTCCAGCGCGGAGCCACAGCACGCGAAGCTATCAAAGTCATGGGAGCGCTTGCCGAGAAGTACGGCTATGCCGACGGCGGCGAAGCACTAGCCGTTGCTGACGAAAAAGAAGTCTGGCTCTTTGAGATAACAGGCCCCGGACCCCTTTGGAACGCGCAGAGCGGCAAGCCCGGCGCAGTATGGGCGGCAGTACGTATTCCCGATGACAAGTACGCCATGGGATCAAACCGCTCACGCATCGCAGAAATCAACTTCAAAGACAAAGACAACTTTATGTATTCATCAAACGTCAAAGATTTCGCAAAGGACATGGGCTGGTGGAAAGAGGGAGAGAAATTCGTCTTCCACAAAATCTACAACCCCACACCTTACGGATCACCCTACTACCAGCAGCGCCGCGAGTGGCGCGCATACGGTCTTCTCACGCCCAGCGTGAAGCTTGACCCCAATGCGAAAGAACAGTATCCTCTCTTCCAGAAGCCCGATAAGCCCCTCAAAGTTCAGGACCTTATGAACGTAAACCGCGACTACCTTGAAGGCACACGCTTCGACCTCACAAAGGGACTCGCAGCAGGCCCCTTCGGTTCACCGACACGCTACCCGACCGGCAGAGACCAGAAGCCCGAGAACCGCAAAGGCAACGACTGGGATCGCCCCATTTCACTCTTCCGCTGCTCATACAGCATAGTGGCACAGGTAAGACCCAATATGCCCGAAGAGATAGCCGCAGTAACATGGTTCGGCTTCGACCAGCCCCACACATCTGTCTACATGCCGGTATATGCCGGAACAAAGTCACTTCCGAAGTCAATGGCAGTCTATGACCGCGCTAAGTTCAACCAGGAATCGACATTCTGGGCATTCAACTTCGTAGGCAACTGGGCAGACCTTAAGCATTCCTACATGATTAAGGATATCCGCGCAAAGCAGGCTGAACTCGAAAACGGATTCTTCAGCACACTTCCCGCGACAGACAAGGCCTTCATGGCGAAGTACAAAGCCAAGAAGACAGCCGAAGGCTCAGAGCTTATCACATCATATGTCAACGCCAATGTGAACAAGGTTCACAAGGAATGGTGGGCACTTGCATGGGATCTCGTAGGCAAGTACTCCGACGGATATGTCATCGATGACAAGGGCAAGGCGACAACAGTCGGCTACCCGACAGAATGGCTCACAGAAGTAGGCTTCGGCAACAACGACGCCGAGCCCAAGAAGTAATAAATATTTTTTAATCTGAGCGTTGTAAAAATCGGGACTCGTTTTCACAGAGTTCCGATTTTTTTTTGCTGTCGTTTAGCCTCTCTTTGGGGTATCATCTCTATTATGCTGCTGTTGTTTGATCATAAATAATATCATTACGATAAATTTGAGGTGATTGCTTTGACAGAAAAAGCTATTGCTCTCTTAAGGAGTAAAGCTTCGTCCACGGGAGTCTATCTGACGGTTCCGTTTTTTTATTGCCGGGAGGTGGCGAGAGAGTGCGGTTTCTCGGTTCGGGAGACTGAGATACTGGCACTTGAAAATGGTATATGCCCCTCACGCTACGAACGCAGTGCGGGAACATTCGGCTTGTCTGGACAGGCGCGCCTGCTTTCGTCAAAAGCTGCTGTAATAGGCTGCGGAGGTCTCGGAGGCTGGATAATAGAGATTCTTGCAAGAGCGGGAGTAGGGGAGATAGTCATGGCCGACGGAGATGTTTTTGACGACAACAATCTTAACAGGCAGCTCTATTCCAGGGAGTCTTCCATAGGAGCATCAAAGGCTCTTGCCGCAGCCGAGAGAGTCAGGGAGATAAACAGCGCAGTAGAAGCCTTTCCTTTTGAAGGTTATCTAAACAGAGGCAACGCTGCTGAACTTTTACGCGGCTGCTCTGTTGTAATTGACGCACTCGACAGCAACAAAGCAAGAAGGGATGTCTTTGCCGCATGCAGGGAGCTTGACATACCGTTTGTCCACGGTGCCATAGGCGGGTTTTTCGGACAGGTATCGGTATTTTACCCCTCGGATACTCCTTTTTGGTACTCGGAGGATGTACCCGACAAAGGCGCAGAGACTGAGACAGGCAACCCTCCCTTTACTCCTCCGTTCGTTGCATCTTTAGAATCCTGCGAAGCTCTTAAGATACTTGCGGGGCTGGATTCCGTCCTCTTAAAAAAGCTTTTGTGGTTTGACCTCGAAAATCAAGATATGCAGAAAATTAAGTTTTAAAACATCTGTATCTTGATACAAAATTGTGAGATAAAACAGCGATTGCTTTGGTATAATTTCAAGGGCATTTTTTAAGAGAGGATGTTTATTAAATGATAAAAATAATCTGCAGGCAAAAAGCTCTGTGTGCCATGCTGCTTTTTGTATTTTTTCTTGCATCAAATTCATCAGAAGCATGTACAGTTGTAATGGCAGGGAAAAAGGCTACAGACACAGGCGATGTAATTCTTTCCTATACATGCGACGGATGGTATGACCACCGTCTTACCGTAGTTCCCGGAAAAGAGAACCCAAAAGGGGCTGTCGTGCAGATATACAAGAACAAATATATGGAGACACGTCCAGACAATAAACTTATTGAGGCAGGCACTATCCCGGAAGTAAAAAAAACATACTCGTACTTTAACACGTCATATCCCATAATGAATGAGAAGTCCGTCGTAATAGGCGAGCATACATGGGGAGGACGCGATGAAAGCGAGTGCCCGACAGCCATGATGATGATTGAGCAGCTCGAGGCATTGGGGCTTCAGCGCGGGGCGACTGCACGCGAGACATTAAAGGTGATAACGGAGCTTGCCGAAAAATACGGCTACGGAGATAGAGGAGAAGCCCTTGCCATTGCCGACAAAGATGAAATATGGCTGCTTGAGATAACAGGTCCCGGGGCATTTTGGAAGCCGGAAAGCGGAAAGCCCGGAGCGGTATGGGCAGCTGTCCGTGTCCCCGATGACTCATACTCTGTCGGAGCGAACCGTTCGCGTATAGGCGAGATTAATTTCAGCGACCAAGCTAACTTTATGTACTCATCAAATATTAAAGATATAGCAAAAGATATGGGCTGGTGGAAAGAGGGCGAGAAGTTTGTCTTTTACAAGGTATACGGTCCTGAGGCCAAAGGCCGTTCCCCCTACCTTTCACAGCGCCGCGAATGGCGTGCCTGCGGACTGCTCTCTCCGAGCGTGAAGCTTGCCGAAAATTCCAAAGCTCACTACCCTATTTTTATGAAGCCTGACAAGCCCATAACTGTTCGGAATATTATGAATGTCAACAGAGACTACCTTGAAGGCACACGCTTTGACCTTACCAAAGGTCTTGCCGCAGGCCCCTTCGGCTCTCCTGTCCGCAACAGCGTAAACAGAGATCAAAAGCCGGAAAACCGCAAGTATAATTATTGGGACAGATCTATATCGGAATACTACTGTTCCTTCAGCATTGTCTCTCAGATAAGGTCTGATATGCCCGAGGAAATAGCAGCCCTCACGTGGTTCGGGCTCGACCAGCCTGCAACCTGCGTGTACATGCCGATATACGCAGGGACAAAGTCACTTCCCAAGTCTCTTGCAATATACGACAGAGCAAAATTTAATCAAGAGTCCGCATACTGGGCGTTTAACTTTGTAGCAAACTGGGCAAATCTTAAATATTCATACATGATAAAGGACATAAGGGCAAAGCAGTCCGAGCTTGAGAACGGATTTTTTGCCTCAGCTCCTTCCGCGGAAAAGGCTTTTATGGATAAGTATAAATCGGGCGACAGAGCCGGTGCATCGGATTATCTGACACGCTATGTAAACGACAGTGTCAATAAAGCCAGCACGGTGTGGTGGAATCTTGCATGGCATTTGGTAGGAAAGTATTCTGACGGCTATGTCATAGATGATAACGGAAAAGCCAAAACAGTAGGTTATCCTACAGAATGGCTTAGGGAAGCGGGCTTCGGCGACAAGGACGCCGAGCCGAAAAAATAGCACGAAGCCGGAGGGTGTATTTTGAAAGATATTGTGCTTGACGCGCATTTTGATGTATTGCTTGATGTTTTATACTACAGACGCTTGGGAGAGAGAAAGGTTCTTGAGAGAAGACACCTGCGGCGCCTCAAAAGCTCCGGTGTGAATGTTTTGGTATGTTCTCTCTTTATAACCGACGACCTTCTGCCCGAGGGTGCGCTCAGAAATGCTCTGGATCAGATATCCGCTTTTATGGAAGAGCTTGACGAGTCCGGAGACTCTTTTGCGCTCTGCAGAGATACCCAAGAGGCGCGTGCAGCGGTGGAAGACGGAAAGATAGCTATATTCCTCTCGCTTGAGGGAGCGGAGCCTGTAGGCAAGGACTTGCTGCTTCTGAGGACATTCTACGAATTGGGAGTCAGGCTTCTCGGCATAACATGGTCACGCAGAAACTACGCCGCGGACGGCAGCTCCTTTGATCCGGAATACGCACCGAAGCATCAGGGAGGACTTACCCGCTTCGGACGCGCTCTGGTGGAAAAAGCTCAGGAGCTGGGCATGGTGATTGATGTGAGCCACATAAACGACGAGGGGTTCTATGAAGTGGCATCCATGGTTAAAGGACCTTTTATAGCCTCTCATTCAAATTGCCGCGCGTTAGCCTCATCCGCGAGAAATCTCACGGATGAACAGATAAAAATAGTGGCGGGCTCGGGCGGAGTAATAGGCATGAACGCATACGCGCCCTTTGCTTCGGACATCGAGGATGAGAGAACTCCGGAAAAACTTATGGAACATCTCTATCGTGTTGCGGAGATTGCGGGATATTCCCATGTCGGACTCGGAATGGACTTATGTGACTGTGTCAATTCGCTCAGAACGAGTCACGACCTCCCTTCAGGCGACCTATTCAGAGATCATGAAGACGCCGCCGAAAAATTTTTGACACCGATTAAAGAAAACTTTACCAAAGACATATCGCGGAAAATTCTGGGCGAAAACTTTTTTAAGCTTTTTGAGAGGGTGTTAGGCTGAGATGATAACGGAATATACATTTCCGGCTGTAGTGGCAAACGGTTATGACGGAGGCAGACTCTGGGTTGTGAATTTCCCAGGTCTTTCGGGCTGCTGGGTAGAGGGGCAAAGCAGAGAAGAGGTTTTAGAAAGAGCTCCTTCCGCATTGGAGGAATATATCAAATGCTCTCTCGAAGCCCAATGGCCTATTCCAGAAGCTCCGTTTGAAGACGAACTTCTTGCCGCAGGCGTAGGCGAGGTTAAGCTTTTTACCGTAAGAATGGACGAAACTGAATAATATATTTCAAATTTTTATAAACAAATAAGCATGAGTCATGCTGTGGGTTTTAGGTGTCTGAATAATCTGATATAATAGAGCGTACGAATGGAGGTGGAGAAATTTCCACGTACAGCCAGGATTATATCTCTCTTTATAATACCGTCGCTTATCGGCATATGGATGTTTCTTGTTCCGTTCTCGTTCAACGGAAGCATGAATACTTTCATAGGTCATTTTAAGGAATATCTGATGTCCGTTTTGCATTTTTACATGCCATTCGCAGTATTCGGAGTTTCTCTATCTGTAGTCCTCAGCAGTCTTTTCTCCCTATGTTTAAAGCCAAGATTTGCTGAGAAGCACGAAGTTTTTTATGAATGCCTTTACGGAGGCCCATTCTGGTACACTGTCCGTTTTGCGGCAATGGTGATATCCGTCATAGTTATATGGGGAGACGCATCGGTATTCGGAGTTTTTTTGAAATACGCCGAGATGATAGTCTTTCACCTTGTCACAAGGCTTCTTGTGCTCACTTTAGTCCTATCTCTCACGGCACCTCTGCTCCTTGATTTTGGGCTGGTACAGTTTTTAGCCGTATATGCAGGCCCCTTTATGCATCCTCTTTTTAAAGTTCCGGGACGATCCGCTGTAGACTCTATAGCATCATGGCTAGGCAGCAGCTCTATTGCAGTTGTCCTGACCGCAAAAATGCACATGAACGGCTCATACAGTGACAGAGAAGCGGCTGTAATGGTCACAAGCTTTTCTCTTGCCGGAATATACAATATTTACGCAGTTACCTCGCTTTTGAGGATGAACTATATGTTCACCAAAATTTTACTCACAGTCTATTCAACCATGCTTATTCTCGCAGTGATAATGCCCAGAATATGGCCTTTGAGATTTATTCCCGACACATACAGAGCCGTGCCCTCCGCGCACCATCTTTCGACGGCGGGGGACAGGCACGGGCATACTTTGTTTGAGTGGGCTCTCTACAGAGGGTTAAGCAAAGCGTCTCACATGAATATGAAACTATATCTTGCCGAATCTGCTGCAATAGCAATGCCGCTTATCTGCGGAACTATTCCTCTGATGATAACATTCGGAACTTTTTTGATGGCTATAGCCGAGTCAACTCCCCTTGTTACAATGATAGCCTATCCGATTTCTGCCCTTCTTGACGGAGTTGGAGTCGCCGAGCCGGACATTATCGCAACTTCGTCTGTCTTCGCCTTTGTCGATCAGTATGTGGCCATAACATACGGACAGATATTGCTGGAAGAGGCGGGAAAATTTATATGCATCTGCATATCCACTGTGGGACTTGTCAATCTTACAGAGATAGGGCTTCATGTATGGCACTCAACAATACCTCTGAGCTTTAAGGATATGCTCGTAATATATATAATAAGAATCGTCATATCTTTTATCATTATAATTCCGGTCGCTAACTACATTTTTAGATGAGGCAGATTATTTTTTTATATCCGCCCTCTCACCTCCGGTAATTTCAAGAAGAGCCGATGGGCTTATTGGGAAAAAATGGTGATCTGTGCCTGCTGCGGCCCAAACTGTTCCGTACAGAAACAGGTCATCGTCAATCAGAGTGCGAGGCTGCTTAGGATAGCCGACCGGAGGTACGCCTCCGGGGCGGAATCCGGACCACTCGATGCATGCATCAGGGTCGGCAAAGGAGACATGAGAAGCTCCGAGCAGCTTTTTAATCTTTTTTGTCTCTACTCTGTTGACTCCGGACATAAGTGCCAAAGCAAAATACTCGCCCCTGTTTACCCTCAGCAGAATGCTCTTAAGTATTTCAGGCTCAGGTGCTCCTACAGCGAGCGAAGCATCGCTTACAGTGAAAATTGTAGCTTCTGTATGGATTATCTTTTCATTAAAATTCTTTTTGTCCAGGAAGTCCCTTACCGCCTTGACGGGATCAAATTCAAAATCGCCGATGTTTAACATTTTGCTGCACCAAGCCTTTCTGTCGTTGTTATTTTTTTCTCATAGAGATCAGAGTTTTTGCCGCCGAAGGTGTCGTGTTTATAATAAAAGCCAGAGGAATACCGCTTCCTCCGTAGAGAATACGGTAAACTTCTCTGTTTTGAAGCACAGAGCGGACAAATTCCCTTGTCTCGGCGTAAGGTATGCTCTCTATCCACTCCGCCCAGTCCTGAGAGGAAAGATCTCCCCATTTTGCAACTGTTTTAGCTCCGGCATTATATGCCGCGATCGCCTTTATAGGCTCATTGCTGAATTTATGCTCCAGCATCGAAAAATGATTCGCACCCAAAAGTATGTTATCCTCAGGCTCGTAGATATCAGCCGACATTTTTAGTTTCTGCGCCTCGTCTTCCGCAGTGGCAGGCATGAGCTGCATAAGTCCCACAGCCCCGGACTGGCTTATTGCTTTGCTGTGAAATTTGCTCTCTCTCTTCATAAGGGCGAATATAGTTATCTCTGAAGTGCCGGTCAGCTTTGAGGCAGCTTCAACCTCATTCTTCCAAGGTCTGGGATGGAACATGAGAGCTTCCTTTTTTGCGGCGGTGGAGTGCGTCTCCGAAAACCCCCCGTTAGGAGATATCATAAAAGTATAAAGATCCATAGGGTATTTTTCCATCATATCCGCCCTAAGCTCAATGGCCTCGTCCGTGCGTCCCAAAGATTCAAGCGCCCTGATTCTCCAATAAAGAAATTTTGCCGGCCTGCGTGAGAGTTCCGTAATGAAAGAGTTATGAGACCAGCACTCGAGAGCTTCTTTTGGCTCTCTCCTCTTCCATGCGTCCCACCCTTTTTCCCAGCTTAAGGCAGCTTCATTTTTTATACAAGAAGATATATAAGGGAAAATAAGAACAGCCAATGCCGCGGCAATAAGCAGAAGCGACAAAAAGAGCCGCTTGCGCATGCGGAAGAATTGGGTTATGTTAGCATATAGAAACGACGAGAGGGAGGAACTCTCTTGCATAGACACGTGCCACCTTTTGATATAAGTAATGAAAGTATCCTTCACTTAGGCGATAGAGTCAAGAGCGATTGGATAGCGAGACTAAAAAATGCTGCTGCCGAAGCTTCTGCCGAGGAAGTGATGACAGCTCCCAAGCCCGGACTTGTAGACCCTCTGACACCCGGATGTCACACCGATATGGACTGGCGTCTCTTTATAATAAGCTGCGCCGCCATAGCGCCGTTCTGGGAAGATCAGGCAAGGACAGGCATTGAAGGAACCGAGCCGTGCCGCGCCATGGAAAAGCTGAGATGCGTGGGGCTGAAAGCCGAGAAGGCCATGTTTGACGCAACGAAGGGCATTAACACACACAAGGGGCTTATATATCTTATGTCGCTTTTGCTCTATGGAGCGGGAAGAACGATATTTTTAGGCGAGCCAATGACATCGCAGAAAATACTCTTTCATGCGTCCGAGCCTGTTATGGAAAGCGCGCCTGCGGAGTTTGCCTCTATTGAGGGGAAAAAAACGGAAGATCTGACTAATGGAGAGAAACTTTATTTAAAATACGGAGTCACAGGAGTAAGAGGAGAAGCTTACAGGGGATTTCCTTCAATATCCAGCGGAGGTCTGCCTGAGCTTATAAAAAATCTTTATGCGGGGGTCTCAAAAAACGATGCGTCTATTTCGGCACTCCTTGCGATAATGGAGCTCAACGAAGACAGCAATGTTATACACAGAGGCGGATATGAATATTGGAAATCTGAATACAGACGGATAGTTAGGGAAACAAGAAAAAAATACATCCCCGCAAGCGGAGAAAGATCTGCTGTTACAGAGCTTGAAGGGAAATTCAAGGCTCTGCGCATAAGCCCTGGCGGCGCTGCGGATTTATTATGCTGTACTCTGTTTGTATATAAAATTACCTTAACTACTTGTCAACAATAAGATTTTGTTGTATCCTTTAAAGTAATAAAATTTGAAGGGAAGTATGATGCATGAGTCTCGGAAACAGAATAAAGTCTCTTCGCAAAGCGCAGAATCTTACACAGCAGAAATTGGCAGATAAGGTTGATGTGAGCCGCATCTATGTTCAGGCTTTGGAGAGTAACCGGCGTCTTCCGTCAATGAAGCTCCTTCAGAGACTGGCACCGGCCCTTAATGTCGATGTGACAGACCTGCTTATGGATTTTTCTGAACCAGACAAACCCGGCAGAGTCCAGCTTGAGTCAATGCTTGAAAATGGCGAACTTGAAATATGGTACCGCAGCAAAAAACTTTCGGAGCAGGAACTTCGCAGGGTTTACCGCCTTGTAGAAGCGGCTCTGGATGACTGGGATGCCGAGGATGAGCTTGGAGAATAGCGAAGAACAAGAAGATATTTATGAGGACCTGCCCTCTCCTCCCGAATACATTCCGGAATGGGCGACAAAAGAGGCTCATGAGTGGCACCGCTTAAGCGAGTTTGACATACTTGCCAAAGCTGAGGAAATGACAGGTCTATCATTGGATATAAAGTATGAAACCCTCCCCCCCGGAGTATGGGGCATACATGTTGTAAGAGGCGACCGCGGGCGTATATATGTCAATGCCATGCTCTCTCTTATGTGGAGGCGCTTTGCGATATTTCATGAGATTTACCACTTGCTGACTCATACAAGGGGCGCACGCTTTTGGAGCCGGACATTTGAGTCTATGGAAAGTTTTGAAAACAGAGCCGACACATTCGCATGGGCAGCTTTGTGGCCCGAATGGGCGGAAGGAGATTATGCCGACTGGTCATGATGCGAAAACTTAAAAAGATGCCTTTCTTTCTGCCGTTCGGCGGATGCCATGGCAGGTGTGTATATTGTCATCAGCAGACAATAACAGGCGTTTCGGAACTCCCGTCTCCTCAGTATGTGAGCTCTGTATTAAGCGCTCTGACAGAGCCTCGTGAGGTATGCTTTTTCGGAGGCTCTTTTTGTCGTTTTGACTATGCCACTGTGCGCTCATATCTGGACGCTGCCGCCAACTGTGCTCCGAAAGGCAGCAGAATACGATTTTCAACATATCCCGGGGATTTGCGCGACGATAAACTGCGCTCTCTTGTCCTATCATACCCTATTGCCTGTGTGGAACTAGGAATACCATCTCTGGACAAAAAAGTCCTTGCATCCTGCAAACGTGAGGCCGACCCGCGCGCCATACTTGACGATATAAGACTTTTGCGAGATGAATCGGTTAACCTGGCCGTACAGATGATGATAGGTCTGCCGGGGCAGAGCATGGAAAGCAGTTTGCTTGACCTCGAGACAGTAGCTGATATCAAAGGACCTCTCGATTGGGAGCTTAGGTTATATCCGTGCCTTGTTATAGAAGGTACGGAGCTCTGCTCAATGCTCTGCTCGGGAAGCTACAACCCTCTCTCTGTCGAAGAAGCTGCGGTGTGGGGCGGAATATTTATGGACAAGGCTCTGGAGCTGGGCTTTCGTCCCATAAGGGCGGGGCTTCAGGAGTCGGCTCTGCTCGCTTCTCAGGTAAGAGGCGGTCCGCACCATCCGGCACTCGGAGAGCTTATATTCAGCGAAGCCTATGCAAGAAAACTGGTTAGGCTCAGTCCCAAAGGACCTTGGACTCTCCCTGCTTCCGAAATGTCTAAATTTACCGGACACGGAAAATTCGGCATAAGGCTGCTTGCGGAAAAGAGCGGCTTATTGCCGGAAGAGGTGGAGAAAAGGCTTTCATTTTTCTAAGGAAACACTGATTAAATCAATTATTTATTGCAGAACATTACGAACGTACCGTCCGCTGATTAAGGCCAGAGAGCCGAAATCTCTGATTTCGTGCGCATCGGCTGGTTTGTTCATCAGATGTGGCTGTTATGACGCGGATAGTGCATTTAATCAGCTGTTTACTAACTTAGGCGCGTAAAATTTTTCTGACTGAAAGGAGTCTGCTCCATGGATAGAAGAGAGAAAATTATCGCTCTGTTCGGCAGATACGAAAACGGCGATTTTTCCGCCAAGAACAGATTTTTAAGATCAGCGACATGGCTTGCCGGTTCTGACGATACAAGCGGAGAGATGTCTTTTGCCGAAATATCGAGAACTGCGGAAGTCGCGGCGGGAGGAGCCGGGACTGTTATCACAGGTACGGCTTATGTCAGCCCCGAGGGCAAGTTCCTCCCTAGACAGTGGGGTATTCACTGTGACAGCCGAATAAAGGATGTTGCAAAACTATCCGAAGCCGCCCATAAATATGGTTCAAAGCTCATAGTACAGCTTTCTCACGGAGGCGGTCAGAGGAACGAATCCGTAATAGGAGATACAGTGACCATAGGCCCGTCGGATCTTGTGCATCCCGGACGGAATTTTTCTTCAAAAGCAATGACAGCCGACGACATTAAACGAGTCAGAGCCGATTTTGCGTCAGCGGCGTTAAGAGCAAAAGAGGGTGGGGCTGACGGAGTCGAAATACATGCAGGACACGGATTTTTGTTCACTCAGTTCCTGTCACCTGTCACAAATATAAGAGATGATTCTTACGGAGGGGCTCTTGAAAACAGAGCGCGGTTTCTTCGCGAAGCCGTCTCCGATGTAAAAGAAGCTCTGGGGTCTTCTTTTCAGGTGTGGGTTAAACTCAGCATATCCGAGGGGACAGAGTGTGGATATAAAGCGGAAGAAGGCATAAATACCGCAAAACTGCTGCTCTCCGACGGAGCTGACGCAATAGAGGTATCAGACGGCACAATTTATTCCGATGCTCTTCATATGCCTTCGGTCATAGGCGTATCGGAAGGTGAATCCGAAGCTCCTTCCAAGGAATACTCCCTATGCCTCAAGAAATATGCTAAGCAGGGACAGACGATAATATTGACCGGCGGGAACAGAAGCCTTGCCTCTATGTCCGACCTGGTCTTTGACGGATTCTGCGATTTGCTTGGCATGAGCCGCCCATTCAACGCAGAGCCAGATTTAATAAATCGTTGGGCGGAGGAAGACTCGCGCCCTTCCGCCTGCCTGTCGTGCAATGCCTGTTTCGGGACGGCGGCAAAAGGCATTGTAGACTGTCCCATAATAAGAGACAGGAATGAAGGTTTTTGGGATCCTCTTTAAGTATAGAACGCAGCAATTTAACCCTAATAAGTAAGTATTTTGGCTGAACTCTTTTACACTAAAGTTGACTACTGTTGACAAAGAATACTTCTGCTAATAGACTTATTCTCCGTAAACATGTAATCTTAATGATTTAATTGTTTTGGAATGATTTGCATCTATATAAGGAGTGTTTTTCAATGGATAGTACACAGCTGCAAAATCTGCTCATGGAAAGAGCGCACACCATGCCCAATAAAGCAAGGCGCGTGGCTGAATATCTTCTTGCCAACATGCGGGAGGCATCTTTCCGTTCCATAGGTGACATCGCAGATGAGCTTAAAGTTTCAAAAGCGCAGCTTGTCCGCGTTGCACAGATGCTTGGTTTCTCTGGATACGCTGAGCTTAAGAATTGTTTGCAGAAAGCTATTTTGGAACAAATTAACCCTGCCGCGCTTCTTGCGCGCGCCGTGAGCAGCGGAGATTCATTTCCAGACAGTATTTTCCGCGCGGAGCACGCAAACCTTGACGATACAATGGCTCAGCTTACGCCCGAAGATACGGAAAAGTTCTGTAATCTTGTAAAAGATGCAGCGAATGTATATTGCGTGGGATGGGGAATATCTTCGCTTGTAATGGAGCTTCTGCAGATGCGTTTGGCGGTAATGGGACGCAAAAGCGAACTGCTTCGCCGCGGCAGCCTCTCACTATGGGAACAGGCACGCTGTGTGAAGCCGGGAGATGTCGTCGTTGTATGCGAACTTCCCAGCTACGCCGTAGAAGTTACGGAAGCGGTTGAAATAGCAAGCAGAAACGGAGCTAAGGTCATTACAATAACAGACAGTGCCGCATCTCCGGTCTGCCGCTTTGCCGAACTCTCTTTCTTTGTCTCGGCAAACAGCCCGACATTCGGAAGCAGCATAATAGGGCCTCTTTTCCTCTCTCATGTTCTTACTTCCGCTCTTGCCGTATCACTGGGAGATGAAGCGCGAAAGTCATTTGACGAACAGGCTCATTTCCTGCACGACGAGAGAATTTTCCACCCGATATTCGGCCTTAAGTATTAGCCTTTAGGACATTAAAAAAGGAGCCCTTTCGGGGCTCCTTTTTTAATGTCTTTCCTTAATGCTCATCTCTTCCAGCTGAGAGTTCCTATCTTCTGCATTTGGAAGTTGAGCATTGTCTCCGCCTGCGGCGGTTTTCCCGAAGCTAAGTTGTTAAACTCCTCGAGCATTCTGACATATGCCAATCTCTTCATAGGTGAATATTCGCCCTGAACTCCCGCTTTCAGCAGCACAGCCAGCTGCTTGTAGACATCCGGTACAGGAACGAAGGCCGCCCCTTCCGGTGTCATTCGGACTGTATATACAAAAGAGTAGCTCTCTTTTCCGCTGAATTTGCCTGCCTTGTTGTATGAGGGAGTGGCTGGAGAGACATATACGGCAGTTCCCTTTGGTACTATGAGCTTTGCCGGTATGGCGTCCCACCTCGTATATTGATACGGTGTAGCGAATATGAAGAGCTTCGGCGACCAAGTCGTCATTCCTATCCACAGGTGTAATCCGTCTCCTGCAAAGTTTGTAAAAGAAATCCTCCACATGAGGTCATCTTTTGCGTCGTTGTCTACATTCGAGATAAAGGATGAGTCGGAGATAAATGAGAGTCCCTCTATCTCTTCAATCTTCATTGAGCCTGCGGGAGTGCGCAGCCACGCGGATGTTACGCTTCCATCCTGCTGTTCATATACTAAAACTATCGGAAAATCCGCGACGCGCAGAGTTCTCACGCTTACACGCCCCTCTGTAGGCTCGTCCCCGGGGAGCATGTAAATAAAGGCTGCCAGCAGCAAAACAAGACATGGCAGCAGGAGAGAACGCCTTGACGCCTTGTACCCCGAAAGAAAGCCCGTTATCTTTGATTTTGTATTATTTGTCTGCATCATAGTTCTGTTATACGGTTCATATTCCGTGATGTCAGTTCGTTCGCTATTGAGGCGACGCTTTTGCCGATCAGAGGATGAATAAAGTCCGGCGCTATCTCTGCAAGAGGTGTCATGACAAAATCTCTTTCATGCATCAGAGGGTGGGGAACAGTCAGATTATCGGAAGTAAAAATTTCTTCTCCATTTTTCCCCATCATAATTATGTCAATATCTATCTCTCTGGGGCCCCAACGAAGAGATTTTTTCCGTCCCAGCTTCTTCTCAATGCTCTTTGCCGCATCTAGCATTTCTTCCGCTTCCAGTTCGCTTGCCGCAATTAGGCACATATTAAGGAAGGAAGGCTGGTTTTCCACTCCCCATGGTTTTGTCTCCCAAACGCCGCTCTTTTTTATAATTCTAAATCCGCAGTTAGAGAGCTCCTCCGCAGCGCTTCGAAGGTAGGCCAGTCTGTTGCCAATATTTGACCCAAGGGCCAATACCACTTCTCTCTTACTCATATTTGGAACCTTTGACCGATTCTGCCATCATTACGGCTTTTTTATTCTCTTTGACATCGTGAACTCTGACTATATCTATGTCATGCCATGAGCAGAGAACCGATACTGCTACTGTTCCCTCAAGCCGGTCTTCGGCGGAGGGGGAGTCTGTTGCAAAGCCTATTGTGCCTTTGCGCGAGACCCCTATCAGTACTGGAAGTCCGAATGTCGCGAAAGCTTCCATGTTGCGCAGGAGATATAAATTCTGATTGTGATTTTTTGCAAAGCCTATCCCTGGGTCCAGTATTATTTGAGAACGCTTCGCTCCCATGGACTCTGCTTTTGCGATGCTCTTGTCAAAAAAGTCGGTCATGTCAAGCAGTATGTTGTCGTAGTCACACATATCCCTCATAGTTTCCGGAGTGCCCCTCATATGCATGAGCACCAGCATGGCATTATATTCGGCCGATATCGCCGCAATTTCAGGTTCATAAGTCAGTCCGGATATATCGTTTATTATATCCGCTCCTTCGCCGAGAGCAGCTCTCGCTACGGACGCTCTTGTTGTGTCTATGGAAAGAGGCATGAGAGGAAGTTCTTTTCTTATCGCTCTAACGGCTTCCGTAACTCTGCGGATTTCATCGTCTTCAGGAACTCTTGAAGAGCCTGGGCGGGTGGATTCCGCCCCTATATCCAATATGTCCGCTCCCTCTTCGGCAAGGCGAAGAGCTTTTGCAACAGCCGAGTCTATGTTGCCGTTTGTTCTGCTTGCTGAAAAAAACGAGTCATCTGTGAGGTTGATTATTCCCATTATATTTGTGCGCTCTCCGAAAGTCAGAGGTGCGCCGCAGGGCAGAGTAACCTTTCTGCTCTTTTTCGCCATTCCTGCCAAAGCGTCTCTTATTCCAGATACGACCGCGGGCAGTCCCCACCATGGCATCATATCGAGCTTGTCGGCCAGAAAGGAGAACTGCTTTGCGGAAGCGAATATTATAATGTCAGTATAAGGTTCCGATGCCCCTACGGCTTTGGCGCTCAAAGCAGCGTCTCCACCGCGTGAGAGTATCTCCTGCTTTATTACATTTGCGGCTCTGACATCAACATTGGGAACAAAAAGAGTCTTTATCTCTCTTCTGTTATCAAAAAAAGGAAGAGAGCGTGCGTCCGCCCCTACGGAGGCGAGAGCCTGAGCAAGCTGTTCGCTGTTTAAAAATTTAAGTTGGTATAAAGACATATTTTCACCTTTGCCTATCAGTCAAATTCCTGGATTATCGGTATGTCTTTAAGGTGCTCCGTATAATTGAGACCCATAAGACAATAGCCGTGGATATGGTCATGTGTAAGAACGCTGTAGGAAGCTGTGTCAAAGTGGAGCCTCCAGTAGCATGGCTTCGCTATTTGAAGAGCTCCTGCCAGCATAGGCTTCAGCACACCTCTGTGCCCGACAATTGCCAAAGTTTCTCCTTCTCTTTCTTCTATAACTTTGGTGAGGCCTTTAAGAGAGCGCTCCTTTACCGCGTCAAGGCTCTCTCCTCCCTCTATAATAAGCTCCTCCGGACGGTTCAGCCATGTGTCCCACATCTCGGGACATTCCGCTGCCAGCTCCGCCTTAAGTCTGTTCTCCCATACTCCGATGCAGATATTATTGAAGGCTTCTGCAGTTTCGTAATCGGCTCCTATTGCTTCACATAAGATTTCAGCTGTTTTTGTTGCCCGTACAAGAGGGCTTGAGTATATATGCTTTATTCCCTTGTCCTTCAGAGCGGCGGCAAGGGCTTTTGCCTGAATTATGCCGTTTTCGTTGAGAGGAAAATTCATATGTCCTCTGATTCTTTTTTCCTTGTTCCCCTCACATTCGCCGTGGCGGATGAGATAGATTGTGGTTTTTAGTTCCATGCCGTTAATGCTCCTTACCTTTTATATTTCACCTGATTATATTATCAAGACACACTTCACTTTTCCATTATACAATTATTCGAGATATTCCACCTACACTTCGTACAGATTCTTAATACGTAAAAAGTACTAGCTTAATTCTCTGACCTGTCTTGACATTTGCACACAGGACTGCTATTCTTATGCCGTTGAAAATGATTTAGCACTCGTATCATTAGAGTGCTAACAAGCGGGGAGGGTTTCTGATGTTAACCGAAAGACAGTTGGAAGTAGTGCTCTCTGTTGTCTATGAGTACATCAGAAGCGGTGAGAGTGTAGGGTCTCGGACTGTTTCACGCAGATATCTTACGGGACACAGCTCTGCCACAATCCGCAATGAAATGTCAGATCTCGAAGAGATGGGTTTCCTAAAACAGACTCACACCTCTTCCGGCAGAGTTCCCACAACTCAGGGCTATCGTCTCTATGTTGACTCCGTGCTTCAAAGGCTTGATTCAAAAAGACACTTTGAAAAGTGGACAAAGAGCCTTGGAGAGCATCAAGGGGGCATAGACGGAGCTCTTGAGTCAGCCTCGGGCATATTGAGCAAAGTCTCGGACTATGTGGGAGTCGCCGCAGTAACGCCTTTGGACATAGTAAAATTTCAGAGAGTCGATTTTGTCAGAATGGGAGAGCAGAGCGTGCTGCTCCTTGTCGTTCTTCAGGGCGGACTTGTTCACCAGAAGATGATAGCCCTCCCCTGGAATATCTCTCAGGATTATCTCGACGAGCTTGCTCACAGACTCAACTTTTTTGCTGGATGTCCTTGGAGCGAAATAAAAAACTCTGTCGGTGATTATATAGCCGACGAACTGCGAGACTACAGAGATTCATGTGAAAAGGCTATAAAAGAGCTGGAAAAGATAATGCTTTCTCCGTCGATGAAAGTTTTTACAGGCTCGATGAGCCACATGCTAAAATTACCCGATTTTCAGGATTTGGGGCGGATTCAGGCTCTTTACTCCTTCCTTGAGCAGGAGGAGAGCATGGCGGACTTGGTGAACAGTTGCTCAAAAGACGGAATGAACATTCTTATAGGTGAAGAAAACGATTCACCGGCAATGAAAAGATCATCTCTTGTTGCAGCTTCGATGGTTGCTGACGGGCAGAGAGCTGTAATAGGGGTTATCGGTCCGGAACGCATGAACTACGAAAAAGTAATAGACGCGATAGACAGGGTCCTTCAAGGTCTGGATCCGGAATCTGAACGGGAGGACAGTGCAAATGAGTGAAGAATTGAAGAAAGACAGCCCTGTGGCCGAAGAACCGGCAGAGGAAGAAAAGAACTTCAAGGAGCTGTATGAGGCTCTGAATGCCGAACACGAAAAACTTCTTGCCGAAAAAGAAAAAGACGAAGCGGAGAAAAAATCTCTCGCGGAAGAAGCGGCAAGAGCACGCGCCGACTACTACAATTTAAGAACAAGAGTCGAACGCGACAGGGAAAGAGACCGCAAAATGGCGGCCGAAAAAGCGGTAGAAGCTCTGCTCCCCGTATATGAAAATATAGAAAGAATCTGCTCCGCGGTCGAAGACAGAGAGAGCAGCCTTTATAAAGGCATGACAATGGTTATAAAGCAGTTTGCCGAATCCATGTACTCTCTGGGACTCGAAGCTATCGATACGGAAGGGCCCTTTGACCCGGCGCTTCACGAAGCGGTATCAATGGAGCCTATTGATGACGAGTCCAAGGACGGACACATAATAGGAACTGTCAGAAAAGGCTATAAGCTGGCGGGACGAGTGATAAAAGCTCCGCAGGTTCGAGTCGGCAGATACGAGAAAGCGTCTGAGTGAAGGTCAGGGGTACAATCTAAGATAAAAAACTTCACGCAGACGGTAAATAAGGAAACAATAAAACACATATATAAAGAAAGATGGGATCGCATATGGAAAAAATAATAGGAATCGACCTTGGTACAACTAATAGCTGTGTAGCGGTAAAAGAAGGGGACAACGTAACTGTTATCCCAAACCCGGAAGGAGCAAGAACCACACCTTCCATAGTAGCTTTTACAAAAGACAATGAAAGACTTGTGGGCCAGCTTGCAAAGCGTCAGGCTATAGTAAACCCTGATCGCACAGTAATCTCGATTAAGAGAGAGATGGGCAGCGACTTCAAAGTCAAGATTGACGACCAGCAGTACTCACCCCAGCAGATATCATCCATGATCCTTCAGAAGCTCAAGAGGGATGCCGAGGAGTATTTGGGCTCTGCCGTGACAAAAGCGGTAATCACATGCCCAGCATACTTTACAGACGCTCAGCGCCAGGCTACAAAGGATGCGGGAACAATAGCCGGACTTGAAGTTCTGCGTGTAATCAACGAGCCTACAGCAGCATGCCTTGCCTATGGAGCAGACAAAGAGGGCGAACACAAGATAATGGTATTTGACCTCGGAGGCGGCACCTTCGACGTATCCATTCTTGATGTGGGTGACGGAGTATTTGAAGTTCTCTCAACATCGGGAGACAACAGACTCGGCGGAGACGACTGGGACGCAGCCGTGGTCAACTGGCTTGCCGAAGAATTCAAAAAGACCGACGGAGTAGACCTGCGCAAAGACAAGATGGCGGCACAGCGTCTGCGCGAAGCTGCGGAAAAGGCGAAAGTCGAGCTCTCGTCAATGTCTGAAACATCTATCTCGCTTCCATTCATCACAGCTGACCAGAACGGGCCGAAACACCTTGAAACGACTCTTACAAGAGCGAAATTCGAGGAACTCACAAGAGACCTTCTCGATAGAACAGTGAAACCGGTTCGCACGGCTCTGAACGATGCGGGACTTCAGACAGGCGAAATAGACAAAATACTTCTCGTCGGAGGTTCTACGCGTATGCCGATGGTTCAGCGCAAGGTCAAAGAGCTTCTCGGCAAGGAGCCGACAAAGGGAATCAACCCCGACGAATGCGTAGCGGTCGGAGCCGCAATCCAGGGAGCTATCCTTTCCGGCGAGCACAAGGGAATAGTCCTTGTTGACGTAACCCCGCTCTCCTTGGGACTTGAGACACTCGGCGGAGTCTTTACAAAGATAATAGAAAAGAACAGCGCAATTCCAGTCTCAAAGAGCCAGGTCTTTACAACTGCTGCGGACAACCAGCCGCAGGTTGAGATTCACGTCCTGCAGGGTGAACGCGCTATGGCTGGCGACAACGTATCTCTCGGACGATTCTTCCTCGATGGAATAGCGCCTGCGCGCAGAGGCATCCCTCAGATAGAGGTAACTTTTGACATCGATGCCAACGGCATAGTCAATGTAACGGCAAAGGACAAGGCCACAGGCAAAGTCCAGAACATCACAATACAGTCATCCAGACTTTCGGATGAGGAAATTGAAAAGATGCGCCGCGACGCTGAGATGAACGAGGGCGAAGATAAGAAAAAGAAAGAACTCATAGACGCACGCAACGAAGGCGACAGTGCAGCCTACAATGCGGAAAAATCACTTGAGGAACTCGGCGCCGAAGCTACAGAGGAAGAAAAGGGCTCAGTTAAAGAAAAGATAAAGGCTCTGCGCGACCTCCTGACAAGCGAAGATGCGGAAGCAATCAAATCAGCCACAGAAGCTCTTATGACTGCAATGCACCCAATCGCGCAGAAGGCGTACGCAAAGGCTCAGGCATCACAGCAGCCTCAGAGCGGTGAAGCCCCCCAGCAGGGCGGCGATGACGGTACGACAGTCGACGCGGAGTTCCACGCGGAAGACAATAAGTAATTGAGGTGAGGCGCTGATGGCTGCTCCCGGAAAAAAAGATTACTACGATATATTGGGTGTTGCGCGGGGGGCCTCGGCAGATGAAATAAAAAAAGCCTACCGCAAGCTTACAAGAAAGTATCACCCGGATGCAAATCCGGGTGATGCGGAGGCCGAAAAAAAATATAAAGAGATAAACGAGGCAAACGAAGTTTTAAGCGACCCGCAGAAACGGGCTCAATATGATCAGTTTGGCTACGTGGGCGACATGCCCCCGGGCGGCGGCGACTTCGGAGGCTTCGGAGGTTTTGGCGGCGCTGACATAGGCGACCTCTTCGGCGACTTGTTCGGAGGTTTCGGAGGAGGACGCCGCCAGAGCAGCCCCAATGCGCCGCAGCGCGGCAACGATTTGGAATATACTCTTCAAGTTTCGCTTGAAGACGCATTCCGAGGAGTGAGCCGCAAAATAGAAATTCCGCGCATGGAAACCTGCCCTCACTGCGGAGGCAACGGTGCCGAACCCGGTTCCAAAGTTGAAACATGTCCAACATGCGGAGGACGCGGTCAGGTCCAGCAGACAGTCAACACGCCCTTCGGACAGATGGCTCAGGTGACAACCTGCCCAACATGTCACGGAAAAGGCAAAAAAATTACAACTCCGTGCCGCGAGTGCCGAGGCCAGGGACGCATACGCAAACAGCATTCCGTAGAGGTCAAAATCCCAGCCGGCGTAGATACCGGCATGAGGCTGAGAGTTTCGAGCCAAGGCGAGGCCGGAATCAACGGAGGTCCTTCGGGAGATCTCTTTATCCTTATAGAAGTTCGCCCAGACAGGCGGTTCCAGCGGAGAGAGGATGACCTTAATACCACGGTTGAGATAGCTTATCCTCAGGCGGCTTTGGGGTGCGAGGTAAAAATCGAGACATTTGACGGTTTAGAGAGCCTCGACATTCCGGCAGGAACACAGCCTGGTTCCAGGCTTCGTATAAAAGGCAGAGGCATGCCCAGATTAAGAGGCAAGGGAAACGGGGACATGAATATCCTTGTTAAGGTCGGAGTTACAAAAAATCCCTCTGCAAAGGAAAGAGAACTGCTGGAAAAACTTGCTAAAGAAATGAACGTTTCAGTTAAAAATAAAGAGGGATTCTTTGAAAAATTAATAAAATAGGCATTATATGCCAGACACCATCACATGAAAATACAAAATAAAAGCAGCTTCTTGATTGTAAGAAGCTGCTTTTTATTTTGCTAAATTGAACTCCGAAGACAGAATAATTCAGAAAATTATAAACCGCCGCCCATAAAGTGCAATTTTTCCTTTACATAAATCACATTGGATTATAAAATAAACTTATTGGAGCAATATACGATGACCTTATTTATCAAATCTACACCGGGAGGTGGGGCACAGGCAGTAAGTTTTGGAAGCAATCGGTTTTTAGTCCCGAAATTTTTCCACAACATTATTGGAGGTGCAGTTTATTGAAGAAATTGTTGGCAGTACTTGCGGTTATTTTTATCGTCTGCGCGGCAGGAGCAGCATTTGCCGCAGAACCTATTAAGATAGGTTATCTCGCGGCTCTTACCGGAGACTATGCACAGTATGGAATAACAGAGGTCAATATGGCTAAAATGGTAGTCGGCGACCTCAATGCGAAGGGTGGAGTTCTCGGCCGCAAAATAGAACTTATTCCTTATGATACAAAGACACGCAATGAAGACGCAGTCAATGCAGTCCGCCGCATGATCGAAAGCGACAAAGTATGCGTCATCATCGGAGCAAACTCAAGCGGAATCAATATCGCGACAGCTCCTATCGTTGCAAAGGGCACAACACCTCAGATTTCAACAGTAGGAACAAACCCCCTCGTAACAGTTGACAACAAAGGCAAAGTACGTCCCTACTCCTTCCGTATATGCTTCACCGACCCCTATCAGGGATCACTTGCAGCAGATCTCGCATTCAAAGATCTTAAGAAACATAAGGCAGCAATACTTTACAATGTAGGCTCAGATTACGCACAGGGACTCCGCGAATTCTTCACAAAGAGCTACACAAAGCTCGGCGGCAAAATAGTTGCTGACGAAGGCTTCCGTGAGACAGACGTTGACTTCCGCGCTCAGCTTACAAAAGTTAAGGATTCCGGCGCAGATGTCCTTTTCCTCCCCGGAATGGGCAAAGACATGGCTCTTGCAATCAAACAGGCTCAGGAACTCGGACTTAAGGTTACAATCATCGGCGGAGACGGCTATGCCGAATTCATGAACGAAATCGCAGGCTCAGCAATGAAGGGCACATACTGGATCAACCATACATACCTCGGCGACCCAGGCATGGCACCGATATTTGCACGCTACAAGAAGGTCTACAAAGATGACTGCAAAGAATTCGTAAACGGCACAATGGCATATGACGCCACATACTGGGTTGTCGACGCTATCAAACGCGCAGGCAAAGCAGAAGGCCCCGCAATTGCAAAGGCTCTTACAGAGACAAAGGGACTTAAGCTTAACCACGCAACTCTTACAATAGACCCTGCTACACACAACCCGCTCAACAAGGCCGGTATAATCCTTAAGGTTGGAGATGACCTTAAGACACGTTTCTACAAGAAAGTCGAACCGAAATAAGCTGAATTAAACTGTCAAAAGGGGCTTGGCGGGTACCCCCAAGCCCTATTTTTCGCTCTTTACAACCTGTTTCGTAAGGTAAAGTCCGAAAACCCTGATACTCCGGGAAGGCTGAGGTGTTTCATTTGGATTCTATTATCCAGCAGGTTATTAACGGTCTGTCGCTTGGCTCAGTTTACGCACTTATAGCAGTCGGATACTCTCTGGTTTACTCCATACTGCTATTTTCAAACTTTGCACACGGCGGATTTTTGGTTATTGGCGGCTACATATGCTATTTTGCGCTTCGCAGTTTTGGCATGAATATATGGCTCGCATCAATTGCGGCCCTAATCGGGGCGGGACTTTCCGCTGTTATCGTTGAAAGACTTGCTTATAAGCCCATACGTGAACGTACTCCAATAACACTATACATGCTCATTGCTTCAATGGGTATGAGCATAGTCATTGAGAATATTTTCGTAGTTACTGTCGGCGGGCGTTTCAGAGCTCTTCCTCCGGTAATTCCGACGCAACCTGTAAATTTCTTCGGACTTGCAACAACAAGCGCATTCGACATTCTTTCCCTGGTTACTGCGGTTGTATTCCTCGCAGGACTCCAGCTCTTCCTCACAAAGACAAAGTGGGGGCTTGCAATCAGAGCAGCTTCTTACAACCTCAAGACAGCGGGTCTTATGGGAGTTAACGTAAACAGACTCATAGGAATAGTCTTCTTTGTCGCGGGACTTCTTGCCGGAGTCGGCGGAATATTCCTCTCTGTCCGCTACACTCTTTACCCGCAGCTCGGCATGATTACCACAAAGGCCTTTGTCGCGGCTGTCATAGGCGGACTCGGCTCGCTGCCGGGAGCAGTCGTGGGGAGTCTTATACTCGGCTTGGCAGAAATGCTCACAGCAGGATTTATATCAAGCCAGTTCCGTGACTTGGTTGTTTTCGGACTTCTAATCGTAACTCTTATCATCCGCCCGACGGGACTCTTCGGCAAATCCGTCGGCGAGAAAGTGTAGGCTATTCAGATGGACGGTTATTCATCAGGTATCATCACCCTCCTTGCGATAAACTGTATAGCTGCTTTAGGCGTTTCCCTCTTCACCGGATTTACGGGAGTATTTACACTCGGACACGCCGGATATATGGCTATCGGCTCTTATACAACGGCAATCCTCACTGTAGAGTATGGGATGCACTTCCTGCCGGCAATAATCATCGGCGGCATAGTAGCTATGATTTTTGCCTATCTAATAGGTATACCGACTCTTAAGCTTGTCGGCGACTATTACACAATCGCATCACTGGGACTCGGCGAAGCAATCAGGCTTATCATAGAGAACTGGGAAAGCGTAACGCGCGGAGCACGCGGTTATCCAGGAATAGACAACTACACGACAATGCCTGTAGCATTGGGTTTCCTCGTCGTTATGGGAATCGCAATGTTCTTTCTTGTCAACAGCAGCTACGGACGCGCCTTTAAGGCATGCCGCGATGACTATGTGGCAGCCTCCCTGCTCGGCTTCAATACGGCTCGTTTCCGCGTATTCAGCCTTGCAATATCGGGCTTTTACTGCGGTGTCGCAGGAGCTTTGCTTGGCGGATTTATGTCCTTCATTCAGCCTGTAATGTTTGACATGGCAAAGTCTACAGAGCTTGTCTCTGTCGTCGTCTTCGGCGGGCTCGGCTCAATGAGCGGATGCTTAATAGGCACGGGAATACTGACACTGGTCACAGAAGTATTCCGCCCCATTTCACAGTACCGTATGCTTGTTTACGGACTTGTCCTTGTCCTGGTAATGGTCCTTCGCCCTGAAGGCATTATGGGAACCAACGAACTTACACTAAACTACATAAAGGGGCTCTTCAACCGCAAAAAGAAGACCGCCGAAGCAGGGGAGGGCGCTAACTAATGTCTGCAATGCTTGAACTTAAATGTGTCAACAAAGCATTCGGAGGTGTCCAGGCAGTTAAGGATATGACGTTTAAGATAGAGCCCGGAGAACTTGCCGGACTTATCGGCCCCAACGGAGCGGGAAAGACGACAATATTCAACCTTATAACAGGTGTCTACGATGTTACAAGCGGAGAACTTGAATTTAAGGGCAAGAATATCAATAAGCTGAAGACGTATGAAGTAATATCTCTCGGCATCGCCCGTACCTTCCAGAACCTGCGCCTTTTCGCCGCCTCGACAGTTTTGGAAAATGTAATGACTGCAGCACAGCAGCACTATAATTACAGCTTCTTTGAAGCAGTAAGCCACATGGGACGCTGGAACTCCAAAGAAGCCTCATGCCGCAAAGAAAGCATGGAACTTCTTGAGCGTGTCGGGCTTGCAGATCGTGCCAATCAGGCTGCCGGTACACTTCCATACGGACTTCAGAGACGTCTTGAAATAGCGCGCGCCATATCCCTAGGCCCGGAGCTTCTTCTTCTCGACGAGCCTGCGGCAGGTATGAATGCGGAAGAAGTCGAACAGCTTAACCATCTTATCACCAGCGTGCATAAGGACTTTAATCTGACCATACTTCTTATAGAGCACCATATGGACATGGTTATGGCCATATGCCCCCATATAGTCTGCATGAACTTCGGAGCTATGATAGCGGAGGGGTCGCCTGAATTGATACAGAGCCATCCTGAAGTTCTCAAAGCATATCTTGGAGAGGAGGAATAGGCTATGGAAGAGAGAAAACCTATCCTTTCCATTAAGGAACTGAGCGTGAACTACGGAGCTATCAAGGCTCTGAAAGGTGCCAACCTTGACGTCTACCACGGCGAAATAGTGGCTGTTATAGGAGCTAACGGAGCCGGCAAGTCCACAATGATGAGCGCCATAGTCGGAGCTGTGCCCCGCGCTTCTGGCGAAGTCCTTCTTGACGGCACTCCCCTTCCTTCAAAGAGCTACCAGATAGTCAAGGCCGGAGTCAGTATATCCCCCGAAGGCAGAAAGGTCTTTGCTCCTCTTACCGTTTATGAAAATCTTGAAATGGGAGCTTTTCCTCTTGATGACAGAAAATCAATAGCGGATCAGCTTGAGAAAGTCTACAACCTCTTCCCCAGACTTAAGGAGCGTCATAACCAGTATGCGGGAACTCTCTCCGGAGGAGAGCAGCAGATGCTCGCAATAGGGCGTGCTCTTATGGCTCAGCCCAGAGTTCTGCTTCTGGACGAGCCTTCTCTAGGACTTGCTCCGATAATAATAAGTGAAATATTTAAGGAGCTCACGGAAGTAAACAAACTTCTCGGACTTACTATACTTATAGTCGAGCAGAACGCGCGCAAAGCCCTTCTGCTCTCACACAGAGCTTACGTGCTGCAGACAGGAAGAATAACGATGGAAGGCGCTTCATCTGACCTTCTTAAGAATCCTGAGATCGAAGCGGCGTACCTCGGAGGCAAAAAGAACTAGAATCTTACTGCCTGTTTTCGCAAAAATTATAAAAAGGCGTGTCTCCAAAATAGGAGATGCGCCTTTTTCTTTTCGAGAAAAATATTTGCGCTATATTACAATGCACTCGGACTGTTTATGGGTTACAATATAAAAAATTGCTAATAAACGAAGGAGCTGAGCGCATTGAATAATAAGGACAGCTACTGGTGGTATATAACGATATCTGCCGTCGGACACGAGGACACACTTTTTTCATTGGCCGACATATCAGAGAGTATAGGAACGGAGCTCCAGGAGCTGCCTGACGGAGCTTCCCGCCTCAGAATGTATTACAGGAGCGGCGAAGACCTCTCTCATTGGAAGAAAAAACTCATGGAAGCTATGTCCGAGTGGCCCGAAGTAAAAATCGAAGATTTCGGCAAAATTGAAAATCAGCCTTGGAACGTGGCATCAGAAGAAGCCTTTCCTCCTCTCCCTGTGGGAAAAGGTCTGGTTGTCTTGGCTCCGTGGCACAAAGGCAGCGAACCTAAAGACAGAATGCCTCTCTACATCAATCCCGGCAGCGCATTCGGCACAGGCTACCATGAGAGCACTCAGATTGTCCTTGAACTGCTCGAAGAGTACATGAGACCTGGAATCACGACAGCAGACATAGGCACAGGCTCTGGAATACTTACAATCTGCGCACTGAAAACTGGAGCGGCAAAAGCTTACGCAAGAGACATAGATCCGACTGTTATAGAGGAAGTGCGCAAAAACTTTGAACTTAATTCTCTTGATTTGAATAAAATAGACCTCTGCACGGGAGACCTGCTTAAAGACTTCGGACATAAAGCAGACATCCTGACAGCCAACATACTGCTTGATCCTCTCACAACAATGGTGGCGGATGTACCTGGCGTAATAGGCAGAGACGGTCTTGCCATATTCTCAGGCATGCTTGAAAAGGAGCGCCCCGTATTCATAGAAGCTCTTAAAGACGCGGACATGGTTCCTATCAAGGAGCTTGTGAAGGGAGAATGGTGGGGTGTCGCTGCCAAGGTTAAGGCTTGAAAACTGCAGCTGCGAAGGCGGCCGCTGGCTTCTGAATTCTGAGCAGGCGCACCATCTCGTGAGGGTGCGCCGCTGTTATACAGGCTCTTTTGCTGAAGGGCTGCTCCGCGGCGAAAAAGTGGAGCTGAAGCTTATCTGCGAAGGAGAAAATGTCTATGCGGAGGAAATATCGCGAAAGCGTGAAGAGCCTGCTGCGGTTGAACTGCACCTTCTGCTGGGGCTGCTTAAAAACGACCAGTTTGATGATGCTCTGCGTTTCTCGGCAGAGACCGGAGTACACACTATACACCTCCTTGACTGCGAAAGATCTGTCCCAAAATACGAGGGCAAAAAACTGGATGAAAAGATGAACAGGTGGAGCAAAATACTGGACGAAGCGACAAAACAGGCAGGCTCTGCCCTTCCTCCAAAACTCTCTTATCCCCTTCCTCTGAAAGATTTTGACTTTGATGCTTTGCCCTGTGAAAGATATGCGGCTCTTCTTTCTTCCGGGACGAGAGATCTTAGAGACATAACAGTTGGCAGCTCGGCCGCAGTAGCCATAGGGCCAGAGGGAGACTGGGCCCCACATGAATCGGCGCTCCTGCTGGAAAAAGGATTTACCGCTGTCAGCCTCGGAATGCGCATATTGAGAGCCAGCACCGCCGTGGCTGTCTCATGCGGATGGTTCTCCCTTCAGGCTCCGAAAGAATAAGACTCCAATCTAATCAGTGAGAATAAGGTGAAACAATGCTGCCGCTAAAAGATAAAAAATTTTCAATAACAGTTCAGGGCTGTAGGACAAACCAGTATGAGGGTGAAGCCATAGCTGCTCTTCTCGAAAAAGCCGGAGCTGTTCACGACGAATCGTCCCCTGACATAGCAGTAATAGTAAGCTGTACCATTACTGCTGCGGCCGACAGAAAGTGCCGCAAAATAATAAGAAAGCTGCGCCGCGAACATCCGAATGCACTTATTGCGGCGTGCGGCTGCTATGCCCAGAAACTTACTGAAAAAGACAGAGAGAGCCTGGGATTAGACATAGTTGTCGGCAACAGACTCAAATACAAAATCGCCGAATTGGCCTCAGAGTGGTTTGTCGACGGAGGCAAACCGTCCCTTTCGATAATAGACTCAAAAACAATACTTTCCGAAAACAGATGGGACACGCTGGAACTTGACAGGCCGCGCCTCCATACAAGAGCTTTTCTCAAGGTACAGGACGGATGCAGTCACTACTGCAGCTACTGCATCGTCCCCTATGTAAGGGGCAATCCCGTATCGAGAGACATTGATGAAACAGTTGCGGAAGCAGAAAAAATAGCCTCTTCCGGCTGTCCTGAAATAGTTCTGACGGGAGTGCATTTGGGGCTTTATGACAACCTGCCTCTGCTTGTCAGACGCATAGGAGCAGTAAAAGGCCTCAAAAGGCTTCGCTTCGGCTCAATAGAGCCTTTTGCCGTAAACAACGAGCTGCTTGACGTGCTTGCAGATACTGAAGTCTTTTGCAGACACCTCCACATGCCTCTTCAGAGCGGAGATGACAAAGTTCTCTCTGCAATGAGGCGCGGCTATGATTCCGACGGTTTCAGGAGAATGACTGACAATGCAAGAGCGCGTCTTGGCTGTGACCTGCACATAAGCACGGATTTAATGGTCGGATTTCCGGGCGAAGACGACAATGCTTTTAGGAACAGCATGAATTTTATAAAAGATATAGCATTTGGCAAAGTTCACGTATTTCCATATTCGCCCAGAGAAGGAACTGATGCGGCTAAGATGCAGCTCCCCCCGGAAACGGAAGTCAGAAAGAGAACAGACGAGGCCCTGGCCTCTGCGTCAGATCTCCACGAAAAATACTGCTCCCGCTGGATTGGCAGCGAGACAGATATTCTTGTCGAAGAGCGCAAAGACGGGATAATAAGAGGTCTGACAAAACATTACGTGAGAGTGACAGCCAAAGACAACGGAACGCCTCAGGCCTCAATAACAAGAGTTGTACCGGAGAGGTACAGCAGAGAAATGCTATTCTGCGAAGGGGCTGAAAACTCTCACGATGCTTCGGAATTCGGTAACGTGATATAACTTACCGAAGCTGCACACAGAAACGCGCATGTCTCTGATAAAATGTTCTTAAAACGGGGACATTTGATGAATAACGGATAATTTTCGCGGAGAGTGTCACGAAAGACATATTTTTCAGGTCAAACTTGTAATATTATCCAGGGACAATGTGCTTTGCAGATTTTTTGCTTGCCACATAGATAACTCTCTGGTATTATACCCATGCCCATTACACGGACCGGCGCATTTGCCGCGGCCTGAGTTTTGGGGATAACGGGCGAAATAGGCTCGAGACAGGAGTGATCATTTATGATCGTAAAGGAAAAGAAACAGGCTCTTATTGAAGAATTTAAGGTACATGATGCCGACACAGGCTCCACCGAAGTTCAGGTCGCAATTCTGACAGCACGTATCCGCGAGCTCACAGAACACATGCGCGTACACAAGAAGGACTTCCACTCACGCCGCGGACTTCTTATCATGGTTGGAAAGCGCCGCAGACTTCTCTCCTACCTTAAGGACAGAGATTTTGCGAAGTACCAGACACTTATCCAGAAACTTGGTCTTCGCCACTAATTTCGAAACTGTATATCAGACTTTCAAAAATTCCGTGCCATTTCTTATCGGCACGGAATTTTTTTTGTATCAAACAAAAATCAGTAAAATTTCAAGGCCGGTTACAGTGAATTTTTCCCCTTTTTTCTTGTTTTGTGATATCCTTCAAGGGTGTGAAGAAAGATAATAGGAGGAAAAAAAATGAAGCAGATATTTGAGCTGGAGCTCTATGGCAAAACGATGTCATTTGAGACAGGGCGCCTTGCCAAACAGGCAAACGCCGCACTGTTGGCAAAACACGGAAACACGGCTGTACTGGTAACTGCGGTACTTGCCGAAAAAGCAAGAGAAGGGCTGGACTTCTTCCCTCTGCTTGTGGATTTTGAAGAACGCTACTATGCCGCCGGCAAAGTACCGGGCGGGTTTATAAAACGAGAGGGACGCCCCTCCGAATCGGCTATACTGAGCGGAAGAATGGTAGACCGTTCGATCCGTTCGCTCTTCCAAGACTGGATGAGAAACGATGTTCACGTTGTTGCCACAGTTATGTCTGTCGACCAGGTCAACCCCGCAAACATTCTTGCCATTAACGGAGCATCTCTTGCCCTCTCCATGTCAGACATTCCATGGGACGGTCCCATTGGTGCTGTGCGTATAGGCTGCATTGACGGAGAACTTGTGGTCAACCCTGACGAAGCTCAGATGCCGGAAAGCACGCTTGACCTTGTTGTCGCAGGTCACAGAGGCGGAGTTACCATGGTTGAAGCCGGAGCCAAAGAAGTCTCGGAAGACTTGCTTGTCGATGCGATGGAGCTTGCGAATGAAGCTATACACAAAATTGTCGACTTCATAGACGATGTCTGCGCCAAAGCAGGCAAAGAAAAAGTTGTGCTTCCGGCTCCCGCCGTCATATCTGAGATAGACGAATGGATGGAAAAAGAAGTTTACGGCGATATCTACGAAGCCGTTCAGATTCACGCAAAACAGCCGCGCGGAGCCGCGATAGCGGCAGCTCAGGCAAAGACAGAAGCTAACTTTGCCGAGACACATCCCGACTGCGAAAAATATATAGCGACAAAGATGGACGAAATGGTCAAAAAGTGTGTGCGCAAGCTCCTTACGGAAGATAAGCGCCGCTCTGACGGACGTGCCATGAACGAGCTTCGCAAAATAACATGCGAAGTGGACATTCTCCCTATGACACACGGTTCAGCCCTCTTCACACGCGGCGAAACTCAGTCACTCGGAGTAACAACACTCGGAATGATGGGCACAGACGACCAGGTTCTTGACGGACTCAAGCTTGACGAGCCTTCAAAACGCTTTATCCTCCACTATAACTTCCCTCCCTACTCGGTAGGAGAAGTTCGCCCCATGCGCGGCCCCGGACGCCGTGAAATAGGACACGGAGCTTTGGCGGAAAGAGCTCTGCGTGCAGTATTCCCCGATGAAGCCAACTTCCCCTACGTTGTGCGCCAGGTCTCCGATATACTTGAATCAAACGGTTCAAGCTCAATGGCCAGCGTCTGCAGCGGAAGCCTTGCCATGATGGCGGCAGGAGTGCCTGTCAAAAAGGCAGTCGCAGGCATTGCAATGGGACTAATAGCCGAGAACGGAAAGTTCGGAATCTTAACAGACATACAGGGACTCGAAGACCACTACGGAGATATGGACTTCAAAGTCGCTGGCACACGCGACGGAGTTACCGCCCTTCAGATGGACAACAAAGCCGGTGGCATAACGAGAGAGATACTCACACAGGCTCTTACTCAGGCAAAAGAGGGACGTATGCAGATACTTGACATAATGGACGCCGCAATCTCAGCTCCCCGTACAGAGCTTGCAGCGACAGCCCCGAAAATAGTTACAATGCAGATTGACCCCGAAAAGATTCGCGACATAATAGGCCCCGGCGGCAAGATGATACGTTCAATAGTACAGCGCACGGGAGCAAAAATTGACGTGGAAGACAGCGGACGCGTATCAATCGCGGCAGTAAACGACGAGTCGTCAAAAGCCGCAGTCAAAATAATAAGCGATCTTGTACGCGAGGTTCAGGCTGGGGAGACCTTTGTCGGAACAGTGACAAGAATGCTCGCATTCGGAGTATTCATAGAAGTTCTTCCCGGCAAGGAAGGACTCCTCCATGTGAGCGAGATAAGCACGCACCACATACCGAAGCTCGAAGACGCTTTCGGCATAGGCGACAAAGTTCTCGTCACAGTCAAAGAGATTGACGACATGCACAGAGTTAACCTGAGCCGCAAACGCATTCTCGACAAACTTGACGAACTTGCGGCCGACGATGACTTTAAAGATCAGGTGCTTGTCGAAAAAGCTCGCGAAGAAAGATACGCTCTCTTCCCGAAGAGTGAAGGCGGCTCAAGACGCGAAGGTGCCCCCAGACGCGACGACGGCGACAGACCGCGCAGAGACTTTGGCGGCGACAGAGGCGGAGAGCACCGTCCCGCACGCCGTTTTGAAAGAGACCGCAAAAACTAGGACTATAAAATGGAAAAACTCACTGTAAAAGTAAAGGCGGCGGAGGGGATAACCCTCCCTGCTTATGCTACAGAAGGTTCATCAGGTATGGACATAAGGGCTTCCGAAGCCGCTGTCATAAAAGCGGGGGAGCGAGGCTGCGTGCCCACAGGAATATTTCTTGAAATGCCCGAAGGATGCGAAGCTCAGATTCGTCCGCGCAGCGGCCTTGCCTTCAAGCACGGAGTTACGGTTCTAAATACCCCGGGAACAATAGACTCAGACTACAGAGGCGAGATAAAAGTCATCCTTATAAACCTGGGAAAAGAAGATTTTACGATAGCTCCCGGAGACAGAATAGCTCAGATGGTGTTTGCCTCAGTAACAAAGGCGGAACTTGTAAGAGCGGATGAACTGGATGATACGGCGCGTTCCGACGGAGGCTTCGGCAGCACGGGCAGAAGCTAGAGAACCGCTGATTGTATGCGGCATCCGCGTCATAGGCATGCACATTTAATCGACGGACAAGCGTTGCCTGTTTATTGCAATAATCGCTTTTTGTTAGTTTGCTTTACCTTGACAAAAATATCACAGAGTAGTATAAGTACTTGAAATTGCTTTAATAATTGCAATGCAATGATGGGGAAAGTATCTGACATTTTGTATCACAGAGAGGAAATCAAGGTTTCACTGCTGAAAGATTTCTGTTGCAAAGTCTGAGAAGACCACCCCGGAGCAGGTGCCGAAGCCGTAAGGATAAGGCATCAGGGTGCGCCCTGAACAGCGCGGCGAGGGTCTGTTTTGCAGACTGAAGCGGAGTGGAACCGCGGATATTATGCCGCCTCCCGAGTGAATCGGGAGGCGGCTTTTTTAATTTTAAGGGAGGTAGTTGTTATGGCACATTTTTCAACACCGGAAGGAAAGCACTACGAAGCGGAAAGCGCCTCCGTTCGTCAGCTTATTGACGTATGGCATCTGAAAAAAGCAATAGGCGGCAAAATTGACGGAGTAATAGCCGACTGCGACAAAATATTTACCGAAGACAAGGTAATGGAACCTCTTACGGCTGAGAGCGAGGAAGGACTTGACCTTCTGCGCCACTCAACCGCTCACCTTATGGCACACGCAATTCTCAGACTCTATCCCGAGGCTAAGTTCGGAATAGGCCCGTCCATCAAAGACGGATTCTACTATGATGTAAGATTCCCAAAACCCATCTCTGACGAAGACCTGCCCAAAATAGAAGCCGAGATGAGAAAGATAGCTCAGGAAAAGATTCCTCTCGTTCGCGGAGAGCTCTCAATGGACGAGGCTCTTAAATTCTTTACTGAGCGCGGAGAAGATCTCAAAGTAGACATGATAGGCAGACTTGAAGGAGCAATTCTCTCAATATATAAAGAGGGCGATTTTGTGGACTTCTGCCGCGGGCCGCACGTTCCCCACACAGGCTGCTGCAAGTTCTTCAAACTCCTCTCTCTCGCAGGCGCTTACTGGCACGGAGACGAGAACAACGAAATGCTCACCCGTATCTACGGCACTGCTTTCGGTTCAGAGGATGAGCTTAAAGAATATCTGCGCCGCCTCGAAGAAGCAAAGGCGCGCGACCACCGCAAACTCGGCAAAGAGCTTGACCTATTCAGCATACACCAGGAGGGCCCCGGATTCCCATTCTTCCACCCCAAAGGCATGGTAATAATGAACAAGCTCATAGAATTCTGGCGCAAAGAGCACACAAAGCGCGGATATGTCGAGATAAAAACACCTATGATACTCGACCGTTCGCTCTGGCTTCAGTCGGGACATTGGGATCACTACAAAGAGAACATGTACTTTACCGAGATAGACGAAGCTCCATTTGCGATAAAGCCGATGAACTGCCCGGGCGGCATATTGGTCTACAAAAACGACATCCGCAGCTACAGAGAGCTGCCTCTGCGCATGGCGGAGCTAGGTTTTGTCCATCGCCACGAGCGTTCGGGAGCTCTCCACGGCCTGATGCGTGTACGCGCCTTTACTCAGGACGATGCTCACATCTACTGCACCCCAGAGCAGATAAAGGACGAAATAAAAGCGATAATGGAGCTTGACCGCTATGTCTATCAGGATGTTTTCGGCTTCAAGTACCATGTCGAGCTCTCCACTCGTCCCGAAGACTCAATGGGAGACCCTGAACTTTGGAGTCTAGCCGAGAAGCAGCTCCAGGAAGCTCTCGAGGAGACTGGAACGGCATACAAGCTCAACCCCGGAGACGGAGCATTCTACGGGCCTAAGATAGACTTCCACCTCGAAGACTGCATAGGAAGAACATGGCAGTGCGGAACAATACAGCTTGACTTCCAGATGCCAGAAAAATTTGACATGACCTACATTGGAAGCGACGGGGCGGAGCACAGACCTGTCATGCTTCACAGAACAGTTCTCGGAAGCCTCGAAAGATTCATGGGAATCCTCATAGAGAACTACGCAGGAGCATTCCCATATTGGCTTGCACCTGTACAGGTAAAACTTTTGCAGGTAAGCTCCGTTTTTGCTGACTATGCCAAAGAAGTCGAGAATAAACTCAAAGAAAATGACATCAGAGTCGAGATTGATGCGCGAGACGAGAAGCTTGGAAAGAAAATCCGTGACGCTCAGATGCAGAAAGTTCCCTTCATGCTCGTAATAGGAGCTAAGGAAACAGAGGAAAAGACAGTCGCTGTCCGTGACAGAGCAAAGGGAGACTTAGGCTCTATGACCTTCGATGGATTCATGGAACACCTAAAGGGAGTATTCAACCCTCTCTAATAAACATCAGCCAAAAGCAGCCTGAGGCTCACAAAGCTTCAGGCTGCTTTTTTGAGGCATTGTCAGTCATATTTCTTCAAACGAGGCGTGAGTTACAGTTTATTAGGATTTATCGTCGGAAAAATGGATTTCTTGCCCCTTACCGAAGATATGTAAAATTTATCTGTTTTTTGAAAAATGGGCGCAAATTTTCCATTTTGCGGTTACAATAATGTTGTATGTTTTGATGCCGAATTGGCCCTTGTTTAATATAGAGAGGAGTTTTTGTACAATGAAGGTAAGTGAGGAAATTCGTGGTTTTAAATCCGTAAAGATTACGGTAGAGGGTATCAGCGAACTTAAAGACGCGGCCCGCAGAGGGCGTCTCTGGTCTGTGATAGCGACATCAGCCGCTAAGAGCGGACATCCGGGAGGAGCTCTCTCTTCCATGGATATATACACATTGCTGCTGGGCGTAGCCAATGTAACACCGGAAAATGCCGAGGCAATGGACAGAGACAGAATAGTTGTAAGCCACGGCCATACCTCGGCGGGCTTTTACTCTGCTCTCGCCGCTCATGGTTTCTTTGACCCGGAGGAAATGTACTCAAACTTCCGCCGCACCGGCAGCCCATATCAGGGACACGTTGAAAGAGATGTTCCCGGTGTGGATTGGGGAACAGGCAACCTCGGACAGGGCCTCGCAGCAGGAGTGGGCTTCGCCCTTGCCGCCCGCGCCCGTCAGGATAAATCCCGCACATGGGTCGTAATGGGAGACGGTGAGCAGGTCAAAGGACAGATTGCGGAAGCACGCAGAATAGCTGTTAAGGAGAGACTTCATAAACTTACCGCAATAGTTGACTGGAACGATATACAGATAAGCGGCCGTCTTGAAGATGTAATGCCTGTCAATATAGCGGAACTCTGGGAGGCTGACGGCTGGAATGTTATAGAGTGCGACGGACACTCCTTCCAAAAGATGTATGACGCTTTCAAAGAGGCGTCTGAGAGCGAATCATGCACTGTGGTGCTCTGCCGTACAGTGATGGGCAAAGGTGTCTCATTCATGCAGAATATCCCCGACTACCATGGAAAGCCCGCGTCAGGCGAGCTTCTCGAAAAAGCTCTTACAGAGCTTGGCGGAGATATGGCAATGTTTGAGAAGGCTCTTGAGAGACGCAAAGGCGCTCTGCCCGAAGGACGCGAGGTGAAAGCTGAAACGGCTGTGCTCGACCTGGGCACCCCTCACACATATACAAAAGAAGACAAAAAAGACAACAGAGGCGCTTTCGGAAAAGCTCTTGCCGAAGTTGGGGAACTCAACTACAAAAAATCCGGCAAAACACCTATGCTGGTATTTGACTGTGATCTTGCAGGCTCTGTAAAAGTGGACGGCTTTGCAAAAGTCTGCCCTGCTTCCTTTGTCGAAGCAGGCATACAGGAGCACGCGACAGCCACTGCGGCAGGAACGGCTTCGGCTGCGGGAGTTGTTTCCGTATGGGCGGACTTCGGAGCGTTCGCAACGGACGAAGTCTACAACCAGCAGAGACTTAACGACATTAACCGCGCAGGCACAAAGACGGTTCTGACTCATGTGGGACTTGATGTTGGCGAGGACGGAATGACTCACCAGTGCATAGATTATGTCGGCCTGTTCCGCAACACCTTTGGATGGAAAGTTGTTGTTCCAGCAGATCCGAACCAGACGGACAGAGCTACGCGCTGGATGCTTACTGAGCCAGGCAATGTCTGTCTTGCTATGGGCAGAAGCGTGCTTCCCGCGATTCTTAAAGAAGACGGGACACCTTTCTACGGAGATGGCTACACCTTCAGCTACGGAGCCATCGACGAGCTGCGCAAAGGTTCTGACGCGGTTATCCTTGCAATGGGACACTTTGCCGCACGAGCCGTTGAAGCTCACGACATTCTTGCTAAGCAGGGCATAAAGGCGAAAGTTCTGCACTGCGCCTCTCCTCTGGGAATAGACGAAGCGGAATTGCTCTCACTTGTTGAAGATATGCCTCTCGTCACATGTGAGGACCACAATGCCGATACTGGAATAGGAGCCGCTGCTGCGATGGCGGCTGTTCATGCCGGCAAGGCAGTGAAGCTTGTCAACATGGGAGTCACTCACTACGGCTTCTCCGGCCCGAGCGGGGAAGTCATGGCGGAGATGAAGCTCACAGCGGAAGACATAGCCGAAACAGTAAAAGGACTGCTGAAGTAGATGATACAGGCCGGTGATTTGGTCTTTATCTGGAGTCCGAAAAAGGGAGACAACTTTTTGATAAAAGTTGCTCCCGGCAACTCGCAGGGAACGCACTTCGGTCAAATCAAGCACAATGAAATAATGGAGCATGATTACGGAGAGGCAATATATACTCCGAAAGGCGAGATATTTTATCTTATGAGGCCGACAATAGCCGGCTTCACAAGAAGAATAAAGAGAAACACTCAAATAGTATTCCCGAAAGATTCGGGCTTTATACTGCAGCACATGAACATCTTTCCGGGCTGCACAGTTGTTGAGTGCGGCACAGGCTCTGGAAGCCTCTGCTGCACCTTTGCCCACTTTGTGGGAGACACTGGCAAAGTCTGCACCTATGACAGAAGGGAAGAATTTTCCGCTCTCGCAAAAAAGAATGCGGAAAAGTGGGGAGTAGCTCACAGAATAGAATTTAACGTGAGAGAGCTTAAAGACGGCTTTAAGGAGAGAAACGCAGATGCGGTATTTCTCGATGTGCCTACTCCGTGGGAGTTTATAGACAAGGCGTATGAGGCTCTCGCCCCAGGCAACCACCTTGGGATACTCATTCCTACGGCCAATCAGCTCTCTGCGACAATAGAAAAACTCAACGAATTCGGATTTATGGATATCAACGCCGTTGAGATAATGCTGCGCTACTACAAGACGGATCCAAAGAGAATACGGCCCGAGGACGTAATGATAGGCCACACAGGCTATCTCGTATTTGCCGTGAAGACACTGCCTCTGCCGGAGAGGGATATCCCCGCCGAAAATGAGGAAGAGTCCGAATCAGAAAAAGCGGAGTAAATTTTTAAAGTTGGACGCGAAAAAGCTCCTGCTCCATATATGCTGTGCGCCAGATGCGACAGTGCCATGGCCTGAGCTAATCTCCGAGGGGTTTGAAACTGTAGGATGCTTCTACGGCGGCAATATACACCCTAAGGAAGAGTATGAAAAAAGGGCCGATGCGGTATCAAGTCTTGCGTCGCATATTTATTCAGAGTTCGTCATGCTCCCTTACGAGCCTCAAGTGTGGCTCGAAGAGACATATCATCTCAAGGATGAGCCCGAACGGGGAAAAAGATGCGAACTCTGCTTTGAGCTTCAGCTGAAAGCCTCTGCTATGTATGCGGCGGCAAACGGTTTTACGCACCTCTCAACGACTTTGACCATCAGCCCTCACAAAAATCCGGAGCTGATAAACAGGATAGGCAGCGAAGTCTCCAAGGCTCACGGCCTGATATGGGTTGAGAAAGTGTGGAGAAAAAATAACGGATTTAAGCGTTCTGTTGAGGAAAGCCGCAGGCTTGGAATATACAGACAGAACTACTGTGGGTGCATATATTCGATACAGAGCAGGTGATGTTTATGGAGGAAAAAAAACTTCCGTCAGGAAAACTCTCTCCGAGCTCGCTTGAGCGCAACGTGCTGAGCTTTGTCGGAGCAAAGCGTCCCGAACTTCTCATCGGCCCGGCAGTGGGAGAGGACGCGGCTGTCATAAAATGGCCCGAAGGCAAGTATATGGTATTCTCGTCAGACCCGATAGTCGGAGCTAACAAAGGGGCGGGACGCCTGCTTGTCAGAGTAAACTCAAATGACATAGCGTCAAAGGGAGGAGATCCCGCTTACCTTGCAGTTACTCTGATTCTCCCTCCGTCATTCGGAGAAGAGGGCGCTGCGCGAATAATGAAAGAGATACATGAAGAGTGTCTCGCCGAAAACATAGCAGTGGCAGGCGGGCACACGGAGTTTAACGACCTTTACGACAGGCCGGTGATAATGGGAGCTCTTGTAGGCACGGCCGACAGAGTGCTCTCCGCATCCTTGGTGCGTACAGGAGACCTGCTTCTCGTGACAAAGCACATAGGAATAGAAGGCATGTCAATATTGGCTGCAGACAGGCCAGACCTGCTTGAAAGTTTTATGAGCTCCGATGATATAAAAGAGCTTTTGTCGTGGTCGGACAAGACTTCCGTACTTGAAGAGTCAAAGCACGTCCGTGACTTTGCCCGTTTTATGCATGACCCTACAGAGGGGGGCTTTTTGGGCGGAATTGGAGAAATCTCCTCTCTAAGCGGTCTTGAAGCTATCCTGGATTATGATGCAATACCTATTCATCCTCTTACAAGACTGGCTGCTCAAAAGCTTGGTTTTGACCCTCTGCACCTTATAGCATCGGGAAGTCTCCTTGCCGTTATTCCGCAGGAGTACGCCGAGTCGGTGCAAAAGTCACTTTCTCTGGCAGGTTTTGATTCCGTTATTGTAGGTCACATGGGAGAAAAACTTGAGAGTTCTCTTCCCGAGCCTGTGGAGGAACTTTGGCGTCTGCTTAAAATGGAGGCATAGCCATGAAAGAATATATACTTGCACGTGCGGAAAAAATGAGAGGCGCAATGTCCGAACAAGGCTGTGATGCTTTTGTAATAATGACGGACGAATCCACAAACTGGGAAAGCCTATTTTACATGAGCGGCTTCCGCGGAACATCTGGCGCACTTGTAATATACCCCGACAGCGCCGAGCTGATACTTGACAGCCGATACGCGGAACAGGGAAGAGAGCAATCTCCTCACACAGTTTTCAAGCAGAAAATAGGACTCACCGAAGATATAAAGTCATCTCTGGCTTACCACAACGCGGCATGTGTCATGTGTGAGGCGGATAAGACCTTTCACGCCGCATGGGCCAAACTATCCTCGTGCGGAATAGTTCTATCGGATGGGACACCCTTGATGAAAGAGCTTCGCAGGACAAAAGATGCCTCTGAAATATCCGATGTGAGAAGAGCCGGAGACATAGGAACAGAAGCATTTCTCGAAACATTAAACCACGTCAAAGACGGAATGAGCGAAAAGGAATTTGAAGCTCTGCTCAATTACAACATTAACATGCTGGGCGGAGAAAACGGTTTTGACATGATAGTGGCTTCGGGAACGAGAAGCTCAATGCCGCACGGACGGGCTACGGATAAAAAAATGAGATACGGCGAGTGGGTTACTGTCGACTACGGAGCCCGCTTTAACGGCTATTTCTGCGACATAACGAGAAACTTTTCAATAGGAGATCCCGACGACAAAGCGGCCTCCTACCATGAGACAGTTCTTGAAGCTCACAGAGTTTCAGCGGAGAAGATAAGAGCAGGTGTATGTGGAACAGATATTCACAATACGGCTCTTGCCGCTTTGGAGAGCAAAGGGCTCGGCAGTTACTTTACTCACAGCTTGGGCCATGGTTTCGGTCTTGAGATACACGAAGCCCCTTACCTTTCTCCCAGCAGAAAAAGCGTGCTTCAAGCGGGAGACATTGTAACAGTGGAGCCGGGAATATACATTGAAGGTTGGGGCGGACTCAGAATAGAGGACGATTATCTCGTTGCCGAAAACTCTGCGCAGAGGCTTACAGACAAGTTAAATCAGTGTTTTTACCGTATATAAAAAACTTTAAAAAACTGATAATCATTTCAAGATAGCAGAACGGTGATATGCCGTTCTCTTACAAAAGGGGGATACTTTTATGAAATATGTATGCACAGTTTGCGGTTATGTATATGATCCCGAAGCAGGCGACCCGGATTCAGGAATCGCTCCGGGAACACCGTTTGAAGAAATTCCCGATGATTGGGCATGCCCCGTCTGCGGCGTTGGCAAGGATATGTTTGAAGCCCAATAGGGTTTGGCCGGACATATAAATTTTAGAAAAAAGACTGAACCGCTCTTTGCGGCTCAGTCTTTTTTATGAAGCAGGAAGCTCCTGCTATCCGTAGATTTTCTTCATAAGTTTTTCAATCAAATAGTCTATATTGTAGATTTTAAGGTCGCTGCATATTCTCTCAAAGATACCTTCCTCTTTTAAAGTTACGGCAGATACGGGAAAATTTAAATCACAGCCCCATGTAAGCTGTATGAGCCTGTAGTCCTGAAGAGACTTGGCATTGCAGTATGAGCCTCTGCCGCTTTTGTCTATCTCTTCCACAAGAGCGGGGGAAAGCCCTTCAACATGCCTATGGCGGGGAAGCATGTCAAATATAGTGCCGTTGTCTATGCGGTTCTGCACCATGCGGAAAATATCAATCTTGTCCGCATCCCTTATCAGAGCCGCCCATTTATAGGCGGAGAGAGAAATGTTTGTCGGAATATCCTTTTTATTGTGGTACTTTACCGCACTTACCACGAGAAATTTTGTCTCGTTCTCATCTTCCCATGGAAAATATTTTTCTAAAATCTCGGCCGACAGATCCCCGTGGTCTATGCTTGCGCTGTCGAGAAATGTCCCGTAATCCCTGTACTGCGGAAATCTGCCTGTGTCATGGAGCAGTCCCACTGCGTAAGCCTTGAGGCTGTCTCCGCTCTCGTTCCACTCCATTGATTCGGCTATTGCCGCACTTATTTGGGCAACTCTCATGCTGTGCTTTTTTTTGAGGCGGAGCATCGGCTCCAACTCTCCGTTTTTTTTGAAACTCTCCGTGTACTCTTCGAACCACTGTGATATTTTATCGGTAGTTAGCACTTGAAACGCCCCCTTATATACCGGAAAATTATAACACTTATAATAATTATGTAAGTGAGGCGATTTTATGGATTGGTTTATGGCTCTTTCAACTCCGCTTCAGGCTCTCGCGGCGGGGTGTTTTACCTGGGGAGTTACCGCGCTTGGAGCGTCCGGCGTATTTTTGGCCGAGAAGCCGAGTCAAAAAACTCTCGACGTTATGCTCGGCTTTGCGGGCGGTGTTATGATTGCGGCCAGTTTCTGGTCACTTCTTGCTCCTGCAATATCAATATCGGAGGAACTGGGATATCCTGGGTGGCTTCCGCCTGCCGTAGGATTTCTTGCGGGAGGAATATCTCTTAGACTGATAGATATGCTGATGCCGCATCTTCACCCCTCAATGGCAGAGAGCGTTCCAGACGGGCCTCCGTCGACTCTGCACAGAACAACTCTGCTTGTGCTTGCCATAACTCTGCACAATATCCCCGAAGGACTCGCGGTGGGAGTTGCATTCGGAGCCATAGGTATGATGCCCGACGCAACTTCCGCGGGAGCAATGGCTCTAGCTATGGGAATAGGGCTTCAAAACTTTCCCGAAGGGCTTGCAGTATCAATGCCTCTTAGGCGCGAGGGGCTTTCCCGCAGCAAGGCTTTTATGTACGGTCAGCTATCGGCTGTCGTAGAACCTATATTCGCATTTTTAGGAGCTTTTCTTGTCCATGCAGCGCGCCCATTTCTTCCTTACGCTCTCGCATTTGCGGCTGGAGCGATGATTTTTGTCGTGGCTGAAGAGGTCGTACCCGAATCTCAGTCAAGCGGCAACGGCGACATAGCCACTATGGGGCTTCTTGTCGGGTTTGTCGTTATGATGGTACTTGACGTAGCCTTAGGCTGAAAATACTTCTCTCTATCTGTTGTGTGATATACTCTTTTATTGGGGTTTCGCCGAATTAGCGACAAAACCCCCTTTGTACGTGAGAATTATAATGACGATATTGTCCTTGATGCCGGGAGGAATTTTTAGTGGAAAATCAGATTGCTCTGATTGCAGGGGAAGGAACTCTTCCCGTTGTGATTGCAAACAGACTTACAGATATGGGCCGTCCGCCCGTAGTCTACTCCATAAGAGAGAGCATAGGCGAACTTTCAAAGTATGCTCTCGACGTGGTAAATATTTCAAAGCCAGACTTCGGATTTACCATAAACGATATGAAGAAACGCGGAGTCAAGAGCATCATAATGGCGGGAACAGTCTCAAAGACACTGGTCTTTAAGCCATCTCTGTTCGACCTTACAACTCAGAAATTCCTTGCAGGTCTTCTCTTCAGAGACGACCACTCAATACTCGGAGCCGTGGTTGATTTTCTCGAAAAGGCCGGCTTTAAAGTTTTGAGCTACAGAGATATAGTACCGGATCTTCTGGCATCTTCAGGATACATAGCCGGAAGAAAAGCTACAAGAGAAGAGCTTGATGATGCTGACTACGGCTTTTCGATATGCAAAATACTGGCCCCTCTCTCCTTCGGTCAGACAATAATAGTAAATAAGCGTTCCGTTGTGGCTGTCGAAGCCATGGAGGGGACTGATGCCACTCTGCTCCGCGCCGGTTCTTTGTGCAAAGGCGGAACAGTGACAAAGATGATGAGGCTCGACCAGGATGAGCGTTACGACATACCGACAGTGGGGCCGAGCACTTTGAGGCACATGGCTCAGGCAAAGCTCAACTGCCTTGCCGTACATGCAGGCTGGACTCTAATAATGGACCCGGAAGAATTTAAAGAAGTGGCGGAAAAAGAAAAGATAGCAGTCATTGGAGTAGAGCTTTGTCGATCTTTATGAGTTCGGGAGAGGCCTCCGGCGACCACTATGCGGCGCAGCTGACCAAGACGCTTCGTGCCTCCGGCTACAGCGGAGATATATGGGGCATGGGCGGCATAGAGTCGCGTACTGCCGGGCTTAGAGCCGAATGGCACGGAGAGCGCCTCCAGCTTCTGGGCTTTACCGAGGTGCTTTCTGCAATTCCCTCTATATTTGCGCTAAGAAACGATATGGTGGAGAGAATAATGGACGCGGCTCCGAACGTTGTCATAGTAGTTGACAGTCCCGACTACCACATGCGCCTGATATCGAAACTGCGCAGCCGCGGCTATAAAGGCAAAATTTTTTATATATCGCCTCCAGCCGTCTGGGCGTGGAGAAGCAGCAGGGCCGAAGATTTGAAAGAGAGAGTCGATGAGTGTCTGCCTCTTTTTCAATTTGAACATGATTATTTAAAATCAAGAGGATGCCGTAGCTTTTGGACAGGCTATCCAATGCTTGAGGAGTTTACCCCGGAAGCGTCAGCTCTGCAGCTTCCGCCCAAGAGGCTGACCGAGGATGAGAGGCTTGTCGCATTCCTGCCTGGCAGCAGGGCAAGCGAGGTAAAGAGCCTCCTTCCGATAATGGAGGGAGCGGCGGACAAGCTAAGTAAGCGAGGATGGCATCCAGTTTTCTCAATTGCACCGGGACTGAACCCAAAAGTCAGGGACATGCTGCTCGAAAAGTTTAAATCTGACGGCACGGACTACTACGAAGGGGCTGGCAGAGATCTTATGGCATCGGCACGATGTGCTGTAGGAGCAAGCGGCACTATCACAGTCGAATCCTTATTGCTGAGCTGCTATATGATTGTTACGTACAAGGTTAATCCTATATCGGCACTGTTGGCAAGGATGATTATCAGCACCGATCACTTCGCTATGGCAAATATTCTGGCAGGCTCCGAGATGTTCCCCGAATTTCTGCAGCATAGGGCTACGGAGGAGAACATATTAAACGGCGCTCTAAAGTGGCTTGAGGGAGGAGAGGACTTCACCGCTTCCGTTAAGGCCCAAATGGAAAAAACACGCAAAACACTGGGAGTGCCCGGAGTCTACAAAAACTGGACAGATCGGATACTGGAGGCAGTCTAAAATGTTGAACTTAAAAGACAGAGCCGCCTGGGCTTCTTATTTCCGCCTTCTTAAATACTGTATGCCGTACAAAAAGAGGCTTCTTGTCGCCTTAAGCTGTATGGTTCTTTCTTCCTTGTTCGGAATAATTCCCCCGTGGCTTATAAAAAATGTTGTTGATGATGTGCTTATAGAAAAACAGACAGCAATGCTCAACCTGCTATCGATAGGAGTGGTTCTGCTCTATGTAATGAAGGCTTTATTCGGCTACTGCCACATGTATCTTATGACATGGGTCGGGCAGAAGGTAGTAATAGACATAAGAATGGAACTTTATGACCACACACAGCGCCTCTCTCTTGCAACACTTTACAGCAAGAGGTCGGGAGAGTTTTTGTCGCGCATAACCAACGATGTCTCTACACTGCAAAACATACTTGCGTCAGTAGTTGTGGATTTTGTCGTTCAGGGCAGCACCTTTGTCGGGATAATATGCTTCCTCTTCTTCCTCAACTGGAAGCTCACAATAGCCACTTTTACAATAATTCCCCTTGCAGCACTTGTCATTGACGGTGCTTCCTCCAAGCTCCGCAGAGTCGGAACAGTAATACAGGAACGTCTCGCCATGGTTGCCGCAATCGCTCAGGAAGCTGTCTCCTCTATAAGAATAGTAAGAGCCTTCGCCACGGAAGAAGAAGAATTCAAGCGTTTTGAAGAAGAGAGCAACAAACACTTCAAGGCTCTCATGAAAGGTACCCAAATAAGGGGAGCTCTCGAAGGCATTGTCGAAGTCATATTGATAATAGCTCTGGCTATAATATTGTGGCTCGGAGGGCGCTCAGTTATAAGCGGCACTCTTACAGCCGGAGAACTTCTCGCATTTCTGACATATATCGGCCTTTTGGTTCAGCCCATAAGAGTGCTGAGCCGAGTTGTAAGCACAATTCAGCAGGGAGTAGCATCAGCGGACAGAGTTTTTGAAATATTAGACGAAGAGAACGAAGTTCCGCTTGCGGACAATCCCGTAATACTCAAGCCTATGAAAGGGCGCATAAATTTCAGCAAGGTGTGGTTCCGCTACAACGAATCAAAGTGGATACTGAAAGGTCTTGACTTTGAAATAAAGCCCGGAGAGAAAATAGCGGTAGTAGGGCCGACAGGCACAGGAAAATCGACTCTTGCCGACCTTGTAATGCGTTTTTATGACGCTGAAAAGGGCATGATACTTATAGACGGCATTGACATAAAGGAACTGGATCTCAAGACATACAGACGCCAGATAGGAGTCGTGCCTCAGGACCCTGTTCTAATGAAAGGCTCTCTTGCATACAACATAGGCTATGGCTATCCTGATGTCACTCAGGATGACCTTGTGAGAGCGGCAAAGATAGCCGGAATATATGAATTTATAAATTCCCTGCCGGAAAAGTTTGAGACAGAGGTTGGGGAAAGGGGAGTAACCCTGAGCGGAGGACAAAGGCAGAGAGTCGCCATAGCCAGAGCCGTAGTACGCGATCCGAGAATACTTATAATGGACGAAGCGACCTCATCTCTTGACGCTCTTGTGGAACAGCAGGTGCAGGAAGCTATGTACAACGCCATGGATGGAAGAACATCGATAGTGATTGCCCACAGGCTCTCCACTATACGCGATGCGGACAGAATATTGGTACTTGGTGGAGGAGTTCTTATCGAGCAGGGAACTCATGATGAGCTGCTTGCCATGGGAGGAAATTATTTCCGGCTTTTCAGCGCAAGCACGGGAGAACATAACGAGGAAAATGTCAAGGATAATCCGCAGTTACCTTAGCTATGCCAGAGGGGATACAAAAGTTTCTCCTTGGGCTTTTTTATATCCGCTCCAATATCTGACAAAAGCATGGATGCTTTTGAGGATAGGTCTGTACGGAAGAGGTATCTTCTCCGTAACCGACCCTGTCCTGCCTGTTGTCAGCATAGGCAACAACAGTCTCGGAGGCACAAACAAAACCCCCATGACAGAGCTTGTTGTGAGACAGTTTTTAGAAGCAGGCATAGAGGCGGGCCTTGTCAGCAGAGGATACAGAACTAAGTCGCACGAGGAGCCTATCTGGGTAGGTCAGGATGAGGAAAGCATGAAAAGAGAGACAGTCGGAGACGAGCCTCTCATGCTTTCAAGAAGAATGCCCAATGTCAAAGTGGTCGTTACCAAGGATAGAATAAAGGGAGTCAAGCTCCTTTCCTCTCTGGGTGTGCAAGTGGCTGTCACAGACGACACATTTCAACACAGACGCATGGCGCGTGACGTTGATATTGTGCTTGTTGACTCAACCTGCCCATTCGGAAACGGACAGGTACTTCCTGCGGGATTTATGAGAGAGCCTATGTCGGCATTTGGGCGCGCAGACATAATTATCCTTACAAAGGCGAACCAAGTCTCCAAAAAAGATACCGATAAAATAAAAAAAGAGCTGGCTCCGTGGGCCGAAGAGGATAAGATTCTCACAGCCGAAATAAAGATAGAATCATGGCTCTTTATAAAGGGCGAAGAGAGAGTATCTCTTTTAAAAGAAAGCGAAATAAAGGGAAGATATATAGCTTTCTCCGCAATAGGAAATCCGGAGGGGTTCTACCGGTATCTAAATGATATGGGAATATCAGTTGTGGCCGAAAGAAGCTACAGGGATCACCACATATTTACGGAAGATGACTTAAGCAGGCTTGAGTCTCTTGCCGACGAAATGAAAGCAGACGGCTTTATCTGCACGGAAAAAGATTTGGTAAACATGTCTATAAACTTCAACCCCAGATACAAACTCTTTATCCCAAGGATAAAAGTTGTGTTGGACGATGAGCCGCGCTTCAGAAGAAAAATATTTGCAAAACTGAAGCCGCGCTTCATGGTTGCGTCAAATGGCTATGGCGAGGACGCAATAGGCGTTGTTCTTGCAAAGAAAATGAAAGAACGTTTCAGATGTGCCGAAGTCTCTGCTTTTGCATTTGTAGGAAGCGGAGCTGCATACAAAAAGGCCGGCATCGGAGTTCTCTCTCCGTCGTCCGAAATGCCGAGCGGCGGAGTTATAAAGTACAGCGTGATTGATTTGATAAAAGACATAAAGCACGGCCTCGGAAAATCTATTACAGATCAGGCAAAGGCTCTCAGAGAGCTTTCCGGCAAGTACCGCACTCCAGTATGCGTGGGAGATGTATATCTTATGGCCAATATGCTGTGGGGACAGGGGCTTAAACCAATTCTCCTTGCCACAGCAAAGACTGTGCATTTAAGCGGACACTTGAGCGTTGAAGAGTGGCTTCTAAGAAAGAGAAGCCTTATGGTTTGGGCCAGAGACGCAGAGACATCGGAAGCTCTGTGCAATGCAGGAGTTAATGCAGTATTTAACGGAAATCCAGTAATGGACTTGATTCATGATATACCAAACGACAGAAGCATATGGGGCGAAGCCGGGGCTAGAGTCCTTCTGCTTCCGGGCAGCAGGCCCAGAGCATATGATGATGTGAAACTCATACTTGACTCCGCCCTTCTGCTTGCCGAAAGATGCGAATGTGAGTTTGTAATGGTTCCCGCTCCAACGATAGATATGAAAAAACTGTGCGAGAGTCTAGGAGGCTGGAAAACTTCCCCTGACAGCTCTTTCATAACATCTTTATCTTCTGGAACCGAAGTTAAGATATACTATGGACAGGTTGCCGGAGCGGCGCGGGGAGCGGATTTGCTCATAGGGCTTGGAGGCACGGCAAACCAGCTCTGCGCAGGACTTGGACTTCCTGTCGTCTCCATACTTGAGACTGGAAAACTGCGGCAGAAGAAACTGCTTCGCGATGCTGAGATTTTAGTCGAGGCGAAGCCTGAAGAGCTGGCAAAAGCTGCCGCTAAAATTCTCTCCGACAGGAATCTTATGAACAAGATGAAAGAAGCCGGAATAAGAAACTTAGGCGGAGAAGGAGCTCTTGACAGGGTTGTTGACTATTGCGCGGAAGATCTGGGATGGGACAACAGGTGTTTTGTATGCGAGACATATGGACACTATTTAGATATTGCCTATATAGAGGATAAAAAACTAAGGAGCTGAGATAAGTGGCTGATAATAATATCTCCAAAGTAAAAGAGGTAAAAGTCAAAAATATAACAATAGGCGGAAACAGGCTTGCCGTAGCTGCAGGTCCCTGCGTCCTCGAAAGCTACGAAGGTGCGCTTCAGATAGCCCGAGAGATGAAAAAACTCTGCACCGAATTTGATTTCGGCTATATATTCAAAGCCTCCTTTGACAAGGCTAACAGAACGTCGATATATAGTTACAGAGGTCCGGGAATAGAAGAAGGACTCGAATGGCTTTCAGCCATAGGCAAAGAGCTTGACGTCCCGGTAGTTACCGACATGCATGAACCGTGGCAGGCAGAAAAGCTGGCGGCTCATGTTGATTTGCTCCAGATTCCGGCCTTCCTCTGCCGTCAGACGGACTTGCTGGTTGCCGCAAGCGAAACAGGCAAACCTATCAATATCAAAAAAGCTCAGTTTATGGCACCGGAAGACATGAAATCTGTCGCAGGCAAATGCAGAGAGGCTGGCAACGATAACATCATCCTGTGCGAGAGAGGAACCGTATTTGGCTATCACAATCTCTCTGTCGACTTCCGCTCTCTGCCCATAATGAGAAGCTTGGGATACCCGATAATGTTCGACGCGACCCACAGCGTCCAAAAACCCGGCGGACAGGGGGACAAAAGCGGAGGCGACCGCTCCTTCATACTTCCTCAGATAAGAGCGGCAGCGGCACTAGGCATAGACGCTCTCTTTATGGAAGTTCACCCAGACCCCGATTCTGCAAAGTGCGATGGCCCCAACATGGTGCCGCTTTCAAAGATGAGAGAAGTATTAAAACAGACACACGCCATAGACAAAGTCGTAAGAGAGAGCATAGGCTTCTCCTCTCTCTCGTGGGCGGAGGAATAAAGATGAATCTCCCGTGCGAACGCGAGGAAAAAAATTTACCGGTATCCGAACTTTTGTCTGTCGGAAAAGAGATAATAGAAAAAGAGGCAAAGGCCCTTGAATATGCCGCCTCATCTATGGGAAATGAAGTAGTGGACGCAGCTCATCTCCTCTCCAGGTGCCACGGAAGAGTGGTTGTCTCCGGGCTTGGAAAATCCGGACATGTCGGGCGCAAAACTGCGGCGACCTTTGCGTCTCTCGGAGTTCCGGCATTCTTCCTCCATGCGACCGAAGGGGCTCACGGCGACTTGGGCATGGTATGCCGCAATGACATAGGCTATTTTCTCAGCAACAGCGGAGAGACAAGAGAGCTTATAGACATTCTTCCCTATTTCAAAAGGCTTGGAGCTCCTATAATAGCTGTTACAGGCAACCCAGACTCAACCTTGGCGAAAGAATCCGATGTGGTCCTAAACTGCCATGTTGAAAAAGAGGCTGACCCCCTTGGCCTTGCCCCGACAAGCAGCACAACTCTCCAAATGGCTTTGGGAGATGCCGTTGCAGGAATGGCGACAATGCTTTTGGGGCTTCAGAAAGAAGATTTCGCCCTTTTTCACCCAGGAGGCTCCCTGGGCAAGAAGCTGCTTCTTCGCGTGAAAGACCTTATGGGCAGCGGAGACAAGCTCCCTGTCACAAAAAAAGGAGCTTTGGTGCGCGACGCTCTCTTCGATATAACGAGCAAAGGCTACGGAGCTACAGTTATAATAGACGAAGCGGGATTTCTTTTGGGAATATTTACCGACGGAGACCTTCGCAGAGTTATAGAGAAACACGGACTTGAGGGACTGGATCTGCCTGTCGAATCGGTCATGACAAAGAATCCGAGAGTTATAGCACCTGACAAACTAGCTGCAGAAGCGGTGCGCATAGTGGAAGAGTGGGAAGTATCCGCCCTTGTCGTTGTCGAAGATGGCAAACCGGTGGGAATGGTTCACATACATGAAATACTAAAAGCGGGGGTGGCTTAACTGTCACTGTTCAGAACACTCTATGAACCTGCGGTCAGCATAGTTTTTAAAACTATGTGGCCTAAACTGAAAAAGAAATACACAGAAGGCTATGACGAAAGGCAGGGTGTTGTTTCAAAAAAGAAACTGGCTCTCCTTAGGGGCAAGAGGCCTCTGTGGGTTCATGCTGTGTCGGTAGGAGAAGTTCAGGCGGCTGTCCCTGTCATAAGGGCTGCCAGAGAGTGCGGCTTTACAGACCCAATAATCCTTTCCACAACCACAGAAACAGGCAAATCCATGGCTTTCGGAATAGGCAGAGGGCTCTTTGACTTTCACATATACTACCCATGGGACAAGGCGCGATTTGTCTCTTCCGCTCTGGACTTGTTAAACCCTTGGGCTTTTGTGACTACTGAGACCGAACTGTGGCCAAATATGCTCTGGACATTGAAAGACAGAAATATTCCCTCATTTATCGCCAACGGGCGAGTCTCCGACAGAACATGGGAACGTGTCAGCAGCAGAATCGGACGCAGAGCCGGAAGCGAGCTCTTTGACCTCTTTACGAAAATATTTTTGCGAGAAGAGAGAGACAGAGAGCGTCTCATTGAGATGAACATATCTCCTTCAAAGCTTTCAGTAATGGGAGACACAAAAATAGACGCGCTGCTTGCGCGCAGGAAAAATGACAGTGCGGCAAGGATAAAAGAAGAGTTTTGCAGGCAGGACAGACCTATATTTATGGCAGGCAGCACCCACACAGGCGAGGATGAGCAAATTCTGGAGTCATTCGCTGAACTTAAAAACTATGAGCCAAAAGCCAGACTCATCGTTGCCCCGCGACATCCCGAAAGAGCCGCGCAAGTCAGAGAAATATTTGCGGGCCATTACGTAACATCCCTTATGACCGAAAAAGCCGCAGATTGGGATGTTCTTGTCGTGGACAAAATAGGAGTGCTTTTTGACCTCTACGGAGTTTCAAAAGCCGCCTTCGTCGGAGGAAGCTTTGCAGACAAAGGCGGACAAAATATATTGGAGCCTGTTTCATGGGGAGTTCCTGTACAGTACGGGCCACACATGGAAGACTTTGCCGAGGCCTCAGAAGAATTTAAAGCCATAGGCATAGCCTCTCAGGTGAAAAACTCTCGGGAACTCGCAAAAGTATGGATAGATATTATGTCGGATAAAGAATGTGACAAATATAAAAAAATCAGCTGCGAATACTTCGGCAAGAAGGCCGGAGCGGCGAAAAAAATATGGACAGAACTGTCCCATTACTCGGACGGACAAAAATAAATATTCTTATACGGGAGGGAATTTAAATGAAAATTAACAGATCGCTGCTTGATGAATTTTATAACGGTCTTGACGAACGCTCAAAAGAGGCTCTCGACTGTGCCGTAACCCGTGTTACAGAGGCTAAGAAGCGTGGCGGAAAGGTCGCTGTGGTAACGGGAAGCGGGCCTAACCTTCACGAGGGGGTTACAACCCTCATAGCTGAGCTTATGGACAAAGGTATTGTCGACGGTGTAACGACAAGCTCTGCAGTCATAAATCATGAAATGGGCGGAGTTCTTGACAGAGTTAAAATGTGCGATGCCTCCCAGTTTGATCTTGATAAAAAAATGATGCCGAGAGGCAATGTTTTTGAATTCACCGAACTTTCTCAGGAACAGACAGAAGCTCTTCGTAAAGAGATGATTCTCGACGAGGAACTGCTTGAGAAAGGCAAAAAAGCCGACGGACACATGGTTGTCAAAGCAGCTGCAAATATGGCTTACCCAATAGGGCTCCGCACTGAGAAGCTTGCCGAAGAGATACTCTCTCTCTGCCGCCAGAGCGGCCTGCCGTTTGAAAAAGTGGCAGGGTGGGGATGTGACGAAAGAACCATGCTGGGCAAAGGAGCCGAGAAAAACATCCCTGTTCTTGTCACAATACCTCAGCTTGTCGGAGGCGGACATGTGGGGCTTTCAGTAGGAGACAGCATTCCCATCGCCGAACGCTCACGCCGCGTCGCCGACATGCTCGGAAGTGCGGATGTAATTATAGAGTCTGCCGTAGCTTTGACTCAGGAGATACATGACGGTCCGTTTGAGACATACACAGGACACGGAATATGGTCATGGTGGCAGGGACAGCCTGTCTACAGCCTCGAAAACAAATCCCTCATAAGATTTGACCTTGATGAAAATCTCCGCAAAGCTCAGGATCTGCAGAAGCAGAGCTCCCTTATACAGGATGCTATATCAAAAGGGCTCCCGAAGACAAAGATATCAAAGATACCCTTCCGCATGGAAATGTCCGCCTTTGCAAGACACGAAGGAAGCATACCGGTCATAGGCGACATAGGAATGATATGGCCTGTTTTTGCGATGAAGATCGCTGAAAATCTGGGTATAGAGCTGGAATTTATCAGCTACAAGCAGGAAACGGACGAAGGAAAATCTATGCGCGAGTGGATTGTCAAAAATATAAAATATCTTGACAGAGACAAAATGCTCGAAAAATTCAGAGAGTGGAAGGCGAAAAACTAATGTCAATGCCTAAAATTCTTGGTGTTATACCGTCAAGGTATGCATCATCCAGGCTTCCCGGAAAGCCTCTTCTTGAAATATCCGGAAAGACAATGGTTGAGCACGTTTACAGAAGAGCCTTGGCTTCCGGAATATTCTTCCGAGTTGTGGTTGCCACCGACGACAGGAGAGTTTACGAAGCAGTCGAAAAGTTCGGCGGAGATGTCGTGATGACATCTCCGGATCATCCGGACGGCTCAAGCCGTGTCGCGGAAGTGGCGCGCAACATTGACACAGACTACGTGGTCAATATACAGGGCGATGAACCCATGATAGACCCAAGGATGCTCAAAGAGCTTGCAGAAGGTCTCATTGCCGACCCTGATGCCGATTCTGCCACATCATGCGTGCCTATAAAGAACGACGAGGATTTCAACAACCCCAACATAGTCAAAGTGGTAAGGGCTCTAAACGGCAGAGCTCTCTACTTCAGCCGCTCACCCATACCTTACAGGAGAAACGCAGCAGAGTGCATGGTCTGGGAACACCTGGGCATATATGCATTTACAAAAAAATTTCTGCTTAAAATGGTGGAACTTCCGAAGACTCCGCTCATGCTAACAGAGTCCCTTGAACAGCTCCGCATACTTGAGCACGGCTATACAATGACAGTTATACCGACAAAATATCCCTCTGCAGGCCCCAACGTAAACACTGCGGAAGACCTTGAAAAGGTTCGCGAAATAATGTCAAGCAAAAGGCAGTAAAATGAAAGAAAACGCACGAATCAGCCTCATACTCATACTCAGCGACGGGATACGCGGACATCTGAATCAGAGCCGCGGGGTTGCCCTTTGGCTTTCGGAGCTGACAGGAGCAGAGATTTTAGAGTTGGAAGTGCCAATTCTGACAGGCACTGCCAAAAGCCGCTCAAGGAGCGCATCGAGGAAGCTCACTGCTGGAAACAGACGCGATGCAAGAGAGTGGCTCTCCATGTCAAACGGCGATGCTCTGGTCCGAAGAGTCGGACAGTGGTTTGCGGAGAGAAACATAAGGGAAGGCTCACACGAAATTCTTATCCTCTCCGCCGGAAGCTCGCCGGCTCCTTACAACCTGGCCTTAGGCTACATATGGCGCTGCGCCTGCGCGACAATAATGACTCCGAGCGTTGTCGGCACAGAGCCTTTTGACTATGCAATAGTCCCCGAACACGATTACCCGGATAGGAAGCCCAACATATTTGTCACACTTGGTTCTCCGAATGCTGTAGTCAAAACAAACCTTGAAAAAGAGGCACGCAGGCTTCTTGAAGAGTACCCGTCAAAGGCCGAGAAGATATGGTCTATTCTTATAGGAGGAGATGATGCAAACTACACACTCTCCTCCGAGTGGATAAAGAAAAGCGTAGGCAGGATAATGGCGGCAGCCGAGGAAGACGGAGCGGACTTATACATCACAACGTCAAGGAGAACTTCCCACGAAGCGGCAAAGACCCTCAAAACTCTGGCCACCCACTCTGAATCAGTAAGATACCTTCTAATAGCCGAAGAAGACCCATTTAACCCTATTCCGGCAATGCTGGGCTTTTCAGACGAAGTATTCTGCACTGAGGATTCGGTCAACATGGTCTCAGAGACAGTAACAGGCGGCCAACGTCCTATTCTTATGAGAGTGGAGCACAAAAAAGGCGTAAAAAATATACTTCAAAAAATGACAGCCTCCCTTGTAAATGCCGGTGCTGTCGATCCCAAACTTCTTTGGGGCATTCCGAAATTTGATATGGTTTTTGAACACTTCTCGCGCCACGGAGCTCTCATTGAGTTTGAAGAATGGTTTATAGAGAGACACTCGCAGCTCTCTTCAGATATAGAGTCCGATATGAGAGAAGATTTTAACGAAGCAAAGAGAGCGGCACACTGGATTGCCGAAAATTGGAATTAAAAATATGATTTAAACGGGTATTTTCGCAGATTGTTCACGGAGCTAAAACTGTTAATATAATCCCTGCAAATTTGCGGAAACAGAGGAAAGGATGATTTTATGAAAAAAATTCTGACAGCGATGATGGTACTTGCTATATTTGCATTCTCTTCGGCGGCGTTTGCCGCGGAAAATGCGGTATCTTCCGACAAAAAGAACGAGGCAGCCGAGGCTATAGCCGAAATAACAAAAACGCCTGCTGCACAGGAAAAGAAAGATGCGCCAAAGACTGCAAGCAAGACAGAGACACAAGTTAAGAATGCCCCTGCATCTGCCGACAAGACAGCTCAGAGCGCCGAAAAGACTGTAAAATCAGCGGACAACAAAGCTCAGGAAGTTCAGCCTGCGGAAACAGTCCGTCCTATTAAACCCTCTCCCATGAAGGCAGGAGATCCTGAAACAGAACAGAGCATACTTGTAACGCCGGAATGGCTGCTTAAGAACAGAGCCGGCGCAGTCCTCGTAGACGCACGCCCCGAAAGCCTCTATACCGGCGGACACATACAGGGAGCGGTAAACGCCTCTTGGACATATTTTGCCAACATGTCCGCACCTACAGGCAGTATGAAATACGGTACAATATACGCTCCGTCAACAATGGGCAAGAGAATAGGAGCCCTTGGAATCAACGGCAAAAAGACAGTTGTAATTTATGACGATGCCGGCGGTTGGGGACAGAGCGGCTGGACACTGTGGATTCTGCGCATGAGCGGCATTAAAAATGCGAAGATTCTTGACGGAGGTCTCACAGCCTGGAAAGCGGCAGGCGGCAAAGTGGTAAAGACAAGGCACAGCAACAAAGCCGTGCCCTTCCAGGTAAAGGAATACAAAGCAAACTATCTCGTAAATACAGAGTGGATAAACAACAATCTCGGCAAAGAAGGACTTGTAATCCTTGACGTCCGCACACCGGCTGAATATGACGGAAAAATACGTCCCTTCCAGGAAAAACGTGCCGGACACCTTCCAGGAGCCGTAAATATCGAAATGAGCAATTTTGTAACTTCGAGCTACAACTTTAAGGACGAACCTGAAATAGAAGAACTCCTTAACAAGGCAGGCATCACTCGCGACACCGAAATAGTGGTCTATGACACAGCCGGGGTCAGAGCTGCATTTGTGACAATGGCTCTCCGCTACGCGGGCTTCCACAAGTCACAGTGTTACGACGAAGGATTCCAGGCATGGGCGGGAGCAAAGCACCTGCCTCTCGAAAAAGCCGAATAAGAACCATACGATAAAGAAGGCGGGAACCCGAATGGGTCCCCGCCTTTTAGTTATATGAGAAAGATATGTGCGCTCTATCTCAAAGCGCCATAGAGCATAAAGATATTTTGCTTAATATTTGCTCAGTATCGCTTTAAGCTTTGCCTCGTCAATATTGCCTCCGGAAATTACAACTCCGGTCTTGCGCCCATTCGGTTTGGCTTTTCCCTTAAGCAGAGCCGCGACTCCGACAGCTCCCGCGCCTTCCACTATCTGGTGGTGCTCCCTGTGGAGAAACGCTATTGCCTCGGCTATATCTTCCTCTGTGACTTCATGTATGCCTGTCACACGCTCTTTCGCCAGTGAAAGCAGGCTTTGCGGAATATACCCGGCAAGGCCGTCAGCCAGAGTCTCAAGATACTCTACTTCCTTTACTATACCGTCGGGCCACGAGACTACCCAGGGATTTGAAGCTACAGACTGTACACCCCAAATCTCCACGGATGGGTTTACAGCTTTTGCCGATATAGCTACACCGTTCATAAGTCCTCCGCCTCCTGCAGGAACTATGAGCAGATCTATGTCCGGCTCATCCATAAACATTTCAAGCCCGGCAGTGCCCTGTCCCGATATGACCGTCGCGTCCTCAAAAGAAGATATATAAGTCATTCCCGTCTCTGCCGCATATCTGTGAGCCGAATTTTCTGCAAAATCAAAATCTCCGTCGCATACCGAAAGAGTTACAAATTCTCCTCCGCGTCTTTTAATTGCGTCTTTCTTTGTCTTGGGGCAGACATCGGGCACGAAGATGACAGTCTTTATCTTAAGCTCCTTTGCCGCTAAGGCGACCCCCTGTCCGTGGTTTCCGCTAGAGCAGGTCACTACTCCTCTTCCCCGCTCTTCGGGAGAGAGAGAATGCATCTTGTAAAGAGCTCCGCGCAGTTTAAAAGAGCCGCACATCTGCTGATTCTCCCATTTGATATATACGGGAGCCTGTACTATCTCACTGAGAGAATAGGAGTATTCTGTAGGAGTGTGTCTTACTTTTTTGCTTAAAAATCTGTAAGCCATCATTACATCGGTAAAGGATGGGTTAATCGGAAGAGCGTTCATTACGTCACCTGCTTTTCATAAAATTTTACATTATCATTATACCATCAGCAAATAGAGGCGCTGCAAAGAGCAAAAATTCTTCCTCTTAGCTATGTACATATCAGCGAAAGTTAATTTGCAAAGCCGTTATGATATTCCATTATCCGTCTCTTGGCGTTAAAATAAAGCAATGTGCTCAAATTTAGCATTAACGTTTTTACTGCTCTAAAGGAGAATCAACATGAAATTACTATTTATAGGTTTTGGCAACGTCGCCAAGGAGATGGCGCGCATATTCTCGGAAAGGGAGCTCTATCCCAATCTGACGCTTGCACCCACAGTTGTGGGCATTTTTACAGGCAGACACGGCGGAATAGAAAATCCAAACGGTATTAACCTGACTGCTGTTCTGAAAAATTTGAAGGAAAATGGAAGGCTTACAAGAGACGGTATCGGTCTCTCCGCACTTACCCCTCTCGAAGCTGCCAAGACGCTTGACTACGATGTCCTTGTCGAGCTCTCCGCATTGTCTATAAAGGGAAGAGGAGAGCCAGCCATATCTCATATCAGAGCCGCGCTTGAAAGAGGAAAGTCCGTCGCATCGGCCAACAAAGGGCCTGTGAGCTTTGCATATCGAAGCCTTAAAGAGCTTGCCGATAAAAATAACGCTTTGTACCTTTTTGAATCCGCCGTTATGGATGGAGCTCCCCTATTCAACCTTGTCTCAAGATGCATGAAAGGAGCATCTGTAAAAGGTTTTGCCGGTGTGCTCAACGGCACGACAAACTTTATCCTGTCATTTATGGAAAATGGAGGTACATTCGCGGACGGGGTAAAAAAAGCTCAGGAAGAAGGAATTGCCGAGGCAGACCCGACTATGGACACAGACGGCTGGGATCCCGCCGCAAAAACAGCTGCTATTGTAAATGTTCTTATGGGGGGAGCTATCACCCCTCTTGATGTTGACAGGGAGGGAATCGCTTCGGTAACCCCCAAAATGGCGCAGGATGCCTTGGCGCGCGGCAGGCGCCTTAAGCTGATATGCCGCGGAGAGACAGACTGCGGCAATGTTAAGGCCTCCGTAAAAGTTGAAGAGGTTGACCAAGACGATATCTTCTCTATGATATCCCATTTTGGCTCCGCAGTGCGCATCGAGTCCGACCTTATGCATCCAAATACACTGGTTCAGGAAAATCCTCGCCTTATAGACACGGCTTTCGGAGTTATAGAAGATTTAATAACAATATCGGAAAAAACGGAGCAGCAGTTCAGCCATTAGCACGTATATCCCGGCATCGCAATGAATTACAATTTGTACATGACATTTTGACTGGAGAGTGATGACATGTCATACCCGATTTTGAGAGTAGATTTACAAAAAATAAAGAAAAACGGAGAAGTATTAATCAGAGAAACAGCTAAGAGGGGAGTCTCTCTCTGGGCTGTCTCAAAAGGAATATCAGCATATCCGGAAATTGCTGCAGCTTACAAGGAAGCAGGCTTCAAAGTCATAGCAGACAGCAGAATTGCCAACATACGCAAGATGAAAGAAGCCGGAGTGGATGCGGACTATGCTCTTATCCGCATACCTATGCTCTCTGAGCTTGAAGAAGTTGTTGAACTGTGCACATACTCTCTGGTTTCGGAACTTGAAACGATAAAGAGCATCTCCCGCATTTGCGAAGCAAAGGGAAAAGAGCACTCATGCGTCCTGATGTTCGACATGGGAGACCTACGCGAAGGCTTCTGGTTTACGGAGATAGAAAATATGTGTGAGGAACTTAAGAAAATATCGCCTCTGCTTAAAATAGAAGGAGTCGGAGCCAACTTCTCATGCGCAAGCGGAGTTCTGCCTTCTTATGAAAATATGAGCCTGCTTGCCGATTACGGAGAAATGCTGGGAAGGGCAATGGGCAAAAAACTCCCGATAGTTTCCGGCGGCGGAACGTGCTCCTTTGTCAGAATGCTTGAGGGCAATATGCCTGATAGGGTAAACAACCTGAGAATAGGTGAGGCATTGCTGCTCGGAAGCGATACTTCATTCGGCATGAATATCGATATTCTGGCTCAAAATACAATGAAGATAGAGGCGGAATTTGTCGAGATACGCAAGAAGCCTACTCTGCCGATAGGCGAAGTCGGCCACGATGCTTTCGGCAATGTGCCAGTCTTTGAGGACAGAGGAGACAGACTGCGCGGAATACTTGCGATAGGAAAGCAAGATGTGCGTATAGAGGGCCTTGTTCCTTTAGATTCCAGAATGCAAATAATCACGGCCTCAAGCGACCATTTGCTTGTCGATATCGAAGAGTGCTGCGGTGAATACAAATTGGGAGACATTGCCTCCTTCTATCCTGACTACACGTCAATGTTATCTGCTTCTACTTCACCATATGTCACAAAGGTGTTTGAATAGTAGCAATTTATCACTGTAAATAACTAAAGCACAGGAACAAAAATCCGCAGTCCTTGAACGGCTGCGGATTTTTGTGTACTTTAAAATAAATACCTACGTTTACTAAAATAAGCGGTAAACTAAAAGTACAATAGGGTAAATACATTAAAAATATTTGTTAAACGGCAAAGTTAATGATATAATCTTAATCGCTGTAAATATCTTTATACAAAATCAGGAGGTATATTATGTTATTGACTAACCCGGTAGTAGTATCAGTAGTTGTTATGATTGCTCTATGTCTTATCAACCTCAACATTGTACTTGCTCTTTTAATAGCGGCTGTGGCCGCCGGTATTGCAGCAGGAATGCCGATTCCGGATGTAATGTCTACACTTATAAACGGAATGGGCGGAAACTCAGAAACAGCTTTGGCATATTTCCTTCTTGGAACATTTGCCGTCGCAATCAATAAAACAGGTCTTGCAAATGTTGCCTGTATGAGAATCGCGAAAGTTGTAAAAGGGCGCAAGATGATTTTAATATTCTTGCTCGCAGGCATCGCATGCCTCTCACAGAACCTTGTTCCCGTTCACATCGCGTTTATTCCCATTCTTATTCCCCCTCTTCTCTATCTCTTTAACCAGCTCGGCGTCGATCGTCGTCAGGTTGCGTGCGCTCTCGCTTTCGGACTTAAGTTTCCCTACATTACTCTTCCCATAGGTTTCGGGCTCATTTTCCACGGAATTTTGGCCTCAGAGATGGGCAGAAACGGTGTGGAAGTCGCTAAAGAGGGAGTATTCCACTACACATGGATTATCGGACTCGGAATGTTTGTAGGTCTTCTGATAGCGGTATTCTTCTCCTACAACAGGACAAGAAAGTATGAGAACAAGCCGATTCTCGGAGGCACTGACGAAGTAATAGAGGATCGCTTCACAAAAACACACATGCTCGCGGCACTTGCGATACTTGTTGCATTTGCGGTTCAGCTCTGGGCAGGTTCTCTTCCCTTGGGAGCTCTTGCGGCAATAGTCGTAATGATTCTGACAGGCGCTCTTAAATGGAAAGATGTCGACAACAGCTTCATGGGC
>CAYRAI010000001.1:0-130198 GCA_964422205.1 uncultured Synergistaceae bacterium | reverse complement strand
AATAACATGGCGTGCTTACAACAAAAAGTATAAAGGCTACTTTGAACCCAAATAAGATGAAGATAGGCTTTCTGATCAATCCTGTTGCGGGAATGGGAGGCAAAGTTGCACTTAAGGGTACGGACGGAGAGGAGACTCTCCGCCGCGCTCTTGAACTAGGTGCTGTTCCTATGGCTGCTGAACGTGCATCTTCTGCCGTTAAGGAATTTGCGTCGCTCTCTTATTCCGGACATAAATTTTTTGCCCCTTCGGGAAAGATGGGGGCAGACTTGCTCTGTTCTTACGGTTTTGATGTGGAATCTGTCTATGCCTCTCCTTCCCATACAACGTCCAATGATACAAAAAATGCCGTCTCAGCAATAATTTCTCATAATGTCGACTTAATAATATTTGCCGGTGGAGACGGCACTGCAAGAGATGTATGTTCTGTAGTCGGAACAAAAGTGCCTGTCGTAGGCATCCCTGCCGGGGTCAAAATACATTCAGGAGTATACGCAAAAAGGCCTAAGGATGCAGGAAAACTTATATTCAGTGTTCTGAGCGGAAATGTTACACGTTATATTGAGACGGAAGTTGTGGATATCGACGAAGAGGCATTCAGAAATAACATTGTAACAGCAAGACTTTATGGCTACATGATCGTCCCCGATGACACACGCTTTATGCAGGAACGCAAATCGGGCGGGGGTGCTGGAAATAAATCAGACACACTTGACCTTGCCGCTTATACAATATCTCAGATGAAGCAGGGGCATCTGTATCTTATCGGTTCCGGCACCACAACGGCAGCTGTCACGGAGCGTCTCGGCATTGACGGAACACTGCTGGGCGTAGATGCCGTCAGCAACGGAGAGCTTATTGCAAAAGATATGACAGAGAGCGATATAAAAAAACTTCTTCTCGCGTATGATGAATCAGAACGCCATCTCATAATTACCGTAATAGGCGGGCAGGGGCACATATTCGGACGCGGCAACCAACAGCTCAGCCCGGATGTTATCCGCATGATACCCAAAACAAATATTATGGTAATTGCTACCCCAATGAAAATGTCTCAGCTCTTTGCAAAGCCGCTTCTTGCCGATACAGGCGATGCATCTTTAGATGACGACCTTAAAGGCTATATTCCGGTTACTACAGGAATAGGCAGAAGTATTATGACGAAAGTTGAATAACGGAGCGTGATTGTTATGGGAAGATATGAAGAACTTAACGGAAAACGAGTAATGATAACAGGTTCCGCAAGCGGAATAGGACTGGCTACAGCTCAGCGCTTCGCTGATGAAGGTGCGAAAGTGTTTGTCGTGGATTACAACGAAAAAGCTACACAGCAGGTTATGACAGAGAATCCAAAATTTGCCGGCTACTGCTGCGGAGATGTCAGCAAAGAAGAAGATGTCGTCAAAGCATTTGAAAAAATGGACAAGGAACTTGGCGGAATAGATGTCCTTATTTCAAATGCCGGAATCAGCATCAGAAATAACTTTATTGATACGACATACGAACAGTGGAAAAAAGTTATCGACATAAATCTGAACGGAATGTTTCTATGCGCACGCGAAGCTGCAAAACGTATGGCTGAGAAAAAAAGCGGCATAATCCTCATGACAGCCTCAACAAACGGAACAGAGGGACATCGCTGGTACACAGACTACAATGCGTCAAAAGCGGGAGTTATCCTTCTTACAAAGAGCATGGCTCTTGAGTTGGCTCCGTTTGTAAGAGTAAACTGCGTCTGCCCAGGATATGTTCTGACCCCTATGCAGCGTGCCGAATACACCGATGAAATGCTTGCAAAAGTAAACGAAGGCATTCCTATGAAGCGTCATGCGGAACCTTCTGAAGTTGCGGCTCTCTACGCCTTCTTGGCATCTGACGAAGCAAAATACATCACAGGAGCCGACATCAGAATAGACGGCGGAGAGACAGCCGGCCTCTATTAGCTGTAAATCTTACACAGTTCTTCATGGATTTGCCTCCATGAAGAAAATTAATAAGTATTTTAACTCTTAATTATGTTTTTCAAAAAGAAAGCAAATATGTTTTTTCCAAGTCTATGTTTATGAGACTACAGAAAAGACTTAGCTATGTTGTTACCTTTACAATCTAAAAATACGCTATTTTTTTGAAAAACACTGCAAAAAATAAAATGTTATTGTATTAAATTTTGTTTTGCTTTATAATTTTTGTATCATATATTTCCTAATTATATTTTTATAATGTGATTTTTTAACACACCTCACTATAGAAAGGAGGGCAGTCGCCGTGTCTACCGGCGGAAAGAGTTTAGTGTAATTTTATATAAATACAGGCTCTTTCTGCAGGCCTGTCTGTTCATTCAGACATAATTGAGAGGAGGAAGAAAATTTATGAAGTCTTTGTTTAAACTTACCCCAATATGTGTTATTGCCGGTCTTATGTTATCAGGAATGGATATTCTGCTCGCAGCACCAATTTCATTTTTATACTCTGTTTTTGTAGCAATGATAGCGGATCGCTATAAGTTTAACGAACTGCTCGATGCGGCTCTTGAAAATCTTCAGCACTTCCTTATCGTTTTTCTTATCCTTCAGCTTGCCTATGCTGTCGCCGAGTGTTTCATGGGTACGGGGGTAGCGGCTTCCGTTATTAACATGGCTCTCGCAGCCGGACTCAGCGCCAAAACAATCGCAGTTGTGGCACTTCTTCTTACATCGGTTCTTTCAACAGCTACCGGAACATCATGGGGAACATTTGCAGCCTGCGCCCCTATCTTCCTTTGGCTCAATCACATTGTAGGCGGCAACATCGCTCTTACAATAGGAGCTATTGCCGGAGGTTCATGCTTCGGTGACAATATCGGCCTTATCTCGGATACAACAATTGTCAGCTCAGGTATCCAGGGAGTTGAAATTATTAAGAGAGTCCGTCATCAGGGAGCGTGGTCTGCCCTATGCCTGCTCTCTGGCGCTGTTGTCTTTTATGTTGTCAGTGTCTCTATGGGACTGTCAAGCACCACCGGAAGTGCGGCTGATGCAATCTCGCAGATACCGCAGGAAGTATGGAAGGTCTTGGGAGAAGAGCGGCCATCCGCTGTAACTCTGCTGGAACTTGTTAAGACAGGCGTGCCGTCCTACATGATAATCCCTCTTCTTCTCGTTATCGGCACAGCAATAAAAGGCTACAGCACCTTCACATGTCTTGGCACAGGAATAATATCTTCGCTTATCCTCGGACTTTTCTCAGGCACTGTTACAAGTGTTGACTCTTTCCTTAATGACCTCGTATTCACAGGCTTCTCGGATGCAGGCGGCTGGTCCATAGCCATGATGCTTTGGGTAGGTGCTTTCGGAGGCGTTATGAGAAAGATGCAGGCATTTGACCCAATTGCCGTGATCGTTCTTAAAATGGTCCATAAAGTACGCCACCTTATGTTTGCAAACGCACTTCTCTGCCTTATCGGAAACGCTGCTATGTCCGATGAAATGGCACAGATTGTTACAATCGGCCCGATTATTAAAAATATGACAGAGACAAGCGTTGAGGGAAGCCCCGAGGATATGTACACTTTGGCACTGCGTAATGCCACATTCTCTGATGCTATGGGCGTTGTAGGATCGCAGCTTATCCCTTGGCACTGCTACATGGGATTCTTCCTCGGCATAAGTGCAGCAGTTTATCCTCTTGCTGCCAACCTCTCTGCCGGAGATATTATTTTTCATAACTACTATTCATGGATAGCCGTTATTTCTATGTTAGTTTTGACGTTTACAGGAATGGACCGCTTCATACCGCTCTTTAAGCTGCCATCAGAGCCTCAGGTCTACCTGAAGACGGAAGCTGCAAAATATACAAAATAATATAATATAATATAGCTTACACTATTTTAATTAAGATAAAGTAATTAAGTGCTGTTGTCTTTTGCACTTAATTACTTTATTTTAGTTTAAACTGTTACATTAAAACAGTAAAACTACCTATTTTAATAATTATTGTTGTATTTTTCATAAAGAATACTATAATTGGTGAATCCAGAAGGGGGGTTAAAATCAGGCGTATTTTTTAAGCTGTTTTCTAACGGTTACTTTTCGTACAGCACTTTTCACTTTTCCTAGCGGGGTCGTTTTTTGTCTGCAGCAGATTGCAGACATAGAAGGGAGGATGTTAAGCTAATGAAGTCACTGTTTAAGCTCACGCCAATTTGTGTCATAGCCGGACTTATGCTTTCCGGTATGGATATACTGTTGGCAGCTCCTATCTCTTTTCTTTACGCAGTAATAGTAGCAATGCTGGCGGATCATTATAAATTTGATCAGCTTCTTGATGCCGCTCTCGAGAATCTTAAGCATTTTCTTATAGTTTTCCTTATTCTGCAGCTTGCCTATGCGGTTGCAGAATGTTTTATGGGCACAGGTGTTGCAGCTGCAGTTATCAATATCGCTCTGTCTGCGGGACTTAGCGCGAAAACAATTGCAGCAGTGGCACTTCTTCTCACAGCCGTACTTTCCACAGCTACAGGCACATCATGGGGAACGTTTGCGGCTTGTGCACCGATATTCCTTTGGCTTAACCATATAGTCGGCGGCAACGTAGCTCTGACAATCGGAGCTATTGCCGGAGGTTCCTGCTTTGGAGACAATATCGGACTCATCTCAGATACTACAATAGTCAGCTCGGGTATTCAGGGCGTAAGTATCATAGACAGAGTTCGCCACCAGGGTGTCTGGTCACTTCTTTGCCTTGTTTCCGGCATAGTTGTTTTTTATGTGGTCAGCGTTACAATGGGCCTTCCAAACACTGCAGGCAATGCTGCCGAAGCAATATCAAAGATTCCCGAAAACGTATGGAAAGTTTTGGCTGAGGAACGCCCGTCAGCTGTTACACTGCTGGAGCTGGTAAAGCACGGAGTTCCCATATATATGGTTATCCCACTTCTGCTTGTTATCGGTACAGCAGTAAAGGGTTACAGCACATTCACGTGCCTTGGCTCCGGAATAATCTCTTCTCTTATTCTCGGACTTGCGGCAGGCACAGTCACAAGTGTTGATTCCTTCCTTAACGACCTGGTTTTTACAGGCTTCTCGGATGCGGGCGGCTGGTCAATAGCAATGATGCTATGGGTTGGTGCTTTCGGCGGAGTCATGAGAAAGATGGAAGCTTTTGATCCTATCGCAGCTCTTGTGCTCAGAATGGTTCACAAGGTCCGTCACTTAATGTTCGCCAACGGCATACTTTGCATGCTCGGAAACGCAGCAATGGCTGACGAAATGGCTCAGATTGTCACTGTAGGTCCGATTATTAAAAACATGACCGAAACCAGCGTTGTCGGAAGCAAAGAAGATATGTATGTGCTGGCGCTTCGCAATGCCACGTTCTCCGATGCTATGGGTGTTATCGGCTCGCAGCTTATCCCTTGGCACTGCTACATGGGATTCTTCCTCGGAATAAGCGCCGCAGTATACCCCTTAGCAGCAAGCCTGACACCAAGCGATATTATCTTCCACAACTACTATTCATGGATCGCGGTATTCTCAATGCTTGCTCTTACCTTCACAGGCTTTGACAGGTACATACCGCTATTTAAGATGCCGGAAGAACCCAAAGTGTATCTAAAGAGCGAAGCCGCAAATTACGAAAAATAAAACAATTCACAGTCTATGCGGTACTTTTACATATCGCGAGAGGCGCTTGTTTTAAAAGCGCCTCTCCGTTTCTGCTTTATGATCCTGGCAATAAAAAAGAGGGCGGAATTTCCGCCCTCTGAATATCAACAGTAAAGCTTAAGTTTATACGAGTTTAAAAGGAACGATTGCCTCAGGCGCCAGCGTACGGAAAGTGAAGCTCTCCGTGATGAAGAAGTTAACTTCTGTATTTGTGTGTGACTGGTATCCTACGGAGAAGTCCTGTCCGATTATCAGTTCGCTGTCGCCGCCGCGGAGTGAAACCAGCATTGATGTCTCGTACTGGCTTGAGAGTACAATTTTGTCTCCTATAATGGCTTCAAGTCTCTTCTTAAGAGGGTAGACTTTGTATGATGTCTGAATCTTTGTCCAGAGAGGAAGTGAGCATACAAGCGCGTATGGGCCTGTCACGTTGCGTGCGGAGAGAGTCTGAGCTGCCTGTGCTATCGCTGTTATTATAGATTCGTCATCAAGCTTCATCTCTATTGCTTCATTGTCTGCCTCCAGCTCAAGTCCAAGAATTCCGGCATCTTCAAGTCCCTGAAATACTGCTGTATCTTCAAACAGTGCAGCTTTGCGCGCAGCTTCCTGTACAGGTGCGAAATCAACGATTTTGCAGCCGCGGCTTATGTCGTCGAGATCCCACATGGGCATTGTGAACGGAACGCGTATTTCGACAAGCGGGAGTACTTCGCGGATGCCGTAATTGACACCCTCAACAGGAGACTCCTCAACAAGTGAGAGTGTACCTTCTGATGCTGCGTCATAGTTCCATCCCATGGGGCCTTTTACGTCAACAACTTTGCGTCCTGCTAATGTTGCTTTAAGTACGCCGGCTGCCTGTGAATCTATTTCTTCCCATGCCGCGGGAACTATCGGTGCAAGTGATCTTTTAAGAATATCCATAATTTGTTCCTCCTAATCTGTGAAGTTAAAGTTTGCCTATGCCAAGATCTTTTGCTGCTGAAGGCGAAGCCGCCTCTCCGGCTGCTTCATGAGCTCCGAGCGGCGCTGTTGAGAATATATAGTCGTGAAGTTCCTTGTCCCAGTTGTCCATATTGCGGCGAACCCATTCGATCAGCATTGCGGCGTGTTCTTTTTCTTCGTCTCTGTTGTGTGCCATTATTCTTTTGAGTTCTTCGTCTGTGGCAGTGGCAACCCTCTGGTTGTAATAGTCAACTGCTTCAAGTTCCTCGCGGAGGCTTGTGATGGCCTTTGTTATGTCAAGTGTTTTTGAATCCATTTTTTCATACGGTTCTGTGTATGCCATAAAAATTCTCCTTCCATAATATGTTTAAATTGAAACTGTTATCGATACTTTTTGATAATACTACAAAACATTTTTACTGCGTCAGCACAATTACTTGTTTGGTATTATAGCCTAAAACGACATCCGGGTACATTTCATCATCGCTGATAAGAGAGTCCTTTCACTGTAGGAATTAATAGTATAAAATATAAAGTAGCGGATTTATTTATGTAATGGGGGAATACTTATGTCAGAGTGCTCATGCGGAAAAAAGAAAATAAGAGACTATATATGTAAGATTATAAGCATAGAAAAACTTTCAGAGAGAATATTCTGGCTTACCGTTGAATGTCCGGAGCTGGCCTCGGTGGTTCGTCCAGGAAACACAGTGATGATATATCCTTCATCAACCTCAGATCCGCTTCTCGGACGCCCTTTTGCCGTTGCAGACAGAGATATAGAAAAAGGCTTCATTTCCGTTTGCTGGATGATACTTGGGCGCGGAACAGAGATGATGACAAGATTTATGGAAGGGGCTACGGTACAGGTAAGGGGTGTTTTCGGAGTTCCCTTTTCGGAAGATTCGACATCTGTCCATCTTGCAGGCGGAGGTGCCGGAGCAGGTATATTGTTTCTCTTTGCAAAACTCTTCCCTGAGAGGATTGCATCGCTGAGTGTTGGAATGCCTGGACGCGGATATGAAAAATTTGCAGAAAAGATACTCTCTATTGTGCCTAACGCAAAAATATATACTGACGACGGTTCCTTTGGTGACGGCGATTCAATGTTTAAGGTGCTTCCGAAGGAGCTTAATACGAATGAGCAGATATGGGCGTGCGGGCCTCCGGGGTTTTTAAATGCTCTTGAAAAACACTGCGCTTCGTCGCTAGACAAGCTCTACTTTGCTATTGACAACAGAATGGCGTGCGGATACGGCGGCTGTATGGGGTGCGTGATTAATACAAAAAACGGTATGAAGAGGATTTGTGTTGATCAATCACTTTTTCGAGCGGATGAGGTGATACGTGATGCACATTAATTTATCTGTAAAAATAGGCGCTCTTACACTGAAAACTCCTGTTATAGCTGCGTCGGGAGTGTGGCCTTATGACGAAGATTTCTGGTTCGGAGAAAACACAGACTGGCTTGGAGCGGCCTGCACGAAAGCCATAAGCCTTAATCCGAGAAAAGGCAACATGGGAATTAGACTTTGGGAAACTCCGTCCGGTGTACTTAACAGCATAGGACTGCAAAATGTTGGTGCAAGAGAATTTGTAAAAAAATATAGCTACATGGTTACTTCCTCCTCAATTCCGGCAATAGCCAACGTAGTAATGGAAAGCGAAAAAGAGACGGCTGAAACTCTAGCTATACTGAATGATGCGGGCGGAATTGCGGCTGCGGAGCTTAATATATCATGTCCAAATGTGGATGGGGACGGTATGGCCTGGGGAATGGAATGTGCCGGTGCGGCTAAAGCTGTAGCTGCGGCGCGCAAGGTGTGGCAAGGCCCTTTGTGGGTTAAAATGACACCTCAGACTTCTGATGCCGCCGGAGTTGCAAAAGCGATACAATCTGAAGGTGCGGATGCAATAGTATGTGCCAATACTTGGCTTGGCATGGGCATGAATATGCTCACAGGAAAGCCCGCGTTTAATAGAAAGATAGCGGGGCTTTCCGGTCCTGCCGTTTTTCCTCTTGCGCTCCGTCTTGTGTGGCAGGTCTGCCAGTCTGTCAAAATCCCCGTTATCGGATGCGGGGGCGTCTCAACCTCTGAAGACTGTGCGGCTATGATACTGGCAGGAGCTTCCGCAGTTGAAGTCGGGACCGCTTTCTTCAGAAATATAAATACGGGAGAAGAAATATGCGCAGGACTCCCAGAATTAGCAGAAAGATACAAAGTAAATTCCCTTGAAAAATTAAGGGGGTTTGCGAATATCTAGTTCCGCCGAGTTTGTTAGGCAATCATGACTCCTGATAATTTTTTATAACACGCCCCTCAGCTGTTACTATCGCCGAGGGGGTGTTTTAGTGCCACGGAGAAAAATATTTACACTGTGACAGAGAGTGTGCATTTTGTGTTATCATAGACGGACGTGAAGGTGGGATACTATGTTTATAACCTTTGAAGGTATAGACGGCTGCGGCAAGTCGACTCAAGCCAAAAAACTTGCAGACTGGCTGAAAGATAACAATAGACCAGTGCTTCTTACTCGTGAACCTGGAGGCTGGGACGGAGGCAATATTTTAAGGAACATGGTTCTTAGCGGTTCTTTAAAACACCCTTGGAGTGAACTTTATCTTTTTATGCTGGACAGAGCAGAGCACATAGCTGCTGTTATACGTCCCGCCTTGGATTTTGGCTCCAATGTAATATGCGAAAGATATCACGACTCTACAATTGCATATCAGGTGTGGGGCAGAGGACTTCCGCAGGATATAATTAACTCTTTGGCAAAAGCATCTGATTTTCCCGTTCCGGACTGTACTGTTTTCTTTGATCTGCCTGTGGAGACGGCGGTCCAAAGAATTGCCAAAAGAGGCGGGCTTGATTCTTTTGAGCAGGAAGGGCTTGTCTTTATGTCAAAGATCAGAGAAGGATATAAAAACCTTGCACAAAGAGAACCTAACCGCTGGCTTGTGATAGACTGCTCTTTTAAGAGCGAGGATGAAATATTTCTAACCTTGCTTGACTCTTTAATAAAGAGAGGTATTCTGATTGCCTGAGGAAACTCTCAGCCTTTTAAAAGCATCACGTGGATGGTCGGAGATAGCGCTTGCTGTCGAAACAGGACGCTGTCCTCAGTCTATGGCTGTTGTCATTCCTTCCTCTATGCAGGAAATATTTGTGATAAATTACGCTAAGCTCAGACTCGGAGATTCTCATGCATGGAATGATTACACACACCCCGATTTGATTTATGCGGGAAAATACCTGACGGCTCCCTCTATAGATGAATGCAGAATGCTTCAAGGTGAACTGGGGCTTCATCCGATTGTTTCCGATAAACGTCTGGCTGTCGTGTGGTCTGCCGACAAGCTCTCTCTTGAGGCATCCAACAGCCTTCTGAAGCTTACAGAGGAGCCGCCTGTGCATGGCTCCATCCTCTTTGTTTCAGAAGAGGATAAACTTATTCCAACAATAAAGAGCAGGGTTTGGTCTATATATATAGATTTGCCTGAAGAACTCGTTAAACCCAGAAGACATCCATCTTCGCCGGACGAGTGGGCAGAGTGGATTGAAAATTCAAAGAAAAACAGTACGGAACTTGTTTATCTGGAAATAGACAGCTGGATAAAATTTTTAAGTGAAAAAAAAGATTACAGAACTGCATCAGCGCTTGAATCTTCGGTAAGAATAATGGAGCAAAAGAGACTCTCTGTTTCAATGATTCAAGATGTTGTCTTTGCTGTACTCAAGGAGGGTATTCCCTGTGAGCAAATATTTGGTAATATATGGTAAGCCAAGATATCTTGGCATAATTGAATATGATGGACAAATTAGTAAAGGTGACTCCGCAGTGGTCGAGTCACACAGAGGAGAGGAGCTTGCTGTCGTTGCCGGAGAGCTGACAGGGGAGCAGGAAACAGCATACAGACAGCTCCGGAACGCCTCAGAACACGGAGACTCTGCCACAAAAAATACAGAACCAGTTGTCACTGATTTAAACTTTGTTTCTTTTGCGTCGGAAGATGATATTGCCTGTGCCGCCGAATACAGAGTTGAAGAAAATGAAATACTCAAAAGCGCCAAAGAGCTTTTGAAGCCTCATGATCTTGAAATGAAGCTTATTGACGTTGAGTTCTTATTAAATAAGAGAAAGCTATTCTTCTACTTCTCATCCGAACAGCGGGTAGACTTCAGAGCCTATGTCCGCGACTTAGCAAGAGAATTTAAAACACGCATAGAGCTCCGTCAGATAGGTGTGCGCGATGAGGCAAAAATAATAAGAGGTGTGGGCCCGTGCGGTCAGCCCTGCTGCTGCAGCTATTGGCTCAACCAGTTTGCACCGATATGCATAAAAATGGTAAAGGAGCAGAATCTTGCCCTTAATCCGGCAAAAATATCGGGAATATGCGGACGCCTGATGTGCTGCATGTGCTTTGAGCATAATGTTTATCACGAAATGTGGGAAGGTCTTCCCAACCCAGGCACTAAAATTAAGACTCCAAATGGCAATGTAATTGTTGCAGGCATAGAGATACATTTAAAGAATGTCCGCTGCTTTGTTCCGGGCAGAGGCGAAGTCAGAGTTCCTATAAAAGATTTCGAACTTTTTAAAGATACTGTTATAGCCGGCGGCGACTGGATTGTTGAAGAAGAAAATAAAGACGCGCCTCTCGGTGATATCAGGGGTATATTCCCTGATTTCTCGTCTAGGTCCGATGCATTGGTTCCTCTGTCAGAGCGAGCAGAAATTGAGGTTATCCCCGATAAAAAGAATGTGGCGCAGGAGCATAACGAGTACCCTGTTCACGATAAATCCGCAAAGAAGAAAAAAAGACGTCCACGCAAGCCTAACAACGGCGTAGAGCAGCAAAATGTCCGTGAGCATGAGGGACAGGAGAAAGAACATAAAACAGTTCAGGAGGACCCATCTGCTCAGGGCACACAGCCAAAGCCGCACAGACCAAGACACAGAAGACCCAGAGGACAGAAGAAAACAGCGGAAACAAAACCTAAATAATACACCGGCATGAAGAAAGGAAGTGGTGAATGTGGCAATTTGGAAAAATTTTGCGGATAAACTGAAGAACGCTGGCAATAAATGGACACAGAGCGTCTCTAATCTATTCTCTGATGAGCCTATTACAGAAGAATTTTGGAGTGATCTTGAAGAGCAGCTTATCTTAGGAGATGTCGGCATTGATGCGGCGGAGTCTCTGATAAAAAGATTGCGTCAGGAATCTATAGATAAGAGAATTTCAAATGTCTCAGAGCTAAAGACAGCCTTTTCCGAACTGCTGATAAGTCAGCTTGAGGCAATACCCGGAATGGGACAACCCCTGAATATAGGCAAAAAACCGTCTGTCGTAATAATGATAGGTGTTAATGGAAGCGGTAAAACCACCACATCAGGAAAGCTTGCAGCTCAACTTAAAAACAGCGGTGTTAAAGTAATCATGGCTGCCGCAGACACATTCAGAGCGGCAGCGATAGAACAGCTTAAAGCTTGGGGAGTCAAAACCGGTGTCAGAGTCATTGCCCAAAGCCAGGATTCTGACCCTGCCGCTGTCGTATTTGATGCCATTATGGCGGCAAAAGCCGCAGGAGATGACGTCATTATAGCGGATACGGCCGGACGGCTGCACACAAAGTCAAACCTTATGGAAGAACTCTCAAAAGTCAACAGAGTTGTAAAAAGAGAGATTACTGAAGGTGCGGCGGAAGTTCTCATCGTGCTTGACGCAGTTACGGGGCAGAACGGATTTCTTCAGGCTGAAACTTTCAGCAAGGTAATGCCCATAACTGGTGTTATACTAACAAAATTTGACAACACATCAAAGGGAGGCATCATTTTGGCCATTGCGGACAAATTGAAAATGCCTATAAGATATGTAGGTCTTGGTGAAGGGGTAGATGATTTGCAGCTCTTTGACCCAAGAACATTTATAGAGACTTTGCTTGATGTTAAAAAATAACAGCTCTTTACTTAAAGATTGTGAAGACAGGCACCCCAGAGACCCTCTCGTTAAGAAAATTCTGGCACTTTTAGTGCCAAGAGGCAACGAAGCTGTTTTTAAAAATATAAAAAAACTTCTTGCTGCCGAGTGGGGCGAACCCGAAAGGATAAGCAGAATATATCCGTTTACATGGACAAACTACTATGAGGAGATAGCGCCCGAACTAGACAGATGCTTTTTTTCATATCCTGGGCTCTACCCTTTGTCAAAACTGCCAGAATGGAAGCGTCTGACAATAGGTCTTGAGGCTGAGACCGGTGAGTCAAGGAGGGTAAACCTTGACCCTGGAACACTTGACGGAGCAAGACTTTTGCTGGCTTCGACAAAAGGCCAGGCTCATAGGATATACCTCAAAGACGGAATCTTTGCAGAAGTGACATTATGCAGAAGAAAGGGAAAATGGGAGAACTTCTTTTATACATTTCCCGACTTTAAAAGCGGCTTGTATGATTCTTGGCTTGAGACAGTGAGAGAAGATTGGAAATCGGAACATTTTTCAGCGACACAAATCAATAAATAATTAAGTTGTGATGGAGGCGGCTTTAATGATTCCACGTTACGAAACACATGAAATAAAATCCGTATGGACCGACCAAAATCGTTTTAAGCGCTGGCTTGATGTTGAGATCGCAGCATGCCGCGCATGGAACGAAGCTGGGGAGATTCCCGATGAGGATTACCGCAATATAGCTGAGAAAGCGGACTTTGACGTTGATAGAATCCGCGAGATAGAAGAAATAACTCAGCATGATGTTATAGCCTTTGTATCCAGCGTTGCTGAGAAAATAGGGGAATCAGGGCGCTTTGTACACTTGGGACTGACAAGCAGCGATGTCATAGATACAGCCTCATCACTACTTCTTGCAGAAAGCATGCAGATAATAATATCGTCGCTTCAGGAACTGCATAAGGTTGTCGGCAAAAAGGCTTTAGAATACAAAATGACTCCATGCGCCGGAAGAACTCACGGCATACATGCCGAGCCCACTACATTCGGGCTCAAACTTCTTAACCACTATGCAGAACTAGGAAGAGACATAGAACGTCTTATACAGACAAGAAAAGAAATGATGGTAGGAAAGCTTTCCGGTGCCGTTGGCACATATGCAAACTGCCCTCCGTCAATAGAAGCCAGAGTATGCGAAATATTAGGGCTTGGAGTGGATGCTGTGGCGACTCAGGTTATCCAAAGGGACAGACATGCGCGGATCGCCACAGACATAGCCGTCTGCGGGGCTACATTGGAAAGATTGGCACTTGAAGTTCGTCATCTTCAGCGCACTGAAGTGCTTGAAGCGCTTGAACCGTTTAAAAAAGGGCAAAAAGGCTCTTCAGCGATGCCTCATAAGAAAAATCCGATACTTTGCGAAAGAGTGTGCGGAATGTCGAGACTGCTGCGAGGATATGCGATCCCCGCTCTTGAAGACATTGCGTTATGGCATGAGAGGGACATAAGCCACTCGTCTGTGGAGAGAGTAATATGGCCAGACATGTTCCATACCATACATTACATGACAAAGATAATAACAAAAGTCATAAGCGGACTTACCGTAAATGAAGACAAAATGCGTGAGAATATAGAGATTACGAAAGGACTGCTGTTCTCAGGAAGAGTGCTCTTGGCTCTGCTTGAAAGAGAGGGAATAAGCAGAGAGGACGCTTATGCGATCGCTCAGAGCAATGCAATGAGATGCTGGAATGAAAAAATTCCGCTTTTGGAACTTTTGAAATCTGACGAAAGAATCACAAAATTAACAAATGATGAGCTGGAATCTTTGTTTGATTTGGGGTATTATCTAAAGCATATTGACGAGATATTCAGCCGTTTTCCCGAGCTGACTGCTTAGACGTTGATACTTTGCTTTCACTTACAACAATAAATTTTATACGGAGGGGTTAAGATATGGCTGCGCCGGACAGAAATATAGCTTTAGAAATGGTTAGAGCGACAGAAGCCGCCGCAATGGCGGCAGGCCGTTGGATGGGCAGAGGAGATAAAAACGGAGTTGACGGTGCGGCTGTCAATGCAATGCGCTTTATGTTGAACAATGTTCAGATGGAAGGACGCGTTGTAATAGGCGAAGGTGAAAAAGATGAAGCTCCGATGCTGTTTAATGGAGAAAAGCTCGGTATGCACTGTGATCCTCAAGTTGACATAGCAGTTGACCCTATAGACGGAACAAGGCTTACCGCTGAGGGGTTGCCGAATGCCGTAAGCGTCGTTGCATTTGCCGACAGAGGAACAATGTACAACCCGCAGCATATTTTTTACATGAACAAAATTGCTACAGGCCCTTATGCGGCTCATGTAATAAATATAGAGGCGACTCCTACCGACAATATTCGTGCAGTTGCAAGAGCTCTTAGAAAATCGGTGGAAGATGTAACAGTTATAGTTCTTGACAGACCTCGCCATGCCGAACTGATAAAAGAGATACGCTCGCTTCATGCCCGCATACGCCTTATTCCAGACGGAGATGTTGCAGGAGCTCTTTCAACCTGCAAACCTCATTCAGGAATAGACCTCCTTATGGGAATAGGCGGTTCTCCGGAGGCTGTAATCACGGCCTGTGCCGTGAAATGTGTAGGCGGCAATATGCAGTGCAAACTTTGGCCGCGTAATGATGAAGAGCTTGAAAAGTGCAAAGAGAAAAAAATGGACGTGAACAAAATTCTTATGCTTAATGACCTTGTCTCATGTGACAACGTTTACTTCGCCGCTACCGGAGTTACCGACGGTGACTGGCTTAAAGGTGTAAGGTATTCAGGCGATGTAGTCCAAACATCATCACTTGTAATGAGGGCTAAGAGCGGAACTATACGCTATATAGACGCAATACACAATGTTCAGAAGTTGGATGAGATAAGCGGGATTAAATACGGTGCTCACTCAGCCTCGGTCTCCTTCCTCTAGTACGGCAGATAAATATCACTGGCACCCATACAAAGGGTGCCATTTTTAATAGCGGGATTAAGCAAACAGGCAATAGAAAGATTATGTACATTGCCTCAGAATATAATTTGATATTTTGCCGCCAATCTGGTAGAATATTTTCCGCAAAGAAAAAAGAATAGAACCTTAGGTGGTGTAGCATAGATGGCTGCAAAAGCAGTTGAAGACAAAGTTGTAATGACAAGGGAAGGCTACGATAAGCTTAAAGCAGAGCTTGTTGGTTTGCGTGGAGATGGCAGAGCAGAAATTGCCGCAAAATTAGAAGAGGCCCGTGCTTTTGGCGACCTCAGTGAGAATGCTGAATATCATGCAGCAAAGGAAGAACAGGAAAAACTTGAAAACAGAGTTTTGCTGCTTGAATATCAGCTAAGCAAGGCACAGGTTGTCGATACAGAAGATATAGACACAAGTGTTGCGAGCCTCGGAACAACTGTAACAATAGTCGATACGGACATGAATAAGACTTTTACTTATACCTTGGTTGGAACCGAAGAAGCTGACATTAAAGAAAATCGTATTTCTGCCGCAAGCCCGGTGGGAAAAGCCGTTATCGGAAAGACAGCCGGTGAGGAAGTCATAGCCAGAACGCCACGCGGAATCAGACATCTTAAGATTGAAAAGATACAGCTTAAGTAAACTCTTATAACAATAACCATAAAGCAGCTGCCGGAGCAATAAGCGGGCAGCTGCTTTTATTTTTAGTGGTCAATATACATTCGGCATTAGGCCTTTTTTCTGTGCTCATAAAATACAGATTTCAGACACAGGAACAAGATGTTATAATTAAACAAGGAGTATTCAGTCCAGTCGCTGGCATCCGTGTCAGAGGAAAGTCCGGGCTCCATAGGGCAGGATGCAGGAGAAATTCCTGCGGGTGCGAACTCAGGGAAAGTGCCGCAGAAAAGTATACCGCCCTATTTTGGGTAAGGGTGAAAAGGTGGGGTAAGAGCCCACCGGCCGTTGAGGTGACTCACGGGCTTGGTAAACCCCATCCGGAGCAAGATCGAATAGGGAAGACTGAAGCGGCCCGCTGACTTCCGGGTACGATCGCTCATCTCTGTCTGTAAGGGCAGGGTTAGATAAATGACTGGAAAGGGCTTTTAGCCTTTTACAAAACCCGGCTTACCGAGTGCTCCTATTATATTGGGATATCTGACTTATACAGTTAGATGTCCCAATATTTTTTATGTATTTTTCACAACGGCATTAAAAATTAAGGTTTTGTTGTTTTTCCTGTATACATTTTTTTATCGTAAAACAACATTTCTAATTTATATTGCTTCTTTAAAATGGCTGGTAGCCTAGATTTTTTTGTATAATAAGTCCTTAGACCTAATTTAGATAATCACAAAAGAATTTTAGGTGTTGCAACATGAAGGCCAAACATATAATGTGGTGTGCAGTGGGTAGTAATGTCACAAAGTGGGTGAATTTTAAATGTTGGTGGGAAGCTATAACCATAAAATCGACAGCAAGGGTAGAACTGTTCTTCCTGCTAAGTTCAGAAATGAGCTTGGTACTTCTGTCGTTGCAACCATCGGCATTGATAAATGTATCGCACTGTATCCTTCAGAGAGATGGGAAGAACTTTTGCTTAAGCTCAAGGACCTTTCGGGATTTAAAAAAAAGGCTCGTGATTTTCGCAGAGTGCTCCTTTCAATGGCCGCGGAGCTTGAGATTGATAGCGCAGGACGGATTCTTCTGCCCGGCGTTTTAAGGGAGTACGCGGACGCAGAGCTTGATATTACTCTTATAGGAGCGGAGGACCATATGGAAATATGGGATACTCTGAAGTGGGAAGAGCACAGACAGTCGGTTTTGTCGGATTTTAGCGAACTGGCGGAGGATTTGGAAGAGATATGAAAGAGCACATCTCTGTTATGACCGATGAGCTCTTAGATGTTGTAAAACCATGGGAGTCTGTCGAAATTTTTGTTGATGCAACTCTTGGTTTGGCTGGGCACTCTTCTTTGATTTTGTCAAAATGTCCCATTTCTTGTGTAATAGGTTTTGACCAAGATCCTTTCGCAAGAGAGATAGCAAGGGAGAGGCTAAGCGGCTTTGAGGGGCGTTTTGAAATCGAAGCGGATAATTTTAGACATATAGGCAGATTATCTGATAGGGACGGATGGACTGGCGCAGATGCCGTATTTTTTGATCTTGGCATATCAAACCTACAGATAACCGAGCCGGAACGCGGTTTTTCATTTCAGGATGACGGCCCTCTCGATATGAGGATGGATAGCGATGAGGAGTGCAACAGCACTTTGACGGCTGGCGAAATTCTGCGAGAATGGTCTATCAAAGATTTGACGCAGATTTTTAGAGATTACGGCGAAGATCCGCATGCATATCAGATTGCTAAAGGAATAGTAAGGTTTCGCGAAAACGGCGGAACGATTGAAACGACATCGGAACTTGTAGAGTTAATAAGAAAAATTCTTCCGGCTCCGGTGCAGAGGAAGATGGGCGGTCATCCGGCCCGCAAGATATTCCAAGCTCTGAGAATAGCGGTAAATGACGAAATGAACGCGTTAAATGAGGCCTTAGACGGCGCGATAAAGATTGTACGCCCCGGAGGCAGGATAATAGCGATATCTTATCACTCATTAGAAGATCGAATGGTTAAGCACCGCTTCCGAAAGTGGAAAGATGACGGGCTGGGGGATATGAATCCCCGCAAAGCACTGCTTCCGTCAGCAGAGGAAGTCGATCGAAATTATAAATCGAGAAGCGCAAAATTAAGGGTATTTGTGTACAGTGGCTTGACTGGAGGGAAATTAAATGCGCTGCAAAGAATTCCGACATGAGTATGAACGTCCTCATTCATCTCTTTTTGTGATAAGTTTTTTATGCATTTTTATAAGTGCTGCTGCTCTGGGCTCGCTTAGGCTTTACGGTCTCTATCTGGAGCACAGAATATCCGAAACTGCCAATCGCATAGAAGTATGTGCGGAAAAGAATCTTGTGATGTCACGTCAGTATTCGCAGCTGCTTTCTCCTGCAAGGATATACAGCTATGCCAGAGAGAAACTTGGAATGATGAATGCCGAGGATGTAAAGACGGTTAAGCTTTACAATACACCCGTTGCTGTGGCCAGGGTTTCTGTCGAAGAGGCAAATGGAGAAAAGGGACTTCTTGATCAGCTTAATCCGTTTGTAAAAAAGGCGCATGCCAAGAATTAAACAACCTCAGTCTGAGGAGCTACGAAGATCAAAATCTGTCTGGAACGCTCTTTATGCTGTTTTAATATTTTTAGGAATAGGGACAGCATGGATACAGCTGAATCCGGATGCAAGAATAGTCAGGCAGTCTCAAAAACAATATTGGGCAAACGTAGCGCTCAGTGCTACAAGAGGTAACATTGAAGATAAAAACGGTATTCCCCTCGCTGTTTCTGTTCCTGCTTCAAGTTTTTTTATAGATCCTAAATATTGGAATCCAGGCAGTGCGGATTTGCTTGCGCCAATATTTGGAAAAAACACGGCAAAGAAATTTTCAGGACAGCTTAGAGGCCGATTCCATTGGGTTGGCAGAAATGTCCCTCCAGATAAAGTTAAACTTCTTGAATCAAAAGAAATTCCTGGACTTTATGAAACGTCAGAGAGGATAAGAGTATATCCGCACGGGGCTCTTGCCTTTCATGTCTTGGGATTTTGCGATATTGATGACTACGGCCAGGCAGGGATAGAACTGTCGTGGAATCACATTCTCTTTTCCCCTCCCAGAACAAGGTTTTTGACGCGTGACTCAAACGGCAAGACTCTTGATGTTATGGGTGGAAAGTCCGGTGTAGCAAAAAACACTTCAGGTTCAATACAACTTACAATAGATTCCAGAATACAGCAAATAATGGAATGGCGCCTTGGAGAGGGAGCCAAAACAGCAGATGCTTCATGGGCTGCTGGTATATGTGTCAACCCTTGGACGGGCGAAATTGTTGCTCTTGCAAGTTATCCGACAGTAGATCCCAATAACAGAAAAAATTTAAAAAACATAGAAGCTACAAGAAATAATGTTGTGGGGAGAGTTTATGAACCAGGCTCAATTTTCAAGCCTATAACAATGTCAATAGCCATGGAAAGCGCAGCCGCCAACGGAAACTCTACCTATATGTGCAGAGGTACTATGAAGCTTGCGGATAAAACCATGAGCGATGTCAACAGACATGCTCATGGTTTTCAGGATTTAACCCATGTCCTTATGAATTCATGCAATATCGGCATGGCTACTATGTCTATGGGGGTTCCGAGATACCAGGCATACGGTATGCTTAAGCAGTTTGGGTTCGGTGATAAAACAGAGGTTGAAATGGCCGGAGAAGAGAGCGGCCTCATTAAATCCCCAGAAGAATGGCTCGGAACTGTGCCTGCCAATATATTTATAGGACAGGGAATAGCTGTCACACCTCTTCAGGTGGCTATGGCCATATCTGCTATTGTAAATGGCGGAGAGCTGCTAAAGCCATATTTAGTCAAAGCAGTACGTGATTCAAACGGTAAAGTCATCCACAGCGGAAGCAAAAGGATAAGGTATCAGGTTATTTCAGAAAAAACAGCCTCATTTATAAGAAATGCGATGAAAAAAGTTGTAAGTGAGGGGGGAGGCAAAGCCGCCTTTTCCGAAAAAGTATCTATTGCTGGTAAAACGGGCACTGCTCAGATAGCATCTGCCGGACAATACACAAAAGGACATTATGTTGCATCTTTTGTCGGTTTTTGGCCAGCTGAAAATCCTCAGTATGTTATGCTTATAAGCTTAGGCGAGCCTAAAGGCGCAAGATATTACGGAGGTCAGATCGCGGCCCCCGTGTTTAAATCAATAGCAGAAGATATACATCAGGTTGTATCAGAACGAAATAAAAAATAAACATTAGGGGAGAGTGCATATACTATGAATTTCAGTATGCTGATAGAATTGCTTGATAAGAAAAAAATGGAGCTTTCCGTAAATATCCCTGATAGAGCCACTGTTTGTAACCCTGAAATAAATATGCTTTTCTCTGACAGCCGCAAGGTTGTCCCTGGAAGTATATTCGCGTGTGTAAAAGGCGGGCACACTGACGGGCATGAGTTTAGTGACAAAGCGGCCGAGCTTGGAGCTTCTGCTCTTATATGCGAACATCCTCTGGACACTCCTCTGCCTCAGATAATAACCAAGGACATAAGGAGAAATATGGGCACAATAGCTTCTGTGCTGTACGGCGAGCCGGCAAAAAAACTTTCGATGATAGCTATTACAGGAACTAACGGCAAGACAACTTCCACATTTATGACAAAATCTATTTTAGAACATGCAGGCATGAAAACAGGGCTTCTGGGCACAGTTTATTATGATGACGGCGATGTTTTTGAGGATGCAGAGCATACAACGCCGGAAGCTTCTGATTTGCAGTACTGGCTTTACAGGATGGTAAAGAACGGATGCAAGGCCTGCGTTATGGAGACTTCTTCTCACTCAATTGTTCAGGGGCGCATCGACGGGGTTATGTATGACAGGGCAGGATTCACCAATTTAAGCGTGGATCACCTTGATTATCACAAAGATATGGAAAATTATTTTAACGCAAAGAAACTGCTTTTTGAAAAATATATGAGAAATAATTGGAAAGCCTGTGTCAATACTGACGATTCGTATGGCAGGCGTCTCTACGGTGCTCTCTGCGATAAGGCAATGTCCTTTGGAATAAATGACCAGTCTGCAGATTTTAGAGCTGTTATTAAAGCAACGTCTATCGAAGGCATGGAGGCAGATATTAAAATTCCCGACTCTAAATCTCCTTACAGTGTGAGACTTCCTCTGCTCGGAAACTATAATATTATGAATGCCCTGCAGGCTCTCTCTATTTCTTGGACACTGGGCATCTCAAACAGCGACGCTATTGAGGGACTTCAGAATATGAAGCAGGTACCGGGGCGTCTTGAAAGATACCTGATAAAAGACGGAGGTTCATGTGTTATTGACTTTGCTCACAGCCCTGACAGCTTGGAAAAAGTTCTCGGTGCACTTCGTCCCGTGTGCAAGGGGAAACTTTGCGTTGTTTTCGGAGCAGGCGGAGATAGAGATAAGACAAAAAGACCTCTTATGGGCGAAGTAGCGTCAAGACTTGCCGATGAGGTCATTGTCACATCCGATAACCCAAGAAGCGAAGACCCTGAAACTATAACAAAAGAGATAGAAGCTGGAGTAAAGCAGCATCATTCTAACTATAAAATCATCGTAGACAGACGTGAAGCCATATATGAGGGACTTTCCTCTGTCTCCGAAGGAGATATCCTTCTCGTATCAGGAAAAGGCCCTGAGAGATATCAAATATTAAAAGACGGAAGCATCCCCTTCTTGGATAAAGATGTTTTATCCGATTGGTGCGCAAAAAACAGCATGGAGCTTGCGTAATGAGACAGGTTACTGCATCCGAGGCTGCGGGATGGTGCGAGGGCGTCCTTTACGGGCCTGATATTTCTATAACCAGACAGTGGAGAAGTGACAGCAGAGAAGTCACGGAAGGCGACGCGTTTGTCGCTATTAAGGGGACAAAAACTGACGGGCACCTTTACTTACGCAGCGTTGTCGAGCGGGGGGCATCTCTTTTGCTTATTGACATTGATGAGGTGGACAATGCCTCTCTTGCCGCTGATAACTTTAAAAATGTCACGGTAATTGCGGTAAACGATGTCACACGTGCTCTGGCAAGAATTGCGCAGAAGTACCTTGACTCTGTCTCCCCTCGTGTTGTTGGAATAACCGGAAGTGTTGGTAAAACGACTACTCGTGAGCTGGCTGTTTCTGTTTTACGGAGCAAATACAAGGTGCATAGTGCGATAAGAAGTTTTAACACAGTATTGGGATGCAGCCTGACCATCTTAGCTATGCCTGAAGATACAGAGGTTCTTGTCCTGGAACTTGGCACAAACCACTTTGGTGAGATATCTGAGATGGTATCTCTGTTTTCGCCGGAAACAGTCCTTATTACAGAAGTTGCGCCTGCCCATTTGGAGGGTTTCGGTTCTGTCGAAGGTGTACTGAATGCTAAAGTTGAAATTTGCTCCTCACCTAGGCTCAAAGATATAATTTTTAACAATGACAATGTACTGTTAAAAGAGTATATGCTTAATAACCTTCCTGGTTTTAACAAGATATCTGTCGGAAAATCAAAATCATCTAAAATTATCATAGAAAAATCAGTAATAGATTTCACCGAAAAAGAGGCAGTAATAAAAACAGATATTAACATAGAAGAAAAAACACACAAATTTTCCGCCTCATTATTTGGAAATCAGCATGCTTATAACATAGCATATGCTGCTGCGATAGGCCGATGCTGCGGAGTCTCGGAAGAGGAAGCGTCTGTTGCTTTATCTTCACTCTCTCCGATAGCTGGGCGCGGTGTTTGTACAAAGTTAAAAAATGATGTATGGATTATCGACGAGTCTTACAATGCAAATCCAACGTCAATGGGGGCTGCAATAGACAATGTACTCTCCATCAGCCACGGGGATTATAAAATGTTTGCTGTTTTGGGCGGTATGAGGGAGCTTGGAAGCACATCGCCGGAATGGCATCAAAAAATATTGGATAAGATAAAAAGTTTCGAAAAAGTGGTACTACTTGGAGAAGAGTGGTATGATAACAAACTTGTATTGCCATGCTGCGCTTTGAGATATTTGAGCTTTGAGGAGATGCTGCATGACATACCTAAAGCTTACGATAGAAACAGCATTGTACTCATAAAGGGCTCTAACTCTTACGGTCTTAAGAAAATTGTTGCAATGCTGACGGAGGATATTAATGTCTAGCTGTTTCGTTATTTTTGCCGTCTTGCTCTTCCTATTTTCATTGTTCATGGAAATAGCTATGCAGAGATTATGGACTGCAAAAATGCACAAGATGAAAATAGAACAGGTTACAAAAAAGTATGGGCCATGCTGGCATGAAAAGACAAAAATGGGTACTCCCACCATGGGAGGCATTGTCTTTATTCCTGTAATGCTTGTCTCATCTGTTTTAATTTGCTTTGTTTATGGCTTGGACAACTGGAGCACTGCTATGCAGGTTATATCCTATCCTATTCTGGCCGCGGCGGTAGGCTTCGTTGATGATTGGCTCAAATATACAAAACATTCCAGTGACGGACTTAAAAGTCTTCAGAAACTGCTGCTGCAGGTTATTGTTACAGTCGCATGGGCTTCTTGGGTTCTGCCGGATTCTCTTTACATCATGCCCAGCTTCGCTATTTCAAAAATATACGCGCTTCTCCTTGTTTCATTTATCGGAGTAGGATTTCAGAACGCTGTTAATGTAACAGACGGCCTTGACGGTCTTGCCGCAGGATGTTCTCTGATATCTCTGATAGGCGCTCTTTTCTTCCTCCCTTACAGCCCTCTGCTCGCTCTTGTGACAATTTCGGGATGTGGAATAGCTCTTGGTTTTCTATGGCATAATGCCAACCCGGCTTCGGTATTTATGGGAGACGTGGGGGCTCATTTTTTTGCGGGGCTTCTGCTTTCCGTCTCTCTTGCTTCCGGTGCTTTTATATTTATCCTGCCTCTTGGATTTATGTTCGGAATAGAGATAATATCTGTCTCCGTTCAGATTTTTGCTATAAGGCGGCTTAAAAGAAAAGTTTTTCTGATGAGCCCGATACACCATCACTTCGAAATGCTGGGATGGAAAGAAACCCAGATAGTTTTTAGGTTTTTGATAATACACACAGTGGGAATGGTCGTATTCGGGGCTATCTTTTCTGTGTTGGGCAACATAATTTAAAACATCGTTGATTTCTATTCAATGAAAGGCTGGCAGTATTGAAATGACTAAGACAATGAACAACAGGAAAATATCTATATTAGGAGCAGGGGTAAGCGGATTGGCTCTTGCAGAACTGGCTGTTAGCCACGGAGCAAAAGTTTTTGTCTCTGACGCTAAGGAAATCTCCAAAGAGTCGGAGCAGTTTTTCAGCACTCATGGTATCACGTGGGAAGCATCTGGAAATACTGAAAAAGTCCTTGATGCCGACGAAATAGTGATAAGCTCCGGCATACCTCCCAAGAATGCAATGATTATTGAAGCCGTAAAAAGAGAAATACCAGTAACAGGCGAGCTTGATTTTGTCTCTCCCTATCTTTCGGGCAGTATAATCGCTGTAACAGGAAGCAACGGTAAGACAACAACTACGTCAATGATAGGCTATTTACTTGAAAAAGCTGGACACAATGTTATTACATGCGGAAACATAGGCAACCCTGTGGCTAAGGCTGCCGGGAAAAAATATGACTTCATAGTGATGGAACTAAGCAGTTTTCAGCTCTATTGGGCAAAATCTTTTATATGCGATGTCGCAATAGTGTGCAATTTGGCTCCGGACCATATAGACTGGCATGGTTCATACGAGAACTATGTAGCGGCAAAAGCCAATATCATCAAATCTCTCTCTTACGGAGGGGCTGCTATATATCAAAAGAGGGACGAAGCAGACCTTCACATTGCGGAAGACAGAATCTCTCTGCCAATGTCATGGGATGTGTGCAGGAAAGACCAAAACGGTATATATATGGACAAAGAATCATCATCCGCATGGCTTAACAACGGAGGCTGCTCCTCGTGCGGAAAGCTTTTCGATTTCTCATCGGTAAAGCTGCTTGGCAGCCATAACCTTGAGAATACAGCTATGGCCATAACTGCTTTGTCGCTATTTGATGTAGAGGTAAAACCTGAAAGCATAGAAAGCTATGTTCCGCCAAAGCATCGCTGCGCTTATGCGGGTGAAGTCAAAGGAATCAAATTTGTCGATGATTCAAAGGGAACAAATGTTGCTGCCACTCTTACAGCAATGAGCTCGCTTCCTGGCAGCAAAGTAATAATACTCGGGGGACAGGGCAAAGGTGAGGACTATGCGCCTCTTGCGGTAGGTGCTGCGAAATATACAAAATATGCCGTTGTTATAGGCTCTGAAAAAGATAAAATTGCCTCCGCTCTGAGCTTGGCAGGCTACAACAGCTTTATAAAAGTCGATAATATGGACGAGGCTGTAGAGACTGCATATCTTAATGCGTCTGAAGGCGACACTGTACTGCTCTCTCCCGCATGCACAAGCTGGGATATGTATCCTAATTATGGAGCGCGCGGCGACCATTTTGTCAAAGCCGCAAAAAAGATAATAGAAAGAGAATCATAGTTCTGCAATGGACAAAGATGCCTGGGCAAGCAAGCAAGACAGAAGAGTGAGAATAAACCCATTTATATGGGTTATTCCGCTTATATTGAGCGGAATAGGTATTCTTATGATTACGTCTACAACCAGCCCGACATCTTTTTTGTATACTGGCACTCCGTTTCAAATGGGTATGAAGCAGCTGAGATGGTTAGTCCTTGCTATGTGCGGAATGCTTTTCGTCTATTCGATTCCTCTGCGGCTGTGGTATAAGGCAAGCTCCGGTTTGGTTCTGTCTACTTGGCTGATGTCATGGCTGCCCTTGATTCCTGGCATAGGAGAGTCGATAGGAGGAGCAAGAAGATGGATTCAGATTCCAGGTGCTGGTATATCGGTTCAGCCGGGGGAGCTTCTGTGCCTTGCAATGGCTCTACATATTGCAAAGTTATTGTCAAAAGGTGATAAAGATCCGGCAAAAGCATTTGCGGCAACGGTATTTTTAGTAGTTTTTGCCGCTATCCCCCTGCTTTCACAGCCTGACTTGGGAAGCACGATATTGATTTTTTTAGTCTCAATGGGAATGTACGTTGAAAGATATGGCTGGCGTCTGCCTATTATAAGCGGTGTTGTGCTTGCTCTGCCTGCTTTTCTGTTCCTCATATTCGGTGAAGCGTACAGAATGCGCCGTGTAACCGCTTTTATAGACCCGTGGTCAGATCCGCTTGACACAGGGTTTCAGGCCATACAAGGGCTTATAGCTTTTGCTAACGGAGGCTTTTGGGGAACGGGGCTTGGGCATGGTTTTCAAAAATTAAATTACCTGCCTGCCGCCTATACAGACTTTATATATGCCGCAGTCGGAGAAGAACTGGGACTTATAGGGACGCTTGCGATTATAGCTCTTTTCGCATTTTGGGTTACTGAAATGAGAGGAATATATTACCGTACCTCTGATGACTTTAAGTCATCGCTTATTTGGGGCGTAACCTTAACAGTTTTGATGCCTTTAGTAATTAACATTGCCGGTGTCACCAAAATAATGCCTCTTACTGGGATGCCTCTCCCATTCATCAGCTACGGAGGCACATCTCTGCTTACGATGTGGTCGCGTGTCGGAATGATAATGCGCCTTGAAAAAGAAAGCCGTATGGAGGATTTATAACGTGAAAAAAGATATAATCATTGTTGCCGGCGGAACAGGAGGTCATATTTGGCCCGCTGTATCATTCGGCAGCTGGTTGAAAAACAATAAAAATATATCGGCTCATTATGTGTGCGGATGCCGTCCTTTGGAGCTGGAAATATACAAAAACGCAGGGATAACACCGAATATTCTTCCTATGGAAGGTTCCCCGTTTTCAGGCAGTAATATAATGATCAGAGTGAAGAGGACGTTTTGTCTTATAAAATCAATAATATTGTCTTATCTTATGATTAAAAAATTTTCGCCTGTTTGCTGCGTTGTCTTTGCCGGATATATTTCCTTTCCGTTTCTTTTAGTCTGCAAAATGCTGAATGTAGATGTTGTGCTGCATGAACAAAATGCATACGCCGGGAAGGTGACGCGGCTTGCGGAGAAACTGAAGGTAAAGATACTGACAGGTTGGAGCGAGTGTCCTCCTCTTAGAGAGGAATCCTTTAAATACGTAGGAGTTCCTGTAAGAGACTTTGTTTTACACGATAAAAATGAGGCATGGAAAGAAATAGGCTTGCCCAAACTTTGTAATTATGAAATGAACATTGTGGTAATGACAGGCTCGCTTGGGAGTGTGTCCATAAAAAGTATGATCTGCAAAGCGGCATCAAGAGAAGAATTTAGAAAGTGCTCGTTTGTACTTCCCGCAGTAAGTGAAAAGTGTGAGATAATAGACAATAATATATTCCTTTTACCGAAGATATGGGATGCGTCTCTGTTATTCAGTATTGCAGATGCAATGGTTTTAAGAGCTGGAGGTTCTACACTAACAGAGGCCGGAAGTTTGGGAATTCCGTCTGTTGTGATTCCGTGGAGAAAGGCTGCAGATGACCACCAATACCATAATGCTAAAGTATTTTCTTCAGAAAATAACGCTGTTGTCTTTTTGGAAGATGACGATGAAGAAAAGTTTATAAATATTCTTGTAAATTTAAAAGAAAATTGTCTGAAACCCAATGGAAATATGACGGGCAAACTGTATAATAGCGCAGGGAAAATTTGTGAAAATTTTTGGCTTGCACTCTCCCCTTATTTTGAAAGGAGCGCTTGTAGTGACACTGGACGGTAATATTGACCTTAAGACAAAAAGAATACATCTCATGGGAATAGGCGGAGCGGGGATGAGCGGTCTTGCCATTCTGCTTCGTCAGATAGGAGCGGAAGTCTCCGGATGTGACCTGTTTCAGACATCATATATGAAGGCGCTTAAGAGTAAGAATATCCCTATAGAAATGGAACATGATGCAAGGCATATTGATAAATTTTCACCGGATATTCTTGTTTTTTCAAGTGCTATCCCATCTGACCACCCAGAAATACTCAAGGCGTGGCAAAATGGCATATCGGTAGCTCGCCGTGCCGAAGTTTTAAGCCTGATATTTAATTCACGCCGCGGTGTCGGAGTAGCTGGAACTCACGGAAAAACGACAACCTCCTCTATGATATCTCTGATTGCCGAGATGGCAGGTACAGATCCTACAATCGCCATAGGAGGAGAACTCTCTGATATCGGGACAAACGCAAAACTTGGCTCAAGTGATTATATGATAGCCGAGCTCGATGAAAGCGACCGTTCCTTTGTCTACTTTCATCCCGAAATAGCCATTGTAACAAATATTGACTGGGATCACAGAGATCACTATATAACATTTAAATCTGTAACAGATGCGTTTTACGAGTTTCTTTCAAACTGTAAAAACGGACGGCGCATCATTCTCTGCATGGAAGATAACGGCATAAACGCCATTCGTGCAGATTATCCCATAGGAGACGGCATCATCACGTACGGTTGGGGAACATCATGGAACTGGGGCGCAACCGAAGTCGTGCATCACATGGGCGGCGGTGTTTCGTTTACTCTTAACCATGACGGAATCCCTCTTTGCACAGTTAACTTAGCAGTTTCCGGGGAGCATAATGTCCTCAATGCCCTGGCCGCTTCAGCCGCATCTTACGAAATGGGGCTTTCTATAGCCGAAATATGCAAGGGGCTCTCTGTCTTCAGCGGAGCTAAGCGCAGACTTCAGAAAACAGGTTCTGTAGACGATATTTTGATATATGACGACTACGGCCATCATCCCAATGAGATATCGGCAACACTGAACGCTGTTCGTAAAATATTCCCGGAAAGGCGTCTTGTCGCAGTTTTTCAGCCTCACAGGTTCAGCCGTACAGCCGCTCTATATAAGGAGTTTGCTACGGCGTTATCCCTTGCTGACAGAGCTTTTATACTGCCCATATACGGTTCTGACGAACAGCCCATAGAGGGTGTGTCTTCTAAGATGATCATTGATGCTGTGTCCGAAGATAATCGTTCCCACTGCGAACTTTCTGGAAATTTTGATGATGTAGTAAAATCAGTCTGCTCTGTCGCAAGAAACGGCGACTTAATATTGACCATAGGAGCAGGCAGTGTCGGTACATTGGGCAAAAAGATATATTCCATGCTTTCGGATATGAGATCTCAAAAAGCAGGGTTTTAGATTGCATAAAAATCACTCTCTTAAAGAACTCAACACTTGGGGAGTCGGCGGTGAGTGCACTATCCTTTCCAGCCCCAATGATGAAAGCTCAGCCTCTGCTGTAATTATGGAGACACTGAACTCTGCTCTGCCGCTCTATGTGCTGGGAGGAGGCTCTAATGTGCTTGTTTCGGACGGTCTGCTGAATGCCGCGGTTCTGCGCACCGTATCTTTAAATAATTTGCGCATTAAAACAACATACAGTGACGGAAGCGCAGATATTGATGCCGGAGCAGGAGCCTCTGTCAGAGATCTTCTTGCGTTGGCTGTCAGAAGCGGCCTCTGCGGCATTGAATTCATGACAGGTATTCCTGGAACACTAGGAGGAGCTCTTTGGGGAAACGCCGCGGCCGGAGGAGAGACACTCGGATCGTTTTTGACAGAGGTACGAACCATAGGTACAGACGGCAGAAGCAGGATATTCACTCCCGACGAGCTTAACTGGGAATACAGAACTTGCCCATGGAATTCCAAAGATACTGTTTTGATAACAGGCTGTTCTATGAATCTCAAAAGAGGAGATATCGAATCGATTCGTTCTAGGGTAAGACATTTTGCCTCTTTGAAAAAAGGACAGCCATTCGGGAAAAAAACAGCGGGCTGTGTATTTAAGAATCCGTTTGGAACAAGTGCTGGAAAATTGCTTGACAGTGCGGGATGCAAAATGATGAGAGTCGGGGATGCCTGCGTATCTCCGTGCCACGCTAACTTTATTGAGAATATGGGCTCGGCTTCTGCCCATGATATTTTTTCTCTCGGCGAAAAATGCAGAGCGCGAGTCTTCGATATATACGGGGTTAAGCTGGAATATGAGATTTGTTTCTTTGGAAGCTTCCCGGAAGCGTAAGAAAAGACGCAAGGCAATACTTATATTTCTGGTAATACTCTTCGGCGTGTTTTTTGCTGCTGAGTCGCGTTATGCTTTTTTTCGCATCAGAAATATCGAAGTCGCCCCGCCGGATATATTATCGCAAAGGGATGTATGGGGCAGTCTCTCCGAGTATCAGGAAAAATATTGGCCCATACTGTGGCTTACAAAAGAACAGCAATGCAGGCTTATCTCCCAATATCATCCTATGGACGCGAAAATATCTCTAAACGGATGGGGACTTTTCAGCTTGGAATGCACCCCATTGATTCCGGTCATAAAGATGTACTGGGGAAGCAAATACTGGTACGTGTCGTCTGACGGAAGAGTTTGGCTGGCTTCCTTGAATCAGCCAGGAACATCCTCCAGAAGAGTGCCGTCTCTCCCCATTTTATACTGGAGCAGTGACAGAACCTCTCCGGTTGATGTAGCCAGAGGCAGCGGCAATGTATACTCGTCAAGTCTGCCGATTGCAAAAATAATGAAATGGTATAGTAATATAGAGTCTTTTGGCTGGACAAAGCATGTAAAATATATCCAAGCTATTATGCGCGACGGCAGACCTGTGGTAAGAGTTGTCTTCATTCCCCATAGTCAGGACAGTTATTTGGAAATCATATTTTCAGATGACCCGGCAGAGTGGAGAGATATAGGAGCGGCAATTAAAAAAATATTTACCAACCTAGCGGAAATGCCCAAAAAAATATTTATTGATGCTACGTATAAAGATAAGATTATTGTCAAAAATAAGGTACAATAAATAGAGTTATTATCTCATCAGAAGAGGGGGCTATTTACTTGTTTAAGAAAGCCTCAGGTTATATGGCAGAAAATGAACCGGAGCTTCTTGTCGGGCTGGATCTGGGCACAAGTAAAGTCACAGTAGTTGTTGCTGAACGCGAACATGACGGTGATGAAGCACAGATAATAGGAGTGGGACAAGCACCTTCCAATGGTATAAGGAAGGGGCTTATAGTCAATCTGGATCAGGCGGTACGTTCTGTAAAACAGGCTGTCAGCGATGCCCAGAATATGGTGGGACAGGATATTAAGGAAGTTACAGTCTCTTTTGGCGGAGGCGAAGTCACCAATATCCGATCAAAAGGCATGGTCTCTCTGGGGAGAACACCTAGGCCTGTGAAGCAGCTTGATGTAGAGCGTGTAATTGAGGCTGCTCAGGCTGATGTCGCTATACCTGCGAATCAAAGTATACTGCACACTATACCTGTAGAGTATTCACTTGATGGACAGGTAGGAATCGATGATCCTTTGGGCATGACAGCTATGAGGCTGGATATACAGCTTCAGTCAGTAATAGTGCCGACAGCTACAATTCAAAACGTTGTAAATTGTGTTGACAAGGCCGGCTTGGATGTTAACGGACTTGTAATAAAGCCTCTTGCGTCCGCTCTGGGTGTCTTGTCACCAGAGGAAGCTCTTGCTGGAGCTGTTGTAATGGACATAGGCGGCGGAACTACTTCCGTATCGGTTTTCTCCGACGGAAGACCGAAGCACCTTGGCCTGATAACTGTAGGCGGAGATCACATAACAAACGATGTCGGAAGCGTGCTGAAACTTCCTCTTAACAAAGCTGAAGAACTCAAAAAGGAAGTCTCTGTCTTTGTGGAGCCCGAAAACAAGGAAGAGAGTATTGACTTTAACTATAACGGCAGAGATTACTCAGTCTCTAAGTTGGATCTGCATGAAATAATAAGATGCAGAATAGAGGAACTTTGTGAAGTCCTTGTGCGTCCCGAAATAAGAGCAGCCGGTATATCAATGCTTCCGGCTGGAATAATTCTTACCGGAGGAGTCTCAAAGACCGAGGGAATAGATGCGCTTATGCTGGATCTTATGGATCTTTCTGCACGGGTCTCTGCTCCCATTGATGCAAACAGAATGCCTCCAGGACGCAACACGCAGGAATATTCCTCCGCTGCTGGAATCATAAGATATATGCTTGAGAAAGAAAGAGACCCATTCCGTTATCTTGACAATCCTATGATAATGAAGAGTATGTCGGACGGTTATCTCAGGCAGTCCCCCCCCGAAAAAGTTATATCAATACCGAACGGAGACAAAAAGCAGGGAAGCAGTTTTGACCCTCTCGGTGGCCTTAAAAAATTGATTAATGAATTGTTCTAAAGATAGATCCCCTTTGGCTTAGGAGGAAACAATATGGCTGATATGTCGGAAATATTCCAGCTGGATAAGTCAAATTATCCGACTAGAGAAGTTATAAAGGTTGTTGGTGTAGGCGGAGCCGGCAATAACGCACTTAACCACATAATACGCGGGGGAGTCCGCGGTGTCGAGTTTATAGCGGCTAATACCGATATGGCGCATCTTGAATTATCGGAGGCATCGTCAAGGATTATCCTTGGCAAAGAGCTTACAAAGGGCCTTGGTGCCGGTTCTGATCCTGAAATAGGCTGTAAGTCCGCTATGGAGTCCCGTGATGAAGTCCGTGCCATTGTTGAAGGTGCCGATATGGTGTTTATAGCAGCGGGAATGGGAGGCGGCACAGGAACAGGAGCTGCTCCCGTAATAGCTTCGATAGCGCGTGAGGCAGGCGCTCTGGTTGTGGCTGTGGTAACACTTCCTTTTGGATTTGAAGGCCGCAGAAGAATAGCTCAGGCGAACGCAGGTGTCAAGCAGCTCAAAGATAAAGTTGATGCTCTTATTATTATACCGAATGATAGGCTTTTAAGCGTTACAGATAAAAAAGCATCCATCGTCGATGCCTTTAAAATGGCGGATGGCGTGCTTCACCAGGCTGTTCAGGGGGTGACAGATCTTATACTGCGCCCCGGCCTTGTAAACGTAGACTTCGCCGATGTAAAGACAATCATGTCAAATGCCGGCACAGCCATAATGGGTATAGGTGAGGGATATGGCGAGAAGAGAGCCGCTGCTGCCGCTTATAACGCTATCAACAGCCCCTTGATGGATACAAGGATGAGCGGAGCCAAGGGAATTCTGTTTAACATTACCGGCGGAGCCAATGTCGGAATACATGAAATAGATGAAGCCACCAGAATAATAACGGAAGCGGCCGATGAAAATGCATTCATCATTTGGGGACATGTATTTGACCCCGAAATGGAAGATTCGATACAGATCACTGTAATAGCTACGGGATTTGATGAAATAGAAGATTCTTTGTCTCCCAACAATGGAGGAGCAGTACAGAATTCACGTATGGTTCACTCTCCGAAGGAACTTGATATTTCGGCAGTGAGAAACCTCAACAGTTATACAGCATCAAAAGCGTCGCCTCAGCAGAAGAACAGGCCAAAAGAAAACGCTGTCGTATTTGCCGCACACAGAGATGAGGGCGCGAATATAGATGCTGTCATGCAGTCCGTCCCTCGTACAGGCAGCCACGACGAGCCTAGTATTGTAAAGAGCGTGCCTCAGCAGCCCTCAAAAAATTCCGCAGAGGAAGACCTTTTCAGATTAAGCGGCGCGCCTGTAGATCAGTATGATGCTCCTGCATTTTTGAGAAAGAGGCACTAGTTCTGAGTAAAGTCAAATCTCCTTCAGAAAAGAAGGGAAAAATGAGCGCATGGCAAAGTTGGAGTTCCTACCGCGCCGATGAAATATGGACACTAGAACTGCCCAGGGGGGGAGATCTTCCTTGGGCGCTCTTTTATCCCGCCGATTACTCAATAGGAGCGGCAAATTTAGGTATACATTACATATTCAGAATATTAAAAGAAAATGGAGTCGCGGCGGAACGCTTTTTCAGCTCTCCAATAAGCTACAGATCTGTGGATGCGGATACTATGCTGGAGCGTTTTCCGATAATAACGGCAGGTATTTCTTACGAGGGCGGCTTTGTCACCTTCTGCGAATGGCTGAAAGGTGCAAATATACCCCTCTCGCCCTATGAAAGAGAAAAAAATTCATATCCTATTTTAGGTGTAGGCGGTGCCATAAGCTACATAAATCCTCTGCTTGTCTCGGGTATATCTGATTTTGTCGTGCTTGGAGATGCCGTGGATATTCTGCCTTATATTATTGAGTGCATGAGAGAGTACATGTCGTGCGGAGACAGACGGAGACTCTGGAATAAGCTGGCAGAAAATGAATATATTCTTGTTCCTCCTCTCCATTTAAGCGGCGGGGGAGTTGAGCCGCGTAAGCTTGGAAGAAGCATACCTATCGATGATACCTATCCCATGTACAGTTCATGGGTCACTCCGAGGGGGGCGTTCGGCAATACGCTGCTGACGGAGCTGCAGAGAGGCTGTGCCCGCTCATGCAGCTACTGTACTCTTCCAGGGTCTTTCGGAAAAATGCGCTACAGGAAATTTGATATAATAAAGCCCGAACTTGACAGAATACTGCCCTTGAGCGGTGCCGCACAGATAGGCCTTGTAACTCCTGAGGCTGGTGACTATCCTGATATAGAGAAACTGCTTTATTACATAAAATCAAAAAACATAGGTGTCTCTTTCGCATCTTTAAGGCTTGACCGCCTTACCGAACAAATGATAGATGCTTTGACGTCGGGAGGACGGCACAGCATAACTGTTGCCCCTGAAAGCGGAAGCGATAGTTTAAGGTTTTCGTGCGGCAAGAAATTCACCAACGACTTAATAATAGAAAAACTGATTATGGCAAAGTCAAAAGGCATTGACCAAGTTAAACTATATTTTATGCTTGGCCTTCCGGGCGAGACAGAAGAACATGTTGCTGCAATAGCGGATCTCTCCTCCCGTATTATAGATATTACAGGACAAAACTTGATTCTCTCTGTAAACCCGTTTATACCTAAGCCCGGAACTCCGTGGAAAAATGAATCTTTTGCCGGAATACCCCAAATCAGGAAAAAATATAATATACTTTCATCAGCGGTAAGAGCGATAAAGAAGAAGACTCCGCAGTTAAGGATTACAAGCCCTAAAGAAGCTGACACGGAGTATAATCTTGCTTGGTTCGGCTATAATGACAGTATTAATATTTCTTTGGCTGATTCCTTTTTCGAATACTTAAAAAAATGCAGGAGCAGCCAGCAGAAGACACTTTTGGATTTAAAGAGTTTATTCCCAGATAAATAAGGAGATAAAAATGCTTAAGAGGAATGCGAGAGCTACGAAAGCGAAGAGACCTATGACTGCATTTGGACGTTTTATACTTCCCCTTGCGGCCGTTATGGCTATCGCTTTGTTTTTTTTTAGTGCTAAACTATTCTTCTTAACTTCCAACGAGCGTGACTATTACGTCGAGAACAGCACCGAGGAATTGCCGGTTCTTTCTTCCAAGATAACAGAAGATGAACCTATTGCGGATGTAAAAGCTGCGGCCATTGCCGAGAAAAAAGATATGCCTGTGATAAATATCACCAAGAAGATAGACCAAGCCCCAGTAAAAAAGAAAAAAGAAGAACAAAAAATCATTGCTGTAACTAAGAAAACACAAACAACCGAAGAAAATAAGATAAATAAAAAGCAGGAAACAGCGAAAGCGAATGTTACAGAGAAAGCTGCAGCTGAAAAAAATGCTGTTAATGCAAACGTATCAAGGTGGGACATCCAGACAGGTGGTTTCACATCTAAGGAGAGCGCTCTTGCATTGCTCAATAAATTAAATGCAGATGGTTTTAAAGTGTATGTTATTGATTCGGTTTATAACGGTTCTCCGTTTTATAAAGTTAGAGTTAAAGGTTCAATAAAAAAGGAAGAAGCTCGAAAAATATCATCTATACTGGCAGAAAAGGGTTATCCAGTCTATGTCGTTTTATCGGAGCCTTTAAAAAAATAAAATAAAGAGAGGTTAATGACAATATGGCCGGCTTTGTAAAAGAGGTTATTCCGAGGTCCTTCTCTCTTGACCTTGTATCTGACGCACTATCCTTCCCATGGACCGTCAGGGAAAAATATTTAAATATAAAAGATTCCGTCGGCAGCATAGTATCAAGGGACATTGAGGCAGATACACCCTACCCGCCTTATACCAGGAGCTTGAGAGACGGATATGCCGTATCCGGTTCGGATGTTGTGGCTGCTACGGAGGGAACCCCAACTTTTTTAAGGAAAACCGGAGAGGTTCTGATGGGAGAACTGCCTCTTATCTCTCTGTCTTTTGGAGAAGCGATTGCAATTCCTACCGGAGGTTTGATGCCGAATGGTTCGGATGCGGTTGTAATGGCTGAAGACACGTCTTTAACCGCAGATTGGGTAGAAGTCCGTAAAGGCGTACAGTCAGGCGAGAATATTATAAGAGCGGGAGAGGAATTTGCTGCGGGAACAAAAGTCCTCTCTCAAGGCGACTGCGTTGATTTTCGTTCGGTTAGCCTGCTTGCCTCTCTTGGAATAAATGAAGTCCCAGTCGTAGATTTAAGAATAAGTATACTTAGTACTGGCGATGAAATATTACCTGCAGACACTGCCGACTTGCCCCCGGGGAAGGTGAGAGATGTAAACGGCTGGTCAGTATATTCGCTGCTGAAACATTTTGGCTTTGCCCCGGAGTACAGAGGAATTATTTGCGATGAGAGGGATGTTTTTGAACGAACTGTAAATGCTGAGTTAGATATCTGCGATGTTCTTATATTGAGCGGAGGCTCGTCTGTCGGAGTAAGGGATCACTGCTCAAGTGTGCTTGAAAAACTGCCGTCTCCCGGACTCATAGTAAGGGGGATAAATATGGTTCCGGGCAAGCCGACTCTCATCGCCGGCTGCAGTGAATCTAAAAAATTGGCAATCTCCCTGCCAGGTCATCCAGTCTCATGTCTTACAGTTGCTTTTACGGTACTTCTTCCTCTCCTTATGAGACTTATCGGCAGAGAAAACGTTACTTTCTGCAGGAAACTGCACCTTCCTGTGACGAGAGATATCACAGCGAAAACAGGTCCGGAAGAATTTTTTCCGTTTAAACTTTCTGAAGATGGTCTTGCCGAACCAATAATGGCAAAATCAGGCTATATATCTGTTTTTTCCGATTCAGACGGATTAATACGCATAGCAAGCGATATGGAGACTATAAGAAGCGGAGAGACAGCGGAGGTGTGGTTATGGCGATAAAGTACCCTGAACATATTTCTCTTCAAGAAGCAAAAGAGATACTAACGAATGTATTCGGCGGACATGAAAACAAAGCTGTATGCAGAATAAAAATTTCTGATGCTTCTGGACTCGTTCTTGCAGAGGACATAACGGCAGGAAGGAACGTTCCTCACTATGCCGCTGCGGCCGTTGACGGTTACGCACTTGATGCCGCATATACCATAGGAGCGGCTTCGGCAACTCCAAGAAGGCTTTCGAATGATAAATATATGTGGGTAAATACAGGGTCGGACATTCCGTCATGGAGCAATGCGGTTCTTATGGTTGAAGATTCGTCCCTTGATGGAGATATGCTTTTAATAAACAAAACTCTGACAAACTCGGCCAACGTACGCCCTCTCGGCGAGGATGTCATGTATGGTCAGATTATTGCAAGAGAGGGAGACATGGTAACTCCAGCATTAATATCTCTATTTTTGTGTGCAGGCATAGAAGAAGTGCCTGTTTACAGGAAACCTAAAACTTTATTTATACCAACGGGCGACGAGATTATTGCCAAAGAAAAATGGCTTACCGACGCAGCTCCCAAAGCCGGAACCGCCGCTGAGAGCAATTCTTTGTTTATCGAAGCCTCCTTCAAAGAGTGGGGCTATGACTTGGATATATCGCAGATACTTCCTGATAATGCCTCAATATTGAGCGAACATGTGAGCAGAGCTGCGGAACAATATGACGTTGTCTTGGTTGGAGCCGGTTCTGCTAAAGGTAGGAGAGACCACACTCTTGAGGTCTTTGAAAACTTAGGAAGAGTGCTTTTCCGCTGGCTCAGAATGAAGCCTGGCCGCCCTGCTATGGCTGCGGAAATCAGCGGAAAACCGGTGATATGCCTTCCAGGGTTTCCAATGTCCACAACCGTTGTACTTTGGAGTATAGTATATCCCCTTATAAATCTGCTCTCAGGCAAAGTGGTCTATTTCGACTACATAAAAGATGCTCTCGGAAGCAAGTACGAACTTGATACTAAATTACTTGTTCAGCACTCATCTCCTGCAGGAATTCAAGAATGGCTGCGTGTTAAAACTGCCCAAGTTGATAAAACTATTTATTCATGGGCTCTGACATCGGGAGCCAGTGTGCTCTGGGCTCTTGCAGAATCTGACGGGATAGCGCTTCTTCCCGCTCACGCTCTGGAATGTGAAAAGGGTACACATATACCTGTATTTATGACAAAGAAAATAGATTTGGAAAAGAGAATACTCTTCCAAGGCTCGGACGATCCCGCCATACAGCTTTTAGTTACTCCTGTAAGAAAAAGAGGCGGAGATTTTGTCTCCCGCGCAGTGGGCAGTATGGGGGGGCTTGCCGCTCTCAGCAGAGGTGAGTGTCATTTGGCTGCGGCACACCTGCTTGATGAAAAGGACGGAACATACAACGACAGCTTCATAGAACGCTTTTCAAACGGTAAAAAATGGAGAAGAATTCTTGTCTTTTACAGAATGCAGGGAATAATCACGGCTGCAGGCAACCCAAAAAAAATAATAAACTTTGAGACCCTCTGCAGCGGTGATTTTGTATTCTCCAACAGACAGCCTGGTGCGGGAACGCGAGTTCTTTTTGATCACCTGCTGAAGCTAGCCGGGAAAAATCCGTCAGATATAAAGGGCTACACTCAGCAGTGCACGACTCACATGGAGGCGGCAAACAGAGTCTATACCGGCTTAGCCGATGCTACTTTAGGAATAAAGTCGGCAGCGGATGCCCTTGGCCTTGATTTTATACCACTTGCCGAAGAGCCTTACGAGCTCGTTATCCCGGAAGAGTACATGGAACATCCAGGGATAAAGGCTCTGCTTGACAGCATAGAAGACCCAAAGTGGCGTGAGAGCGTTGAGGCCATGGGAGGATACAGATGGCCTTGCTGATTGATGACTACGGCAGACACTTAAACTATGTCCGTATATCCGTTACCGACAGGTGTAACTTCCGCTGTACATACTGCATGCCTGCCGAAGGGGTCAAGTGCATGGAGCACAAAGACATCTTAAGGTATGAGGAAATTACGCTGCTGTGCGACGCATTTTGGCAGCTTGGTGTGAGAAAATTCCGATTCACGGGAGGGGAGCCTCTTGTGAGAAAAGGCATGATGGATTTTTTAGCATCCCTTAAAGTAAAGTATCCTGAGATGAAAATAGCTCTTACGACCAATGCCTCTCTTTTGGGAGAATACTCAAAGAGGCTGGCTGAGATAGGAATACACTCTCTCAATATAAGTCTTGACACTCTTGATCCAGTGAAATTTGCCTCGATAACTAGGATAGGTAATCTATCCTCTGTAATTTTGGGTATAAGGGCCGCCGCATCTGCTGGAATTAAAAATCTTAAGCTCAATGCCGTGCTTGTAAAAAATTTTAACGACAGCGAAATAGGAGAACTTCTTGCCTTTGCAAAAAGAGAAGGCCTCATGCTTAGACTTATAGAATTTATGCCAATTGAGGATTCGGTTTGGAGCAAGGACTCTTTTATAAGCGGCGAAGAAATACTTAAAATGCTGCCAAACGGCGAGAGCTGGGTTCCTATGAACTGCAAAGCTTCAGAGGACGGCCCTGCTCAATATTATTATAATAAAGTAAGCGACGATACAATAGGGATCATAACAGCGGTTTCCAACCACTTCTGCAAAAACTGCAACAGACTCAGAGTCTCCGCATCAGGAGGGCTTAGAACATGCCTTTTCAGCCCCGGTGAAGTTTCTTTGAGACCTATTATAGCTATGAACGACATAGAACTGCTTAAAAACAAAATTCTTGCAAGCATTAAGTCAAAGCCGAAGTGTTGGAATGATGTAAGGACGGGGCAGCTTCACATGTCAGGAATAGGGGGATAAATATGGCTGAATATACGCACTTTGATGCTGAGGGACGTCCTACTCTTGTGGACGTAAGCGGCAAATCGGTAACAAACAGAACAGCTTGGGCGGAAGGAACAGTAGAACTGCCCGAAAGTATTTTTGATGTAGTATCAAAAGGAAACGTGAAAAAAGGAGATCCATTACGGATTGCCGAACTTGCGGGTATAATGGGAGCTAAGAAAACACCTGATCTGATACCTCTCTGCCATACTATACGGCTTGATAACGTAAAGGTGAAGTGTGATCTTAAAGAGGACTCAAAATCTGTGCATATTACATGCGAAGCTACGTCAAACGAAGTCACAGGTGTCGAAATGGAAGCTCTTACCGGCGTATCCGTAGCGGCATTATGCTTTTATGATATGTGCAAAGGTCTTGACAAAGGTATGGTAATACGTGACATCCGCCTCCTCCGCAAAACCGGAGGGAAAAGCGGAGAATGGAACGCCGGAAAGGGGTATTCAAAATGAGAATACTTAGATTATACGCACCATCACTGATAGGAGATCACACACTGTGCTACATCCACCGCAATTCTGCAGGCAAAAGCTGCGTTAACGAAGTTCCCATAAGAATAAGCTACTCATGTGCAGGCGAGGATCTTCCCGATGAAGCCGCAAAATCCATGACAATAGTGCTTCCTCAGGGAACAACGTTTGCAGAAGGCGATTTTCTGTCAGTAAACAACGGTGACGCTCTACTTTCCTGGAACGAAGAAATAAAATCATTTGATATCATAAAAAACGGTTTTTTCAGTGTCTCGGCTCATGCGGAAAAGTGGCATCCTCTTACCGCCGGAGTCCTTACTGTAAGCGACAAAGGCAGCAGAAATGAAAGAGTAGACACAGCCGGGCCTGAGCTTGAGGAGCATATCACCGCACTTGGCTCTGTCGTAAAATACAGAAAAATCGTCCCCGACGATAAGGAATTGATAGCACAGACCGTCTTAGAGTGGGCTTCTGAGGGCTGCAGCGTCATATTGACTACGGGCGGTACAGGGCTTTCACCACGTGATGTGACACCTGAAGCGCTGCTTTCCATAGCCGATAAAGTGGTTCCGGGGTTCGGCGAAATGATGAGGATGAAAACTTTGGCTTATACACCAAGGGCATTTTTAACAAGAGGAATCGCAGTTATAGTAAAGTCATCTCTTGTTATTGCTTTCCCTGGCAGCAGACGAGGCGCAAAACAGTGCTTTGAAGCGATTGAGCAGGGATTGCGCCACGGAGCGGAAACACTTCTTGGCTTGGACGGAGAATGCGGAAACGAACATAAACATTAGTTTAACAAATATAAACATAATGTGGCTGTTGGCACTGTACAACTGATATACTATATAAAATGGTTCTGCATATCTCTCATGCGGAAGACGGAGGGTGACATACACATCTATGCAAAACTCTGGTAGCGGCAATACAATTAAGCGCTGTGTAATAATTACCGGCATGTCCGGTGGAGGAAAGTCATCTGCACTGAATGTTTTTGAGGATCAGGGCTATTATGTCATAGACAATCTTCCGCCTACTCTCCTCCCTCAGCTTATAGATGTGCTGGCAACGCATCAGTCAGCCGTATCAAACGGTGTAGCTGCTGTTGTTGATGTCCGCGGAGAAGAACTTCTGAATGATCTGGACAATGTCCTCTCCTGTCTTCAGGGAAAAGTTGGCAGGCTTGACGTTCTTTTCATTGATGCCACCGACGAAAATCTTGTGAGAAGATTTGAAACTACAAGAAGAAGGCACCCTCTTGCAAACGAAACAACCATACTCGACGGAATTATCAAAGAACGCTGCCTTCTCAAAAAAATATACCAGAGAGCCGATATTATTATAGATACAACAGATTTAAAAATTCCGGATTTTAAGGCGAAGCTTCTTGATGTTATGGGAATGGCATCTGACATGCCTACTGTCATATTAAGCTCATTTGGCTTTAAATACGGTATTCCCCAAGACGCAGACTATGTTCTGGATGTCCGATTTCTTCCAAATCCCAACTATATAGATGAACTTCATTCTTTGACTGGCAAGGACAAAGCTATACACGATTACCTGAAAAAATTTGACTCACTTGATGAATTTATCGGCAGAGCAAGGCCTCTTTTTGAATTTATATCCTCTGTATACTGCAACACAGGCAAAAGACAGCTTCATATCACAATAGGCTGTACCGGAGGGCGTCATCGCTCTGTAGCTGTTGCCGAAATGCTGTCGGCTCTTTTGCAGAAAAGCGGAATAAAAGTGGTCACTAAGCACAGAGACATCGATAAGGGGCATAACTGGTGAACATTTTATGCATATCGGCGGTGATAGTAGTATCATTATCACTCGTCATATTTTGCTATTTTAGGTCATCCAACCCAAAAAGCAAAGAGAATAACGTGCTGAAACATGTTTCTCAGTCCAATGAGTACAATGATTATCAGCTTTCGTATGCTCCTAAAATAGTTACAATAGGTGGAGGAACCGGACTTTCGACTCTGCTTTCTGGGCTTAAAAAGTTTACGAGAAATATTACCGCTGTTGTTGCAGTTACGGACGAGGGGGGCAGCTCGGGAAGACTGCGCCAGGAATGGGGTGTTTTGCCCCCGGGAGACATACGCAACTGTATTGTTGCCTTAGCGGAAAATGACAGCTCTTTAAACAGCCTGCTGAATTTTCGCTTTGACAGAGGAGAGCTGAAAGGACATAATCTGGGAAATTTAATTTTGCTTGCCACTACCGAAATGATGGGTGATTTTCAGCGTGCCGTAGAAGAGCTTAATAAGCTGCTTGCAATAAGAGGACAGGTCCTGCCCGTCACAACGGAGACAGTAACACTTAAAGGCCAGACAGAAGATGGCTCTCTGATAAGCGGAGAACTTCAGATTTCCGACAACGGCAGCAAACTCGCTAAATTGTGGATTGAACCTTCCAACGCCACCCCCCTTGACGGAGTGCGTAAGGCTATTCTCTCCGCAGATGTCATAGTCCTGGGGCCAGGAAGCCTTTTTACCAGTGTTCTTCCTAATCTGCTTCTCAAGGAAGTTGCCCTTCTCCTAAAAGAATCTTCCGCACCTATAATATATGTAGCCAACCTTGTGACTCAGCCTAGGGAGACGGAAGGGATGAATATCCTCTCTCATGTAGACTGGATTGCAAGTGTGCTCGGGCGCGTACCCGACTATGTTCTTGCAAATCAGTCGCCCGTTCCCGATGAGTTTTTGACCAGCTACAGCCGAATTGGGGCTGAGCCTTTATATCTGTCGGACAGAGAGCAAAAATATCTTGAATCACTTGGAACTACTGTAGTTTTCGGTGACTTTGCGGCAATAAAAAACGGAAAATATTTAAGACATAACGCTCAGAATCTATCTGATAAAATAATCAGCATAGCTGAGGATAACAGAGAAAAACAGGAAACTAAAAAATGGAACAGCTAGATCACAAACTTTGGGACGAATGGACGAGTTTTCCGTCGACAAATCCGGTTGAGGATGAAATTGCTGGTATTATTGACGGACTGGTTTATAAAAACGAAGGAACTTGTTATAATTTTTACAGCACAAGGCTATTCACTGTAAGAAGATTGATGAAATTGTGGTCTGAATCGCAATATCAGACAGATGCTAATGAAGCTGAAGCGATAAGGCTGAACCACTTGCAGCAAAAAGGCAAGATATCTTTTTTTATCAACATATCTATTGCCGAAAAAGTTTTATCGCACAGCTCAAAATTCGGAAGAAGAACCAGAAATTGGAACTGGGTAAGAGGACTGTGGGGGAGCTGCGGATCACTTTATATTCCTAAAGCCGGCTACCACTTGGTTATGCGCCCTCCTACAGCTAACGGCTCAGTTGAAAGGCTTCAAAGCATACTTAAGTCAGCGGGCTTCTCTTTAGGAATAAGAAAAAAAACTGAAAACAAGGAGTTGATGCTTAGAGATCAGCAGCAAATAGTAACATTTCTATCTAGGCTTGGCTTCGTTCAAAGCGCTCTCGCTCTGGAAGAGACGGCAATATACCGTTCTATGAGAAGCCATGCGAACAAACTAGTCAACTGTGATGCCGCGAATATCAACAAAAGTTTGAATGCGGCGCAGAGCCAACTGCAGATGATAAAGCAGCTGGAAGATTTAGGGTTAGTCGAAGAGTTGCCGGAGCCGCTGAAGGATTTAATCTTCGCCAGAAAAATCAGTCCAAGTATATCTTTAAAAGAATTAGGCCAAAGTCTGCCGAGACCAATTAGCAAAAGTACGGTAGAATATAGGTGGCGTAAGTTAGACAATCTATTACACAGACATTTGAAGGGGGATGGTGGCCATGTACTTGGGAAAAGCAGATGTTAACACCTATGATAAGGGCGCAGGAAGAGAATTTCTAGTTTCTAACGGGCGTGGTAGCTATGGCTTTTCAACGGTAATTGGAGCCAACACAAGAAGAGAACACGGTCTTCTAGTTGTTCGTCCTGAAGGTTCAGCTCAGCATTCTGTTCTAGTCAGTAAGATTGAAGAAACAGTATTTGACCACAACAAGAAATATCAGCTTTCAACAAACCGATACAAGGATCTTGTCTATCCTGACGGTTATCGTTATCTCCAGGAATACCAGGGCAACCCATTTCCGAGCATGTTATTTGTAATTCACAGCATACTTCTTAAAAAGTCAATATTCATGCCTCAGGGCAAGGCATGCACCGTTTTGAAATATGAACTTCTTGCAGCTCCTGAAAAAGTCAGGCTTGATTTACGTCCTCTCTTTGCTCACAGAGTCAACTCCGAAGTTTGCTCAGAGTCTGAAAAGAACGGCTTTGAAATAGCGGAGCAGAACTCCTCATCTCTCGGAGTAAAGGGCAGAGACCATCTGAGCTACTGCAGCGCGACATCGGGAACATGGTCTGTAAAACCACTGTGGTTTGAGAACATTATTTACGAACAGGATGACAGACCCGATTCTCCTTCCGTTGACCACCTTTGGTCTCCGGGTTTTGTAACAAACGAAATGACAGAGGGCGAAGTCGTATACGTCGTACTTTCCGATACTCCTAAGTCATATTCTTTTGACGAACTGCGTGCAATGGAAAAAGAAGCTGCGGAGAGGTTTGAAAATATACTTGAAAATGCTAACCTGCCTGCACTCAGCAGTGCCGAGCAGGATATGATCTTTGCTTCGTACCATCTTGTTGACGACAGAGAAACACCTGTTTCTCCGATATACACAGGCTACCCGTCCGTAGAATACAAATCAAGGGAAACATTCATATCACTTCCCGGTCTTACACTCTCCACAGGTAGAGAGGATGTAGCGGAGCGAGCTTTGAAATATTGGATTTCAAAGGCCGAAGAATCATCATGGGTAATGCCGTCATACATGACTGACCAGTCAGAGGCCGTGTTTGAAGGAGCTGATAACGGTCTTTGGTTTGTATACGCGGCCGATAAATATCTTACCCACGTTAAAGATTCAAAGAAAGACGAGTCTATATGGAATGCGGTCAAATCAATAACGGAGCGTTACATGACAGGTGTTGCCGAACTTGATATATCATGCAGCGAGAACATGCTTCTCAACCTCCTCAACGAAGCTCCGAAACGCCACTGGATGTACGCTGTGGCTGGAGGGGAGACTGTTGTGCCTCGTAAAGGATATCTCGTTGAAGTCAACGCTCTGTGGTACAATGCTCTGAAAGTGGCACAGAAATTAGCCGGAGTTTACGGAGACAGTGCATCGGAAGCTAAATTTGCCGAAGCAGCGGATAAATGCGAAAAATCGTTTGTAGAAATATTCTGGAGCAATGAAATTAACGGACTTTATGATTTCGTAGACCCTGAAACATCAAAACACGACTTATCCATACGCCCTAATCAGATACTTGCCGCATCTCTGCCTTACTCACCTCTGCCATCAGAGCTAGGGATTAAAATTGTCAGACTCTGCTGGAATGAGCTTTACACCACCTACGGTCTGCGTACCCTTGATCCAAGACACGACAAGTTTAAGGGGCGTTCCGAGGGAAGACCGGACCAGAGAATAAAGGCACGCTATCGCGGCATGGCTTGGACATGGCTTCTTGGGCAGTTTATAACAGCCTATCTGCGTTATAATCCTACAAGGAAAGACCTGGGCTTGGTATTCATTCGTCCGTTCAACTCCCACTTAAGACATGGCTGCCTCGGAGCCATAGCTGAAGTTTTCGACGGAATGATGCCATACAGACCTCATGGGGATGTCCTAAGTGCTACATCTTTGGGTGAACTCCTCAGAGTTCTGCACGAAAATTTACAAGAAGACTAAAGTCACATTGAATTTCTAAATTAAAGTATATTAAACATGCTGGTAGATTTTAATTATCAGCATGTTTGATTTATAAAGCAATACAAAATCAAGGAGGCGCCAATTATGGCAAAGTATAAAGTTGCAATCAACGGATTTGGACGTATAGGACGTCTTTCACTGCGCTCAATGTTTATGAACCCCAACGCAGAACATGAGTTTGAGATTGTCGCTATCAACAGCCGCACTCCGGCCGACTCGCTCGCGTATCTTTTTAAGTATGATTCGGTCTACCGCAGGTTCCCCGGTGATGTTCAGACGGAAGAAAATGCAATGATAATCAACGGTCACAGGATAGAGACAATAGTTCAGCCAGATCCTTCAAAGCTTCCGTGGAAAGAACTCGGAATAGACCTTGTCATCGAATGCACAGGCAACCTCACAAAAGAAGGCGCGTCAAATGCCCACATCGACGCAGGTGCGAAAAAAGTTATTATCTCCGCCGCAGCGAACGGAGTTGATGCCACAATAGTAATGGGAGTAAACGAAGGCATATATGACCCGGCAAAGCACAATGTTATATCAAATGCGTCGTGCACAACAAATTGCCTTGCCCCTGTATGCAGAGTCCTAAACGAAAGATTTGGCATAGTGGAAGGTCTTATGAACACAATTCACTCATATACAAATGACCAGGTCATACTGGACCGTTCTCATAAAAAAACACCGTCACGCGGAAGAGGCGCGGCTCTTTCAATAATACCGACCAGCACGGGAGCGGCAAAGGCGATAGCTCTTGTAATGCCAGAGCTTAAGGGAAAACTTAACGGATTTGCTCTCAGAGTGCCGACACCAACAGTCTCAGTAGTAGACCTTACAGTCAAACTGGCAAAAAATGTTACTGCGGCAGACGTGAACGCGGCAATGAAAGAATACTCGGAAGGCCCTCTTAAGGGAATCCTCGGATATGAGACAGATGACCTCGTTTCAATGGATTTTGTAGGCGACAGCCGATCATCCATTTTTGCGCCTAACAACACAATGGTGATAGGTGACAACCTTGTTAAGGTTCTTGCTTGGTACGACAACGAGTGGGGCTACAGCTGCAGAATGGTGGATTTGGCCGATTACATGCTTTCCAAGGGGCTCTAGCAATGAGGCTTAAAACCTTTTCACCATCCGATGTCGCCGGCAAAAAAGTGCTGGTGCGTGTTGACTTCAACGTTCCAACAGCCGACGGAACTGTTACTGATGATACTCGCATCAAAGCTCATATACCGACAATCCAAGCTCTTCTGGACGCAGGAGCTAAAGTTGCCCTTATATCTCACTTAGGCAGACCTAAGGGGCAGGTGAATCTGAAATACACATTAGAGCCGGTAGGAGAAGAACTTGCCAAAATAACAGGCTGGAATGTCAAGTTTGTCCATGACTGTATTGGCGTTGCAGTGGACTCAGCCGTTAAGGATTGGAAAGACAATGAAATACTTCTTCTGGAAAATGTCAGATTCTATGCGGAAGAAGAAAAGAACGACGCAGAATTTGCAGGCAAAATTTCTGCCGGTTTTGACGTATTCGTAATGGATGCCTTCAGTGCATCACACAGAGCTCATGCATCGACTCGTGCCGTTGCGGAAATTCTTCCTTCCTTCTGCGGCAAGCTCATACTGCGTGAAATTGAAATGCTAAGCGCAGCACGAGACAACCCCAAGAAACCTTTTGTGCTGATACTCGGTGGGGCAAAAGTCTCTGACAAAATCGCAGTTGTCGAAAACTTGATGACAAAAGTAGACACAATACTGATAGGCGGCGGCATGGCATTTACATTCCTCAAAGCCAAAGGTTTTGAGATAGGAACTTCTCTCTGCGAAACAGACAAACTCGATTTCGCAGCGGAAATGCTCAAGAAAGCCGAGGCTCTCGGAGTAAAAATAATACTTCCTTCAGACATAACTGCGGCTGACGAATTTAAAGCAGACGCTCCATATGTCATTACTGCGTCAGACTCAATCCCGTCAGGAAAACAAGGACTTGACATAGGGCCCAAGACAGCAGCGGAATTCTCCAATATAATAAACGAAGCAAAAACAGTTCTGTGGAATGGCCCCATGGGAGTCTTTGAAATGGATGCCTTCTCAAAAGGAACGATATCTGTCGCCTCAGCCATGGCATCTGCGACAAAAGAGGGTGCCCTCACAGTTGTAGGCGGGGGAGACTCGGCTGCAGCCATTGCAAAGTTCGGTTTTGAAGATAAAGTCTCGCACGTATCAACAGGAGGGGGAGCAAGCCTTGAATTCTTTGAAGGCAAAATGCTGCCCGGAATCGAACCTTACGTGATATAAGATCATTGCGGAACAAGGGCGGATTATACCGACGTATAATCTGCCCTTGTTTTTACATCTTTGCCGGTTTTGGAGGGAATTTTTATGCGCAGAAAATTTATTGCCGGAAATTGGAAAATGTTCAACGGTCCGACAGCAGCATACGGCCTTGTCAAACAGATTATAGAAGGCATTGCAAATGAACCGGAAACAGCCAAAGATATAGCGGATGGAAAAACTGAAGCAGCCGTGTTCCCACCCGCTATATCGCTTGAAAGCGCAATTAGAGCCAAGAATAACACTCCTCTTATCATAGGAGGACAAAATATCCACTGGGAAAAAGACGGTGCCTACACAGGTGAAATTTCTGCCGAAATGCTGAAAGAGTTAGGATGTACACATGTTATTATAGGACATAGTGAAAGGCGTCACATATTTGGCGAAACCAACAATGCTATCAATAAAAAGCTGTGTGCAGCGGCAGAAATCGGTCTTACATCAGTATTCTGCATTGGAGAGCTGCTTGAGGAACGTGAATCAGGCAGGACAAGCGACGTTATAGCTGAACAGATAGCTGAGGGTATGAAATCTTTGACACCAAAGACAGTCGCTGAGAAGATCATAATCGCTTACGAGCCCGTTTGGGCCATAGGAACCGGAAAGACTGCAGATGCGAGCGATGCTCAGAATGTATGTTCTTATATAAGAAAACTTATAAATTCGGAATACGGCAAAGATGTATCTGAGAAAATAATAATTCTTTATGGAGGCAGCGTAAAACCTGAGAATGCATATGAAATAATGAACCGAAAGGATATTGATGGACTGCTAATCGGCGGAGCCTCGCTGAAAGCGGAAAGTTTTATCAAAATATTAAACTTGTCTGTATCCGCAAAGCGATAGATATTACCGTATAATTTATTGTTATAAAAATTATAAGACATATTTTCAGTCAGATAACATATAGCTATATATGTTCCTATAACAAGATCTTATGTTATTCAAGAATCATGAATAACATAAGATATATTATAGGACATCAGATATTTACAAAAATCCACCCGAGACATATATGCTTCTCGCGTGGATTTTTATCTGTTAATATATCATTTTTTCTGGAATAACTCCTCGCACTCCGCCCTGCGGTGACTTAGTATCTCCTTTGTAGCGAGGAATCAGATGCAGATGCATGTGCATTACGCTCTGTCCGGAACACTCGCCGCAATTTATGCCGATGTTATATCCGTTGGGGTGATACTTGTCGTCGATTAGTTTTTTTGCTTCGTCAAGCAGAGAGAGCAATGCACTGCGCTCATCTTGCGTGAGATCAAAGTATGTCTCTGCGTGTCTTTTTACTATGAGAAGCATGTGTCCTTCATTAACAGGCATCCTATCAAATACAGCATAGAAAAATTCATTTTCAAGTACATAGTCCCTTAGAGAGCAAAAAATACAGTTCATAATAGTTGTCCTATAATGTTAATAAGCTATTCGTCTATATCTTTAAATTTAGCCGCCGGAGCATCTCCCCATAGTGAGTCAAGGCGGTAATAGTCGTTTCCGTCTTTGCTCAGAATGTTTACTATGATGTGCCCTGCGTCCATGAGACACCACTTTGAGCTGTCCTCACCTTCGACTTTGTGAGGCAGGTTCATCTCGTCAAGCATATCGCCCGCAGTCTCTTTTAGTGTTCTGGCGTGTATGTCAGACCTGGCTATCGCTACAATAAATGCCTCCGTAAATGTCGAGACTTCGCTAAGATTGTGAACTGTCACTTCTATTGCATGTTTATCAAGCAGTGCGTCCACGAGGGGTTTATATTGTTCGTAAAATTCTTTATTATTTTCCATTATCTTCTAACGCTCCTTTTTATCAGTTCTTCTGTGCTGCTATATATTTGTCCAGGAGATTGACAATTTTTTTGTAGTCGTGACCTAGTATTATAGAGGCATAAAATGCCTGTTTACTTGGGCGTACCAAATTTTTGGGAACTTCAAGGAAATTGCCGAGTATTTTAGCACTCTCTACAGACTTTGCCTCAGCATTAACCGGGTATATAACATTTGATATTTGGTAGTCAAAGTGTTTTGCGTTGCCCGTATCTAAGACATCTATGCCCAGTGTCTGAAGGCGTACGGCCACCTCCTGCCCTACTCCGCTTTTTCCTGTTCCGTTCAAGACGGCTATGGAATCAGGTATTGATTTTACAATTTTTGTTATATCTTCCTTTGTCATCTCATGTTTCTGCGCCTTGCCAGGTTCCCGTGTTTCTTTATTGTCAGCCGAGGTATCTTTTGACTTTGCCGCGGATGGATTTTCGTCAAGGGCATTGGTATATGAGAGAGAAAGTCCTGCAAAATTATTTTTTGATGTTCTCTTAGCGTCAATGTCTCCGGAGATAAGGATATCTAAAGATGTATCAAGAAATGTTTTTGTAGTATCCACATCTCCTATCCAGTAACTCAGTCTGTCTATTGTCTGCGCCTGTCCATGCAGTGTAGAGAAGAAAATCCTGTCTCTTCCTATTTCGTTGCTTACAAATCCGCCAAGCTGAATAGCCAGAGTCGGGGTCATGTCGGTCTTAAAAAGCTTTGCCATTTGCCCTATAAGTTCTGGTATCTTAATGATTGCACTAGGATCATAGGCTTTTTTTATCAATGCTTTTACAAATTGCTGTTGTCTCTGAACACGTCCTATGTCTCCAAGAGCATCTTTACGGAATCTGACAAAGTGCAGGGCTGTCTTTCCGTCCATAGTCTGAAGTCCTGGCTGTATGTTGATATCAAGCTTGCCTGCTCTGTCAACATAGCGCATTTTCTTTTTTACGTCTATTTCTACTCCGCCCATTATGTCTATTAGAGCAGGAAAACTATCGTAATCTACAACGACATAGTATAGTATAGGCTCTCCTAAATATCTTTCGACTGTTTCTATCATCAATTCCTGTCCACCGTACGCAAAAGCATGGTTCAGCTTTTGAGTTCCGTGGTTTGGTATTTGCACTCTTGTATCTCTCGGGAGCGAAAGTATTCTTATATTTCTGTCCCTGATATTTATGGCGGCAAATAAAATCGTATCAGAACGGCGGGAGCCTTCAACATTGTCCTCACCCATTATCAGTACATTGAATTTACCCTGTTCTTTCAGCGCCTCATACTCTTTGCTGTCGGGACTGGTGTTTTTTTCAATTTCCTTGAATATGCCTGATGAGCCGGAGTGATAAGTCATATAAAATTTCAATCCTACTCCTGCGATAAGGGCCACAAATGCGAATACGACAATAAGAACAGCAGATTTTGAAACTTTCACAAAGTACTCCCCCGTTAATTATCTTCTTTGTACAAAGTTTTTTTCATAATGTAATCTTCCACAGAAGGAGGTACAAGGAAACGTATACTCCAGTTTCGTCTCACTCTGTCTCTCAGCTCTGTGCTGGATATTGCGAGTAAAGGTATCTCAAGCGGAATTATAGCCGAGCTCAATTCTTTGGGCAGTTCCTGCATCCTTTTATGAGTGTAGCCGTATCTGCTGACCGCGACAAATTTACATAAGTGCATAATTTCTTCGGGATTCTTCCATGATACTATATCCAGAACGGCATCAAGTCCTGTTATAAAATAAAACTCTGTATTTGCGTACTCTTTCATAGCGCGTAAAGTCTTGAGTGTGTCTATGGTATAGCTGTGGCCGTTTCTGTCCACTTCAACTCTTGAAACAGAAAAATATGGACAGTTAACTGTGGCAAGGACTGTCATCATATATCTGTCCTCTGCGGAAGTTACCATACTGCTACTTTTGTGGGGAGGCTGCCCCGTCGGAATGAATATAACTTCCGAGAGTCCTAGAGCAGCGTGAGCGTCATCGGCAGCACGCAAATGCCCATAATGAATGGGATCAAATGTTCCGCCCATGATTCCTACACGTCGCTTTTCCGAGTTTATCATTCAGCACACTCCGATGCGGTGTTATTTTTAATTCTCAGTATCTGTTGTGCTTTTTTCCTCTTCTTCCTGAGAAGGGACTTCAAATATTTCAGGCTCTCTTGATTCTAGGTCGTCTGCGCTTGTCTCAGAGACTGTCTCGTTTTCCTCAGTGAGATCTTCTGCAAAATCCGAAGGATAGTAATCAGGGTAGAATATAAAGTCTGTATATCCTATGTTGATTGTGTCCCCTTCTTTAGCACCGGCGGCCTCAAGCAGCTGTTCCACTTTGTATTTGCGAAGCAGAAGTGTGAAGCGTGCGACATTTTCTTCCTGGCTCATATCGTAACGCTCAGCCGCTTTTTCAAGCTGTTTGTGCATTACTTTGTACCCGCCGCCGTGAAGTGCTATTATCTGTATTTTATTTCGCCTGCGTACAGGAGTATGAATATCTTCCGGCAGCTCCTCAAGGGCAAAAAGCCTTACTTCGCTGTGAGGTCTGGGGTTGGCATCGGTGAATTTTATTATCTGCTTTACAAGGCCTGGAATTCCTTCGTCTGTTAAAGCGCTTACAGCGCAAAACGGTATGTCCTGCGTTTCAAAATGTGCGCGCAGTTTTGCCGTCAGAGCCCCGTTATCCTCTATCTCGTCAAGTTTGTTGGCCACAACAAAATAAGGGCGCTCATCAAGGTTGGGATCGTAAAGCCTCATTTCACTTCTGACTGTTTTTAGTTCTTCTATCATAAGGTCAAAATCACCAGATTCAAGACTTAAAACGTGTATCAAAAGCCTGCTTCTCTCTATGTGGCGCAAAAAATCGAGGCCGAGTCCTTTGTTCATGTGAGCTCCCTCTATAAGCCCCGGAATGTCGGCTATGACAATGTGCTCATAACCTGTGTTAAGTACTCCGAGGTTCGGCGAGAGTGTTGTAAATGGGTAGTTTGCTATTTTGGGCTGCGCGTTAGAAATTGATGCAAGTATACTGGATTTACCTACATTGGGCAGGCCTACAAGACCGACATCAGCTATCAGCCTGAGCTCAAGGCGTATTTCTGCTTCTTCGCCCATGTCACCTTTTTCGCAGAATCGAGGAGCTTTTCTTGCTGAACTGGAAAAATATCTGTTGCCTCTTCCGCCTCTTCCGCCTCTTGCGGCCATAAATTTGTCATTAGGCTCAACAAGGTCGGCTAGGCCCTCGTTTGTCTCCGCGTCATAAATTATTGTCCCGCAAGGAACGTGTATTACAATATCGTCTCCGGCTGCGCCGTTTCTGGCGTTGCCTTTACCGTGGCTTCCGTTGGAGCCTTTTATGTTTCTTTGGTATTCGAGGTCGGCAAGTGTCTGAAGGTTGGTGGTCGCCTCAAATATTATGCTTCCTCCCTTACCTCCGTTACCGCCGTCCGGACCGCCGTCAGGTTTGAATCTCTCTCTGAGAAAACTCATACAGCCGTTTCCGCCTCGGCCTGCCTTAACGGAAATACGAACAGAATCTACAAATTTCATTTAGCTACCTCGTTTTTCTTAAAATAAAAGGGGGCCATAATATTGGCCCCCAGATGACTCAGATATATGTAAAACTAAAGTGTCTCAGGTTCTATTATTGCAAACTTGCGATCTGCTTTAGTCTGGAAGCGAACTTTTCCCGCTGTAAGTGCAAAGAGTGTGAAGTCGCGTCCAAGTCCTACATTCTGTCCGGGATGAATTTTTGTGCCGCGCTGACGAACAATGATTGTTCCTGCGTTTACCAACTGACCGTCGCTGCGCTTAATGCCAAGATATTTAGGCTGACTATCGCGACCGTTGGTACTGCTGCCTTGACCTTTTTTATGTGCCATAACTCAATATCCCCCTCTATAGTAAAACTAACCGTTGATTTCTTCAATGACTACTGATGTAAACTGCTGACGGTGACCGCGGAATTTGCGGTAGTTCTTCTTTCTGCGATACTTAAATACGATGACCTTATCGTCTTTACCGTTTTCAAGCACTTTACCTGTTACAGAAGCTCCTGCGACATAAGGCTCGCCTATTACCGGTCCGTCATCTTTACCCAGAAGAATAACCTTGTCAAAAGTTACACTGGCACCCTCTTCGGCGTGGAGCGACTCAAAGCGTATCTTGTCGCCGGCTGTGACTCTGTACTGCTTACCGCATGTTTCGATTACTGCATACATTATAATTTCCTCCTTCCGCTGCGTGTCGGGCAGCCATAAGACTTTTAAAGCCCACACCAAGCGTATTATACAACTTATGTATTATATGGAAATATAACCGATGTGTCAACTTATATCGCTGTTGTCCAGCAGCGATCTTGCGTGTTCCAGCGCTTCGGGAGATGATTCGTCTCCTGCAAGCATTCTGGCTATTTCACGTTCTCTTTCGGCTCCTTTTATTTCCGTAATTTCAGTATTTTTACCGAATCTTTTTACCACAAAATGTTGGTCTGCCATAGATGCTATTGTTGCTTCATGAGTTATCAGCACTGTTCTGCACCGTTTTGAAAGCTCTCTAAGTTTATACCCTGCAAGCAGAGCTGTTTTTCCACCGAGCCCTGCTTCAACTTCATCAAAGATAAGAGTTCCGGGAATTTGGCTGTCATCCAGAGAGAGCTGAAGAGCAATAAGTATTCTGCTTAATTCTCCGCCTGATGCAGTTTTGCCGACAGGAAGTGGAATCTGATCGGGCAGAGCCAGCATAAAAGTGACATTCTCTGCCCCACTTGCTCTGACTTTGTGCTGATGTTCTATCTTTATTGTAAAATCTGCATGGGACATGGCAAGATCTTTCAGGTGAAGATTAACCTTGGAACTGAGAATAGCGGCAGATTCTGTTCTGAGATGCCTCAGTTCCATCGCATGTGCTGATGTCTCTTTTTTAAGCTTTAATGCCTCTTTTTCAAGAGTTTCAAGCTCTTTGAAACTCTCTTTCAGCCATGATATCTCTTCCTTTGCTCTCTCTGTATATTCCAGCAAAGACGAACATGTTGTTAGGGAAAGTGTCCTCTTTATCTTGCGGAGCAGCCCAATTTTATTTTCGAGGCGTTCTCTAATTTCTTCCGCATTCTCGGGAAGAGCTACTGTTTTTGCGTGTCTCTGAAGGTTTCTTGCAAGTTCCTGGGCCGAAGAGAGCATCTTTTCAATACATTCCTTCCACTGTAATGACTTGGTAGGAAGTGTTGAATATATTTCTCCTGCTAACTTCTCGGTATTCTCAAGGAGACTTCCTCCATCGCATATTCCAGACATCTTTTCAGAAAGAGCCGTCACGGTTTCTGATATTTTTACACCGTTTTCTAGTTCGCGGATTTCTTGAGACCACTGCTCCTCGCTGTCGGGGGTAAGCTGTAAGGAATTTATGAGTCTTATTAGTTTATCCGAGTCTTGATACTTTTCTTCGATTTCAGCACGTTTCTTTTTCAAAGCTATAATTTTACGTTCGCATGCTACCGTGTCGGAAAATGTTTGCTCCAGTTTTTGTGACGCCTCTGATATAGGTTCTCCTCCGCAGGAGTCCACCAGTTCCATCTGTTTTTCCGGGTCAAGCAGGCCCAGCTGGGCAAATTGGCTCTGTATTACAAGTTCTTTTTCCATAGCCGCCGACAGAACATTAAGCGGAACTGTGTGCTCCTGAATTACACAGCGGCCACGTCCGTTTCTGTTAAAAGTTCTTTTTGCTATAAATATTCCTTCCTGGGGCTGGTATTTCTCCGGAAGTTTATCTATGAAGTCGGCGGCCAAAATAACTTGAACCTCCGACTGATCTTCCTGTGTATGTATGTGATTGACCTGAGCTCTTTTGCCTGCGGCAAATTCGAGTGCTCGTACAAGACTGCTCTTCCCTGCTCCGCTCTCGCCGGTAATGACGATGAAGCCGCCGGAGAACTTAAGCGCGGCTTCTTTGATTCCGCCTATGCCGAGTACATGCAGCTCTTCTATCAAGGCTATTCTCCTTCTCCCGAAATCCCGTTGAATCCCCAGCGCAGTTTCTCTCTCAAAAGGTCATAATAGCTTCTTCCATAGAGTTGAATTGTGTTTACAAACATATCAGAATCTATCATGACTTCAAGGCGGTCGTCCGGTAAAAGTTCATAGCCCAGCTGTCCGTCCTGAGTGAGCATCAGGTTTCTGGTTTCTCCCTTGGGGATTATGATGGCATTGTCTCCGCTGCTTAGGACTACAGGCCTCGCGTAAAGAGTGTGAGCGCATATAGGTGCTATCAGCATACATGGGACATGAGGCGGAACTATCGGCCCTCCCGCGGAGAGTGCGTAAGCAGTCGAACCAGTGGGGGTGGAGAGGATAAGTCCGTCAGCTAAAAATAAAGAGAGAATTTCGCCTGAGACTCTGACTTCAAGGTCTATTACCCTGGCAATATTGCCTTTTGATATCACAAGGTCATTCAGAGCGTGAAGTTCATGCACAAGGCGTCCGCTTCGCCATACATGACCTTTAAGAAGGCTGCGTTTCTGCAGTCTGTACTTGCCGCTCAGAATATTCATTATGTCGCTTGATGCGGACTCGGGAGAGCCTGTGGCAAGAAAACCTAGGCGCCCTAAGTTGATTCCGTACAGAGGTATATTGTACCCAAAGGTATATCTTGCCGCTCTCAAGAATGTTCCGTCTCCCCCAAGAATTACTGCGAAAGATACCGCTTCGCGCCAAATGTGGTCGGCGGTCTCAGGAACGGAGAGGGCTGAGGCCTCGTGAGGAGGAAGCAGAAAATTTACTCCATGCTCTTTTCCCCATGAACATAATTTCTCTGCCATATCAAATGCGGCAGGTTTTTGTGTGTTAAAAAGCAATCCAACGTTATTGGACATGTGATGTCATCCTGCTTTCTTCCGTTGTTGAGGCTGTCATTCTGTGAGCCTCCGCTGCAAGGGCTTCCATATCTATAATTTTAGCAGATCTCGCTGAGGTATTCCTATGAGCCAGCAGAAAAAGAAATTCTATATTTCCTTCCGGCCCTCTGATTGGGGAGTAGGTTGCATCCAGAAGCATGAGATCTGTCTTTTCATCTATAAATGCAGATAGTTCATTTAGCACGTCAACATGCAGGGCAGGGTCGGAGACTACACCTTTGCCTACTCTGTCCTTTCCTACTTCGAACTGAGGCTTTACCAGGACTGACATGAGTCCGTTCTCCTTGAGCAAAGGTTCGAGAGGATTCAGCAGCAGCTTCAAAGAAATGAAGGAAGCGTCTGAAACTATAAGGTCAGCCTTTCCGTCCGGAAACATATCTTCTGTCAAAAAGCGGGCATTTGTGCGTTCCATTACGATAACTCTGTCGTCTGTTCTGAGTTTCCATGCAAGCTGTCCATAGCCCACGTCAACAGCATATACCTTTGCAGCCCCACGCGAGAGAAGAACATCTGTAAAGCCTCCTGTGGAGGCTCCTATGTCTATACAGAGCATATCCTTAGGAGATATAGCAAAATAATCAAGGGCTTTTAAAAGCTTGTGAGCTCCCCTGCTCACCCACTGCTTTTCTGGCGCGTCTATCTTAATTGCGGCATCTGGAGAGACCATTGAGGCCGGCTTTGTAATTATCGTGTTTTCCACAGATACTCTTCCTGCCGCTATATATTCCTGAGCCAAGGTTCTTGAATCGGCCAGTTTTTTGTCAGCTATAAGTTTGTCCAGTCTGATAAATTTAGGCTTCATATTCCGAACAGAGCCTCAATATGTTGTCGACACTCATGCCGCACTCTTCCCATTGCTCTTTTCTCCTTGCGTGATGAATAAATTTGTCGGGAGCTCCCAATGCAGTGACTTTGCATGAGCAGGGCAGATTATTTGCAAAAGCTGCTATCGCTTCTCCAATGCCTCCCGTGAGGGATGACTCTTCCGCTGTTATAATCAAATCATGAGACATGGCGGCATCTTTGATAGTTTCAAAGTCTATAGGCTTAATGAAGCGCAGATCTATAACTGTAACTTCCGCACCGCAGTATCTGTTTATAGCTTCTGAGGCATCAAGCATAAGCTTAACTGTAGAGCCTGTACCTATAAGACATATATTTTTGCCATGTTTTAATATTTCGCATTTTCCCCACTTCTGAGGAGATCTATCTTTGGAGTCGGCATTATCGGGAAGAGAGGAAACAGCGTTTCCTCTCGGATACCTGATGGCAAAGGGCGTATCTTTTTTCAGCCATTCTTCTACAAAAAACTCCAAATCTATAATATCTCTCGGCGCAGCAATTTCGATATCTGGTATAGTTCTAAGCCAGGGAATGTCAAAAAGACCGTGGTGAGTCTCTCCGTCTTCTCCGACAAAACCAGCTCTGTCAATGGCTATAAGCACAGGGAGCTTTGAAAGGCATATATCGTGCATCACCTGATCCGCAGCTCTCTGGAGAAATGTTGAGTAAATGCACACAACAGGCCTCATACCGCTTGCCGCCATCCCCGCCGCATATACCATCATGTGTTCTTCCGATATACCTACGTCAAAGAAGCGCGACGGGTAGAGTTTTGCGAAATTATTCAGTTTTGTACCGTCTTTCATTGCCGCGGTGCAGGCTGTTATTCTCTTGTCGTCCTTTGCAAACTTGCACAGTATTGCTGCCATTGCAGAACTCCAGCTTGATGTCGTAGATTTTATAGCAGTATATGGAGCATTAAGCTGCGTGTTGGGCCCTATACCGTGAAAGAAAGATGGATTTTCCTCTGTCTGCTGATATCCTTTTCCCTTTTTTGTTATCACATGTATTATAAGAGATTCGTTGTATTCCTTTGCTAGCTTGAAAACATCTTCCATCTCATGTATGTTATGTCCGTCAAATGGTCCCCAGTAACTTATGTCAAGCTCTTCAAATATATTTACCGGTAAAATGAGCGATTTTAGCTTAGATTTAACTTTGCTCAGAGCTGATTCTATTGTGTCTCCGCTTTTCATTGAACGGCACTGCTCTTTGATAAAATCTTTAAACTTTCGGTATGTCGGATTTACTGCAAGGTTTGCAAGGTGCGTGGCCATTCCGCCAATCCTTGGGTTTATAGACATCTCATTGTCATTAAGAATAATTATTACCTTTGTCTTTGTTGACTGAATGCAGTTAAGAGCTTCAAATGCGACCCCGTTAAGCAGAGCTCCGTCCCCTATGACGGCAACAACCTCTCCTTTGCCGTGTGTAAGGTCTCTTGTCTTGGCATAGCCCATTGCCGCCGATATAGAGGTACTGCTGTGCCCTGTTGTAAAAAAGTCGTAAGGGCTCTCGTTAATGCGAGGAAATCCGGCAATTCCGTTCTTTGTCCTAATGGAAGAGAACTGTTCCATTCGCTTTGTTAATATTTTATATGAGTATGTCTGATGGCCGACATCAAATATTATCTTGTCTATGTCCGGGTTAAATGTGCGTAGTAATGCGACAGTAAGCTCTACTGCGCCCAAAGATGAAGCGAGATGTCCTCCGTTTTTAAGTGTAGTCTCCAGAATCTTTTCCCTCAGCTCAGTGCACAGCTGTGTAAGCTGGCCGGAAGAGAGCGTGTGAAGGCCCCTAAAGTCTTTTACCGATTCGAGAAGACTCATATAGATTCACCATGCCTTTAATTTTTAATTTGTTCTGTATACCAGATAGTCAGGCAAATTCATCATGAAATCATCTTGCCCCAGGACGGAAGAGAGAGATTTTTTTGCCATAACAGACTCACTTTCTGCCATTATACGTGCTTTTTCAAGTCCGAACACAGTCACATGAGTTATTTTTCCCTGCTCAGCATCTTTTCCAACAGTTTTGCCCATCTCTTCGTCCGTGCCTACAACATCAAGAATATCATCAATTATCTGGAATGCAGAGCCCAAATGAGCACCGTAATTATTGTAACACGACAAGAGAGCCTCATCGTCTGTACCGAGAGCCGCTCCGCTTAAAACAGAAGCTTTTATAAGAGCGCCTGTCTTAAGAGCCGCTATTTTGCGTACGTAATCTGAGTCCTCAAGCGCGGAGTGAGCATCCATGTCAAGTACCTGCCCTCCGCAGACACCGGAAGGGCCTATGGCTGAGGAGAAAATTTTCATGGCACGCAGTACATTCTTATCTCCTGCCCCGCAGATATGGAGCAGAGGAAATTCAAGAGACTGAGTCAGCAGTGAGTCTCCTGCGAGAACTGCCATAGTCTCTCCAAAAACTATGTGATTTGAAGGTTTACCCCTTCTCATATCGTCATTGTCCATACATGGCAGGTCGTCATGTATAAGCGAAGCAGTGTGAAACATTTCAAGCCCGAGAGCCATCGGAAGTGCTGAATTAAGGCTGCCTCCGCATCTTTCCGCCGCAGCCATGCAGAGTATCGGACGGAGGCGTTTTCCCCCGGCATCAAGGGAGTATTCCATAGCTTTGAAAAGATTTTCGGGAACTCCCAATTTTCGCTCATCCTTTGTAGCGGCAAGGAAGTTTTCAAAAATTTCTCTGTAATGCTCCATGGTATTTTTTACTGCTGCTATTTTATCTGTATGCATGGCTATTCTCCTTTTATGTCTTTAAAGGGCACTTCTCCGTCGTCTGTCAGTATTGTAACTTTTTGCTTCGCCTCTTCCAAAAAGAGTTTACACTCCTTGACAAGAGAGATTCCTCTTTCAAATTCGGTCAGGGCGTTCTCGAGAGACGTATTCTCACCTTCCAGATTTCTTACTATTTTGTCGAGCTCTGCCATCTTTTCGGTAAAGTTCACATAAATTCCTCCTTAACAGATAGTTGCAACTTTTTGGGATACTATGATACAATGCGTAGGTTGAATGTTCCAAGGTGAACAAGGGGGGGAAACAAATGTCAAAGTTCTGTGATTGCTGCGGCCGCGGACCGGCTACAGGAAACGCTGTAAGCCACTCGAACCGTCACACAAGACGTCGCTGGCTGATTAACGTCCAGAGTGTGCGCGTTGATGTGGGCGGCGGAGAGACACGCAAACTTCATATCTGCACGAAGTGCCTCCGTTCCGGTAAAGTTCAGAGGGCCGTTTAAAAACGGCCCTTTTTTTATTGTCATTACTCTTTCATTAATGGTTTTTCGCATTTTCAAGCAGCTGCTGAGCTCCGTCTTCATCGACAAGAATTTCTCTAGGTCTTGAACCGTCGGCGCTTCCAACAATACCCAGCTGTTCCATCATATCAATAAGTCTTGAGGCACGCGAAAAGCCTACCCTAAGGCGCCTCTGCAGCCCGCTTGCAGAGGCGATGCCGGTTGACATAACGCTGTCAATTGCATCTTCAAGCATATCGTCATCAAAAGCCGAACTTTCGAACCCGCCCTGCTGACTTCCTTGATTGTCTATCTCAATAAAATCGGGTGCGCCAAATATATTGCCCAGATACTTGAGCCATTCTGAAAGAACGTCCTCCCCAACCCACGGAGATTGTATCCTTATAGGTTTTGGATGCTTCGTGGATAAAAAGAGCATGTCACCTTTGCCCAGGAGTTTTTCAGCTCCCGCGCAGTCGATAATAGTTCTTGAGTCTGCATTGCTGGGCAGTGTAAAGGCAACTCTGGCTGGAATATTTGCCTTTATAAGCCCTGTTATTACATTAACTGAAGGTCTTTGTGTCGCGAGCATCAAATGTATTCCCGTCGCTCTGGCCATCTGAGCCAGTCTGCATATATACTCTTCAACCTCTTTCGCCGCCGTCATCATAAGGTCGGCCAGTTCGTCCACAACTATTACTATGTGGGGAAGTCTGTCTTTTGGAATTACTTTTTCATTGAACCCTTCGAGGTTTCTAACTCTTGCCTTGGCGAAGGTTGTGTACCTCTGTTCCATCTCTCGTATTGCCCATGCAAGCACATGTATCGCCTTCTTGGGATCTGTGACAGGAGGAGTCAGGAGGTGCGGCAGTTTATCATATATTGCCATTTCAACCCTTTTGGGATCCACCAATATCATCCTGAGCTCAGACGGAGTTTTCATTGAACAGAGACCGACTATGCACGCATTGACAAAAACGCTTTTTCCGGAACCTGTCGTTCCGGCAACCAGCAAGTGCGGAAGTTCTTCCATACCTACTACAACGGAATCCCCGTTAACCGCGACTCCGAAAGGAAGTGGAAGAGCCAATCCCGAGTACTGAAAGGCATCGTCTTCGACTACTGTTCTAAGCGGAATGCCTCTGCGTTTAGGGTTTGGAATCTCTATCCCTACATACGGCTTGCCCGGTATCGGCGCCTCGATTCTGAGGCTTGGAACAGCCATTGCCAATGCAATGTCATTTGCCAATGACGCAACCTTGCTGACCTTTATGCCGGGAGCGAGCTGTATCCTGAACTGAATTACAGTAGGGCCGACAAGTATCTCTGCCAGACGAGATTCTATGCTGAACTGTTCAAGAGCCTTTATTATCTTCTCACCGAGAGGCCTTGCCTTCTCCTCCGTAATTTCTCCATCGTGAGACTCCTCTCTGCCGAATATCTCTATCGGAGGAGGAAATATTCCCTGTCTTACGTGAGAATCATTGTCTTCCTCAAGGACAAAGGATGGATCTTGATGCATCGCTTCCGGTTCGTGAGGATTGCTGCTCTCCGCCTCTGTTTGGGAGATGTTTTCGGGAACAGAGCTGATATCGATTTTGTCCTCTTCATTAGTGAAATAGTTTTTATCTTCGCACTCGGTTATGTTCGGACAGCTATCTTCTTCGGCAGGAAGTTCCGCTGTGGCTACATATGCTTCCTGAGAAGACCTTCTTGTTTTGCTTTCATCTTTTTTATCCGTGCCTGATAAAACAATAGCGATAAAAGCCGCAAACTTGAGCATAAACTGCGGCATGACCAATTGAATTTTGTAAAAGGCTAAAGCTAAATAAAGCATCAGTGAGCCGAAGAAAAATGTCCCTATAGCGCCTATTTCCGAAAATATGGTTACAGCCAATGACTTGCCCAATATTCCCGCCGCGAGGAACGGCATGTGAGCTCTTCCGCTCCTGTCTGTTATCAGGTAAAGCCCAAGCAGGAGAGCTGCCGTGATAAATATTAGGGCAGTTCCTATTGTTTGTCTATAAGGTGAAATTATTTTTTTACCTGTTATTTTTGATATAAGTAAGTAAACGGCGAATGTCAGAGGAATAATTACCGCTCCGCCGAAAAATTCAAGCAGACAGGCAGATACTTTTTCGCCGAAAGTCCCGGTCCAAGGCGTGTATATTGATGCTATTGTATAAAGAGTGACTATAAGAGACAGAATCAGGAGCACCATAATCTTTGTACGGCTCATAAAAGGTTCTCTCTCCGATTTTGCCGATTTTTGCTGCGGGGCTGCCCTACTCTCGCTTTTTGGCTGTCTCTTTTTTTTTAAAAACATATTGACTTACGCCTCGCTTCCGCCGACAGTCAAACCGTCTATCAGCATTGAAGGCTGTCCGTCGGTGACGGGAACTCCCTGTCCCGATTTTCCGCATATACCTGGGTCCATTACCAAGTTGCTGCCTAAAGCAGCTATATTTTTTAGAGCGGTTGGACCGTTGCCTGTCAGAATCGCCCCTCTTACGGGAGACGTGACTTTGCCTTTTTCTATCAAATAACCTTCCGATACGTAAAAGACAAAATCTCCAGATGTCGGATTTACTTCACCTCCGCCCATCTTCTTTACATACAGGCCGTTCTCTGTACGCGAGAGCATAGAGTCAAAGTCATCTGTCCCAGGAAGCAGATATGTATTGCTCATGCGCGGCACGGGAATATTTCTGTATGACTCTCTTCTTCCGTTGCCAGTCAAAGGCAGGTCAGATATACGGGCAGAAAGTATATCTGTCATATAGCATTTAAGAATACCATTTTCTATCAGTACATTGCGTTTAGCCTCTGTTCCCTCGTCATCGCATTTATAAGATCCGTACAGCGAAGGTAGCGTAGGATCGTCAACCATGGTCACTGTCGGCCCTGCTACTTTGTGTCCTATTTTATCTCTGTAAACGGAGTAATCCTTGTCTACAATGTCAGCTTCAAGGCCGTGTCCGCATGCTTCGTGAATAATTGTGCCGCCAGCCTCTCCGGCCAGAAGAACTCTCATTCTGCCGGCAGGACATGGCTTTGCCTCAAGCATGAGAAGCGCTCGCTCAAGAGCAGCATTTGCTATTGCGTCCGGAGAAGATCCGCACCAAAAATCTTCTGTCATAACCCCCATACACCTGCGCTCCGAGCCTGTCTGAAGCAATCCGTCCTTTTCCGCAATAATCTGAGCGGAAAAACTGCAATAATTCCTCGTGTCCTCCGCAAAAGTTCCGTCAGACTTTACAATGAGAATCTTTTTTTGTGAAACACTGTATCTGAAGGCGGCCTGTCTTATATAATGGGATGATTTTCTGATTTTTTTGTTCAGATCGTGAAAGAAGGAAACGTCAGGTGGGCATATCTTCTTGTCCATTGTGATAAAAGGTGCGTCTTCTTCGTATATATCTGCAAATTTGAGATTTAACGCTGACTCGGCCGCTGCAGAAAGTCCGCTGACGATTCTTGAAATAGATGAGCCGGGAGCATGAGAATAAAAAGTTTTATCCTTTACTATCACTCTTGCTCCCGAACCGTCGGCATTTGAAGAAGAGAGCTCTTCAATGCGTCCGTCCTCGAAATGTGACGAGTGTCCTGCCCCGCTCTGTATAAAAATATCGGAGTAATCAGCTCCGGCTTTAAGTGTATCGCGCATGTATTCATGCAGTTTTGCTATTTTATTGTTCATCTTTATTCTCCTGTGCAAATTCGATTTTTTCGGATTTAATTATTTCTATAGGTATTCCCTCTGTAATCAGCGCGTCAATCAAAGAATAGACATCACATGCAAGTGAATAGGGAGTGAAAATAGTAATTTTGCCCTGCTTTGCATCATCAGTCTGAAGAAAACCTATTCCCTCACATGCATCAATTATCCAACTTACATAGTATATATCTTTTGGCGGTATTATAAGTTCTATTTTCTTTATCTCGTTAATCACGGATTTAAATCTCCCTGTTTCTTCATATGTTCTTTGTAGGTTTTGCTGAATACGTGACTTCCATCGCTCTTTGCGAAAAAGAAAAGATAGTCCGTAATCTTAGGGGAAATAGCGCTCTCCCATGACATCTTGGATGGGACTGAAATAGGTCCGGGCGGAAGTCCGTTATTTGTGTACGTGTTGTATGGCGAATTTATTTTTAAGTCATTGTAAGAAAGATGATTCTTCTTTATCCCCTTGTTGTCCCAACAATATACTATCGTAGCACATGACTGCAGCCTCATATTCTTCTGCAGCCTAGATAGAAAAATTCCGGCTAATACTGCTCTTTCAGATTCAACTTTTGCCTCACCTTCCACTATCGAGGCAAGTGTCCCCAGTTTGTATATATCGTCAGATGTCACATCTCCGCTTATAGTCTTCCCGATTTTTTCATACCACAAAGACGAAGCCCTTCTTACAAACTGTCCGGCTAAATCGTCTCCGGGCAGCAGGTAATATGTTTCCGGCAGCAAAAACATAATTCTGTCATAAGGAACTTTTGGAAGAATCAGCCTTATGCCGTCGGGAAAATTAGCGTCTTTTGCGAGTTCCGCCGCAAGAAGATCCTCCTCTTCCCTGCCCAGGAACATCTTTGATAGGGTGCTCTTCCTTGTTCCGGGAATGATTGTTACCTCAATAGTCTTAGGCCTTGCGTCCATAATCTGCTTTGCGACAAACATACTATCACCCGGTACAAGTTCGTAAAGTCCAGGTTTTAAGTTTCTGTCTATATTATATTTTATCATCCATTTGACCAAAGACTTGTAATCTTTAACAATCCCAGCGTCTTCTATCTTTATGGCCGCATCACGCGCGCTTATTCCTTCATTTATAACGACCTCTGTTTTATTCCGTGACAAGGCAAAATAACCGCCGTATTTGGCAGGCATTACTAAACATATTACTATATAAAGCAAAACGGCCGCAGCTATCGGCAGTTTAAGAAGCAAATCATTTTTCAATCGTCTATCCCCTAACTTATCCGCACCTGACAGAATGATGTCCTTTTCTCACTCAGCATTATACATTTAAAGAGAGAGAGGTGTGAAGAATAATATTGCCGTATTGTATCCTTGTCCTGTAAAAAACAGGAAATTTTTAGCAGAAATCGCTGTTAATAAAATAAAAATTCTGTGTCAGATGGTAAGCAAGGATTTGCCGTAAATCAGAAAAATATATTTTACAGCAATCAGAAAGATATCTGTGCCAATCTGCGGCTTTTATGCGGAATATAAAAATCAAAATTTGAACATGATAATACCATGCAAGCAAAGTATTACGATAAAGTACTTGACAATTACCCGATGCGAGTGTATATATGTTAACCATTCAATGGAATAACGGAGGCGGTTCTGAATGAAAAGTATTGTTGTCCCAAGTTATCTTTACTGTATGTCATCTAGCTCTGCAGAATACTCCTCTTGTGACGGTTCCGGCTATATTCTCCCGGTTTCGTAGTGTATTTCGTTGTAGTTTTGTATTACAGTTAAAGAATAAAACGGAATACCTGAGAGACCGGAGAAAAATTTCTCCAGTCTCTTTTTTTATTTAAAATTTAATAAGGGGGTCGTTACAGTGAAAAGATATTTATTTACACCGGGACCGGTAGAGCTTCCAGACAGGGTATTATACTCAGCCGCAAAACCGTTAATAGGACATAGGTGCAGGGAATTCTCTGAGATTTTTGCAGAGATAGAAAGAAAGTTAAGCCTGCTTCTAAAAAGCGAAGTTCCGGTTATCATATTGCCCTCTTCAGGTACAGGCGCCCTCGAATGTCTTGCGGTAAATTTTTTATCAAAGGGAGATAAATTTATCTCTGTTTCATGCGGTGTTTTCGGTAACAGATTCCGCGAAATAGCCAAAAGAACCGGAGCGGAAGCGGTTTGCATGGATGTCACTATGGGAGAAGGCTGCGACATTGATAAGACTGTATCGTTTGTCAAAGAGCACCCTGAATGTAAGGTTTTGCTGCTAACTCATAACGAAACTTCTACCGGAGTTGTAAATCCTATAAAAGAAATAATCTCCCTTCTGCCAAAAGAAAATAGGCCGATAATACTTGTGGACGGCGTAAGCTCTGTCGGAGCCATAGAGTGCTATCCTCAGGAGTGGGGTGTCGACGGATTGGCTTTTGCCTCTCAAAAAGGTATTCTCTGTCCTCCAGGACTTAGTTTTGTTTGGCTTTCTAAAAAAGGATGGAATTATATAGCCAATAAAAACTGTCCTAGTTACTATTATGATTTAAAGCTGCATCTCAAAAGCTGGCTTGGAGATTCTCCGTCAAACCCCTATACTCCGCCGGTGTCCTTATATTTTGCTCTTGACGAAGCGTTGAATGAAATCCTTGAGAAAGGTCTTGATGTTTGGTTTGAGTCTCATAAGAGATTTGCCCGCGCTCTTGCCTCTGGGATATCAGCCTTAGGCTTTAAGCTACTGGTACAAGATGAATATTACCGCTCTCCCGGAGTCACGTCTTTCGGAGGCTCATACGACATGGAAAAACTGCGCGAAAATCTATCCTCTATGGGAGTTGACACTGCTGGAGGACAAGATGCTCTAAAAGGTAAAATAATAAGAATAGCTCACTACAATAATTACGGTTGGACAGAACTTTCCCTTATGCTGGGCTCTTTGTACGGAGCATCAGAGAATAAGGACACTGAAACAAATTTCCTTGCCGATGCTTGGAATATCTGGAATCTCGGAGGTAATGACAATGAGCGATAGCAAAAAATTTAAAATACTTGTAACTGAGACCGTAGGAGAGCTGGGACTTGAAATTCTGCGTGCCGCTCCCGATGTTGAACTTGTCGAGGAGCTTGGCCTTACTAAAGAAGAGCTGAAGCAAAAGCTTGCCGACATCAACGGCATTCTTACACGCAGCGGCACAACCATGGATCAGGAGACTATAGATGCTGCTCCCGCGATGAAGGTAATAGCACGGGCAGGTGTCGGAGTAGACAATATCAATATCCCCGCCGCGAGCCGCAAAGGCATAATAGTAATAAATGCTCCCAGCGGAAACACACTTGCGGCTACAGAACTGACAATGGCATCTATGCTGTCCGTTGTGCGCCATGTGCCTCAGGCATATGCCTCTCTGAAGGCTGGAGAGTGGAAGAGGAGCAAATTTACCGGTGTTCAGCTTAACGGAAAGAAGCTGCTTATTATCGGACTTGGACGCATCGGAAGTGCCGTGGCAAAACGCTGCCGCTCTTTCGGCATGGAAGTTATGGCTTACGACCCTTACATAACTCAGAAGAAAGCTGATTCCGTCAAAGTGAACCTTGTAACAGAACTTGAAGATGCCCTATCTCTTGCCGATGTTGTCACCATACACACACCTCTTACCGGTGAGACGAAAAATATGATAAACGAAGAGACTTTGCGCGCATTTAAACATGGAGCATTCCTCATAAACTGTGCAAGAGGCGGCATCGTTGAAGAACAGAGTGTAGCATGCGCGCTGCGCGAAGGACGTTTAAGCGGTTTTGGAACAGACGTGTATACATCCGAGCCTCTTTGCAAAGGTCATCCGTTCCTGGCCCATGATATATCGGACAAAATTGTGCTGACACCACATATAGGGGCAAACACAGTCGAAGCTCAGTCCGAGGTCTCCAGAATTGCCGCGGAAAATATGCTGGCTGCTTTAAGAGGAGCACCTTATGCCCATGCAGTCAACCTTCCTTTTATGGAACAGGCTCTTACGGATAAACAGAAAAACTATCTAAACCTTGCTCGCAAGATGGGAATTCTTGCTGCAAATTTGGCTAAAGTACGCGGAGCAGCCGTACATAATACACATGTAACTCTGCGCGGTACCCTCTTTGACGATGATGAGCTTGTAAAATCGAACAGTTTAAGACCATATACAGTCGCTATGCTCAAGGGGCTTCTTGAAGTCAGCCTCGGCGAGGAAGTCAGCTACATGGTGGCTCCCCTCCTTGCCAAAGACAGACATGTATCGATAGACGAAAGTACCGGAGATCCAAAGACATATAAAAATACTATAGAAGTACAGCTTGAAACAGAAAAAGGTTCTATCAGCCTGATAGGAACAATCACAGAAGAGGGGCGTCAGAGAATTGTAAATGTCAATGACTATTGGGTCGATTTTGTACCTGGCGGAAAACTTCTGATTTTTCAGAACCATGACAGACCAGGGGTGATAGGCAAAATAGGAAATTTACTCGGAGAGGCTTCAGTTAATATAGCAAACTTTGCTCTCGGAAGAAAAGAGGGAAGCGGCCTGGCTTTAGGCGTTCTTGAGATAGACGGCAAAATAGATGAAAAGCTTCACGATCAGCTTCTAAAGAACGGCGACATGATTTGGGTATCAACAGTTGATTTTTCGGAGGAGTGCTAAATGAGATTTTTCATCGTCAGACACGGAGAGACGGATTGGAACTCAGAGGGGCGTTTTCAAGGACAGAAGGACATTCCTCTGAATGAACGAGGAATAATGCAGGCTGACGCTGTTTCAAAGAGGCTTGCCGGCCACAGCTTCTCCGCTGTTGTCACAAGTCCCCTTTCAAGAGCAAAAACAACTGCCGAAAAAATAGCGGAAAGATCTTTCTGCGGATGCTTTATTGTGAGAGAAGCATTTACAGAGATAAACCACGGTGAATGGGAAGGGCGTCTTTCAAAAGAAGTCGCGGCTAGCTACAGCACCCTGTTAGCGTCATGGCACTCAGCGCCTGAGACTGTGACAATGCCTGGAAAATTCGGAGAATCTCTGAAAAATGTATATGACAGAGTTACCGCGGCATGTGATGATATTGCCCGAAAATATACAGGAGACGTGCTTTTGGCTTCTCATGATGCTGTAATAAAGGTGCTTCTTTGTTATTGGCTTAATGCGCCGCTGTCAAGTTTCGGCAGGTTTCAAATACCGAACTGCAGCATAACCATTGTTGATATGAGCCCCTCAGGAGAGCCGCGGCTATGCTTGCTCGGTGATGCATCTCACATAGCTCTCTCATTTGACAGACCGGAACAAATGGGACTTTAGAAATTACGTAACAAATAGAACACATTATAGTTGTATGATAATCAGCGCGCATATGTCCAATTACGGGACTATATGCGCGCTGCTTTTTTTGTCAGTATAATTACTTATATATTAAAAAACATACCGAATTCACAGAATTTTTCTTGACTATTATATTAATTTGGATATACTTGTTGTAGAACAAAATTTTAGGACTTGAAAGTGCTAAAGTCTTAAAGTAAAATTATTAGATAAAACAATCAACAAAATGTATTACATATTATAGCATAAGTAAGAAAATTGCGAACAATACTTATGAAATTTGAGGAGGAGAAATTATGTCAAACAACACAGTAATTCTCGATGGCAAATCACTTACGATCCAGGACATAGTTAATGTAGCCCGCAAAGGTTTTAAGATTGAGCTCGATCCGGAAGCCAAGCGTCTTGTCTCTGAGTGCGCACAGTCTGTTCTCGACTGGGTAAAAGAGGGACGTGTCGTATATGGCATAACCACAGGCTTCGGTGACTTAGCTTCAGTAGTTATCCCCCGCGATAAGAGCCGCCAGCTTCAGGAAAATCTTCTTATGAGCCACGCATGCGGATTCGGCGAAGCTCTCCCAGAAGATTATGTAAGAGCTGTAATGCTCCTCCGCATCAATACACTTATAAAAGGTTATTCGGGAATAAGCCTTGCCACTTTGACACAGCTTGTTGACTATCTTAACCTTGGCATTCACCCCGTCATTCCGCGTCAGGGATCTGTCGGAGCAAGCGGAGACCTCTGCCCGCTCTCACATCTTGCCATCTCCCTTATCGGACTCGGTGATGTTGTTTATCAGGGAAAGAAGATGCCGACAACAGAAGCTCTTAAGCTTGTAGGAATGAAGCCGGTAGAACTTATGCCCAAAGAGGGACTTGCCCTTAACAACGGCACAACCGTCATGACGGCCCTTGCGTCTCTCTGTGTATATGACGCGAAGAAGCTTATGAAGAATGCCGATGTTGCCGCAGCAATGTCTGCCGAAGCTCTGCACGCCGTACCGTACGCATTTGACAGACGCACACACGACCTTCGCCCTCAGGTAGGACAGACTCTTGTTGCCGAAAATATGAGAAAGCTCACTGAGTGCAGCGAAATCATTGAAGCGTACAAGAAAGACAGAGTACAGGACGCATATTCACTCCGCTGCCTGCCCCAGGTACACGGAGCAAGCCGCGACGCAATAGAATATGTGTGGGAAAAAGTAAATATAGAAATCAACTCAGTAACAGATAATCCAATCATCTTCCATAAAGACGGCGAAGCGATAAGCGGAGGAAACTTCCACGGCCAGCCTATGGCAATGGCAATGGACTTCTTCGGAATCGCAGTTGCGGAAATTGCAAATATCTCCGAGCGCAGAGTTGCCAGACTCGTTGACCATAAACTTTCGGATCTTCCTCCGTTCCTCGTCTCAGACAGCGGCGTCAACAGCGGTTTTATGATTCCTCAGTACACAGCTGCAGCCATTGTCTCAGAAAATAAGGTTCTTGCACATCCTTCATGTGTAGACTCAATCCCGACATCCGCAGGCCAGGAAGACCATGTTTCTATGGGAGGCTACAGTGCAAGAAAGGGCATGACTATCCTTAACAACACAACAAGAGTTATCGCGATAGAGATGCTCAATGCGGCTCAAGGAATGGACTTCAGGGCTCCTCTCAAGCCGGGCAAAGGAACTTCCGTGGCTCATAAAGTTTTCCGCGAATATGTCCCCTTCTACGAAAAAGACCAGTATATGCAGCCTCTGATGCTGAAGTCGCTTGAGCTTGTAGAGAACGGAACAGTTCTTGATTCAGTAGAAAAGGCTATTGGCGAACTGAATTAATAAACAGCCTAATAAGCAATCTTTCAGGTTGATAGGCTTAAGTCAAGCTGTATAATTTATAAGAGCCCGGCGTCTCCTTCATTAGAGCATTATGAGGATGGTGCCGGGCGTTACATAATCTAAATATAGTAAGGAGAATAGATATGGTTACGAAACTTTTTAGAAACGCAAGAATATTTACCCCGATAGATAAAGGCAAGCCCCTTGCAGGAGCGGAGCAAGGACAGATTACAGAGTACAAAAAGGGAGCAATGCTTGTAAAAGACGGGCATATAGCTAAGATAGGAAATGAGGGTGACGTTATCGCATCCTTGGATTATAAGGATGTTAATGAGGAACGAGATCTTATGGGTGCATGTGTAATACCGGGATTCGTAGATCCACATACACACCTGTGCTTTGCAAAGAGACGCGAGGATGAATTTGGCATGAGGCTTGCCGGTATTCCCTACCTTGATATTTTAAAGAAAGGCGGCGGCATTCTATCTTCTGTCAATTCAGTAAAATCAGCCACAGAGGACGAATTATTCAGCAATACAAAGAAGCTAGCCCTATCGGCTCTTGCAAAAGGCACAACTACAATAGAAATCAAAAGCGGCTACGGCTTGGATTTGGACTTGGAACTTAAGATGCTCTCTGTTATAGAAAGAGTCTCACGCGAGACACCCCTTGATGTAGTTCCGACATTTATGGGAGCTCACGCTGTGCCGACAGAGTACAAGAGCAATCCCGATGCCTTTGTGGACATTCTCATAAATGAAATGCTTCCCAAAGTTAAAGCTCAGGGGATAGCCGAATTCTGCGACGTTTTCTGCGAAGAGGGAGTATTCTCCGTCGATCAGAGCAGAAGACTTTTGATTGCGGCAAAGGCTCAGGGGTTTGACACAAAGATTCATGCGGACGAAGTGCATGATTTGGGCGGGGCGGGACTTGCCGCGGAACTTTCGGTCCGTTCTGCGGAGCACCTCTTGGCGGCAAGCGAAGCCAACCTCCGCGCTATGGGAAAATCCGGATCTATCGCCGTTCTTCTTCCTGCGACAGCCTACAGCTTAAAAAAGCCATTTGCAAGAGGACGCGACATGGTAGACTGGGGAGTTCCCGTAGCTCTTGCTACAGACTGCAACCCCGGATCCTGCTTCTGCGAATCCGTACCGTTTATATTCGGTCTTGGTGTAATGCACATGAACATGACTATCGAAGAAGCCTTGACAGCGGCAACTCTTAACGCCGCATACGCAATCAACAGAGCGGGACGTCTCGGAAGTCTTGAAGCCGGCAAACAGGCGGACTTCCTAATTCTTGACGGTGAAACACCGACCACTCTGGCTTATCATGCAGGCAGCACCTCTGTAGCTGAAGTCTTCAAGTTCGGAGAGCATGTGGCATAACACGGTTCTGCCGTTGATATGAGTGATAACCTTAATATATAAGTAAAGCATCTCCCCCTCGGAAATCTCAGAGGGGGAGATGCTATGACTGCAAGAATCTTATCTTTGCAAAAAATTTCTGTTACTGTATATCTTCAGGGTCAAAGGATATTCTTCCGTCTTCGAAAAGAAAACAGGGAATGCCGATAGAACCAGATTGTTTTACAGCTTCAAAGCAGGGGCTGCTGTCGCGCATAAGAATAAATTCCTTAAGGTTAAAAATTGATTCCGAAAAATCTCTGAAATCTACCTCTATATTCTTATCCTTGAACATAGCTATCGCAGCTCTTACATCAGGACATAATTCAGTGCCGTACATTTTTACCATATATTTTCCCCCTTGTTATGATATAAACATTGAATCGCCGAATGAGAAGAATCTGTAGCCCTTCTCCACCGCCCCGTTGTATGCTTCCATCATAGTGCCGTAGCCTCCGAAAGCCGAGACAAGCATCAGCAAAGTACTCATAGGCAGATGAAAGTTTGTTATAAGCCCGTCTATCACTTTAAAGTCGTATCCAGGAGAGATAAAAAGCTGAGTGTCGAGAGTGCCCTCGCGAACCTCTCCGTACTTTGCGGCAAAGGATTCCAGCGTCCTGACTACCGTTGTTCCTACTGCTATCACCCTTCCGCCTCCGAGCTTGGTATTCTTTATCTTTTCTGCGCTCTCTTTGGATATATCGCACATTTCATGGTGCATTATGTGTTCTTTGATATTCTCCGCCTTAACAGGTCTGAAAGTGCCAAGCCCCACCTGCAGAGTTACAAATGTCTCGTCCACACCCATCTGTTTTAAGTCTGCCAAAAGCTGCTTTGTAAAGTGCAGTCCCGCTGTGGGAGCGGCAACAGAATTTTCTTTTTCTTCTTTTGCATATACAGTCTGGTATCTTTCAGGTTTTGCATTTGTCGATGTTATGTAATGAGGAAGAGGTGTTGTCCCAAACCTGTGAATTACTGTAAAAGGGTCGCTATCGGGAGGGAAAGAGACTACTCTGAGCCCGTCTTCTAGTCTTTCCCCCACTGTGACATCTGTCTCTTCGCCAAGCGAGACGAGAGTACCTTCACGCAGTTTCCTACCAGGTCTTACAAGCGCAATCCAGCTCTTCGCATCTCTGTCAGATGGACGAAGAAAGAATATTTCTACCTTCGCACCGCCGCTTTTTTTTATTCCGAGCACTCTTGCAGGCAGTACCTTTGTATCGTTCATAACCAAAAGATCTCCCGGCTTCAAGTAATCTTTTATATCTCGAAAGCTTCTGTCGGCGGTTACCCCGCAGTTTCTTTTGACTACAAGCAGGCGGGCCGCATCTCTGGGTTCTGCCGGATTTTGAGCTATAAGCTCTTTGGGCAGTTTGTAGTCATATGCTGAAGTCTTATTCAGGTCAATATCCATTATATTTATCACTGTCCTAATGTTGTTCCGGGGAAATAGTGCTCAAGTATTCCGGTAAAATTCCAGCCGTTTTCGGCAAGTGTCTTGGCTCCGTACTGTGACATACCAACTCCGTGTCCCCATCCCATGCCGTAGAATGTAATACTTTCTCCTCCAGCCGGTGTTATGTTGTTTATCTGATTTTTGGCGGAGGGTTCGGCCACCGTACTCGAATGTGGCTGTTGAAACGATTTTCCTTCCATTCGCGCCATGCCTATTTCAATGTAGCTATTTATTTTGTCCGGCTTGGCAAGCATGTCCATAAGCTCCCTTGTTGTGAAAATTTTATTTTTTGTGAGCCAAACAAGCTTTTCCTGAGGATCTTTTGGCATTTTGCTCTTGTCGATTTTTGCCGTATTTATATTTGATTCGAGTTTAGCTGTTTGAGGGCTGATTGTCTGTACAGGTATTGTTTTCACCGGTTCTGGCTTCTCGTTAATGTTGAACATTGTGCTTTTAATCTTGTCAGAGCCAATAATTGTCCTAAATTTATGCCCTGTAACCCTCTGAGTTGAAAGAGAGCCTTTTATCTCAATTAAAGATACCCTTCCGCTTTCATCCCTGCCGGCTATGGCCAGGGATGCCACAGAGCCTGTATTTATTCCGTTTGCAGCAAGTTTGGACTCTATAAGAGACATAGGAAGTGAGCATTGCCAAGATGAATGAGGTCCTAATGCGGGCATAGGTTCAGTGACAGCCTGAAGGTATGGAATCTGCTTGCCCCACACGCTCAGAGACGATGCCGTTATACCGCCGCTGTCTGAGTGGTAGAATACCGATGCCGGGCCATTTTGCCAGTTAAGTATAAGTCCAGCTGTCGATGAGACTGCCTCTTCAATTTGCGGAGTTTCAAGTGAGAGACCTTTGTATACCTGACAGTGGGTTGTGCTGCACATGTCATATCCGTTGTGCTTGCCCTCTGATTTAGCCGCATATGTCCTGGCAATGACAGCCTGAGCTTTAAGAGCCTCAATAGGCCATTTTGGGTTCATTTCAGCCTTTAAAACACCTTTCAGATAGTCCTCAACATCAACATTGTTGATTACCAGATATTTTCCGCTTGACTGAGTTAAATAGAGAGATCCTCTGTATTTTACGGACTTCCACTGCAAAGCTTCCGAAGAGGATATTGTGACAGGCATTCTGTAAGTTTTGTTGTTTATACTGACAGATGAGTCTTCAAATAACACATCAAATGTGCCTGAAAATGTATCTGAAGTGCCATCTGCTCCCGCTGCTGTCATATTCGCACCTGCAAGACTGCCTGTTGCATGTCCGGAGTCTATCAGCACGGAGATGCTGCGCGAAAAAGCATATGCGGCAGCAGAAGAGAAAGAGAGCAGTATTGCTATAGAAATTATTACGTATATTTTTTTGTTTATTTCCATTTTGATATCACATTCATTATAATTGTGAGTATGAGGCTTACGACAATCATTGTGCCGAAAGGCGCAAATACTGTAATGTTTTTTCTGTGGTAAGTTATATCTCCGGGCAGGCTGCCTATTGAGATGCCAATTTTTGCCGCAGCCGTAATTAAAATTCCAGCTAAAAATATTGCAGCTCCCATGAACATCAAAAATTTCCCTATCCCGTACATCAGGAGTCTTCCTCAGGCAGAAGCTGCATCTGCTGGTATTGCACAAAATGAGGGGATACGGGGATGCCTAGGTATTCCCATGTATTTCTTGTAGCTTTTCTGCCCCTGGGAGTCCTCTCCAAGAGCCCCTTCTGTATCAGATAGGGTTCATATATATCCTCGATTGTCTGAGCATCTTCGTTGAGTGCTGCGGCAAGAGTTGAGAGTCCTACAGGGCCTCCATCGAAAAGTTCAACAAGGGCGCGCAGAAATTTTCTGTCTCCTTCGTCAAGTCCTTCCCCGTCGACTCCGAGCATATCAAGTGCAAATTGAGCCAGCTCTTTTTCAACCAGCTTCGCTCTTTTGACTTCTGCAACGTCTCGTACACGCCTTAAAAGTCTAAGAGCAACTCTTGGCGTGCCTCTGGAACGGATTCCTATCTCTTCCGCCGCATTCTGGGAGATCTTTACACCAAGCATAGACGCTCCTCTTTTGACTATGGATGTCAGCTCTTCCGGAGAATAGAGGTTAAGCTGCTCCACTATGCCGAATCTTGCTCTGAGCGGTGAGGTCAAAAGTCCAAGTCTTGTTGTGGCCCCTATTAATGTAAATTTTGGCAGTGAAAGCCTTATGCTGCGGGCAAGAGGCCCCTTGCCCACCACTATTGAAAGCGAAAAATCTTCCATTGCAGGATAGAGAATTTCTTCTATATTGGCCGACATTCTGTGTATTTCATCTATGAAGAGCACATCGTTGGGTTGAATGTTTGACAGTATGGCAGCTAAGTCCCCAGCGCGCTCCAACGCTGGGCCGGTAGTGACTCTCAATGTGCCTTTCATCTCTTTGGCAATAATACCTGCGAGAGTTGTCTTTCCAAGGCCCGGAGGGCCGTAGAAAAGCGTATGGTCTAATGGCTCTTCCCTTTGGAGCGAAGCTGTCATAAATATTGTCAATTTGTCCTTAAGACCGCTTTGTCCTATAAAATCATCGAGAGCCTGAGGGCGAAGGGTAAAACCCTCTTCTTCCCTCTCCTGTCTCATTGTCTCAATAAGTTTGTCCTGGTTATTTTCCGGCATTTAACTCCCCCGCTTATTCCGCTGAAGAACCGAGAGAGCGGCTTTTAGCAGGCTCTCCTCCGTCCACTTTACATCGTCATCCGCAGAAGCCTTTGAAAGAGATAAGGCTCGTGAGGATTCGCTCTGTGTAAAGCCAAGCCCTGTCAGGGCATCAAGTACAAAAGAGTCACATGAAGATCCGCCTGATGGCTGGAATTCGCCCTCAGGCAGATCAGAGAATTTTTTAGCTATCTTGTTCTTTAATTCAAAACAGATTCGCTCCGCACGTTTAGCGCCAAGCCCGGGAACCGACAACATTGAAGTGTTGCCCGATGATATCGCCTGCAGAATGTAATCTGCCTCCAAGTGGCGAAGCAGAGTTATTGCCAGCTTGCCTCCTACAGTCTTTACCTGCAGCAGTTCGAGGAAAAGGATTTTTTCTTTCTCAGTGGAAAAGCCGAACATACTTACTCCGGCATCGCTTATCTGCATATAGGCACAGCAAAACAGTTCTTCCGATGCTATAGCCCTTGATATCAGAGATTTGGTTGCAAATACTTCAATTCCAAAGCCTGAGACATCAAGGATAACTGAGTCTTTTCCCACTGAAACAACCTTGCCGTGCAGAGAGCTGATCATATTTTCAGTATCCTTTCATTATGTTTCTGTCGTACGAATTCATTGATAAACCTGCTATTGCTATGGCTAAAGCGTCTGCCGCATCATCTGGCGAGGGGCGCTTCTTCAGTCCCAGCATATTTGCAACCATACCCTGTACCTGCCCTTTTTCGGCAGCTCCGTAGCCGCATACAGCCATTTTAACCTCAGAAGGCTTAAGTTCATAGGGCTCAAGTCCCATCTGTGCGATAAGAAGCAATATAACACCGCGAGCCTGCCATACCATTTCCGCAGTTGTTATATTGCGCCCGAAAAATAATTTTTCTACGGCTACAATGTCAGGAGGAAATTCATCCGCCTTCTTCTTTATCTCATTATAGAGAAGAGAGAGTCTCTGAGTGAGAGATAAGTCTGTAGGTGTTTTGATAACCCCATATGTTTCGCATATAAGCATGTCCCCATGTTGCGAAACGACCCCGTACCCTAGAGTTCCGAGTCCGGGATCTATTCCTAACGCTCTGATTGTGTTCTTTTCAGCTCTGCCGTTAATCGATTTCAGCAAGAATATCTTCCGGAATATCGAAGTTGGCGTAAACAGCCTGTACGTCGTCGTTGTCCTCAAAACGCTCTACCATTGAGAGCAATTTTTCGGCTTCAGCCTTGTTGCTTACAGCAACGGTATTCTTGGGAACCATTTCAATTTCCATAGAATCCACATTGTAGCCCGCGTTTTTGAGTGCTTCACCTACCGATGATACGAGAGTGGGATCGCATGTTATCTGGAATCCTTCGTCTTCTGCAGTCATGTCGTCGGCGCCCGCTTCTATTGCCGCCATAAGGAGCTCTTCTTCATCAATGCCTTCGCCTATTACTTCTATTGTACCTTTACGGTCAAAATTCCATGCTACGCAGCCGAGCTCACCTATAGCGCCTCCGCACTTTGTGAAGAGGGAGCGCATTTCCGGCGCGGTGCGGTTGCGGTTGTCTGTCATAGCCTGAACCATGACGGCTACGCCGTTGGGTCCGTAGCCTTCATATATGATTTCCTCCATTGCTCCGCCGAGTTCGCCTGTTCCGCGTTTGATTCCGCGCTCTATATTGTCTATAGGTACGTTTCCAGCCCTGGCTCTTTCTATAGCTACTTTCAGTCTGAAGTTTGCGTTGGGATCACCGCCGCCCGCTTTAGCGGCCGCGATAATGTTCTTAACAAGTTTCTGGAAGGCAACGCCTTTTTTAGCGTCTTGTCCAGCCTTGCGATGTTTGATGTTTGCCCATTTTGAATGTCCTGACAAATTAAATCACCTCATGTATTGGATTAAAAATTATATGCAAAGAGAGTTAGAGCTCTTTAGGCAGTATAGCCATGTGAGGAAAAGCTCTCTTATGTGCCGTTTTTGTTTTAGCTTTTTCGATTTTGTCTTTTACAGCATCGCTCGCACTGCCTATCGCAATGTATGTATCGAGCTCCGCATAAGTCATGCCCATTTCTTTTTCGTCTGTCTGCCCTTCCCACAATGCGGCAGTAGGCGGTCTGTCGACAATCTCCTGCGGTATTCCTATGTATTCCGCTGTGCTCCAGACCTCACCCTTCAGAAGGTCAGCAAGAGGAAGCAAGTCCACACCCGAGTCTCCATATTTTGTAAAGTAGCCATATGTGATTTCGTCCTTATTGCCGCCGCCGCATACCAGAGCGCCATGCTGTTGCGCTACAGAATATAAAGTGGTCATTCTGAGACGCGGTTTTATGTTGGCGGAGGGAAGGTCGGAAAGCGAGCCCAGTTCTTGAGTTATTGCTTTTTGCAGTGTATCATAGCTCTCCGAGATGTCTATTTTATATGTCTTAAAGTTGAATTTTTCCGCCAAAAGCAAAGCATATTGTTCATCAATTGCCCCGCTGTGGCATGGCATCATTATTCCTGTCACATTTTCTGAGCCGAGGGCTCTGCATAAGAGTCCAGCCAAGAGAGCGGAATCAATTCCTCCGCTTATCCCTAGGACGGCTTTTTTTGTTCCTGCAGCTGTGAATTCGTCCTTTATCCAGTTTTCAAGATATTCTGCAATTTTTTGGGGATCACGATATATTGCCAAATGCATGCACCTCATCTCTTATTGCCTTTAGTACTAATTTTTTTCGCACACTACATTCTATCATAAATATTGTTCAGCGTCATTTGCGGAATGTATTTTCATCACATCAAAAAGAGGCTCAGACATTTGTCCGGGCCTCTTTTATGTCTTATTTAGTGTTATGCAATTATAGATTGCCGATGCTTGCGACCATTGTGGCTTTGATTGTGTGCATGCGGTTCTCTGCTTCGTCAAACTGTCTTGCGTAGCGTGACTCAAACACTTCTTCTGTCACCTCGTAGCCCTTTACGGCGGGCAGGCAGTGGAGGAAGATGACATTCTCGTTGCCTGTGGCTTTGATTAGATCCATGTTAACCTGGTACGGCTGAAGTATCGCTTTGCGTTCCGCAAGCTTTGCCTCTTCGCCCATTGATGCCCATACGTCTGTGTATATTACGTCTGCATCTTTTACAGCAGCTTTGGGGTCGTCTGTGATGGTTATTGTCGCTCCCGATTCGCAATCCTGAGCGATTTTTTCGCATTCTGCAACAAGAGCGGGATCAGGGAAGAGGGATTTAGGTGCTCCTATTACAAAGTTCATTCCCATTTTAGCGGCACCAATCATCAATGAATTTGCGACGTTGTTGCGTCCGTCTCCAACATATACAAATTTTATTCCCTTAAGGTGTCCAAAATTCTCGCGTACTGTGAGGAAGTCGGCCAAAACCTGTGTTGGGTGGTAGTCGTCGGTAAGTCCGTTCCATACTGGAACGCCGGCATATTTCGCAAGATCTTCGACAACCTGCTGGCTGAAACCGCGGAATTCTATACCGTCAAACATGCGTCCTAAAACTCTTGCAGTGTCGGCGACATCTTCCTTGTGTCCGAGCTGGATGTCGTTTTTGCCGAGATATTCGGGATGTCCTCCCTCGTCTATTGCTGCGACAGTAAATGCGCAGCGTGTACGTGTTGATGGTTTTTCAAATATTAGAGCAACGCTTTTGCCGGCAAGAAGATCGCCCTTTATGCCTGCGCGCTTTTTATTTTTAAGATCTGTTGCCAGATTAAGGAGATATTCTATCTCCTGTGGTGTGTGATGCTTGAGTGATATCAGATGACGATTGCGAAGATTAAAAGCCATTGAAAATTCCTCCTCAAATTGTATTGTATTGTATTGTATGCGGTACATTATAGCAGACAAGTTTAAATCGGCAGTCTGTTCAGCGGCATGGACATGCATCTTGGCCCGCCTCTTCCTCTGCCGAGTTCGGGGCCTTTAAGCTCAAGTACTTCTATGCCGTTGTCCCTTAGCAGCTTATTGGACATTATATTGCGATTGTATGTGACGACTCTTCCCGGGGCAACAGCCAATGTGTTGCATCCGTCGTGCCACTGCTCTCTTCCTGTTTCAGCCTCATCGCGCCCTCTCATCTCGATTATGCGCAGCTTTTCGAAGCCGAGTTCTTCAGCAATGCATCTCTGCCAGTCTTTTACCTGATTCAGAGACTGTATAGTCCCGTCGCCGTTGTAGTCAAGCTGCCACACTTTGAGGTGTTCTATTATTGCTGGAAAAATTGTAAAGGCATCCTTGTCAACCATTGTAAAAACAGTGTCAAGATGCATACAGTAGCGTTCTTTTGGAATTTCAAAAGCGAAAATTTTATTTATGGGCGTTTTTCGCGCTAAGTTGCGTCCAATTCTTTGAACTGTGGTAGGCATTGTTCTCTGGCTTACTCCTATTGCCATTGCTTTGTCGGATATAACCAGCAAATCTCCACCCTCCGCTTTGTGCGGCCAGATCTCGTCGGGTTTGTCACCAAACAAAATTTCCATGCCGGCAAACCTAGGATGAAATTCTGTGATGTATTTCCAGTAAAGAGGCTCTCTTCTGCGCGCTTCAAATGTCATCTGACCGAGTACCAAACCGTTGGATACAGTAATGGCAGGGTCTCTTTGAAAGTATAGGTTTGGAATGGGGTGTATTATAAATTCTGAGCAATTACTGACTTTTGTCATAAGGCTTAAAGATGGTTTACACTGATGGGCCGCGTCTTCTTTGCTGTACCCTTCTATGAGGTGGGCGGCTAATTGTTTTGAAGGCTCTTCCATAAAAATTGCATATAAATCTTCCGATATTCTTCGGTCTAAACACTCATATGAAAATACGTCTTTAATAAGCGAGGATCTGACTTCTTTTTGTTCCAGAATTTCAGCAAGGCAATTATAGAAATATAAAACCTCGCATCCTTCTTTTCTAAGAATGTTCGCAAACTCATCGTGCTCCCTTTGGGCCTCTTCAAGCCATATTAAGTCGTCAAAAAGGAGGTTGTCCATGTTGCTGATAGTAAGGCGGTCTAGCTCCCGACCAGGTCTGTGAAGCATAACTTGCTTTAATGGCCCAGTCTCAGAAAGTATACTGAATGATTTATTCTGGTACATTTTTTCACTCCCCTGCAAATTTTTTTTTTAAAGAATTGAGCAGAGCTATAATGATAAAGGCGCACCACACCAAACTTTATATAAAAATAAACCTACTTGGGATTTATGTCAAGGTAAATTTTTACATGTGATATTTGACTATATTTTGTATACAAGTTTAATTAGAGGAGTCACGAAAGGTTTTAATAATTTTTATAAGTTCGTCCTCAAGCTGTTCTATATGTCCCGAGCATACGTGTTTTCCTTTTCGGAACATCACAAAGCCTTCAGGAGTTCCCGCTATTCCGATATCTGCGCCCGATGCTTCTTTGGGTCCGTTGACCTCACATCCCATCACAGCTATTGTCATGCCGTCTGGTATGTTATTTGGGAGAAGTGATTTTACCATTTCCGATAAAGATGCCACGTCAACTCTTTTTCTGCCGCATGTTGGACAGCTTATAAAGTTGTATCCGCGTTTTCTGATTTCCAAAGACCGAAGAATGTGGTATGCGGTTTTTACTTCCTCTGTACCGGGCTCAGTGAGGCTGACCCGAATTGTATCTCCAATTCCCTGGGATAACATAACTCCTATTCCCAATGCGCCTTTGACCACACCTGAGACTCCGCTCCCTGCTTCTGTTATGCCGATATGAACGGGATAATCATATTTTTGGGCAAGGATAGCATTGGCTCTTACGGTCTCTGTAACAGAACTTGATTTAGCGGAGATAATCATGTTGTCAAAAGAATTTTCATTGAGCAGTTTTATCTGTTCTTCGACTGCCGCTGCAAGGGCTTTGGCTCTGTCTCCGCAGGCCTCTTTTACTTGCCTGTTGTTCAGGGAACCTCCGTTTGCTCCGATGCGGATTACGGAACCGGTTTCTTTTGCAAGACTGACAACCTCTGTAAGTCCGTCTCTGTCAGTCATGTTTCCCGGGTTTATTCTGATTGAAGGAGCGCCGCACTTTAAGGCTGCAATGGCAAGTTTATGACTGAAATGTATGTCAGCCATAATTTTCAGTCTTGTACATTGCCTTATTAATTTTGAAAAATTGTCGCTTAAATCCAATGAGGGAAAAGAGACTCTGACGAGTTCGCAGCCTTCGTCAGCCAGACTATCAAGTTCTGTAAAACATAAATTTATTTCAGTCAGCGGCGTTTTTAGCATACTTTCAACTCTTACGGGGTTATTTGAGCCTATTAAAAGCCCGTCTATTGATACATTTTTTTTGCTGCCCATAGGGTACATCCTCCTAGTTGAACAGTTTAAGTATATCTTTTCCAGTTATAAGTATTATCAATGATATGAGGATTACAAATCCTGCATAGTGCACCATAGATTCATATTTATCCGGCACTTTCTTACCTGTCAGTATCTCTATTGTTATAAATATAATCCTTCCGCCGTCTAAGGCAGGAAAGGGCAGCAGGTTCAGCAGGCCGAGGTGAAGGTTTATGATCCCCATGAATGCAATAAAAGACCAAAATCCCTGCTTAAAGGCATCTCCAGCCATTACAGCTATCCCTACCGGGCCGACTACTTCGGATTTTACCTGTCCAGTTATAACCATCCACATGCCTTTTAAAATTTCCATGCCCATCTTCCATGAATATCCAAAGCCTTGGGCAAGAGCTTTGTGTATCGGATACTTGACCTGTGACGGCTGAACTCCGAGTAAACGTCCCTTGTGAGTGCTGTCGTAGGTGATCGTGGTTTCTATAGTTTTATCCGCACCGCCTCGTTCTATTACTATTGTAAATCGATCGCTTTTTGTATTTTTATCCTGTAAGCTCTCTCTGATGTCTGACCATTTGGAGAGATGTTTGCCATTAATGGACTTGATGATATCTCCTGTTTGAAGTCCGGCCTTTTCCGCAGCCGTTTGGGGCATTATGACTCCAATTTCCGGTTTGTCAAAGTTGTAAACTCCGTATCCTGTAAGATATGAGGCTGTAAGCAGCCATGCAAGTATTAGATTTACCGTTGCTCCTGCAGCTATTATGATAAGGCGTTCCCACGCTTTTTTGTGATTCAGAGCTCTTTCCTTTTTGTATCCTTCCGGCTTAGGCGCATCTTCGTCACTTGCGTCCTCGCCTTCCAGCTTTACAAAACCACCAATAGGCAGGGCTCTGAAAGACCAGAGAGTCTCTCCTTTTTTTCTGCTCCATATCGCAGGCCCCATGCCGAAGGAAAACTCATGAATCATTACATCCCTCCATCTTGCTGCAAGGTAATGGCCTCCTTCATGAGATATAACACATATACTTATTACAATCAGAAACGAGATTATACTTATCAACAGCTGTGCCTCCAATTTTTACACATTTCCTCGGCTAGGCGTTCTCCGTCTTTGACGACAGCTATCGCATCATCCGCTGTCGAAGGCGGAATACCGTTCCATTTAGAGAGTGTTTCTTCCACTGCCTTTGGTATGTCGGTAAAAGATATATTGCCTTTTAGGAAATTCTTTACCGCCGCTTCATCCGCCCCTATCAAAAGCGACGGATATGCCCCTGCAAGTCTACCGGCCTCTTGGGCTATTCTAAAGCATGGAAATAATTTACGGTCGATTTTCTTAAAGCTAAGATCCCATTCTGCTGTTGGAGGAAAATTAAACCCAGATTCTATAAGCGGAAGGCGGTTCGGCCAAGCTATGGCTGCAGCGCTCGGAAGCCTCATGTCAGCAGAAGAAAGCAACATTTTCATTGTTCCGTCGCAGAAGAGCACCATGCCGTGTGCCTGAGATTTAGGATGAATTACTGCGTCCACTTTTTCTGACTGCAGGTTAAAGAGCCGCATCGCTTCGATGCACTCTATCCCCTTGTTCATAAGAGTTGCGCTGTCTATTGTTATTTTTGCTCCCATTTTCCATATTGGATGATTTAAAGCAAGCTCGGGAGTTACTTTTTTCATATCATCCTCGCTGTAATTGCGGAATGGGCCTCCCGAGGCCGTCAGCCATATTTTTTTAACTTCGTTTTCTGGTGTGTCTCTTAAGCACTGCCATATTGCACTGTGCTCGCTGTCTATTGGGCGCAGCTGGTCTTTTCTCTTTATCAGAGGCATTACCCACGGCCCAGCCGCAACAATACTTTCTTTATTGGCAAGAGAGACATCTTTGTTTGATATTAGGGCAGTTTGAAGTGCTTTTATTGCAGCCACTCCAGAGGCTGCAAACACTATATGGTCTATCTCTGGATCTGACGCCAGCTCCGAAAGAGCGCTTTCTCCAGTCATGCACTCGTATCCGTCGATGTTAAAATCGCCTTCAGGTTTTGTCAGGGCCAGTTTGGAGGCTCTGTGTATCTGTGCCAGCTCCAATAATTTTGATTTGCTGGAACATGCGGCAAGTACTCTTACATCAAACTTATCCGGAAAACGTCTGCAGACATCCAGTACGGCTCCGCCGACACTTCCGGTAGCTCCGAAAACGGCAATTCTTATCGGTTTTTCCATTGTGCTTATCCTATGATTTCAAAGATAGCGAATGCCAAAGTGGCGTTGACAAGAATACTGTCAAACCTGTCAAGAAGACCGCCGTGTCCGGGAATTATAGAGCCTGTGTCCTTTACTCCGGCTTCACGCTTTAGTACAGACTCACCCAAATCGCCGAGCTGTCCAGCCACTCCGCAGAGCAGCCCCATAAGAAGCAATGGAAGAGGAGGAAATGAGAAAAAGAGAGCTAATACTCCGCCGCAGAGGAAACTTGCCGCTGCTCCGCCAAAAAAGCCTTCCCATGTTTTTTTGGGGCTGACTTTTGAACAGAGGAGATTTTTGCCCAAGTTGCTTCCCACAAAATATGCTGCTACATCACACGACCAAGTGCAGAAGAAAAGGGTTATCAAAAATAGGGCACCCAGTTCTCTTGTGCGTATTATTATCATAAATGACCAGGGCAGAATGACATAAGCTATGCCTGCTATTGTCGCTCCCATGTTCTGCAGTGCGAAGCTTTCTCCTGATACTTGCCTTCTTACCACTTCAAGAAAGAGCGTGACAAATAGGATAGATGATATTGTGCATAGTATTGCAGTAAGAGTCATATTAAGAGCTGCACCTATAAGAATAAATGCACCGGAGGCCATTATGAGCCATGGGGAAATATCATGCTTTGTTGCAAGAAGCTTGTAGAACTCCCACAAAGACATCATTGCTATAAGAAAAACAATTGTGTTCCAAACAGTTCCGCCTACCGTTATTCCGCCTATGACAGCAACAACTATAAAAACACTGCTGAATGTGCGAAGCGATAGATCCGGACTTGACGATAAAAGATCTTTAAGCTTTGCCATAGCGCCTGTCCCTCCCGTAATAGTCTGAAATAGCTTCTTCAAGATCGTTCTTGCCGAATTCCGGCCAATATTTATCCGTAAAATAATATTCGCTGTATGCTCCCTGCCATAGCCAGAAATTGCTCATTCTAAGCTCGCCGCTTGTGCGTATGAGCAAGTCGGGGTCGGGAACGTCGGGCAGGTAGAGATATTTTCTTACGGTATCTTCCGTAATATTTTTTTCTCCGGCAGCCGCCGCTTTATTGAAGGCATCAACAATTTCCTGTCTGCCTCCATAATTCATGCAAACTATCAGCTGTGTGCCCGTGTTATTTTCAGTTTTTTCTTCCGCATCTTTAAGAATTTCACATATATCTTTTGGCAGAGCTTCTATTGATCCGGCAAAGCGTATACGCGTATTCTCTTTGCACAGGGCATCAACTTTTGACTTCATATAATAGCGAAAAAGACCCATGAGGCCGAGAACCTCGCCCTTAGGACGTTTCCAGTTTTCAGTAGAAAAGGCATATATCGAAAGATATGGCAGCGACATGTCATTGGCTGCCCTTACTATTCTCTCCACAGCTTTGACTCCCTCGTGATGACCCATTATGCGCGGAAGACTGCGTGATTTTGCCCATCTTCCGTTACCGTCCATCACAATGCCAACGTGCGATATCCTTTTTTCACTCTTATCCGAATTTGATGTCATCTGTAGTCTTTCCGCTCTCAATGACAGACGTCCACTGTCTCTTGACTTCCTGTATGTCAATCCATGTGAGGTGCTTTGGGCTTCCTTCTTTGGATGAGGCGTTCCTCAAAAGATAGCTCGGGTGAAACATTGGCATTACGGCAATGCCCTTCCATTCAAACCATTTGCCTCGTATTTTTGTTATTCCTTCACCTGTTTTCAGTATCCACCTTGTTGGAGTGTTCCCGAGCAACACTATAAGAGCCGGGTTAATCAGCATTATCTGAGTTTGCAGATGCTGGTCACATATTACCATCTCTTCCGGGGTGGGAACTCTGTTTTCCGGCGGTCTGCACTTTACAATATTTGTGATATAGACATCTTTCCTGCTTATACCTGCAGCTGTGAGTATCTGTGTCAGAAGCTGACCCGCTCTTCCGACAAAAGGAAGACCCTGAGAGTCTTCATCGGCTCCGGGCCCTTCGCCTATAAAGAGAAGTTTGCTGTGAGGATTCCCATCGCCGAATACTACGTTGCTCCTTGTCAGAGCAAGGTTACAGCTGCGGCAGGCAAGAGTATTGGCTTTAGTGTGCTCCCACAGCACATTTCTTGTCTGTTCTCGTTCTTCGGGGGAAAGATTTATTAGTGTTTTTGATTCCGATGTCATATAAGTACCTCCGATATTATTACATCCACATTCTTAACATCAAGGCCGGTAAAATAACTTACGCTTAGAGCTATCCTCTCCTTTACGGAAGCAGCAAGCTTTATAAATGGTTTGTCGCCAAGCGTGACAGTTATTTTTATCTCTATGGAAAGGCGTCCCTCTTCTTCTGGCTTTACAGAAACCTCTGTCACTTTTGCGACTTGATTGGTTCTTGTCGCAATGAAAGTCACAAGCTGCTCTATAGCCTCGGGTTCTATGTGAACCTCGCCGTAAAAGCTGAAAGGAGGTCTTACAATGGTTTTCTCTCCTTCGCTCTTGTCTTTTGACTTCCAAAAGATTCTTAGCTGTCCTACAAGTTTTCCGGCAAAGTTTTTTCTGACTAGCACGTGAGATACGGGAATAACGTGCTGCCCCTTGCTGAATCTCTCCCTGCGTGCCTTCGCTATTTCCTGAGGAGTGGCAACTTCTTCAATTGTGATGATTCTTGAAGGCTGGTTGAGTCCTAGCTTTTTTATTATCCTCATTGCCATGTTGTCGGAAGTAGCAATAATCATAAGAGAGCAAGGTGCTGTTTTAGCGAAGAAAGCAACGACTTCGTTTCTGTGGTCGTCAAATTCAAACAATGCTCTTCTTATCGCGCTTACCTGATTCCTTTCGGATTTCGCGCTTTTGCCGCATATTATACTGCCCTTGTGTATGACAAGCCCGTCGTCTATGATGTAATCAGCATTTAGAAGGGACGCAACAAGCTGAGCCCTTTGGCTTTTTCCAGTACCGGCAGAGCCAATAAAAGCGTATGTTTTTACCTTAGAAAGGGCTTCGGATGTACTTTCTGTCATCTATACACTCCCCTTGCGTTTAATCGGTCAGTTCGATGTCTGCGCCGAGTGAGCGCATCTTTTGCGCAAGGTTTTCATATCCTCTCCATACGTGCTGGAGGTCACATACCGTGGTTGTATCTTCCGCCGCAAGTCCCATTAATATCAAAGCGGCTCCAGCTCTGAGGTTCGACGATTTTACAACAGCGGCATTAAGTTTCTGGACTCCCGTTATTATTGCGGTGCTGTCCTGAACTTCAATTTTTGCTCCCATTTTCTTGAATTCATCTATGTGAAGCAGTCTTGAATCAAAAACACTTTCGTGTATGACACTTGTCCCCTGAGCCAGTGTCAGAGCAGCCATGAGCTGAGGCTGTGTGTCAGTTGGGAATCCAGGGTATGGCATTGTTTTAACGGAAATTCCTTTAAGCACGCCGTCATATTTTGCTGTAATCTCGTCATTAAATATATCTATGACTATGCCGGTCTCTGTAAGTTTATTGAGAATTGCCTCCATAAAGGATGCATCGATTCCCTTTACTGTTACACTGCCCTTTGTTATTACGCCTGCTATAAGATATGTAGCTGCTTCTATCCTGTCCGCAATGATTTCACCTTGTGCCGAGTGAAGTGCATCTTGTCCTATAATTCTGATAACCTGTGTTCCGTCTCCCTTTATCTGAGCTCCCATAAGTCTCAGTATATCTGCAAGGTTAACAATTTCAGGTTCCTGAGCCGCATTTTCTATATATGTGATTCCGTCCGCAAGAGTCGCTGCCATCATTAAATTTTCTGTGGCTCCGACCGATGGAAAATCTAAGGTAATCTTAGTTCCCTTAAGCCTTGATGCCGTGGCATATACGGAACCGTGATTTAAATCTATAGATGCCCCCATTTTTGTTAAACCCTTGAGGTGGAAATCTATAGGACGGCTGCCTAATACACATCCTCCGGGCAGAGGAAGGACTGCATTGCCGCAGCGTGCCACCAAAGGCCCCAAAACAAGAGACGAAGCTCTCATCTTTCTTACAAGATCCGTTGGCGTTTCGGATGTCAGCTCTTCAGGTACCTGTATTGTCATGACATTACTTTTAAACGTTACCTTTGCTCCCAGACTTGTCAGTAGGTCAGACATTGTCTGTATGTCGTACAGATCCGGAACTTTTTCCAACACCAGTGTCTGTCCTTTGAGCAGTATCGAAGCAGCCATAGCCGGCAGAGCGGCATTCTTAGCCCCCTGTACATTGACGGTGCCATTTAATTGTTTACCGCCTCGAATCAGCATCTTGTCCTGCAATTGCTTTCACTCCAGTCTTTATCAGTGAGCGGATGTCTATCTATCAAAATGTTCTTTCAGTATCTCAGCTATTCTAATAGATGCCTTGCCGTCTCCAAATGGCTGATCCATGCATTTTGTCTCTATTGCCTTTAAACTCTCACTATTATCAAGCAAATCATAAGCACTGCGTAATATTTTTTCTTCCGATACTCCGACAAGAATACCGCTGCCCCGTTCCACAGCCTCGGGCCGTTCCGTAACATCCCTTAAAATAAGGACCGGCTTTTTTATAGCAGACGCTTCTTCCTGAACTCCGCCGCTGTCGCTGAGTATGAAAAGCGACGAGTTCATAGCCCAGACAAAATCAGGATAATCAAGTGGGTCACAAAGTATGACATTATTCCTGCTGCTGAGATGTTTTTGTATTATCTCTCTTACGGCAGGGTTCTTGTGCATGGGGATAATCATCCACAGTTTGGGGTATTTATCAAGCATCTTTGTGAGAGCCGAGCATATGTCCTCAAGAGGCTTTCCCCATGACTCTCTTCTGTGTGCCGTCACAAGCAAAAATTGAGCGTTGTCTGGCAGTTTTTCAAATTCAGGAAGGTTAGGCCTCTTTGTCTTGTTCACCGTATAAAAAAGAGCATCGATAACAGTATTGCCTGTGACAAATATCTGTCCCTTCGAAGTTCCCTCTTTCAAAAGATTGTTTTCAGCGAGAGGTGTTGGAGGAAAGCTCCAAGTTGTTATCCTGTCAGCCAAGACTCTGTTCATTTCTTCAGGGAAAGGCAGTCTCATGTTGCCGCTGCGCAGGCCAGCCTCGACGTGACCTACGGGAATGGCACGGTAAAAGGCTGCCAGAGCCGCTGCAAATGTTGTTGTTGTGTCTCCGTGAACGAGTACGGCGGCAGGCTTAACTGCATCGAAATACTCCCCTGCCCCGGTAAGAACAGATGATGTAATGTGGTCAAGAGACTGCATAGCTTTCATAATATGAAGGTTAACGTCCGCAGTCAGACCAAAATATCCTAGCGCTTGGTCAAGCATTGCCGCATGCTGACCGGTCGCAAGTATTTTTACGTCAAAAAAATTCTGATCGCGCAATGCAATTATCACAGGAGCCATCTTGATAGCTTCAGGGCGTGTACCAACAACGCAGACCACAGTTTTTTTGTTCATAAGAGTGCCTCCATCGGTTTTAGTTAAAAATATTTATTATGTTTATGCCAATCAGCTTAAATCCTAAGCTTATTATCACAAAATGCGCTGCTGACATCAAGGCAAGAGTTGCCGGTTTTGATAATCCGGCGTCTTGAAGCTTATGGTGTGCATGGCCTCTGTCAGGGGAAAAAGGTGACTTTTTGTGCAATATTCTTCTTGTCATTGCGGTAAGAGTGTCTATTACAGGAACTCCTCCTATCAGAAGAAGAATTACAGATAAAGAGACCAGCCCCTTGCCGAATATCTCGGGGAACATCCCCCAAGCAAGATGTGACGCACATATATAGCCAAGCAAAGTGCTTCCTCCGTCACCCAGAAAGGTGCGCGGAGTCGGAAAATTCCAAAGCAGTACCCCGAACACAAGTCCGGTAAAAGGAAACCACATTCCGCTGCCTATAAAAAGTGAAGCTGTAAGTGACGTTATCAGAGTCATTGAGAGACAAAGCCCATCCATTCCGTCAATTAAGTTATAAGCATTAGTAACCCCTGCAGTCCAAATCACGAAAAGTGCTCTTTGCCATAACGGTATGGGGAGCGGAAACATCACCCATGCCGCCGCTGCAAGGTGAAAAATGAGCCTTGAGAGAGGCGGCAGGGGATGCATATCATCAACATATCCGATTATAAATACAAATGTCGCTCCTGTAGCTATATACGGTACTTCAACCCCGGGATTTCCCGTGAAGAGAGCCCACAGCAAATATCCGCTCCAGAGGACAAGTCCAGCTCCTCTAGGCATTATGCTGTTGTGTTTTTTTCTCCCTCCTGGCTTGTCCAGCAGACGAAACTTTTGAGCCAGCCCTATTGATACGGGCGTAGCTAAAAGACCCCACATGAATGTGACCAGGGTGAAAAGATATATTGAGAGCATCATAGCACCCTGATACAAGGATGTTATTTCGTGCCGAAGAGTCTGTCGCCTGCGTCGCCGAGACCGGGAACTATGTATCCGTGGTCGTTCAGGTGGCTGTCAACTGCGGCAGTGTATATGTCAACATCAGGATGCTCCTGATGGAACGCAGCTATGCCTTCAGGAGCCGCAAGCAGTGAGACAAGTGAAATTCTCTTGCCTCCAAGATTTTTGATGTGGCTGACGGCCGCCGCCGCGGAACCTCCTGTGGCGAGCATTGGGTCTACGACAAAAATATCTCTTTCGGAAATATCTTTGGGCAGTTTGCAGTAATAATCAACAGGCTTAAGTGTTTCAGGATCTCTGTAAAGTCCGATATGTCCCACTTTAGCGTTCGGAATCAGCTTCAGAATGCCTTCGACCATTCCGAGTCCCGCTCTGAGAACAGGAACTATTGCAAGTTTTTTGCCGGAAAGAGTAAAGACGTTTGTCTTTGAGACCGGGGTCTCAATTTCAATTTCTTCTAATGAGAGGTGACGTGTTACTTCATAGACCATGAGTCCCGCTACTTCTTGTACAAGATCTCTAAAGTCCTTGGATGATGTCTCTTTGTTGCGCATAAGCCCGAGCTTGTGACGCACAAGAGGGTGATCTATCACAACAGTGCGCCCTCCGAGAGCTCCGCATGCGTATGCTGCATTTGATTCCGTGTTGTTGCGCTCGTAGTCTGAAATCTTGTCCAGCCTGAAAGAATGGCGTCCTCCCTCAAATTCGGTGGAAAGCCATGTGTCGACGATATCTTTGGCCAGTCCCAAGCCCGTTACTCTGCTGCCTAGCACTAGAATATTGGCATTGTTATGTTTTCTGCTCATCTCTGCGGTAAAATGGTCATGGCAGAGAGCCGCTCTTATTCCGTTTACTTTGTTGGCTGTTATGCTCATGCCTATTCCTGTACCGCAGAACAGGATACCAAGATCTGCTTTATGGTTGGCAACAGACTCGGCAGCTTTAAATCCCCAGTCGGGGTAATCTACGCTTAAGTCTCCTGATGAGGTGCCGCAGTCAATAATTTCGAATCCATTATTTCCAAGATGGTCTTTTATCTCTTCTTTCAGAGAATACCCCGCATGGTCTGATCCAAGTGCTATTTTCATATAAAAATCCCCCTGATAAATGTATGTCGTATTATGCCGTTATCATTGATATTATGTTGCCAGCAAGAGTATAAGGGTCTGTCCTGCGTTCTGCAAGCATGTCCAGAACTCCTTCTGCTCTTTTTTCAGCCCATGCTTTTTCTACTAGGGAAGAAATTTCTTCTCTCAGTATAGCCTCGACTTCCATTTCAAGCTGCGAATAGCGGCGGCGTTTTCCCTCTTCGGAATTATGCAGGTATTCCCAGTGTTGGTTCATTATATCTTTTGCCGTGTCCACGCCTGTGTTGTTATTTGAGGATACAAGAGTGACAGGCGGAATCCAAGCTCTTTCACTGAGCATCTTAAGCATTACTTGAACGTCTGCAGCAACTTTGTCAGCTCCCTCTCTGTCAGCTTTGTTGACTACAAAGAGGTCCGCTATCTCCATTATTCCTGCTTTCATTATCTGTACATCGTCGCCCATTCCTGGAACAAGGACAAGACAGACCGTGTCGGCTATTTTTATTATGTCAACCTCGGATTGGCCAACTCCTACAGTTTCTATTATGACCACATCGTAACCGCAGGCATCGAGTACCAGTGCAGCTTCATGCGTTCCTCTGCTGACTCCGCCCAAGTTACCGCGTGAACCCATGCTCCTTATAAAAACTCCGTCCTCCAGAGCGTGGCTCTGCATGCGAAGTCTGTCTCCCAATATGGCTCCGCCCGTAAAAGGACTTGATGGGTCTATGGCTATAACTCCAACTTTTTTGTTTTCCGCTCTGAATTGTGCGATAAGTCTGTCTACAAATGTGCTTTTACCGGCTCCCGGGCTGCCGGTAACGCCTATTACCTGAGCTTTTCCTGTTTTGGGATATATTTGCTTCATTATCTCCTTAGCGTTTGGAGCATCTGCCTCTACTAGGCTTATAATACGTCCAATAGCTCTTATATCTCCCGAGAAGGCGCGGTTTAGTAACGTTTCCATTTTTGTATCAGCACTCCTTGTCTATTTATTAAAAAGAACATCTATGCCTGCAAAGCAATAGATTCCAAGTCCTATTGACGCGGCGAAAGTAAAGCCGAGCACAACTCTTAAATATGTTACAAAAGTCTGCGTACCGGGCCACTTCCCGGATTGAATGTTTACAACCATTCTTGCAAGCAAAAGCGAAACTCCGAAAAAGGCAAGAGCCACTAGGGCCTGGAGGTTTACCGCAGGGACAGATTTTAAAAATTCCGGCAATTAACATACACCCTTTCGTTGATTGGAGATCAACAATAAAAAAGAGAGGAGAAATCTCCTCTCTAGATAATAACTCTTGTTGCCCCGAATGTCATTTATTATTTACCTAAATAGCCGAAAGTAATGACGCAGAATTTGTTTTTTCTTCATGTATTTGTCTCAATGCTGCGACACATACTTCAAGTGCTCGTTTTCCATCCTTTATTCCAACCATAGGCTGACGTCCGTCGCGTACACATGATACGAAATGCTGCAGTTCGAGTTTTAGCGGCTCGGCTTTAGGGAACACAGGGTGCTCCATAACTTCGACCAGATTTCCTCCGCTCTGCCTGACGCATCTTTGCACAGAGATATCCTGAGTTTCGTAATTTACTGTTATATAGCGTTCAGCTTCTGTTATCTCCATCTGGCGTGCCCTTTTCTCCGAGACACGGCTTACTACTATCTGCGCCATTGCTCCATTTGCAAACATAAGCTGAGCCGATGCTATATCCTCGTGATTTGTCCTAATACAGCGACCCATTGCCGATATTGATACGAGCTCAGAATTAATCATTGAAAGAATAATATCGACATCGTGTATCATGAGATCAAGGACAACTCCGACATCACTGATACGCGGCGAAAAAGGCCCCATTCTGTGAGTCTGTATAAAATAAGGCTCCTTTATAAATTCTCTGACATGCTGCACTGCACTGTTGAATCTCTCGATATGTCCAACTTGGAGTATTAAATTCTTTTTAACAGCAAGCTTCAGCAGCCTTTCTGCTTCATCCACGCTTGTTGTTACCGGCTTTTCAATCAAAACATTGATGCCGCGCGTCATTGCCGTTTTAGCAACATCAAAATGCTGTACTGTAGGAACAACTATGCTTAGGGCATCAGGTCTTGCCTGTTCAAGAAAATATTCTAAATCAGTATAGGCAGGAACACCTAGAGGTTCCGCTATAGCATGAACTCTGTCCTCGTTAACGTCGACAACGCCTACAAGCTGAGCACCGAGAATTTCGGTGTAAACTCGCGCGTGATGCATTCCTAAATGTCCAACACCGATAACGCCGACTTTTACATTATCCATATGGCTCACCTCATAAAGCAGGATTTACTTCTTAATTTCTTTATAACATTCTCACACTTAATTGAGAATTGTGGTATATCCCCCGACTAAAAACATGCGGCAGAGGCTGTCTCCGCCTCTGTAGGAATAAAATTTATCATTGTTTTCAAATGTGCATGCGTCATACCTGAAAATATTATCACATTTTAGTCCTGCCTCTTTAAGCTGGCAGAATATCTGACCCTGAACATCGAAATACACATGTCCGTTCTTCTCCAAACAATTATACCTGCTGAAAATGGAAAGTGCCTCTTTTGTCTTTTCGTCATCTTTATTTCTGGAATAGTTTGCAAAAGACATACCTGGCCCAATCCACGCCCATATATTATCCTTATCATCATTTGAGCATCTGTGCGAATATCTGCTCAGAGCCGAAGCTGATATATTTTTCATCGTTCCAGCAAAACCTGAATGAAGCAGCATCATCCAAGGCAAAGGTGAAAGTCCAGCTATTACAACAGGGGTGCAGTCGGCAAATCTGAGACTTCCGCAGCATGAATTCCTTGACTCTATGAGGACTCCGTCCGCATCAAATCTCGCCGGCAGTGCATTATCGCCGCAGGCTGTTATGACTTCTGTCCCGTGAACCTGATGAGGCGCTGTCAATTTTGCATTGCCAAACTTATGGGATATTTCAGACCACACCTTTTGCGGGTCCCCATCTGCTCTGTCATTTATCTTATTTCTCGTATAAAGTTCGGCAAAAAAAACATCTTTGAGTGCATCAGGCATAACTAATTTGATAAGCAAAGATCCGTCTTTGTCGTAAATATTTTGGAAACCCTTAAAGTTTATTTTACTCTCCCCCATTGTTTGCTTTTCATATAGCCAACTAAAAACAAACTGCCGCAGCACACAACTATTTCGCCATGTGATGCCGCACTCTGCAATGCCTGTATAGGGTCGCTCTGCCGCTCTCTGACTCTGAGTTCTGCCGCCTTTGCCAAACTATAAAGCTCATCCGCCTTCATACAGCGATCCATTCCCGGTATCTCTGTGCAGTATATGATAGGGTCTATTTGTTTCAGCAGCAGAAGTGTGTTTGCAATATCCTTATCCTTCATCATAGCCAGAACAACCGAGACCGTTCCATTTTTTGATATCAGAGAAAGTGTCTCAGTAAGCCTTTTCATTGCATGTGGATTATGGGCTCCGTCAAAAAATATCATGGGGGTTTCTGAAACCAGCTCCAGTCTGCCTGCCCATTCAGTTTTTATAATTCCTGAATACAGAGAGGATGAATCTATATTTGGGAAAAGGCTTCGCAGTGCACATGCACCCGCAATGGCAAGAGCGGCATTATCTGCCTGATGTCTGCCTATCAGAGGGGTGTGATAGTCCGTATGTCTGCATTCATATTCTAAGTAGAAATCGGTGCCCTTTGGCGTAACATTTGTTGTCTCATGGCTGCAAAGTCTGCGAAGAATTTGAGCTTTTGCGGATTTTTTAAAAGCCATCTCAAAAAACAGAGCTTCGACGTTCTCCTCGCCGCCGGCAAATATTGCGGGAGTGTCTTTCCTCATGACGGCAAACTTTTCTGCCGCCACAGATTCCACACTGTCTCCGAGATATTCCGAATGGTCTATGCCTATGGGAGTTATCAGAGTGAGCACAACATTTTTTAGAATGTTTGTCGCGTCAAGCCTTCCTCCGAGTCCGGCTTCTATTACCGCGATATCAACATTGCCATCCGATATTATTTTAAAGGCCGCCGCCGTTACAAGTTCAAAGTATGTCGGCACGTTATTTAAAAGATAAGGGCAGTTTTTGATAGCTGATTCTATGGCATTCAGTGCATTATACCAATCTTGTACAGGTGCTTCAGTATTATTTATGCGCAGTCTCTCTCCAAAGGAGACGAGGTGCGGGCTTGTGTAAAGTGAGGTTCTGTATCCGGACTCCCTAAAAATTGATGTGATTGCGGCTGCAGTAGATCCCTTGCCGTTTGTACCGACAATGTGGACAGCAGGGAATTTTCTCTCGGGATTGCCCAGCAGAGAGAGCAATTTAGCCAATCTGGCAAGTCCGGGACGAATCCCGGGACTTGCCAGACAGTTAAATTTCTCTTCTATATCAAGAAATTTTACTTCTTGTGTCATATTATGCCATAAGACTCCTGAGGTTTTCTGTGATTCTTTCCTTTTTAGCCTCATTGTCAGAAAGGGTTGCTTTCTCTTTTTCGATTACTTCTTCAGGCGCTCTTTCTACAAAATTAGCGTTTGAAAGTTTGGTACGGCTTTTTTCGATATCTTTTTCCAATTTGCAGAGGTCGTTTTTTAGTCTTAAAACCTCTTTGTCTACATCAAGCAAATCACCTACCGGCAGATAGACCTGTATGTCATCAAGTACTGTGGCAAGGCTGCGTTCTGGTTTGCAGGCCGATTCGGATGACAGCTCGATATTTTCAACTTTTGTAAGAAGTTTTATCTGTGTCTCTGTTTCTTTCAGAAGAGAGAGCTTATCTGAGTTATGCACTGCAAATACCACACGCGGTATTGCCTGCTGTGGTGATATTCTGGCTTCCGCACGGAGATTACGTACTGTTCTCACAATATCCTGCACAAAATTCATGTCTGAAATAATTTTATCGTCAATTGAGTCAAGTCTAGGTTTGGGCCATGATGTGTGCTCTATTATGTCATTGCCGAATGGGAATGCCTGCCAAAGTTCGTCCGTGACAAAAGGAATTATCGGGTGCAGCAGCTTGAGTACATCTTCAAATACTGCAAGAAGGACGGCCTGGGCAGTCTTGCGCCTTGCCTCTCCCTCGTCTCCTCGCAGAGCTGGCTTAGACAGTTCGAGATACCAGTCGCAAAGTTCTCCCCATGTAAAGTCATACATTAGTCTTGCCGATTCTCCGAAATAGTAGCCGTCCAGCAAGCGTGTCATCTCAGAGGCGACCTGTGAAATTCTGTTAAGAATCCACTTGTCCTGAATGTGAAGCTCTTTTTCATCCCACTTCATTCCGTTCTCCGCATCTTCGAGGTTCATAAGTGCGAATCTGCTGGCATTCCAAAGCTTGTTCATAAAGAGTCTGTAGGTTGAAATTCTCTCGGTCGAGAGGTATATATCTCTGCCCTGAACCGTGAGCGCCGCCATTGTGAGACGAAGCGCGTCTGCGCCGTATTCATTGACTATAACAAGCGGGTCAATGACATTGCCGCGCGATTTGCTCATCTTCTGCCCTTTTTCATCTCTGACAAGAGCATGTATGTAAACATCGCGGAACGGAACTTCTCCGTTCATTCCATGCAGACCGAACATAATCATTCTGGCTACCCAGAAGAATATTATGTCAAAACCTGTGACGAGGACTGATGTCGGGTAGAACTTTTCAAGCTGCTTTGTGTTGTCGGGCCAGCCCATTGTCGAGAAGGGCCAAAGTCCGCTCGAGAACCATGTGTCTAGCACATCTTCATCCTGCCTGAGTTCCGTATTTCCGCACTTCGGGCACTTATGCGGGGCTTCCGTATCAACTATTATTTCTCCGCACTTATCGCAGTACCATGCGGGAATGCGGTGTCCCCACCAAAGCTGGCGTGAAATGCACCAGTCTCTAATATTTTCCATCCACTGATAGTAGACATTTGTCCACTGGTCTGGGACAAAATTAATCTTTCCAGACTGAACTGCGGCGACTCCTGCGTCCGCCAAAGGTCTTGTACGGACAAACCACTGCTCCGAAAGGTATGGTTCTATTACTGTGTGGCAGCGATAGCATTCGCCTACGGAATGTTTTATATCCTGAACTCCGAGAAGTACGCCTTCTTTTTCAAGGTCTTCAACTATCACGTCGCGTGCCTTGAATCGGTCCAGGCCAGCATATTTGCCTGTTTCAGGCGTCATAATGCCTTCTCCGTCTATAACCTGAATCTGTTCAAGGTTGTGCCTCTGTCCCACGAGGAAGTCGTTAGGGTCGTGAGCAGGTGTAATTTTGACACAGCCTGAGCCAAATTCGGGGTCAACCATGTTGTCTTCTATGACCGGTATCACTCTGTTTACGATAGGCACTATTACCTGTTTTCCTACAAGATGGCGATTTTTCTCATCGCGCGGATGAATAGCTATGGCAGTGTCGCCGAGAATTGTCTCGGGACGTGTTGTCATGACGACGAGATGTCCCTCTTCTCCGACGATTTTATATGCCACTTCGTAGAATTTGCCGTCCCTTTCCTGGTGCTCCACTTCAAGGTCGGATAGTGCCGTCTGGCATCTTGGGCACCAGTTGATAAGGTATTTGCCGCGGTAGATAAGGTCTTTTTTATAGAGATCGACAAATATTTTGCGGACCGCTCTTGAGAGACCTTCGTCCATTGTAAAGCGTTCCTTGTCCCAGTCACATGATGCGCCCAGTTTTTTAAGCTGGTTGATAATGGTGCTGCCGTACTGCTCTTTCCACTCCCAAACCTTTTTAACAAATTCTTCGCGTCCGAGGTCATGGCGTGTTATGCCTTTTGCGGCAAGAGAGCGTTCCACGACATTCTGAGTGGCTATGCCGGCATGGTCGGTACCGGGAAGCCATAGCACCTCATAACCCTGCATACGCTTTGTCCTGCAGAGAATATCCTGCAGTGTGTTGTCAAGAGCGTGTCCGACATGGAGCGATCCCGTGACATTGGGCGGCGGAATTACTATTGAAAAGGCTGGTTTTGGGGACTCTGGATCTGCTTTAAAAAGTCCTTCCTCAATCCATTTGCCGTACCACTTGTCTTCGATAGGTATCGGGTCATAACTTTTGCCTAGCTGAACTTTCTCGGAATTCATATGGTGTTCCTCCTCGTTGGGCAGGCCTGGTGGCTCTGTCCGAATCTATACCCCCATCCCGACGGGCCGGCCGTTCCGGCTCCTCGGGTATACAGGTTACCTTAAACTTTTTGCCTCTTTGGCATCCAGTTTAGCCATTTCTGATAGTATATCTATTATACCTTCCCTAAGCGCATCCATCTCTTTGTCGTTTACGCCTGATGTGATAAAAGGCGGAAGCAGGGAATCTATGCCGAGCTTCATATGCTGCTGGTAGAGCCCCTTGCGTTTTCCTGCAGAGATTTTATCGCCTTTTGTAAATACAACCAACCTAGGCATATCCATTTGGTCGAGCCAGTTTGTAAGTTCGTCATCGTTTGCCAAAGGTCCGTGCCTAAAATCCATAAGATGAATTACAAAGGAAATATTTCTCTCCTGAGCAAAATAATCATCGATAAGTTTCCACCACGAATTTCTTTCGTCAAATCCTCTTGCCGCATATCCGTAGCCCGGTATGTCCACAAGGCGAAATGCTCTGCCGCCGGTATCAACATTATAGAAGTTTATGCTTCTTGTCTTCCCCGGTTTTGCGCTGACTTTTGCAATTTTACGTTCGAGCAGCGAATTTATCAATGTCGATTTTCCCACATTTGAACGGCCGAGAAAAACTATTTCCTCTCCGATGGCAGGAGGAAGCTGTAATTTGTTAAAAGCGGTACAAAACAGATCTGATCTCCACGTACTCATTTTGTATCCCCTTTTTCAAGCAGCATGTTTAAAACCTCATCCACATTTGAAACATAGTGTATGGTCACATCTTTGACTATCCAGCTGCTGAGCTCCTGAACGTCAGGTTTGTTGTCTTCGGGGAAAATTATTTTTGTTATTCCCATCCTTTTTGCTGCGAGGAGCTTTTCTCTGACTCCCCCTATAGGAAGAACGTCTCCGTGTAGGGTCATCTCTCCAGTCATAGCATATGAAGTGTCAATAGGGCGTCCCGTAAGAGCCGAGCAGAGCGACAGAGCCAATGTGATGCCTGCTGACGGTCCGTCTTTTGGCACAGCTCCTTCCGGCACATGTATGTGAATATCGGTTTTTTGCCAGTCAAAATCATTCAGAGCATACTTATTGGCATTTGATCGCAGATATGCCATAGATATCTGCGCAGACTCCTGCATAATATCGCCTAAGTTGCCTGTGTATGACAAACGCCCCGTGCCGTCCATTTTTGCGGATTCTATGAGCAGCACAGCTCCCCCTGCTTCTGTCCAAGCAAGTCCTATTGCTGTCCCTACTGAGCTGCACTTCGGTATCCTTGTGTTGTGCAGCTTAGGTGCGCCAAGAAGGTTTTTTATCTCTTCCTTGCTTACTGTAAAAGGTTTTTCTGTGACTCTTTCCATTTGTCTGGAAGCGATTTTCGAGGCTATCTTTCTTGTAACTTTAGAAATCTGTCTGTCCAGATTTCTAACACCTGCTTCCATTGTATATACAGAGACTATACTTCTAATTGCTCCGTCTGTAATATTGATGTCACGAGATGTAAGCCCATGCTCCTTTAATATTCTGGGAAGCAGGTGTCTCTTTGCAATTTTAAATTTTTCCTCTGCGACATAGCCGGGAAGGGATATGAGCTCCATTCTGTCGAGCAGGGGCTTGGGAATTGTCGATATATTATTCGCAGTAGTTATAAACATAACTTTGCTTAAATCGAAAGCAACTTCCAGAAAATTATCTGTAAATCCGAAGTTCTGTTCGGGGTCAAGAACCTCAAGCAGGGCTGAAGAAGGGTCTCCTCTGAAATCACTTCCGATTTTATCTATCTCATCCATGAGCATAACAGGATTGTTGGTGCCAGCCTGCTTTATCTTCTGTATTATTCTTCCGGGAAGAGCTCCGACATATGTGCGTCTGTGTCCCCTTATTTCAGCCTCATCACGAAGTCCGCCGAGAGACATATTGACAAATTTGCGTCCCATTGTCTTTGCGATTGATTTTCCCAATGAAGTTTTGCCTACACCGGGAGGGCCTACAAGACATATTACCTGCGCTCTCATATTCTTTCCTGCCAGTTTTCTTACAGCGAGAAATTCTATAATGCGCTCCTTCACTTCTTCAAGGCCGTAATGTTCTTCTTCTAGTACTTTTCTTGCATTTTTTATGTCAAGCTGATCTTCGGATGAAACATTCCAAGGCATATCCAAAAGCCACTCTATGTATGAGCGTGCCACAGTCGCCTCGGGAGATATCGGTGCCATTCGTGAATACCTGTCTATTTCACGCAGAAGCTTTTCTCTGACGTTTTCAGGTATATCCGTTTTTTCAGCCTTTTCTCTGAGCTCGTCTATCTCAGACATCGCGCCTGCATCGCCGAGTTCGTTATGTATTACTTTCAGCTGCTCTCTCAGATAGTACTGCCTCTGGCCCTTATCCATCTCTTCTCTTACTTTTTCATGAATGTCGCGTTCCGTTTCAAGAAGCTGATTTTCATTCATAAGGACAGTGAGCAGCATCCTGAGACGTTCCAACACGTCAGGCTCTTCAAGCAGTTTTTGCTTCAGCGATATTTTAATCTGGCTGTGAGATGCAGTCACATCTGCAAAAATATCGGGATCTGTGATATTTTCGACAGATTTATATATATCGTCAGGCAGTCTTGGATTAAGCCTCGAATAGAGCTCAAATTCAGTAAGCACACTTCTTCTGAGAGCTTCTGAGTGGTTTACATTGCTGCTTGTAATGGATCGTATCTTCTCAAGCTCGGCTTCGAGGAAATTTTCTCCGGAGATGTAATGCAGAGCCTTGCATCTCCATCCTCCTTCCAAAACCACTTTTACCGTTCCGTCCGGAAGCCTGACATTTTGAAGTATTTTGCACAGAGTGCCTACTTTAAACAAATCTTCCTGAGAAACACCGTCTATAAAATTATTTTTCTGAGCTGTAACAAAAACGAGACGCCCTCTTGAGTTGGCTTCCTCAAGCGCGCGCATAGACTGAGGCCTGGTGACGAATACTGGAGAGACGACACCTGGATATATAACCATATCTCTTACCGGAACAACAGGATAAAGAAGCATTATATCGTCTCTTTCTCTGCTTTCGGTGTTTCCTCCGGTTTGGAAGACCCGTCAACGACATCCTTGGTTATTGTGAATTTTGCAACATGCGACGATTTTTCCGGAAGCTCATATTGGATGTCAAGCATCATAGACTCAAGGATAGTCCTAAGTCCTCTTGCTCCGGAATGGAGTTTCGCTCCTTTTGCGGCAATAGTTCTCACAGCTTCATCGGTAAATTCAAGCTCTATACCGTCAAGCGAGAACAACTTTTTGTACTGTTTCAAAGGCGCATTCTTAGGCTCCTTGAGTATGCGGACAAGCGCATCTTCCGTAAGAGCTTCCAGTGCGACAAGTACCGGCAGTCTGCCTATAAATTCAGGTATAAAACCATAGCTTCTTAAATCATCAGGCTCTACATGTTTAAGCATGTCATATGAATTCTGCTTGTTCAGACTGTTGGTTATTTCTCCGCCAAATCCCATGGATTTTTCATTTGTTCTTTGGGCTATTATCTTTTCAATCCCCTCAAACGCGCCTCCGCATATAAAGAGAATATTGCTTGTGTCTATCGGAATCATCTCTTGGCTTGGATGCTTGCGCCCGCCCTTGGGAGGAATATTAGCTACTGTTCCCTCTATTATCTTAAGAAGTGCCTGCTGGACTCCTTCGCCGGAAACATCCCTTGTTATCGAAGCTGACTCGGATTTGCGGGATATCTTGTCAATTTCATCTATATAGATTATTCCGCGCTCCGCAGCTTTAATATTGTAGTCGGCAGCCTGAAGCAGTCTGAGAAGTATATTTTCTACATCTTCACCGACATATCCGGCCTCCGTCAAAGTGGTGGCATCTGTCATGGCAAAAGGAACATTGAGCATTTTAGCCAAAGTCTGAGCCAGCAGCGTTTTGCCGCTGCCTGTCGGGCCTATAAGCAGAACGTTGCTTTTCGGCAGCTCAACGTCGTCAGACTCCGAGGCAGGGTTTGTTATTCTCTGGTAGTGGTTGTACACAGCTACAGAGAGCACCTTCTTTGCATGGTCCTGCCCTATAACATACTGATCTAAAAACTTTTTTATATCGGTAGGCTTCGGGAGCTCATCGCTGGAAGGCATAGATACATAATCCGGCTGAGAGTCGGATTTATTTTTAATGTTAGTGTCTATATTTTCATCGCGAATAATAATATTACAAAGCTGTACGCAGTCAGAGCATATATATGTACCGGAAGGTCCGGCTATAAGCTTTGATACTTCATCCTGTGATTTGCCGCAGAAAGAGCACTTTGGTTTACGCCGCGAATTACTTTCATTTTTATTCGAGTTATGTTCATACATGTTTGATGCACCTCAATCGTTTTTGGGGCTTATATTACAAGAAGGGGATTCCATGAGGAATCCCCATATCTTATTAAATCGATCAGCGTCTGTCTATAACTTTGTCGACGATGCCGTAATTCAGCGCTTCCTCCGCGGACATAAAGAAATCTCTGTCTGTATCCATCTGTATTTTGTCCAGAGGCTGATTTGTATGTTTCATCAGTATTGTATTCAGAGTGTTTCTGACCTTTAATATTTCTTTTGCCTGAATTTCAATATCGGCAGCCTGTCCCTGAGCTCCTCCTAGAGGCTGATGAATCATGACTCGTGAATTTGGAAGCGCCATCCTCTTGCCTTTTGTTCCCGCAGCAAGCAAAACAGCTCCCATACTGGCCGCCTGTCCCATGCAAATTGTAGAAACCTGCGGTTTTATATATTGAATCGTGTCATAAATTGCAAGTCCTGCCGTTACTACTCCCCCTGGGCTGTTTATATAAATGTTGATGTCTTTTTCGGGATCCTCGCTCTCAAGGAAGAGAAGCTGGGCTATTACCAGATTTGCAACGCCGTCATCAATGGGAGTGCCCAGGAAAATGATACGATCTTTCAGCAATCTGCTGTAAATATCGTATGAGCGCTCTCCCCTGCCGGACTGCTCTACTACCATTGGGATTAGATATGACATAGTATCCCTCCATTTATGAAAATTAAAGATTATTCAGCTACAGGTGCCTCGGCCTTCTTTTCTTCAACTTCCGTTACTTTTACCTTAGTGATTATGAAATCGACAGTCTTGCGATTTCTGATCTTCTCTGCTATCTCAAAAATACGGTCGCGGTCTCCGTAGATATATTCCTGGAATTTCTTCAGATCAACTCTTGAGGCAAAGGCTATGCTCTTGATCTCTGCGTCAAGTTCTTCAGGTGTCCATTCTATATCGTTTGCTTCAGCGATTGCTTCAAGGACGAGAGCACGCTTCACTATGCGTGTTGCTGCTTCGTCAAGCTCCGCTTCATACTTATCTTTTTCCATGCCGCTCTTCTCAAAGAACTCTTCAAATGTCATTCCTGACTCTCTCTGAATTCTCTGTGCCTGCTCTGCCTTAATGGAATCCTTCTGGCGTGTTACGAGTGTCTCGGGAACTTCTACTGTTGAAAGTTCTGCAATCTTGTTGACAGCTGAATCCTTGAGTGCTTCAACACTCTGTTTTTCGGCGGAATCCTTCAGCTGTTTCATTACTTCTTCTTTAAATTCTTCCACTGTCTTATGCTTTGACTGTGTGATCTCTGTTACTGTTTCATCTGTAAGTTCAGGCGTTTTCTTTGTCATAATGCCGAGAATTTCTATCTCGTAGCGCATAGTCTTTCCTGCAAGTTCCTTATTTTCCATGTCTTTTTCGACAGGGAACTCTAAAGAGGCAGTGTCGCCGGGCTTTTTGCCGACAATAGCATCGATAACTTCGGGACGCATATTTTCCTGACCCAAGTTTATCTCTGTCTTCTGCTCTTTTTCGACTTCGTTCAAAGTTCCGTCAGCATCAACAACATTGGATGTGTACTTAACAGAGACAAAATCTTCCTTAGTTATTTCTCTGTCCTCGTATGTGGGGACGAGTTCGCTGTGAGCTTCAAGAAGGCGCTTTACGTTATCGTCGCGCATCTCTTCTGTGGGAACATATATAGGCTTTTCTGCCTCAATCGTCTCCAACTCAGGAAGAATCACTTCGGGGGATACTTCAAAAGTGACAGTGACTTCAAATGCTTTACCCTCTTCCATCTCGCCTGGCTTAAGGTCCGGTTCTGATATAAGTTTAAGCTCATATTCCTCAATCATGCTGTCTATGGTTTCGGGAAGTATTCTTTCCATTGTTTCTGCATAGATACCCTTTTTGCCGAAATAAAGCTCAATCGTTTTGCGCGGAACATGTCCCTTGCGGAAGCCCTTTATATTAGCTTTCTGTGAAAGAGTCTTATAGGTTTTTTCGATAGCTTTTGTCACCTGCTCAGCATCGTACTCCGCCTTGACTGTAATAATGTTCTTTTCCTGTGAAACAACTTCTGTTTTCAATTTATTCTACCCCTTTCGGATTTTTGCCTATTTTTGACAATAACCGTAATATTCTATCATAAAATCAATATTACAACATCACTTTTGGCGTATTACTTAAAGGAATTTTAACGATAAAGAAAAAATATTTCAACAGGCTTCAAATTCCGGGAATCAAAAACATCTATACCTGAATTCTGTAACACACAAAAGACTACCAAGGGTAAGTATGTATAGAGAACTATTGCCTAATAGCTTTCTATATGTTATTATAAGCGCAAACGATGTGGTGCGGAATGAAAAACCTTACATTTATTCAAAGCGAAAAATTCCGGGTGTACCGAAAACATTAATGCTCCGTGCCGTGCATTTTGTTTTGCACGGTGAGGTTCGCCTCAAGGTACAGCAAAATTGTATCGAGATATCTCATAAATATAGTGATATAAAGCATTTATGAGTATGAGACATAAAATATAAAAGCCGCAATTTTGAATTTTAAAAGTTTGTAAAAAGGCCCTAAAACAACCTTAAAACTGAGATTCTTCTACTCTCAAAGTGCAAAATTGAGTCATAGAAGTATAACAAAAAATGAAAATTGCTTGTGCTACATTTATATATAAAAATGTAAAAAAATCAGGGTTTAGCTTTTAAATCGCCTCTACGTAAATTTTTAGTTCAGGGGTTAGTGTCGTTGGTTTTGAATCTTTATAACCAAAGCCGCGTTACCCCGCACTAAGGCATTGATTGAAAAACTAAGTGATTCGCACAAAACGAAAATACACCGTTTGGGCTCTCTGCTTATACTTATGCGGACAGTCCGCAATATCTTGCTCAGATACCTTACCGGAGTTGATATAGCCCGCTATACCCTTTAAGAAAATATCTCCGCTTTCGTGCAGGAAGCTGCTGTGATTAACAGTCTTCATCATACTGACAAGACTTTTACCGTCTTGAAAGGTAACGGGAACGTTGATTGTTAAACTTTGATTTATAGCAGATTGCGAATTGATATTTTCTGTTCTTTGTGATAGCTTCATAATAAGTGCATATTTTTACGAAACTCAAGACCTAAATTATTCCATTTTGAAACAAAGTCCTTTGCGTTACTGACATTTGTATATTGCTTTTTTCGCTTGACTGAGCTAAGCTTTGGTCAAGATCTCCTCCTGAAGCGCGGTTAGTATCGTTATCGAGAAGGCCGTAGGTACCGGAAGGAGATTTACTATTATCCTCCTAGTTTGTAAGTTTTCCAATATTATACTGCCAATTTCCATCTGCGTGCTTTTCTATTACCATTCTTACATTTTTATTTGCTGGCTTCTTTCTCTCCGGAAAGCTGTATATTGATAGTATTATCTATATAGTTATATTCGATAATATCTTCTTCTCCACTTTTTTTCTTGCTGCTGCCAGCTGCAAATTTATATTGTCCATTTTCGGTATATACAGTTCCAGTGTCGATCAATTCTCTCAGATATGGAAACAAATACAATTTAGCATTATTACAACGTATAAAAGTGCTTTCATTGGCTCCACGTTTCGAAAAAATATATTTTCCAGAACAGGGTTATTTACTGGTCCGTTTTTTGATTTCCGTCCTTGTCACGAACCTAAATATTTTCCAGAAATGTATAATTTGTTGGAAAACATTATTGTTATTTAGTGGAGATCTTGCTATTATGGTAGCAGTAGTACCAGTATCGTTTCGGGCGTAGAGAGCTGGGGATTGCCGGATTCGGTTTTCATCGCTCGTACTGTGAAATCTTCTCATATTAACAGTATTCTATAGTGGACCCCTTGTCAAATATCAATAATTCTCCTAAATAACCCAAATTACGCGGCAACTCTTTTTGCCTTAGCGCGCGCATAGACGCCGGCCGGTGTACCTCCTACGGAGTTGTGGTATCTCTCGTTATTGTAGTAACGGATATACTCAGACAGGCGCTTTGACAGATCTCCGGCGCTTGTGAACTCATTGCAATAGAGGAATTCATACTTGAGTGTTCTCCGGAAGCGCTCTATGAATATTTGTCCGGCGCACGTCCCCTACTGTCCATGCTGATGCGGACGCTGCTCTTCAATAGCCCTGCGAACTCCATGCCGGTGTATTGGCACCCATGATCGGTGTTCATAATTTCAGGATGTATGTGCATCAGCGCGTTGCTGACAGCTGTCACGCAGAAGCTGTTGTTCAGCGAATTTGACAGCTCATACGACATTATCTTACGACTGTACTGCATTGTCTCCTGACGCTAAGTTTTTTATTATCAGACTCTATGCAGCGACATCGCTCGTTAAAATCCATGTCCACATTTTTTTTGAGCCGGTCAAGCTCGTAACTGAGCTTGCCGACCTGTTGAAAAAGCCGCTCTTTATCGTGTTCGAGCTCTTTGGTCTTCGAAGCCTCTTTGCCTAGCTCGAAGATAGCCTCCATTCCCTCCAACGCCTGTTTCTTCCAGAGGCTTATCAGATCGCCGTCAACTCCGAACTCAGATGCAAGCTGAGCCAGTGTCGTATGTTCTTTCAGTGCGGCAAGGACTACTCTCTTTTTGAATTCAGCGATGCAGCGGTTTCTTGTTTTTGGCATATTCTTCATCTCCTGTTCTATATTTTATTTTACCGCTTCTCTTCGTGTTAAGGAGTGGTATTCTATCTGGGGGCCAGTATAACATTCTAATATAAGTCAGAAACTTTTACATTCATGGGCTGTATTTTATATTTTCTGCTGTTTCCGTCACCAAAGGATAGACCACAAGCGGATTCCCGTTATTATCAACAATTTGTGTGTCTTTAAAAATACGCTTAAACTGTTGTGTGTTTTTTATGTCGTTATTTTGTAATTTGGCAGGAGAAATTTTTTCTGTTAGAGTGTGAATTGTTCCGGCGTGCAAGACTATCTGTGGGAATTGGACCCTGCTAGATATTGGGTTAAAGCGGAACTTCTTTTATTATTCACATAAAACATTCCGACTTCGCCTTTATTCTCCTTGTCAATCGCATTCTTCACCAACTTGGATATTGCATTTTTTTATCAAAAAAAGAAGTTACTGCGTTTGCGTCTGTTGTTAATCCACCCAGTCGCCCAAACCCATTTATGACAAATAGATAGTGGCCCCTTAGTTCCGTTACACTCTCCGACATACAACACGCAAATTTATCCTGCCTAATATACAAAGATTCGGCTATCAACCTCATTCCTTTCATAATAAATTAAAAAATGCATAATAAACGTGATACAATTACTATACAAATTAACTTTGATTGGAGGAATCCACATGGCAAAGACAGAAACACTCCATATAAGAATAGAGCCGGAAGTAAAAAAAGATGCCGACTATATCTTCAAGGCTATAGGCATCACAACGGCTGATGCTGTGAACATCTTCCTGCGCAAGGCTATAACGGCATCAGGCTTTCCGTTTGAAGTCACGGCCCCTAAGTACAACGCAGAGACCTTGGCAGCAATGGAAGAAGCCAGGCTAATATCACGAGACCCTAACGCAAAAAGCTATGCAAACTTCACCGAGATTCTTGACGAAATCGACAAAGAAATAGAAGAAGAGAAAACCACGGCGAAAGAAGAATGCTTAGCATGCACGAGCCATTGAAAATTCGCATAACTGCACAATTTAAAAAAGATTTAAAAACGGCCAGAAAGCAGAAAAAGCCAATGGACAGACTGGACAGAATTGTCTCTGTTCTGCAAAGCAGAGGTGAGCTTGCACCCCGGTATAAAGAGACCACTCCCTCACCGGTAGCCGGGACGGCTACAGAGAATGCCACATTCAGCCTGACTGGCTCTTAATCTACAGAATAGAAAACGATATCTTAGTCCTTACTCTCTCCCGTACAGGCACGCACTCAGAACTCTTGGATAAATAAAAAGAGCTCCTCCGAAAAAGGAAGGGCTCTTTTGTCTGCACGTTACCTAAGTGTATAGAATTATTATAGCGGGTCTCTTTTAAAGTACCAAAAATTCTCCAAAATAACCCAAATAATTCAGATGTGTAGCGGTTGAGTCAATCCCGCTAATTATGTAAACCTCCAAGAAGGTGCAAAATAGAGAGCGCTGACTTGTAGGTATTTATAATGCTGACGAGAAGAAAAGATCCCGAACGCGCAGCAAAGAGGGCAAAAATAGGTGTTTTGTTTCATGAGCTTAGAGAGCAACAAGGACGAATGGCACCAGTGCTTCCATAATGCAAAGAATAATATCCCGAATTTCTGATAATCACTATACCGGGGCATTTGACGCTTACGCAGTTTTTCAGCAACGACGATTTTTATTATCTTCCTCTTGCGTATATACGGCATACGAACAATTGAAAAGGGTTCAGCTCAAATGAGCTGAACCCTTGATATCTCTGGAGCGGACAACGGGATTCGGACCCGCGACCCTCAGCTTGGGAAGCTGATGCTCTACCAACTGAGCTATGTCCGCTTTCAAACATGAGAATATTACCATAAGTTGTAAATATGCGCTATACCAAAGTTACTCGGAAAATTTCTTTTTGTCTGCCCACGGTTTAGGCAGTTCTCTTTTTTCAGCATCATCTGCTGCTCTCCATGACCAGCCGCCGCCGAGTGCCGTACAGAGGTCGACTGTGGAGTTTAAGTTGTCCGCGCGTGAACCTTCAAGCTGTAGTCTGACAGAGAGAAGCTGTCTTTCGGCATCAAGAAGTTCTATCTGGCTTGTCATTCCCTCCTGATACTGGTCATAAGCAAGTTTGTAGGCTCTTGCCTGAGCTTCCTCCTGTTTTGCAAGCAATGTTACGACATCGGAAGTTTTTTCTTTGCTTGTAAAGGCATTGACAGTCTCTTGGAATGATATCTGGACTGTTTTGTAATATTGAGCCCACGCTTCCTGAGCGACTGCTTCCGCCTTCTTTACCCGTGAAGACAGTTTGCCCGAGTTAAATATCGGCGCAAAAAGCTGGGAGCCTATCGACCAGCCTGTTGGTCCGGTAAGCAAATTTGACGGGTCGTCAGACGGTGTACCTATCATGCCGCTGAAGCTGATTGATGGGTACTGCCCCGCTCTTGCGGATCCTATGTTGGCCAATGCGACTTTGTAGTTCTGCTCTGCCTGCTTTATGTCAGGTCTCTGCGTAATGGTTAGAGCCGGAACTGCGTTAGGGATTTCAGGATTTTTTGGCAGCTCTCCCAAATCAACTCCGCGAGGTATGTCTTTGTTTATAAATTCCTTTGGTTCTCTTCCGAGAAGCACCAGAAGGGCATTTTCGTAACGGCTTACGGTCATTTCAAGCTCTCTTGTCTGAACTGCGGATGATGCGGCAAGAGCTTCGCTTCTTCTCAAGTCAAGCTCACTGACTTTGCCATGCTGATAGCGAAGGCGCATTAGCTCCAATGTGGCTAGCTGAGACTGCAATGTTGTTTTTGCTATAAGAAGCTGTTTATCTGCTCCTCTAAGAGAAAAGTATGTTTTTGCTACCTGTGATGCCAAAGATAGTCTTACGCTGTTTTTTGCTGCTTCGGTAGCAAGTAGGTTTTCTTTTGCCGCTCTTGTACCCTTTTGCAGCTTTCCCCAGAGGTCTGCTTCATAATTTACAACTCCAAGTCCCGTTAAGACGTTTGTCTCATTGATATTTCCATCCGCATTACCAAGGATTTTAGACCTTGTGACATCAAGCTGTGCGCCGAGTTCCGGACGCTGATTTGCTTTTGTTTCCTTGAAAGCGGAACGTGCCTGCTGCACTCTTGCAAGAGCCATCTCTAAATCTCTGTTGCTCCTGAAAGCTTCTTCTATGCACTTGTCAAGAACCGGTTCGTTGAATTCCTTCCACCACGGCGTTGAGCTTAATATGTATTGATCTTTGGAGATAACGGCTGATGACAGAGTATCTTTTGATGCCTCCACGATATAAGCAGGCGGTAAATCATAAGATACGGGAGGTTTTATCTCCGGTCCTAAATTAACATGAAAAAATGACCCAACCAGCAATGCCGCAAGGAGCGCGCTTGTAGTCATCTACCTCACCTCCGCTTTTGTGCCGTCTTCTGAAAGAGGAGGGTTCTGAGACTCCTCTTTATTTTTTGATGTAAGTCCCATTATCATGGAGAAGAAGCTTGGAACAAAGAATATCGCTATTGCAGTTGCAGCAAGCATTCCTCCAACAATTCCGGTGCCTATGGAGTGACGGCTCGCCGCTCCCGCTCCGACGCTTAGTGCCAGAGGCATACATCCTAGGATAAACGCCAAGGATGTCATCAATATGGGTCTGAACCTTAAGTGAGCCGCCGAAGCCGCCGCTTCTTTTAACGTCATTCCGCTGTCATGCTGCATAATTGCGAATTCAACTATTAGGATTGCATTCTTTGCCGCAAGTCCGATAAGAGTGACAAGGGCAACCTGGAAGTAAAGGTCGTTTGAAAGCCCTCTCATCATAATTGCCAGAAATGCTCCGAAGAGTGCGAATGGAACAGCTAGGACTACTGCAAAGGGAAGACTCCACTTCTCATACTGTGCAGCCAATATAAGGAAGACCATTAATATTCCAAGGGCGAATGCAATTGCCGTTGCGGAACCTGTCTGTTTTTCCTGATATGCGGAACCTGTCCACGCCAAAGTATAGTCTTCCGTAAGAGATGCTTTTGCCGCATCTTCCATAGCTTTTATTGTCTGTCCCGTAGTGTATCCTGAAGCAGGAGTCCCCGTAATTTTGGCTGCTGGGAAAGCGTTGAATCTTTCCATTGTTTCGGGCCCGGTTATTTCGCGCAGCTCAATAAGAGACTGTAGAGGAATCATGCTTCCGCTCTTTGAACGGACGAATGTGTAGCGCAAATCCTCCGGTCTGTCTCTGTACTCTGAATCCGCGGCAATGAGGACTTGGAATGTGCGTCCCATTTTGTCAAAGTCATTGACGTAATAGTTTCTGAAAATACTGCCCATAGTTGAGAATACGTCATTTAAATCGACATTCAAGGCCTTAGCACGTTCTCTGTCGAGATGAGCGTATAACTGCGGAACTTTTGTCGAATATGTTGTGCTTATACTGGCTATTTCAGGGCGCTTGTCTGCCTCTTGTATATATTTTTGTATGCGCTTGTCCATCTCTTCGGGCGTGTCGCTTCCCCTGTTCTGAAGGTAAGCTTCAACTCCTCCGGTTGTACTCATGCCTATGATTGCAGGCGGATTAAATACTATAACCTGTCCGTCGGGGATATCCCAAGTGCGCCCCATAAGCTCTTTGGCTGTAGAGAATGAGTCTTTGCCGGGTATGTTTCTCTTTTCCCAGTCGGTAAGAGTTATGAATGCGGCTCCATAGTTAGACTGGTTTGCCGAACCCATTATGTTATATCCGGTAAAGACAAGCGATGTCTTTATCTGATCCATGGCTTTGGTTATATTGGATACTTTTTTTGTTAGCTTCTCCGTCATATTTAATGAAGCACCGTCAGGAAGAGACATTGATGCCAAGATAACGCCCTGGTCTTCATCCGGGACAAGGGAACTCGGTATCATAAGAGCCATCTTGACAGTCGCTCCGAGGAAGAGCAGGAATATTATACATACAATAAACGCACGTTTGAGGAAGAAGCGTACTCCCGCCGAATATGCGTTTGTCATAGAGTCGAAGAATGAGTTAAACCATCTGAACAGGAAAAATTTACTTTTTTCGCTGTGTGGTTTCAGAATTAGCGAGCACATTGCAGGGGTAAGTGTAAGAGCCACGAAGCCCGAAATTACAACCGATGTCGCTATTGTAATGGCGAATTGTTTGTAAAGTTCTCCCGTGAGCCCTCCCAAAAATGCAATTGGAATAAAAACAGAGGAAAGTACCAAAACAATGGCAATAACAGGACCTGTTACTTCCTCCATAGCCTTGAAAGACGCTTCCTTCGGGGATAGTCCTTTTTCCATGTGTCTGTCTACATTTTCCAAGACAACTATAGCGTCGTCGACAACGATGCCGATTGCAAGCACAAGACCGAAAAGTGTCAGTGTGTTGATGGAGAAATTGAAAAGCTTAAGCCCTGCGAATGTACCTATTATGGAGACAGGAACTGCAAGACATGGTATGAGTGTCGCTCTCCAGTTCTGCAGGAAGAGGAAGACAACAAGGAATACCAGAAGCACAGCTTCAAAAAGTGTCTTTACGACTTCTTCGATGGAGACACGGACAAATGTGGTTGTGTCGTATGGTATGTCGTATGTCATGCCATCCGGGAACGTATTGCTGGCTTCTTTAAACTGTGCTCTTACTTCGTCGCATACCTTAATAGCGTTGGCGCCAGGGGCGAGAGTTATGCCTATAGGTACGGCGGGGTCTGTGCCCTGGTGTCCCATAAAGCTGTAGCTCTTTGCTCCAAGCTCTACCCTTGCCACATCTCTAAGATATACATTACTGCCGTCCGAATTGGCTTTGATGATGATTTCTTCAAATTCTTCCGGAGTGGTAAGGCGTCCTTTTGTGGTCATGATATAAGTTTTTTCAAGATCCGACTTGGTAGGAAAGTCCCCGAAACGGCCAAGCGCGTACTGGCTGTTTTGATCTTTAACCGCCGCAATAACGTCCGACGGAGCCAAGTCCAGTTTAGTCAGCTTGTCAGGCTTCAGCCATATACGCATTGCGTAATCCTGGGCAGTATAAATTGTTGCTTCGCTTACGCCAGGGATTCTTTTAAGGTCATCAACTATATTAAGGAGAGCGTAGTTGCTCATGTATGTCGTGTCGTAACGCTTATCCGGTGCCAAAAGTGTTGCTATAAGAAGCAAATTAGGTGACGACTTCTGCACTATAATACCGTATTTACGGACTTCTTCGGGGATTGATGCAGTTGCCATCTGAACTCTGTTGTTTACGTTAATAGTGGCCTGGTCAGGGTCTGTGCCAAGTTCGAAAGTAACGGTGAGGGTCATGTTGCCCTGCCCGTTGCTGACGGAATTCATATAAATCATGTTGTCGACGCCGTTTATCTGGCTTTCAAGAGGGGCAGCAACAACTTGGGCAATAACCTCGGGAGTGGCACCGGGATACTGCGCTGATACAGTTACCTGAGGCGGAACCAGCTCAGGGAACTGCGCTATCGGCAATGTGGCTATAGACACTATACCTGCCAGCATTATAACGATAGAGCATACTGTGGCAAGTATCGGTCTTTTAATAAATATTGACGAAAACATATTGCGCCTCAGTTCTTCTCTGCATCGTTGCTTGTATGTGCAGTTTCGCTCTTATCTTCAGACGTACTCTCAGGTTTTGGTGCATCTATAACTTTAACTGCTTTGCCGGGCATTACTTTTGCCACCCCGTCAGTTATGATTACATCGCCATTTTCAAGTCCCTTGCCTACCAAACAGTTGTTATCAACTTGTTGGATAATAGTTATTGCGCGTGACATCGGCATATTTTTGCTGTCAAGCACGTAGACAATGGTTGCGTTAGATGTCTGTAAGGTGGCTCGCAATGGTATTTCTGCAACGTTTTTAACAGAATATCCTGTAAGATAAAGTCTTACAAACTGCCCAGGATAGAGAGAGTTATTTTTATTGTCAAAAACAGCTCGTGTCTTTATTGTTGCTGTCGAAGGGTCTACGAACTGATCTTGAAAATTTATCTTTCCCTCAACATTGTGGAATGTTCCGTCTGCAAGGGCTATTTTTACGGAGATACCTTTTTTATCGGTAACTATCGCTCCGGTATTCTTAAAATTTTCTATGATTCTGTGCTCATCTGCCGGTATCGAAAAATCCACATAAAGAGGATCGGGCTGAATTATTTTTGTCATTATCTCCCCTACAGAGATAAGGTTTCCGACTGACAACTCTTCTTTGCTGCTAAGTCCGGAAATAGGCGCTCTGACAGTTGTCCAGTTTAAATCAATCTGTGCCTGTCTTACCGCTGCTTTTGCGGCATCTCTGTTTGCCGCTGCCGCATTGTACTGAGCTTCAGCACTGTCAAATTCGGCTTTACTCACGGCATTTTTCTTATAAAGAGAGGAGACTCTGTCATACTCGATTTTTGCAAGATTCATCTGAACCTCGCTCTGCTTAAGGTTGGCATTGTTTCTGCTGAGTGTGGCTCTGTAAGGTGCTGCGTCTATCCTAAAAAGAACCTGCCCCGCTCTGACACGCTGCCCTTCCTTGTATGATTTAGACATGAGAACACCGCTGACTTGCGCTCGAATTTCAGCGTCTTTGTAGCCTGCTGTTCTGCCGGTATATTCAAATGTTATTGGGACATCAGTCTTTTTTACTTTCATAACAGAGACTGACATAGGCGGCATTTCTGTAGATTTTAGAGCCGCAGCTTTTTTCTGCTGTTCTGAGTTCCAGAACCAATATGCCCCGCCTGCTATGATAATCAGTAAGGCTATTAAAAATAGAGTATTGTTTTTTTTAGGCGGAATATTCTCCTCGGTGTTGACCGCTGCGTTTTGATTTTCCATTATGCGCACTCCCCTTACCAGACTTAAGTATGGCTTTTCAGATTATAGCATGGTTGTATCAATATCGGTTTATAGCTTGCTGTAATTGTTAAACACGTTAACAATATCTGCGTAGCATCAGGTTTTTTTAGGATTTTTTTCGGCGCAGTTGCAGTGTGTCATTGCTCCGGTCATCTCTACTACTTCTTTCACGCTTTTAGCTCCCCTTTTTATGGCTGATGCTATATCGTCCTCGGTAACTTCATCGCAGTAGCAAACCATATTACTTTTATTATAGGACATTGAGCTCCCTCTCTTTATGCAAGGATAAGTATTCAGATTTTGTTATGCTGTAGATTAAATGGGGCATATCTTTGTCTTTGTATACCTTATCAAAACTGCCTTCGATTTTCATCTCGATTCTTTCCGCGACTTTTATAGATGCTCTATTCATCGGTCGTATCTCTGCTATTACTTTGTCGGACTTCAAACGGCCAAAAGCATAATCCAAACATCCTGACGCTCCTTGGGACGCATAGCCCCGGCCACAGTGTTTCTTAGACAAAATATTTTACCGAATCCGGGTTAAAAGCTCTCTTGCCCATACTTAAACTCATACCTTATTGCTTATATTCCTCTCACTTAGCGAAGGAGCCAATTTCTATCAAGTTTCCCTCCGGATCTGCAATATAACACGTTCTTTGCCCCCATGGCTCAGTAGTTGGAACCATAATTGGTTTCCCGCCGCATGCCGTAATTTCTAGGTATTTCTTATCTACTTCCGCATAGTCTGCGACGCTCAATGCGATCTCATAATGACCGTTTACCCCTGACACGTAAGAAAATTTTCTGTCGGTCATTTTTTCAAAATCCGATTTCCTGTAAAGCAAAAATAAAGTTCCGTCTTTTTCTAAGTAAACATTGGAAGTGTTCTCATCCTCTTTGATTTCAAATCCTAAAACGTCTCTGTAAAAACGAACCATTACAGCCATATCATTCACCATGATTCCAAATCCTTCCAACTTCATTGCTATCACTCCGATACAGTATAGTAATCAGTTAATTGAAAAAGTGTACTTTAAAGTTTATTATGGCACAAGTTAATCTTGCTTACAGTAAACAGCTGTAGACATAGTAGCCAGTATCTGTTCCGCAATTTCGGATGTTTTATAACACTCTACGCAGCGCAGGTAGTAAAACATTCCAATACAGTCTATGCTTTTATCGTACTAAACAAAGTATGGAGAGTGAGAGCATGAATAACTATGTAACAGGCATTACTATCAGGCAATTGCGAGAAAAGAAGGGTATCACACAAAAAGATCTTGCAGACATATTATGTGTCAGTGATAAAACCATATCAAAATGGGAGACAGGACGAGGCCTGCCGGACATCTCGCTTTTGGAGCCGTTGGCTGCTTCGCTTGGAGTGTCATTAACCGAGCTACTTGCGGGAGAGCATATTTCCAACGTAAACCGTTCTGCAAATATGCTCCGCAGTAAATTGTATATTTGCCCCGTGTGCGGCAATATCATTTGGAGCGCTGGAGAGTGTGTAGTTTCCTGCTGCGGAATACGTCTTATACCAGAGACAGCCGAGCCTCGGGACGATGAGCATATGATTATCGCTGAACATATCGAGGATGAATTTTACGTGACTCTAAAGCACCCAATGACAAAGAACCACTCAATACGCTTTCTGGCCTATATTACATCTGACAGATCGGAGATAATAAGGCTGTATCCCGAGCAAGAGGCATCAGGATACTTTTTTATAAGAGGCTGTGGGTATATCTACGCATATTGCAGCAAACACGGATTATTTGAACTCAAAGTATAGTAAAAATGCGGGATTGCTTTCGCCTATTCTGCCGGCTAAGGAGTCAATCCCGCTGTTGCTTTGTAAGTTTTTGAAGCTCCCTGTAATCATAGCTCTCAATTCGCGCCGCTATGGCAGAGTTTTCCAGTAAAAGTGCCACTACGTCATCTATTTTGTGTGTTTGTGCTTTTTTGCAGATTTTTTTTAATAGCGATGCATGAGCGCGTTCTGCAATTTCACAGCCTGCTTCTCCTGTCGTGGCATGCCAACGGCTGTATAGCGCTGCCAGCCATTTACCCTCCGGTGAAAGCGTGCGGAATTGCTGCATGTTTGCTTTTTCGTTCGTTACTTTTTCAAGTGTGATTTTATTTTGTGTACAGAAGATCATAAATTTACCGAATAATTCGTCTTTGGCAATAGACAGCATCATCTCTGCCTTGTCAAGGCAGAGCGAAAAGTCGCTTTCCATAAATTTCTGAGTAAAATCCCAAATGTCGAGCCGCTGACGGCATGCGGAGGTAAAAAGCGCCTCAAGATATTCACAGTGCAGCTGTTCAAGGGTTTTTTTTGCGTTTGCCGCCGTTGTTTCTCTGTCATCCAGATTGTAGCGTTCATAAATATGCACGGTTGCTTTAAGCATTGATGTCGTCTCCCTCCGGCAGACCATCCGCCTTAAGTGATGCCGCACGTCTTGCATCAGCCGCCGTTATTTTTTCTGCGTACTCCTGCCGAGGCAAATTGAGCTGTACGGCAGAGACTGTGTAGTGAAGCAATTCCAGCGAACGGGCAGGTTCTGAACGCTGCGGCGAGCAGAGGGCCGCCAGACGGACAATTTCATTAATCGCCGCCCCTGGAATTTGTGTCAGAGGATAGCGTACAGCGGCTACTTTTTCGAGGATAGCAGCTACGCGATCCTGCGGCGGTTCACGCAGCTCAACAGCTTGAAAGCGGCGTTCCATAGCTCTGTCCTGCGCGATATAGCGTTTGAATTCTTCTGATGTAGTTGAAATCAACATGCTGATGCCGCCGCTTGTGATATATGGTTTGAGAGTGTTGAGGAGGTTTGTCGGGCCTAAATTTTCGCTCAGACGATGCGCTTCATCAATATAAATGATGATGCCGTAATACTCGGCTTCGTCGAGAATGTGCTTAAAGAGTAAATCGCGTTTACCCTTATCCTGATTGATGATATCGATATTCAGCTCACAAACTTTGCGCCCGGCAAGGCGAGGATAGCGTCCTTCGCCGATCATTTCCGCTAGTTTTTGCACAGTTGTTGTTTTACCGCAGCCGGCGGGGCCTGTAAGAGCGACATTATTCTGCTCCTCGGAAGCAAGGGCTATGGCAATGCGGTCAAGCGCACGCAAATCTTCAAGAATTTGTTCTATGCCTTTGGTCCTGCCATCAAGCACACGCCCATATTTGGCACAAAGCGGCGGCAGTTTGCGTGATCTGTTCATAGGCTCTCTCCCTCCTCAAGCAGCGATGCCAGTGTCAATTTTTCCGGCTTTGCAAGACCTTCCGTCAGCCATAATTTGCTCTTACTGCCGAGACGGCGCAGTCGGTTTCGTTTTTTATGCGCTATACTTTCTTCTTTTGCTGTCAGTTCCGTATAGCGCACCGAGCCGTCTTTTTCAATCATACGCAGTTCGTCATTCAAATCCTGCGGACGGTAGATAACATCGGCATCGGAGACGTATGAGGCAAAGGCCTTGGCAAGACGCTCTTCTTCCGTTGAATGCCACAAGCGCTGCGTGCTTGCGGAAAAGAGCGTTTCCAAAAGATGCTCCTCTCCTGCACGAGACTCAAGAGCAAGACGTGAAAAGTTGTCATAAGCAAAAGCAAAATGGAGATGCGGCCACTGCTGACGCAGTTTATCCAGGTGATTGAGCAATCCCCATTTATCCAGTTCCGGAATTATAATAATTGCTTCGCGTTTTGCGCTTTGCACGGATGCACCGACAGCCGAGATGAGAAGAGGCGCAATCCCGCAATCGGCTTGTGCATTGCCGGAGGAGCAGACATAAAGAGGTATAATTTTTTCGCCTGTAATCCATTGATGCAGTTTAAGCGGCGGCAGTTCACGATAAAGCGGCTCATTGCGGCTCAGCATCGTCAGAAGTGCCCTAAAATCAAGCGTGCTTGCGTCCGCCTGCATTTTGATACAACGCTGTGTATTCGTGTTGTCAGATTTTGTATAGAGCAAGTCGGCAAAAGGTACGGGCGCTTCCCTGTCACCGTTTTTCTGGAAGCGTAATTCGTGGTCGAAAATGTATTTCGCAAGCGCGTGTTCACGCGTAAGAAAGGACTTTTTTTTCATTTCTTCAAGTAAACGGTATTTAGTAGGCAGTAAATCGCTCTCTCCGCCGATTGTTTTCGTCATCAATGTTTCAATATAGCGATGCTGACGGCAAAAAATTTTGAAAAGGTTAAGCCGCCGCGTAATCTTTGTAATATCACTTTCATCCGCTGCAGAAAGCAAATTACGCAAAACATTCTTTTCTGTCTCCAGCATGTAGATAAACATCCTGTCTGTCAGCACTTTACCCAGATCATCAAAGAATTTGTCGTTTGCATCACGAGAACGAATCTCCTGATAGACAGCCTGGCGCAGGGTGTAGGCAATATTTTCGCTGCTGCTGCCGATTCTGTCATTAAACAAAAACGGTTCCAGTAAGTCCGGAATTACAGAGCCTTCGCTTGCAAAATCGGCAAGCAGCGCATAACCAGCATACTTTTCGTAAAGGCTGCCGCCGTAATCAAATACAACAAGCGGAGTTTCTGGAAATTCATTACACAACATCTCAGTGACAGCGACAAAGGAGTCATGTTTGCCTTTTGCGTTGCCTAAAAATAATGTATCGTTATCGTGTATATGTGTTGCCGTAAAAGTCGTTGTTTTCATTATTTTCCCACCTATAGGGTACTTTCGTTGCCAATTATTTTAGCTCAAAGCTTTTGAATGGGAAAGTATTTACATCTGTGCACACGAAACAAGGCAGACAGGCTCATTGAAGTTATTGCACGCCGGCTGTCTGCCTGATGATATTGCTTGAATCGGCTATACTGTTATGGGGCATTTTGTGTAGAACAGGAAGCTGTCGGTAAGAGGCATTTCCGTCATAAAGAGGCTTGCTCCTGATTTATCAAAGCGTTTGACATTTGTGATTTATTTCTTCCTTGATATAAAAAGGGCTGTCAATATTACCAGCGCCGGTATCGCAGGTATGCCGCTGCTGCAGCCGCCTGTTGATTCTGTTTTTTCCGACTGGTAAGAGCCAATGTCGATATATCCTTCTGAAGGGCGCATTCTGCCGGTCTGGTCGTATGACGGAACCGTAATTTTTTCTGCTGCTATTGTGTGTGTGCCGACAGAGTGGCCGGCTGCGCGAGCGGGGCTGTTGTCTGCCGGTCGGTAGATGTAGATGTCGGCGGAAACGCTTGTCGGCTGCAGGTTTTTATCGAGGGCTATGAGCTCCGGATTTTTCACTATGTTGTTTTTTCCGCCGTAATCGTAGTCCGCCACGCAATTTTGCATTGTGAGGGTCGTAGCCGGAATAATACACTTGCTGACTTCCGTGTCTTTTGTTTCGTTATTCCAAAATATCGAGTTAACTACAATTGGGGTCGTTCTGTCATTGTACATCGCCGCACCATAGTATTTCGCCCTGTTTGAGCAAAATGTGCTGTTGACGACATTTTGCTTGGATCTGTGGTTGTAGACGGCTCCTCCGAAATCAGCCCCGGTATTGCCGCTGAAAGTGCAGTTTGTCACAGTTTGTGTACTCTCAAGGTTGTAAACAGCTCCGCCCAGAGCACTCATCTCCTCTTCGGCGAGCGCCATGTTCCCGACAAAAAGGCACTTTGTAAGATTTTGCGTACACCCCTCGTTATAGAGGGCGCCGCTCCAAGAAGCATTAGTACTTACTGCACGTGCAGTGTTCCCGCTGAAAATACACTCCGTGATATCTTGTGTGGCAGACTTGCCGCGCATTGCACCGCCGCCCGCTATTGCGCTGTTTTGTTGAAAATTACACTTATTAAGAGTCAGTGTTCCGCCGTCAGGGTAGATTGCTCCGCCGTTTTTTCCGCTGTTTTTGACAAAATCACAGCCATAAAGGAGCATGCTGCTTGCGCTGCCGTAAATTGCACCGCCGCTGGACAATGCAGAATTGCCATTGAAAGTGCACTTTGTAATCACGGCAGTTCCGCCCTTATTCATGACAGCTCCGCCGTCAGATGATGAATTAGCCGCAAAGGTGCAGTTTGTTATATCAGAGCTGCTGCTTTCGTTGCAGATGGCACCGCCTTTTTTATATGACCCGAGCGGCTACAAATATGCCAGCGGCACATCGATGGCAGCGCCTCATGCGGCGGGTGCCGCGGCTCTGCTTGCCGCAGTGTACCCTGAAAAAACGGCCGCAGAAATCAAAGCACTGCTTACGAGCACGGCAACGCCGATTTGCCGTGACGGCTATACAAAGTACGGTCAGATTGACGTTGCCGCTGCAATAGAGGCAGGGAGAAAGCACGAGACGGAGAACAAAAGCGGCGGCTGTAATGCGGGCTTTGCCGCCATCGTGCTTATAGCGGTTGGTGTACTTATAGTCTCAAGAAAAAAATTCTAAACATTAATTTTGTAGTGTGTTTTTAAATGGCTCCCTCCCTGATAAGCAGGGAGCCAAAACTATGCTTTCCGTTTTGTGCGTGTCGCTTAACTCCGGTAAAGCCGGTGGAGGAGTGTTGACCTTTGTTTTGACCTTGGTGTTGACGTTTACTTTTACAGCGACCATCACAGGACATAACTAAGGTCAACACTTCTTCCGTAACGGCGCAAAACAGAGATTTAGCATCTGACTTTGTCCTTTTCCGTCAGTCCGAAATGCTTTACGGGCAGACGATAAGTGTCTCTTGTAAGAGTTATTCCGAGGCAACACAGAGTATGGTGTCGGATTTAGTTTTTCAATTAACAATTGCCTCTGCCGCCGCTTTTTCCTCTTGTATTTGCGATAACAATGTGTTATCTTTATATATACTATTCGTTACCCAAAAGATGTAGTCATAACAATTACACAAATAAGTAAGATATAAAACATTGAAATGGGCTCAGGTAAAAGCTAATTTAACACTCTCAATCCCGACGGAACGGGAGTATCACACAAATACCGAGATGTTACCTGTACCGGCGGAAGGACCTCACTCGTGCAAAACAAAATCAACGGCACGGGAAATTCATAAATTCGGTACACCTATTACATAAATGGATAAGGCACTATCCCCTGCTATCACAAGCTTTATAGCAATCTTGCCTGCATTCGGCAAATGCTAAAAACTTGCAAACGCGACAGGAAGAAATGACATTGGGACGTGCTCAAAGTACCCTATTATTTAAGCATTCAGCCGGTTTAAATATTCTATAATATTTCCGGTCATCCACATGATACCTTGGATGTCGTCGCCTACTTGAGGTGCATAGTTTCACGTATACAGATTCCGCTACATATAGAGTCTCCTTGATTGAATCACTATCTGCATAGCCTATTGAAAAAGTTGTTCTGATTTTTGCTTTAGCATTTTGATATTTTCTTGAGCTTCGGCACTATTGGCAAGCACAGGTTTGACTGTTTCGCACATCTCAATCAGAGAACACTCCGCACATGTATTGATCTTCTTTTGGAGAGCACACTGCCGTATCTGACACATACTTTCACAGTATGGAGTTTTTATACCGTTTTCACGGCATCCCATGCAGTTTATCATTTCTGCTGTAATTGGCGCGTTGTTCATCTCGCTCCAAAGTTTGGCGGTCTTTTTGCGCAAAACATTGTCATTGCTAAGAGTTGCAATGTATGCATCACATTTTGTACAATCCAGTCCGCAGTAAGCAATATTATATTTCATTTCAACACTCCTTTATGCAGTAACACAAAACATTGCTTTTATCCTCATAATTATATCACTTAAGCAAAATGCTGACGACAAAATCAATGCTATATACTGAAACCCTTGTTAATCACTAACAATTTACCAGAATCAGACTAAGTAGTCATTGCTGTCCTACTAAGGTGTGTATCTTCGGATGGGTTTCGATGTATTGCCGCCTGTATAGATATTACATTTTTCTTTCCAATATATTCTGATATTTAATTAAAATTTTGTCTCAAAAAACGTGAAGAGGAGGTTAAGTTATGGCAATTTTAAACGAAAAATTCAAGGTAACCCTATTGAGAGCATGGAAAGAAATTTTTGCAAACGTTGATGTAAACGAGGGCTCCAACTTCTTTCTTCTCGGAGGGGACTCCGTAAAAGCCGTACAACTAACTTCGTGGCTTGGACAAAAAGGCATAGCTCTTGCTTTGATGGATATTTTTACGGCCCCTGTTCTGAAAGATCAAATTGAAAAATTAAAAGAAGTCACACCTGTTGGTTTTGAAATGCCGCAAAACACGCAATCAGCTTTTGCGCCGCCTCAGACACAGCAGCTATACACACCACAGATGTCGCCGCAACTTCTTGAGTTACTCTTCCAGTAAATGAGACTATGACCTAAAGAAGCGGGCAGCCATTATTACGGCAAGGGCTATGAACGAGGCCGCGAAACAGAGGAGCGCGGTAACGTTTCCCGCGAATTTTGCGGCAGCGGAGAAAATCGGAGCGCCGAAGCACAGGCCAAGCCCGAAGAACAAGTAGTATGCGCCTGAGACAGTTCCTTTGAAACGTTCGTCCACCGTTTCGTTCAAAAAAATCATCGAAGCAAGATAAAAAACGCCGAGCCCGGTGCTTGTTACGGTCAGCACGGCAAGCAGCGCGGGGCGCGATGAGAGGTACGGCGCGGCGGCAAAACCGAAGGAGGAGGCCAGAAGCCCCAGCACCATATAGCGGTTGGGCCCTGATTTGTCGGAAAGCCGCCCGGTCACAAGCTGGGAGACGCTGATCGCGATGTAGAAGAGCGAGAAGAACACTCCGCTGTAAACGTGGTCAAAACCCTTTTGCTGCATCAGATAGACGGGCAGCGTCGTGACGAGCACACTGTAGCCCGCGCCGTAAAGTGTGATGCCTAGCAGCGTCAGCAGAGCTAGACCGTCCTTTGTCATGGCCGTTACCTGAGAAAAATCCACCTTGTCGGAGTGGCCGTTTGGGCGGATATCCTCGACGAGCCAGAGCGTCAGGACAGCCCCGCAAAGGCACAGCGCGAAATAGATAAGAAATATTTCCTGCTCGCCGCAGACCTTTGACAGGCAGACACCGAGAATCGGCCCGATCGTGAGTCCGATGTAGCAGACGGCATTGAAGAGCCCTATTGAAGAGCCTTTGGAGGATGCGTATTTAATCGAAAGCAGAGCCGGGGCGAGAGCCCACACTGGGACTTCTCCGGCTCCCTGAATGAAGCGTCCTATAAAAATCATTGAGGAACTTGAGGAGAATCGGAAACAGAGGCCGGCGGCACAGCAGAGCAGATACCCCAGGGCAATGAACCGCTTGAAGCCGAATCTGTCTGCCAAAGAGCCGACTGGAACCTGAAACGCGATATACGCCACAGCAAAAGCGGATGCCACATAGCCGACCTTCTCTCCGCTGCCCTCAAGCTCAAGAATGCGCTGGGGAAAGAGCGAGACAATCATCCCTACACCAATCATCATAAGAAACGCGGAAAGGTTGAGCCCGGCTATCGTTTTATCCTTCAGCATTCGTTTCCCATCCCCAACTCGTGAACAGCAAAGATTTCACTGTATTATACATGAATTTATACGCGGGCGGCTCATGCTGCGGGTATTAAACTGGGTCAGGGGAGCGGCCCCAAAATTGGACAGGACAGAACGTATTAGTGTTCTCCTATTTGTACGTTCTATCCAATCCGGCCAGCGATATCGGCAGCCTCTGTCACTGTGAAGTACAGGACTAAAACCTAAAGCCGCTGCAAATGCTCCTTTGTTGAAGTTGTGGAATTTTCTTTGCAATTTTGAATATTTGCAGTTTACAAAAATACGTTTACTCTTCTCATATTTCTCTTCCAAGCTCTGCGCAGCGCTTCAATCCATCTGTTTGCTTTATAGCGCCTTTGTCAGCCACACCTGGGACAATAATTATGCCTCTGATCTTCCACCCTTCGAAATCAGCTATATGGCGATATGTGGAAACCAGTCCGTCAAACGAGCTTTCACCTTCGTCCTCACCGCAAGCAAGCAGGCAGCTCTCCTTTATAGACAAATTTCTTTTCCCAATATGATAGGCATAAATTTTGTCTATTGCGGCCTTTAATTGAGACGGGAAATTGTACCAGTACAAGGGAGTAGCAAGGACAAGAACATCAGCTTGCTCCAATAATTTTGCCAGTGCGTTGAAATCATTGTCTATGCTGCAAGGCACCCCTCTTTTGAAACAGCCCTTACAGTCAATACATCCTGACAAATGTTTTGAGCCCACATTCCATTTCGTCACTTGATGTCCATTTTTTACAGCCTCTTCCATAAAAGAATCAGCCATTAAGTCGCTGTTTCCGCCTTTGCGGGCACTGCCGGTTATTATTAATATCTTCTTTATCATTATAATGCTTACCTCATATTCATACTTTGTAATATGCTTCTCTCTTGCCTCTGCCGCGGCGCAGAGAGCACTTTTCAAACAAACATAAGCCAGTGGCGCGGTTTATCATGCAACTGTGAAATGATATGTCAATGTCAAGATTCACTTGCTCTGACTTTACATAGTTGGCTGCGCTACTGAAACTGCAGCAGAAGCCATGAACTTCCTGGCATAGCCTGTCGTATTGTACTTTTCTCCGCTCTACCGCTTGTATGAGCCGTTAGACTATTGGGTGCCACAGACGTTGTACCACTTTACTTCGTATAGAATTGAAAGCTGTCAGTAAGAGGCATTTGTGTCATAAAGAGGCTGGCTCCGGATTTTTGGAAGCGTTTAACATATTCCTCTCCTATCTTTTTGACGGAGTTTTGAATCTCAGGTGAATCTTGGACTACGATGTTAACTATGTAGTTATCTTCTTTGATAATTTTACCCGCAGGAATTTTCCATTGTCCCTTCACGCCATACTCAATGCTAAATCCCCTCTGAAACAGCGGCGTAATTACTTCGTCCGCGAATTTTGCCATATCTTCTTTGGAGACAGCAGAAGGCCCATTTCCTGCGCCGCAGTAGAGACGGTAGATTGCATTGTCGTGAAGTTCAAGCATGGCTGCAGATGTAGCACATGCTGTTGTGGCCAGAAGCGTGATTGCAAGTAGAATTATTATTTTTTTCATTATTATTGTTCCTTCCCTTTATGAGTTTGTGTATTATCTTTCTTTAAATTTATTGTATTAAATTAGTACAGCAAATATATGCAGATATTATGTGGCTAGGCGTTATATTTGCTCTTTGCCAGTTTCTCTGCAAACAGTTCCAGACCTGCGGCATCACTTTCATCGAATTCGCCGAGTCGGTCACTGTCGATATCCAGCAAGGCAAAAAACTCTCCGTTACAGTAAATAGGAACAACGATCTCAGACCGTGACTGCGAACTGCAGGCGATGTGTCCGGGGAACTTTTCTACGTCTGGGACAACTATGGTACGTCCCTCTTTCCAGGCAGTACCGCAGACACCTTTGCCGAAACCTATCCGTGTACAGGCCGCCGGGCCCTGAAACGGCCCAAGAACCAGCTCGTCCCCATCCTTAAGATAAAAACCGCACCAGAAAAATCCAAACGCCTGTTTCAGCAGAGCTGCAGCATTCGCCATATTTGCCGTCATATTTGTTTCCCGCGCAGTCATACGCTCAATATGTTTTGCCAGAGCGTCATATCGAAGAGCCTTATCCTTCGTTTCCGGCATGTTAAAATCTTCCATCAGCTTCATTCCCCCACTCAAGATAACAAAATCTGACTTCATTATTTTATCATCACAGCCGTAATAATAAATCCCCCGTTTTATAATTTGCACTGCTCCGCAATCATTTCACACGATGCGAAGTGAGCACTTCACCATGTTTTACGCGAAGCAACCACCGCAAAGCGACTGACTGCGAAGCGAGACATGCCGCTTTCTCAGTGAAGGATACCCCAGTTGTCTTATTACTGTGGTGATGGAGCCTATGCGATCAAAGGTCTCTAAGACCTCACTTATTTGCTTTGCCGTATACATAAACCATCAACTCCTATTCGGAGTCCAACTTTTTGTCCGCAGGTCCAACTCTCTCGGTTCATTGTTCTCCGACACACTCAGCTATTTAGATTACAATGGCTTCAATAGGTTTTCTTGCCATTGCAATAATAGGTATTGGCCATTTCCCATAAGAACTTTTTGCAACTGCCTCGAATCCAAGTTTTTCATAAAAATACATATCACTGTCTGAGCAAGTTTCAAGATAGATTTCCATTAAATTCCAAAAAACCGTCCAGACGCTTCGCCCAATCCTCCATACTC